>CAZKBQ010000033.1:0-52147 GCA_964550855.1 uncultured Anaerolineae bacterium
AGGTACGACAGATCGGGGAAGATGTAGTCGGCGTACATGCTCGTCTCGCCGATCAAGATGTCGCTGGCGATGAAGAGCGGAATCTTCTTGGGGTCCGCCAGAATCTCGATGACCTTCTGGCCGCCGGGCAGACTGTAGGGCAGCGCCGCCATGTAGGTCATGAGAATCTTGACCGGATAGGGATAAGCATCGCCGATCGACGGGATGTCTTCCTGATAGATGTCGGTCGCGATCGGGAACCACGGACGCTTGGTCGGGTAAGTGCCGTCGAACAACGTGCTCTTCTCATACGTTGTGGCGGTGCGGAGCATGTCGATCCCGAAGGGCGTCATCTCTTCTTCGCCCCACATCGTCATCACCGGGAAAGGCTGACCCTTCTTGGACCCTTTGCGATCATACGTCGTGAGCTTGATGGTGCCGCCCGCGTAATCGAAGTTGCCGATGAGCAGATTGACCACGTACCAGGCGTTGTTGTTGTAGAAGCCGTTGGTGTGCTGCGATGGCCCGCGATGAATGTCCACGGCCGCCTTGCGCCCGTGCGACGTGAACTCGGCGGCCAGTTCCAGAATGTCTTTTTCGCGGACACCCGCGATCTCGGCCCATTCGGCGATGGTGTGCGCCTGCGCCGATTCGAGCAAAATCTGCAAGCCGTCCTTGACCTCAAAATCGCCGACCTTTTGGTTGACGAGCAGATCGCCCACGACCGGCGCGGCTTCGGGGGTCAGCACATCGATCGGGATGGGTTGACCCTTGACCAACGCCACCGGCGTATCGCCGGGATACTTCGTCCCGTCTTTGGCGACGTAGATCGTCACGTCCTTGCCATCTTTATCCTTCTCGGTCCTGGCTTCCAGCAGGCCAAGCTCGCTGGCGCGCAGATGTTTGCCGGGCTTGCCGTCTTTGATCTTCACCAGCCAGGCTGCGTTGCTGTAATTCGGTTCGCCCGCGGCAGTGGCGGCGGCTTGATTGGTCAGGCCGAGGTAAGCCTTGTTATACCGATCGTTCTCCAGCATCCAGCGGATCATGCCGAGCGCCAGGGCGGCATCGGTGCCGGGCTTGATCGGCACCCACTTCCAGGCTTTGGCTGCCAGCTTGCTCATGCGCGGATCCACGACGGCAAACTTGCGTCCATTGACGTAGGCGTCGGTCGCCTTGGGCACGCGCTGTGGCGGCCCATAATTCGCATCGAACAGATTGGCGCCGGCGTAGATGACAAATTCGCTGTTGGCCGTGTCCACCTGCCAGTAGAACTTGTCGCCGCTGTCGAAGGTCGATTTGGCGGCGTTCCACTTGGAGCTCATCTGCTTGCCGGTGAAGTACAACGACCCCTGGCAGATGGTGGTGTGGCCGTTCATGTTGACCGAGCCGATGGCGCCCTTGACGAAGCGATCCACCACATCCTCGCGGCCGCCCTTCATGCGCCCCCACACAAACATGAACTGATTGTTCTTCGGCCCCAGATCGGGATGTTGGGGATCGATCAGCACGTCGAGATGATCTTTGAATTCGGTCTGGAATTCCTCGACCAATTTCTTCTTCTTCTCGGGGTCTTTCTCATCCCAAATCTTTTGAACCGCGGCCTTCATCTCCTTGGAAAGTTCCGCGTCGGTCAGGGCGCGCACGGCCTTCAAGCCATCCACCGGCCCCTCGCCGAATAGATCGCCGCCGTTGACCACTTCATCGATCGCCTGCTCGAACGGGATGGCAAGCCATTTGCCTTCACCGCGTTTGGTACCGGGCTTGCGCTTCAGCACACTGACGATGCGATACGGATCGTAAGCGGTTTGCAGACCGGCCTGGCCCTTGGGACAGATGCCGCCCTCGACCGTCGCCATATCTTTGACGGGCGTCTCATAGGCCGGATGCGGCCACAGCGTCCACGGGCTGTACGGGTTGCCGTCGATCTTGGACGCCACGCCCTCCGCCAATTTGACCTTGATGCCGCAGCCGGTGTTACACTGCAAGCACACCGAGTAAATTTGATTCGTCGGATCAGTTAGTGCGTAGGCCGGCTGCGCGTTGAGGCGCGCCAGCGCCTGCTGCACTTCGGGCAGCGCGCCCAGAAAGAACGCCGCGCCGCCGACGGCCGCGCTCGCCTTCAAGAACGTGCGCCGCGTTACTTCGGGATTCAATGGATTGGTTTGATCGTGTGTGGTCATTACGCCACCTCCGTCATGCGGAATAACTTCAAGCGATCAGTGCCGATGAGGAATGCGAGCACGGCCAGCCCCACAATGCCGATCGTGACCGCCCACTCCATCAGGCTGGGGAAGTAATCGAACGACAGATGCGGGCCGGTGAAGGCCGTCATCAGCGCGTCGAGTTCCGGCACGGTCAGCGCCGGGAAGACAATGTTGGCGCGGGCCACAGCAAACCCGATCAGCACCAGCAGCCCCATCGTCCCGGCGATCTTCGGATTCACCGCCCACTTGCGGCGGCTCAACACGATGATGGGGATGATCGATCCGATCAGCAGCTGCACGATCCAGAACGCCCACCAATACGGGCCGTACAAGACTTGATTCACAGCAGCCACATTTTGCGGCACATTGCCGTAGATGCTTTGTGAGAAATCGGCCCACAGGAAGTACAGCTTCACGATTTGCAGGACGACGGTCGCCAGCGCCATCACCCACAACTGCCGGGGGCGGCGAGCATCATCCTTGGAGCCAAACAAACCGATCACCACCAGCATCGCCGCAAAACCCGACGCCAACGAGAAGACCGGAAACTGCACCGGCAGCAGGCCCACGTGCCAGAACAGGCGGCCCGCGTTCACACCCAGCAGGGCGCCCACCGCGCCGCTCACAAACAGCGACAGCGGCACACCGACGATCATCAACCCCTTAAGAACCTTGCTCGTCGGCTTGCGGATGGCAAAGAACAGCGAGACCAGCAACAGCAGCCCGAAGAGGGTATAGCCCCATACCATCTGCGCCATCACCGACCCGAGGTTGGGCTGCAAATATACCTTCCAGATGCGCTCCATGTGCCCCAGATCCAGCCAGATCGAGAGCAGCGCCGCGGCCAGACTCACCAGCGCCGTCCACAGCGCCACCCGGCCCGTGCCCTTGAACAACTGCACGTCAAACAGCAGATCGAGCGCGGCGAACATGAAGCACCCGGCGGCCACGCCCGCGAAGAACAAATACATCGCCACCCACAGACCCCACACCACATACGATCCGTAGGCGGCATCTTCATGGCCGGTCGTCAGACGATCGAACACGCCCCAGGCGCCGACCAGGAGGGCGAGAATGCACAGCACGTAGAGAATGCGTTTAAGTGTCATGGCCGTCCTCCTACACCAGATAATAAACGCGCGGCTCGGTGCCCAACTCTTCTTTGAGCCGCATCACATTCGGGCTGGCGATCATGCCCGCCACCACGCTATCGGGATCGTTCGCATCGCCAAACATCGTCGCACGGCCGATGCACGTCGTCGTGCAGGCCGGCAGCATCCCTGCTTCCAGCCGGTGCAGACAGAACTGACACTTACGCACATTGCCGATGGGCGATTCTTCGCCGCCCGTGCGCGCGTGCTCTTCGCCGTACTCGTAACTGGGCGCGCGCTCATAGTCGTCGGCGGTCGACTGTCCCACGATCAGTCCGGCGGCCTCCGGCGTGCCGCGTGTGTAGGTCGCGCCGAAGTCGAACGTGCGCGCGCCATACGGGCAGGCCGTGATGCAATAGCGACAGCCGATGCACTGATCGTAATCGACCACCACCACGCCGTCGGCGTTTTTATACGTCGCATTGACGGGACAGACCGGCGTGCAGGGCGGATTGTCGCACTGCATGCAGGGGCGCGGCATGAAGCGCTGCGTAACGTTGGGGTACGTGCCGATCTCTTCTTCCAGCACGGGACGATACACGACACCCGGAGGCAGTTTATTTTCGGCCACACACGAAATGGTGCAGGCGTGGCAGCCCACACACTTGCGCAGGTCCAGCACCATCACCCAGCGCCGCTGATCCTTCGGCTTGGCCAGCGCACGCTTGAGGTCGGCCTGCATCTGCACGATGACATCCTGCTTCTGCGGCACATCGCTCATAGACGTTCCCTCCTTGAAATATCGACGATCGACGCTTGATCGACCGATCACTTCTGGAGAGTAGTGTATGCCGAACGCGGGCCGTGATGAAGCGGGGAAAACCTGTTAGTTGTCGGGGCGGCTGTCGGGGAAAATCCGCTGAATTGAGGGCCGCCGTCGGGGAAAACCTGACAGCGGCGTGCAGTTGAACACCAGGACATTGTTGTTCCTGGTGGTATCATCCCAACGGGCATGCGGCCAAGACGACGTGTGAAGGCTCGTACGACAGCGTTTGATCAATAAGTGTGTCTTGACAAGTTCTTATCGCTCAGGTAATATATCACCAGATGATGATATATTGATGTGATGGAGCACCACCATGTTAATGAATACCAAAGTCCGATCGATTGACTTGCAAGCCAAGCTCTTCCGTGGGTTCGCTGATTCGTCGCGGCTGTCTGTGTTGATCGCCCTACGCGACGGGCCGCTCACAGTCAGTGAGATCGTGGAAGCCACGGGCCTATCCCAGTCGAATGCCTCAAATCATCTTGGCTGTCTACGCGACTGCGGTCTGGTTATCGCGGAGCAGGCAGGCCGCTACGTCACCTATCACCTCAGTGACGACCGCGTCGGTGAGGTTCTCGAGCTGGCCGAATCCCTACTGGCCGATGTCGCACGTGGCGTCTATGAATGCACGCGCTATAACATTCCTGCATCCATAAGTCGTGTAAAGCGATGATGCGCAGGGGAGATGAATATGAATACCGTCAAAACTCTGGAAGTTCCTATCAAAGGCATGGACTGCGCGGAATGCACGCTGCACGTTCAGCACGCCATTGCGGCGCTGCCGGGCGTCGAGTCGGTGAATGTGTTTCTGGCTTCGGAGAAAGCAGCCATCCGTCTCGATCCAACGCTGGTTGATCTGCCGGTGATTCGCCAAGCGGTGGAAGGCGCTGGATATTCCGTTCCTGACACTGACACGCATCAAGCGGCTTCATCGCCTATCGGCGATTTCACCCGCCCCATCCTTACTTTGTTCGGCGTGGTTTTCGGCGTAGTGCTGTTCGTCGTGGTCATCGGCGAGTGGTTCGGACTGTTCGAGCAGATCACCGAGCGCGTGTCCTGGCCGATCGGGCTGGCGATTGTGATCGTCGGCGGCTACCCGATCTTTCGCAACGTCATCCGCGCCGCACTCCGCAGGCAAGTCATCTCGCACACACTAATGACGGTGGGCGTGATCGCGGCGCTGGTGGTGGGCCAATGGGCCACGGCGGTCGTCATCGTCTTTTTCATGCGCGTGGGTGACTACGCCGAGAACTTCACCACCGAGCGTGCGCGGCGTGCGGTGAAAGATTTGATGGCAATGGCGCCACAGACGGCCCGCGTCGAGCGTGATGGCCAGGAAATGGAACTGCCGATTGCTGACATGCACGTTGGCGACACGGTGATCGTGCGTCCCGGCGAGAAGATTCCCGTTGATGGCGACGTGATCGACGGACAGGCGACAGTGGATCAGGCTACCATTACGGGTGAGTCAATGCCGGTCGAGGTCGGCTCTGGCGCACGTGTGTTTGCCGCTACCATCGCCTGCCTGGGCCATTTGCGAGTGCGCGCCACGCACATTGGGGCCGATACGACGTTCGGGCGCGTAATCAAAATGGTCGAAGAGGCCGAAGCGCATCGGGCTGATGTGCAACGCATCGCAGACAAATTCTCGGCCTACTATCTGCCGGTCGTCGCCGGAATTGCCGCGCTGACATTCTTGATCAGCCGCAACCCGCTCTCCACGGCGGCGGTGTTGGTCGTGGCCTGCTCGTGCTCCTTCGCGTTAGCGACGCCGATCGCCATGTTGGCTTCAATCGGCGCGGGCGCGAAGCGCGGGCTGTTGATCAAGGGCGGCAAGTATCTGGAGTCGCTGGCGCGCGCCGACGTATTGCTCATCGACAAGACTGGAACATTGACGCTGGGCAAACCGCAAATCACTGATATGATCGCCCTGAATGGTCTGCCCGCTTCCGAGATTCTGGCGTTGGCGGCTTCAACCGAGCGCTATTCGGAGCATCCGCTGGCTGAGGCCGTGCGCGCCGCAGCGCACGAACATGATCTGCCACTCGCGGAGCCGCGCGATTTTGAAGCGATCCCAGGCATGGGCGTGCGCGCCACTGTGAATGGCAACCTCGTCGCCATCGGCAACCGGCGTATGATGCCGGAGACGATCGTACTCTCTGGCGTGACCGAACTGGAAGCCCAGGGAAAGACGCTGTTGTTCATCGCCCGCGACGGTGAGCCAATCGGTGTGCTGGCCGCGGCTGATACGCTGCGGCCCGAAGTGCCGGCGGCATTGCAGGCGGTGCGATCGCTTGGCGTGCGCCAGATCGAACTCCTCACGGGCGACAACGAGCGGACGGCGGCCGCACTGGGTGAAAGACTCGACGTGCAGTATCGCGCCAACCTCCTGCCCGAAGACAAGATTCGCATCGTCAAGGAGTATCAGGCGCAGGGACATACCGTCGTGATGGTAGGTGATGGCGTGAATGATGCGCCGGCATTGGCTCAGGCCGATGTCGGCATCGCGATGGGCGCGGCGGGGACGGATGTCGCCATCGAAGCGGCGCATGTAGCGCTCATGCGCGAAGATTGGACACTGGTGCCCGATATCTTCCAGATTGCGCACCGCACGATGAAGGTGGTAAAGGCGAATCTAATCTTCACGACATTGTATAACGTGATCGGCCTGTCATTGGCCGCGTTTGGTTTCTTGCCGCCGATCCTGGCGGCTGCCGCGCAGTCGCTGCCCGATCTGGGGATCCTGGGCAATTCGTCGCGGTTGCTGCGTCAACGCTGAATTCGATCAAGCGAAAATTCGCACAACCTGTTCATGCCGTTCTCACATGTTCTACACAATCCGGCGGTATCCTGTGAGTGACGATCAGACCGTCGATCGATCACACGCAAGGAGAGTGTTGTCATGAATTTCGATCTTAAACGCCGGGCAGGCTTAATCGGGTTGGCAGGTGTTGCCGCTGTATTGTTGATCGTGCTAGCCGTTGGCGCGGTCTCAGCGCAGGTCGCTGCGCCTCAAGGCTATTGGGGCAACTGCTATTATCAGCAAAACGGCATCACTGACACCGTGCCGTATGGCTATGGCTGCGGCTGGGGCGACGGCTGGATGGGTGGGATGATGGGTGGGCCAGGCTATGGCTTTAATTCCCAGAATAATGTGACCGGCACATTGCCCTATGGTTATGGCATGATGAATGGTTGGAATCACGGTTGGATGATGGGAGAATGGCCAGGATACGGTTACAATCCGCAGAACAGGGTTCCTAACACAACGCCCTACGGATACGGCATGATGGGGGGCCGGGGACACGGGATGATGGGTGGGTGGCGCGGTCAAGGCAGCTATCCTCAATCGACTCCGGCGCAGCCCGCAGTGCCCGCACCTTCAAATACGAAGGTATCATTCAGTGACGATGTGCAGCCCATCTTTACGGCGCGCTGTGTCGCGTGTCACGGCGGCACAGCGGGACTGTATCTGAACTCCTACGACAACGTGATGCGCGGCGGCGCACGTGGCGCGGAGGTCGTGCCAGGCGATCCCAACAACAGCCGCCTGATTCAATACGTAAGCAGCGGGTACATGCCGTTTCGCAATCAGCCGCTAACGCCCACGCAGATTCAAACGTTGGTCGATTGGGTCGCGTCAGGCGCACCCAACAACTGAAAAGGCACTATGCCCGGCAAGATCCTCATCGTCGAAGACGAAACCAAGATCGCCCGCACCGTGCGGCTGTATCTCGAACAGGCCGGCTTCCAGGTAACCATGATTCACGATGGCGCTCTGGCGATGCCGGCCTTTCGGCATGAGCAGCCCGATCTCATCGTGCTCGATCTGATGCTGCCGAATGTCGATGGCTTGGACATCTGCCGACACATTCGGCGCACGTCCAATGTGCCGATCATCATACTCACTTCGCGCAGCGAAGAGGCTGATAAGCTCATCGGCTTAGAGTTGGGCGCCGACGATTACATCACCAAACCCTTCAGCCCGCGCGAAGTGGTGGCGCGAGTACGGGCGGTGTTGCGTCGCGCGCAGGGCAGCGAACAACCGACGTCGACTATGGTCGCTGGTGATGTGATGATCGAACTCGAGCGGCATATGGCGACGATCGGTGAGGCCCCGATCGATCTCACGCCGATCGAGTTCAACTTGTTAACGGCCTTCGTACGTCATCCGGGTCGTGCCTTCACACGTTTGCAATTGCTGGAAGAATTAGGCGATCGTGCTTACGATGGTTACGAGCGCACCATCGATCAGCACATCAAGAACCTGCGCGCGAAACTCGGCGACGATGCGCGCCACCCGCGTCACATTCTGACGGTGTATGGTGTGGGCTACAAATTCATCACCGACGAGTCTGACGATGCGTAGTCTGTGGCTGAAACTGATGGGCGCCTTCGCACTCGTGATCTTGATCGGCGGTGTGGTCGATGCGCTGCTGGTCAATCAGGCGACGAGCGGTCAGTTCAGTCAATACGTCACGCAGAGCGGCCAGGCGTGGGCCCAGCAGCTCGCGCCGAGGTTTGCCAGCTACTACGCGCGCAACGGCAGTTGGCAAGGGGTCGAGGCGTTGTTCGGCACTTCGACATTGCCGATGGGTATGCCGACTCAAAACGGCGGCTGGATGATGGGCGGCATGATGAGCCACGAGCAAAATTGGGGTATGGGCGCAGATCATGCGACAGACAGCATGATGATGGGCAACGATATGTGGGCTTGGATGGGATCTCGTCTGCTATTAGCTGACGAGCAGGGCCGTGTCATTGCCGACAGCGCCGCCTCTGCCACCTCTGAGCAACTATCCCCCGCCGACCTCAATTCCGGCACAGCGATCCTGGTCAATGGCACGCGCGTTGGTACTTTGTTAGCGGTGCAATCAACCGCCAACCCGACACCCGCCAGCGACTTTCTCGCCGGTGTGCAGCGCTCGACCTGGATCGGCGGAGTGGTGGCCGCCCTATTCGCCCTGGTACTCGGATTCATTTTGTTTCGGCAGATCGTCAAACCGGTCGGCGCGGTCACCTCGGCGGCGCAGCGCATCGCGGCTGGTCAACTCGATCAACGGGTGCCGGTCCAGTCGCACGATGAGATCGGCCAGTTGGCCGTGTCCTTCAATGAGATGGCCGACGCCCTGGCCGCCGATCGCCAATTACGCCGCACCATGATTGCCGACATCGCACACGAACTACGCACACCGCTGAGTGTCATTCAGGCCAACCTGGAAGCGATGCTCGATGGCGTCTTGCCAGCCTCGTCCGAAGAAATTGCTTCGCTGCATGATGAGGCCGCGTTGCTCAAACGACTGATCGACGATTTGCGCCTATTGTCGCTGGCCGAAGCAGGGCAATTGAAATTGGAGCGAACGCCAACCGACATGGGCGCGCTGATCGAAAGCGTGGTCGATCACGCCCGCCCGCAGGCCGAAGCGAGCGGGATCGAACTGAACACCGAGATCGCCGCGCATCTGCCTTCGGTCGACGCGGATACCGATCGCCTGCGACAAGTCATCGGCAATTTGCTGAGCAATGCGCTGCGGCACACGCCAAGCGGCGGGCGAGTCACCGTGCATGCGGCGCTGAGTGCGAAAGATCGCTCATCGATCAGAGTCGAAGTGATCGACACGGGCAGCGGCATCGCGCCGGAGGACTTGCCGCATGTCTTCGATCGTTTTTACCGCGCCGATAAATCACGCTCTCGATCGAGCGGTGGATCGGGCATCGGGTTGGCGATTGTGAAGCAGCTGGTTGAGGCGCACGGAGGCACAGTCGGGGTCGAAAGCCTAATTGGACAAGGCGCAACTTTCTTCTTCAGCCTGCCAGTCTCGATCAGGGATCTCTGATTAAACAACTGCCTTGCAGCCGCAGCGATCCATGTATCGTCGACGGAAATCGACGACTATTCGTTCAGCCAACCCTGTTCCATCGCGTAGCGCACCAGCGCGGCGCGGCTGGATAGTTCGAGTTTCTCCATTGCGCGGGCGCGATAGGTCTCCACCGTCTTGACGCTGAGCGATAACTTCACGGCGATCTCCTGATTGGTGTGGCCGCGCGCCACCTGCTTGATGACGTGCAATTCGCGCTCGCTCAACAACCCGATCGGTTCACGCGGCCCGATCGGTTTCGCCTCGCCCATCAGGTCGCCCAGCAGCGCCTTGGTCATCGACGGATGTACATACACCTCGCCGCGCATCACCGCGCGGATGGCCGACAGCACTTCCTGATCGGCGGCCTGTTTCACCACGTAACCGCTCGCGCCCCGGCTAATCGCATCGCGCAGATATTGCTCGTCGGCGTGCATGGTCAGGATCAGCACGCGCGTCTGAGGCGCACGCTCGCGGATCTGCTTCAGGCTGGTCAGGCCGTCGATCCTGGGCATCGTCAGATCGAGCAGCACCACATCGGGCTGCAGGGCCGCCGCCTGATCGATCGCCTGCAGCCCGTCGCCCGCTTCGCCGATCACGCGCATATCCGGCTGATTGTCGATCAGCAGCCGCAGCCCCGCCCGCATCACCGCATGATCGTCGGCCAGCAACACTTGAATCCGTTTTTCACTCATCACTCATTACTCGTCACCGGAATTCTCACAAACACACTCGTGCCGCCGCCCGGCCGCGATTCGATCGTGACCGTGCCCCCGCACAACGCTGCACGTTCCCGCATCCCATACAACCCCAGCCGCTGATTCTGAGCCGCCGACGCCAGCACTGTCTCAGCATCAAAGCCTTGTCCATCGTCTTCGATGATGGCGCTGATCTGATCGCTGCGCTTTTCCAACAGAACGCTGAGGTGCTGTGCCTGCGCGTACTTGGCCGCATTCGTCAGCGCTTCCTGCACAATGCGATATAAGGCCGTCTCGATCGGCGGCGACAGACGTTCTCCATTCAAGCCCACCGTCTGAAAATCGACCGGCACTTGATGCCGCGCGCTGTAATCCTGAGTATATCGCGTGAGCGCCACCACCAGTCCGTGATCGTCCAGCACCGAGGGGCGCAGTTCGATCGAGAGTTCGCGCACGTTCTCCAGCGTGTGCGACGTGATCTGACGGAGATCGTGCAGGCGGCGGCGCAGGTCTTCATCGGTGGGCGCTTCTTCGACGTTGCGCAGCCCCACCATCAACGAGGCCAGCGCCTGCCCGGTCTCGTCGTGCAGTTCGCGCGAAATGCGCTTGCGCTCTTCCTCCTGCGCCGTAATCACTTGCGACAGGTAATACGTGCGCAGCTGGTCGCGCTCGGCGCGTTCCTTCTCGGCACGGCCTAAGCCTTCTGTCATCGTATTAAAGGCGTCACTCAATTCGCCAATTTCGTCGTCGGCCCAGCGCGGCGCGCGCTGCGAAAAATCGCCTTTGCCCACCGCCTGTGTGGCCCGCACCAGTGTCAGGATCGGGCGCGTCAGGACCACCGTCAGAAACGCCGCCGCCAGAATACCGATGGCCGATACGACGACGGTGGTCAACAGCAATTGCGTGGTCACGGCGCTCAAGGCCGCCTGCGCGCGCGCCTCCGACAAGCCGACCCGCGCCATCCCGGCGCGGCCTTCAAAGATCGGCACGGCAGTGTCCCATACCGTGCCCTCATCGGTCGTCAGCGCTGCCAGGTGGTGATGCTCCTCTGGCGTCACGCTGTTGGCGTCAATGAGTTCAAGTGGAAAGCCGTCTTCAAAGGTGCTTGCCAGTACGTTGTGTTTCGGATCGACCACGAAGGCGTAGCGCACATCGGGGTTGTTGGCCTGCGTATCGCGCAAGAGTTGTTGCAGCGTGAAGAGATCGTTGATCAAGATCGGGTCAGCGCTGCGGGCGGCCACATCGCGCGCGATGGAGACGCTCTGCTCGCGCAGGTTCTCCGTCATGACGTAGGTCAGCGTGGCGCGCACCTGCACGGTCACGCCAATACCCAGCAGCAGCACCAGCCCCAGCACGATGCCCAGAATCTTGGTGCGGACGCTGACCGCGCCGGCAATCGACCAGAATTTATCGAAGACCTTCGTGCGGTTCATTTCACGGCGGGAGCGGCGACTTCCGCTTCGAGTTGGCGGGCGGAATCGTAAATGCGATCTTCGACGGTGACAAACCGATCGATGTTGAGGCCGTTCAAGACCTGCTGTCCTTCCGGGTCAGCCGCCATGCCGATCAGCAGATCGCGCACCTCGGCGACGATTTGCGGTCGAGCCTGAGGGCTTGCCACCACGGGCGGAATGCCAAACGGCTCCGATCGACCGATGATCTTCGTGCGCTGCGCGAGTTCCGGTTCGCGCTCGATGGCGTAATCATAGACCAGGCTGTCCACCGCTGCACCGTCGGCCAGGCCCGAAGCCACCGCCCGGATCGCGTCGTCGTGACTGTAGGTGAAGAACGTGCGCGCGAAGAATGACTCCGCTGTCTCGCCCAGCTGCTTGACAAGATGCACCGGGTAATTGTGGCCGGTATTGGACATCGGATCGGTAAAGGCGAAGACTTTGCCGCGCAGATCGGCCATGCTGCGGGCCGCACTCGTCGCCGGCACGATCAGAAAAGAATAATACACGGTCTCGCCATCGACTTCCGGCGCCAGCAAGAGCTGCATGTCGAAGTCGCGTTTGCCCGCCACGTAGGCGCTGGTGCAGACCAGGGCCACGTCCACATAGCCAGTCTTCACCAGGTCGTTGACTTCCGCGTAGGTGCGGCGCTGCACCAATTCGACAGGCCGATCAAGTTTGCGCTCGAGATAGTCCAACAGGGGCGCGTATGACTCAACCGTGCCTTGCGGCGAGGTGACGGCGCCCACCGCCACGCGCAGCGGCACGACATCGGTCGGGGGCCGCTCAGGCAGCGGCTGCCGATCGTTGAGGTGAATGACCGCCATCGGCGCCGGCGACACGCAGCCGGTCAACAGTCCGATCAGAATGCTCAACACCAGAAAAAATCTCGTGGGGGTTGCCATGCGACGAGTGTACTTGAAAACGGCAGGGGCGACAACCCGCAGGTGTCACTTTGTCGCGCGCTGGTTGTCAGTTGGTAACCGCTCACGGCGGCGACGAAGTCAGTGACCAGAACCGATCAGGTGGTAATCCTGCTGGTCACTCACGAACACCCATTGCCGGTGATTCCAGATGTACGCCTCGCCGACGCAGAGCGTGCTACGCGGAGCGCCATTCGTGAGGGTCTCACGCAGTGAGGGTCTCACTGCGTGAGACCCTCACCGCCGCAGCGCCAGCCATATGCCCGCGGCCAGCGCGATGAACAGCACCACCGGGCTGATAGTCCGGTAACCCGCCGCCTCCAGGATCAGCGCGGCCAGCAGCAGCCCCATGAACAAAATCGTCCATTGCAGGCGACCCAGCGCGCGGTTCATGGCGTGAAACTGATCGATCAGCCGCTCGGTGTCGTTGACGTTGACGCGCAATTCACCCCGCCCGGCCAGCTCCAGAAACCGATCGAGCTGCACCGGCATCCGCACCACCGCCTTGCCCAGCGACACCATCTCGTCCACCGCCACTTTCAGAATCGAGCCGCTGTCGTCGGCCAGCATCTTCTGCGCGAAGGGCGCCGCCGCTTCGAAGACGTTGAACTGCGGATCGATCTGCGTCGCCAGCCCCGACAGGATGCCCAGCGCCCGTCCCAGAAACAGCACGTTGGACGGAATCTGGAACGGCAGGGCGTAGATCAACGATCGGAATTCGCTGGTAAACGCCCGCACCTCGTTCAGATCAAGATTCTGCAGATCGCCCATGCTGATGCCCCAGAAGCGGCCAAACACCTTCTGCGCGGCGCGCTCGATGGCGCGCCGATCGGCGGTGGGCAGCAGCCAGCCGGCCGCGTCCATCGCCGCCACCACGCGGTGCACGTCGCGCGTGGCCAGGCCGATGAAGGCCTCGCGCAGCGATTGCTTTAGCTCCGGCGACAGCGCACCCGTCATGCCAAAGTCCACGACGTTCAGCGTAAACTGCCCGTCGGCGCGCGGCTCGACGAACAAGTTGCCCGAATGCGGATCGGCGTGGAAGAAGCCGTTGACGAAGACCTGCTGCAGGTAGAACTTGAACAGGCTGTGCGCCACGTCGTGCGCGCTCACGCCGCGCGCCGTGAAAGCCGCCACGTCGCTGATCTTGATCGCGCCGATGTCCTCCATGGTCAGCACGCGCCGCGTCGTCAGCTCCCAGTGAATCTTCGGGATGCGGATGTCGCGCCAGTCCGCAAAATCGGCCGCGAACTTCTCCGCGTTACGGCCTTCGGCCAGATAGTCCAGTTCTTCGTACAAGGTGCGGCCGAATTCGTCGTAGAGCGCGTCCAAATCCATGCGGCGGCGGATGGGACCGTAGCGTTTGAGCCAGCCCACCGCGATGCGCAGCGCCTCCAGATCGACCGCCACCAGCCCTTCGATGCCGGGCCGCTGCACCTTGACCACGGCGCGCTCGCCGCTATTCAGGATCACCCGATGCACCTGACCCAGCGACGCGGCGGCCACGGGCTGCGCTTCGATCGATTGAAAGACCGCCGTCAGCGGTCGGTTCAACTCGCGCTCGATGACGATCTGAATGCGATCGAACGGCTCCGGCGGCACTTCATCCTGCAGGCTCGCCAGCTCGTCCAGGATCTCTTTGGGCAGGATGTCGGCGCGGCTGCTGGCGAACTGGCCGAGTTTGATCAGCACGCCGCCCAGCTCCACCGCCAGCGCGCGGAACTGCCGCGCCAGCCGCGTGTACCGATCGAGCGCGGTGCGGTTGGCGCGGGCGCGTCCGCCCAGGGCGCGGATCAGTACGTCCCAGATGAAGGCGGACAGAAGGGCGCGCAAGAAAAAGTTGACGATGCGCGCGCGGCGGCGGCGCAGATCGAGCGGGCGTGTGGTCATAGGTGATAGCCGAGGGACAGGATGGGCAGATTATAACGGAGAATGACTTCGGCCAGATCGGCCGGTCGAATATTCAGATCAGATGGTCAATCCGCCTGTACCGCAATCGTCACGCGCGTGCCCCCGCCCGATCGATCTTCCACGCTCAACGTCCCGCCGACGACGGCCAGCATGGCGGTGTGGAACAGCAGGCCGCTGCCGCCATGATCAGCCGATCGGGGCGCGGGCCGCCCCACCCCGTCGTCGCCGATGATCACGCGCAGCCCGGCGCCGTTCTCCACGGAAACAGCCAGATTCAGCGGACGTTGAGCGTCGCCGCCGCGCCCGTGTCGCGCCGCATTGCGGATGGCCTCCTGCGCGGCGTAAAACACCACCTCGCTCACGAACAGCGGCAATTGCTGCGCGCGCTCGTTCACGCCGTCGGCCGCCTGCCACGTGATATGATCGAAGCTGTCGTGGAAGTCATGATCCAGCGCGCTGCGTAGCGCGGCCACCAGCCCCTCGCTCTCCAGCCGCGTGGGCACGGCATTGCTCATCTCGCGCACCAGCGCCGACACGCGGCGGTGGGCCTGCGTCAGGGCCTGTGAGGCGTCGTCGAGCTTTTGATCGCGGGTCGCGTCATCGAGTTGATCGAGGGCGCGTAACGCTTCCACTTTCAGCAGCGCCAGATGAATCTGCGGCAGTGCCTCGTCGTGCAATAGCCGCTTGTGCTGCGCGCTCATCACCTGCACCTGCGCGATGCGCTGCCTCAGCAGGTTCACGGCCACGCGCGCCAGCTGCTCGCCGGCCAGCGCGTCCAGGATGCGCTCGCCGCAGGCCGCGGCCACCTGCAATTCCTGCATGGTGTAATCGCTGTCGTTGATCTTCGGCCCCAACACCAACCGCCCGATCGCGCCGCGCGAATCGGCCAGTGCGTACAGCCAGTGATCGTCGTCCAGTCGCACCCACTCGGACGCGGGCATGGCGATCGGGGCCTTCAACCGATCGTCAAACTCGGCCGCCCAGCGATACTCCATGCGGCGCGGCACATCGGACGGCATCGAGGCGTCGAAGATCAGGCAGGCGCGCTGCGCGCCCAGCGCGTCGCGGCACAGCGCCGCAAACAACTCGCGCGACTCGCGCCAGCTGTCCGCACCGCTCGCCAGCAAATGATCGTGCAGATGCAGGCTCTTGACAAACGGATCGAGCCGCTTCATGAATTCGGCGTGCTCCACATACTGCCGCCAGTTGAACAGGGCATAGGCGACCACGGCCAGGATCGCCGTCAGCATCAGACTGTAGATCGGCTTGATGGGCAGCGTGTACAGCATCGCCACGAAGCCGGAGCCCAGCACGGCCACGCCGACGACGTTGCGCCAGCGCATGAAGAAACCCCGATTGGATTGCAGCCGCTCGGTGATGACGCTGTTGGCGACGACGGCGCGCCCCAGCAGGATGATGGCCACCGCGATGAAGCCGCCCACCACCGCATCGGCCAAATACAATTCGCGGATCACGCCCGTCGTCAGGTTGTAGATCGGCAGGGCGCGCGGCACAATCGCATACGCCGCAAACGCGAAGCTGATCACCGCCAGGGTGAGCATCGCCGCCGCGCCGATCAGCCAGGGCCGCGCCCGGCGGAAGGGATCGCGCCCGCGCGTCCGCCGCCGCAGCGAAATCAACGGCAGGACAAAGCACAGAAACAGATAGGGCACATACACCCACACGATGACCGGCGCGACGATCGGCGCGAGGATGAATTCGGTGAGCGACGGCAGCGGCAACACAAACGCCATGGCCATGATCATGAAGAAGGCCGCCGCCGTGAGCGCGCGGCGCACCCAGCGGCCCGCAGCCGGATCGCCGGAGTAATAGAAGATGGTCAGGCCCCAGAAGAACGGCGCGATGACGGCCACGAACCACATGACGCGCCAGACGACGTTGACGGTGCGGCTGGTCAGATCGACGGTGTGGGCAATGAGCAGCGTGTGACCCAGAAAGAACAGCGCGCCCAGCAGCAGGCCGGCGCCGCCCGCGATGGTGGCCGGCTTGCGCCGATCGCCCGTCAACAGCACGGTCAACCCCAGCCACAACAACGTGACCGTGTTAAACAGCGACACGGCCTGCGCCGCCGTATAAATGAGGTAATCGGCCCACCAGATCATAAGGGCACCCACTCATCGCGCGCATTGCGCACGCGCGGCGTGCCATCGGCGTCCCACATGATCATGCGGCCGGTGTTGAAGATCAGCGTGGCGCGGGCACGCGCCGTCTTCTCATCCTCGGCCGACGAATCCAGCCCCCATGCCGCATAAATCTGGCCGTTGGTGCGGCTCACCGCGCGCCGATCGCGAAAGCCCAGCCGCGCCGCGATCTGCTCGTTGGTCATACCCAGCGCCAGCAGCCGGGCCACCTCGCGCTCGTTCGGCTCCAGCAGCGCCAGCGGCGAGTCCTCGTCCTTCAGGCGCACTTCCTGCACGCGCTGCTCGATCTCCGGGTCGATGAAGCTGCGCCCCGCCACGGTGTCGCGCAGCAGCGGCGCCACCATGGCGGGCAGCAGATAGTTGCTCTTGCGCACGTACGCGTAATGGGTGAGGATGCCGGACGCCAGAAAATCGCGGTAAAAGCGCTCGTCGTCCTGGATGGAGTAGAAGACTACGGGCAGACGCGGAATCTCCCGGCGGATGGCGACCGCCGCCTGAACGCCATTCATCTCCCCGGCCAGCTGCACATCCATCAAGATCGCGTCCGGCGGATCGGCCAGCGCCAACCCGATCGCATCTTCACCCCGATCGGTTTCTGCGACGACCCGGACTTTGCCCGTATCTTCCAGGCCTGTTTTCAGCGCGGCGCGCAGCGCGGCATTATCTTCGACCAGCAGCAGACGGATGGCAGGCAGACCAGGCACCGGAAATCCTTATCGGGTAAAGGATAAAGAGTAACCAGTAACGAGTAAAAACCCGTTCTCTGATCAACGCATTACTCGTTACTCGTTAGTCGTTACTCAATGTCATTGAGTTAGTGGAATATACTTTTCCGAACACGTCATGCCCGAATGCTCGCTTCGCGTCGGGCATCCAGAGTGACGATTGGAGACTTATGTCGGCGGGGCGGCTGGATTCCCGCCAACTGCATGCGGGAATGACGGGCTCAGCACGCTAACTTAATGATATTGACTCCTTACTCCTTACTCGTTACTCGTTACGTTGATTATCAAGTCAACCCCCTGCCCTGTCAAGCACGTGAGTGCACACGCGACTGCACGTGTGGCCTTCGGCCGGACTGCATTTTGGTCTATGCTGAGGCCATCCATTCCGGCGGAGGTGCGGCATGAACCTGTGGCTGTTGGCGTTGTTGGGAGTCCTGGTCTTTGCGCCCAAAACCTCGTCTGAAAAAAGCGGCTCATTCGACGTGCGCGCCATGGCGCTGCTGTTGTGCGTCATCGCCATCGTCGCGCAGATGTGAGCTAACGAGTAATGAGTAATGAGTAACATCCTCATTACTCATTACTCATTACTCGTCACTCATCACTCACACCCATGTCCCGATCGTCCAATCTCCCCCTGACGTTACTATTCGCATCTTTGATCCTCGGCCTGCTGGGCGATGTCCTGCTGCGCGCCACCCCGTGGGGGCTGAACGCCCCGCTGTGGATCGGCGCGCTGGCGCTGAGCATCCTGGCCGTCGCTGCCTGGCACAACGTGCCATTGACCGGCGGCGGACGCTGGCTGCTAATCCCCGCCGTGATCTTCGCTGCGGGCTTCACCTGGCGCGATTCGTTCACGCTGCAAGCGTGTTATCTGCTGGCCGTGCTGATCGCGCTGGCGCTGGTGGCGCATCGAGCGCTGCGCGGGCGCGTGCGCGTCGCCGGCCTGATTGACTATGCGGCGGCGCTGGTCCTGGCCGGTGTGCACGCGGCCTTCAGCGCGCTGACGCTGTTCTTTGGCGACATCCCGTGGAAACGCTTTGCGGCCGGCGGCGTGCGCTCGCGGCAGATCGCCTCGGTAAGCGCGGGGCTGCTGCTGGCGCTGCCCGTCGTCGTGATCTTTGGCGCACTGCTGACCTCGGCCGATGCCGTGTTCGATCAGCTGGTGCGGCGTCTGTTCGACTGGGACATCGATCAACTTGTGTCGCACGGAATCGCGATCGGGTTCTGGAGCTGGCTCACGGCCGGTTATCTGCGCCAGACGTTTCTGGTCAAAGAGACTTGGCCCGCCCAGGAATCGGCGTTTCCGGCCGGATCGACGTTCTCATTGGGCATCGTCGAGATCGGCACAGCGCTGGGCGCGCTGAACCTGCTGTTCTTCGCGTTCGTCGTCGTGCAGTTTCGTTATCTGTTCGGCGGCGAAGCAGCACTGCGGACTGTCATCAACCTGTCGTATGCGGAATACGCGCGGCGCGGTTTCTTTGAGCTGGTGGAGGTGGCGGCGCTGGCGCTGCCGCTGCTGTTGATGGCGCATTACCTGCTGAGGAAAGAGCACGTGTCGCACGGGCGCGCCTTCAACGCGCTGGCGGCCGTCACGATCGGGCTGCTGTTCATCATCATGCTGTCGGCCGTGCTGCGCATGAAACTGTACACCGACGAGTTCGGCCTGACGGAGCTGCGCCTGTACACCACGGCCTTCATGCTGTGGCTGGCGCTGGTCTTCGGTTGGTTCAGCATGACGGTGCTGCGCGGCCGGCGCGAGCACTTCGCTTTCGGCGGGCTGATCGCGGGCTTCGTCGTGCTGATCGGCTTGAGCGTCCTTAATCCCGATCAGTTGATCGTGCGCGTCAACGCCGCCCGCGTCGAGGCCGCCAATCCGTTCGACGCAGAATACCCCACGCATCTCAGCGCCGACGCCGTGCCCGCGCTGATCGAGGCGCTGCCCGTCATGACGGACGAAGATCGCTGCGCCATCGCCGCGTGGCTGCTGGGGCGCTGGTCGCCGCCGCCCTACGCGGACTTACAGACGTGGAACTGGAGCCGCGCGCAGGCCTGGCAGGCGGTGGCGGCGAATCAACCTTATCTGCAGGCGATCGCGTGCCCGGCCGCCAGAGATTGAGTGACTATCGAAAAAGCTCCGCGGGCAAGACGCCGATGTCGGCGCAAAACAGAGTAGAATAAGATCAACACCAGGTGAAAACTGACATCCGGCTGGAGAGCACCAGCATGTCCGATAAAAAGCGCTGGCTCGTCGTAAGCGTATTTGCCGTGGCAATGGCGTGGCTGGAATCGGCCACGGTTGTTTACCTGCGCACGCTCGTCGGCCGTATCGAACCGCATCAAGCCACGCCGCTGCCCGTGTCAGTCGGCCTCGGCCAAACCGAGATCGTGCGCGAGGCGGCCACGTTGATCATGCTGCTGACGGTGGGACTGCTGGCCGGGCGCACGTGGCGCAGCCGGCTGGCCTATTCGATGATCGCTTTCGGCGTGTGGGACATCTTCTACTACGTGTTCCTGGCCGTGATTGCGGGCTGGCCGCGTTCGATTATGGATTGGGACGTGCTGTTTTTGATTCCGCTGCCGTGGTGGGGGCCTGTCATTGCGCCGGTATTGATCTCGTTGGAATTGATCGCGGGCGGCACGCTGGTCAGCCAGTTCGATCGGCCCGATCGGCCCGTGTGGCCCGGCGTCAAGGCGTGGGCGTTTAACATCGCGGGGGTGCTGCTGGCGCTCTACGTCTTCATGACCGATGCGCTGGCCGTGGCCACGCGTGGGGCCGATGCCGTGCGACAGGTGCTGCCCGGCTCGTTCAACTGGCCGCTGTTCATCGTGGCGCTGGGGTTGATGGCCGTGCCGATCGTGGCAGTGGCCCGCTCGATCGGGCGCGGGGCCAAACCCATCAGCGAACGATGGTCACTGTCGCCACAACGGCTTTATCATCCACCACCCGATCGGCCTGATCGACGACTTTGAGCCGGACCAGATTTGGATCGTACGCGCCCACGGCCAGCGTGTACGAACCGTCGGGCGCCGCCGGATCGATCGGGAGGGTGTATTCCTCCACGATGACTTCGCCCGGCTGCCAGATCACGGTGCGATACAGCCCTCGCCCCAGTTCGTGATCGTCCTGTCCCCACAGCGGATTGCCCACCGCCGGATTGATCGATCCGATCAAGTGCGCGAAACCGGTGTAGAGGTAGTCCAGCCGATCGAGCGCGCGCCAGTACACCTTCAGGCGCAGTTGATCGCCGGGCTGATAGGTGGTCGACGCGAGGTCGTATCCCCACAGTTCAATCTTGTTTTCAAAGTTGACGTTGACGATGTGCTGGGGCGCCAGGGCCGAGACGGTGGGCGCGTACACAAAATCGGGCTTGCGGACGCGCGCGCCGGCGGGCACTTCGTACAGACCGTAGCCGCGCCGGGCAGCCGCATCGTCGGCCGGCGTCGGCACCGGCTGGAGCGGCATGAATTGTCCCAGCAGATCGAGATCGTCGTGATGCAGCACCAGCACGGCCCGACCCGGCTGCGCGATGAGTCGCTCCAGAATCTGCGCAGGCGGCAGCTGGGTGTGCGGCACCTGCGCCAGGCTCAGCATATAGTCGAGGACGTAGTTGACATTGCCCGATCCGCCCAGCCGCAGCCGGCTGACCGTGTCGCTCAGATAGATGGGCGCGCCGTGGGCATCGGCTTCGATGGCCGCCGCAAAGGGGTAGAACTCGGCGTTGGTACGGCCCTGCGCCACGCGCTGTTGATAGTAACCGAATAACGGAACCAGCGGAAACAGCGCGCCGATGACCAGTACAGCCGCCATCGCATGGTGGGCGCGCCGCGCCGGCCAGCGGTGTTTGATCCCGATGGTCAGGGCCGTCGCCCCGGCTCCCATCATGATCGCGATCAACGGCGTGAACTGGTTGGTCAGCCGCGTTGTAAAGAGCGTGCCATAGTGATTGCTGACGATGGGCATGCAGACGATTAATGCGCCGACCAGCCACAGCGGCATCTTCAAGCGCGCGCGAATCGCGGCGCTGACACCGACGATTAACCATGCCACATAGATCAGCGGCCAGCCGATCAGTGCGCTCCACGCTTCCACATCGCTCAGTTCGCCGGCAGCCACACGCAGCAGTTGCAGCACCAATCGTCCGATATTCTGCACATAGTCGCCGAGGCTGGGGCTGAGCTGCCAGATGTAAGAGCGGCTCTGCGCTTCGGCCACGCCGTACAACCCCGACTGCACGTTGCTGACGATGACGTTGGCGTAGCAGATCAGAGCCACTATCACCGCCAGGTACGGCCATTGGGTGCGCAGATAGCGCCGGGCCTCGCCGTCGCCGATGAACCAGACAACCGCACCGATGAGGATCAGGATCGACACAGGATGAAACTGCATCGACACCCCGGCCAGCACGCCGGCGGCGATGAACCAGCGCGGCTGCTGCCGCTTGACGGCCAGCGCCAGCGCCCACAGCAGCAGCGTGGTGAACAGACTCGCCGCGCAGTTGCTCCACCCGATGTGGCTGTTGATGAGGATGTGCGCGGGGTTCGTCAACACCAGCAGGGCCGCGATGGCCGCGCCAAACCGATCGAGTTTTAGGGTGCGCGCCAGGCCGTAGGTTGCGCCCACGGTCAACGCGCCGGTGATCGCCACCACGACGCGCGGCAGCACGGGATCGGGCGCGATAAGCCAGAAGAGGAAAGCCAGCAGATAATGGAACAGCGGCCCGATGTAGTTGTCCCAGCCGACGAGGATGAGCTGCCTGCCAGGCCACACCTTCAGCGCAATGATCGTTTCAAGCGTCTCATCCTCAAAGTACGGGATCAGCGCGAGGTAAGGCAGGCGGATCAGCAGCGCGCCGGCGCTCAGACCTAGAAACAGCCAAGCCTCACGCCAGCGCGCCAGTTTCTTGAGCATCGTTGCAGCCGTGATGGATCGTCGATCAGTTCGATACTTCCACCAGCCGATGCTCGCGGCGGCGCAGCACCAGCTTGGTGATCTCGGCGATGGTGGCCGGCAGCAACGCCAGCGGCAGGATGACGGCCCAATGCTCCAGCGTCAGCGGCACCGTGTTGAACGGTCCTTCCAGGAAGGGGATGTAAACCACGGCCAGGATCAGGATAATCGACAGGCCGACCGCGTACTGCATCCATTTGTTGCTGAAGACGCCGAGCTTGAACAGCGCGTACCGTTCCGATCGGGAGGTGTACGCGATCGGCAGTTCGGCAAACGCCAGCGTCACAAAGGCCATCGTCTCCGCCAGATCGACGCCGTGCGCCGTCATGCCATACCAGAAGGCGATCAACACCGACGCCGTTACGGCCACGGTCATGATGGCGATGCGGATCGTCATGATGCGGTTGACGATCGGCTCTTTGGGCGGACGCGGCGGCCGATCCATCGTGTCCGGGTCGCCTTTCTCCATGCCCAGCGCCAGCGCGGGTGCGCCATCGGTCAGCAGGTTGAGCCACAACAACTGAATGGGCGTCAGCGGCGTGGGCCAGCCCGCCAGCGCGGCGATGAAGATGATGGCGATCTCGGCCACGTTGCACGACAGCAGATAGAATACAAACTTGCGGATATTGGCGTATATCACGCGGCCCTGTTCCACGGCGCTCACGATCGACACGTAGTTGTCGTCGGTCAGCACCATGTCGGCGGTCTCCTTGCTCACGTCGGTGCCGGTGATGCCCATCGCCACGCCAATGTCGGCCCGCTTGAGTGCAGGCGCATCGTTGACGCCGTCGCCGGTCATGGCCACAATGTGGCCGCGCCGACGGAACGCCTCGACGATGCGGACTTTGTGCTCGGGGCTGACGCGCGCAAACACATCAGTCCGGTCGGTGGCCGCGGCCAGCTCGTCGTCGCCCAGCGCGTCGAGCTGCGTGCCGGTGATGACCTCGCCACCGTGCGGGGCTTCACGCAGCAGGCCAATCTGCCTGGCAATGGCGCGCGCCGTGTCGGGATAATCACCCGTGACCATGATGGTGCGGATGCCGGCATGGCGCGCTTTGGTGATGGCGGGCTTGACCTCCGCGCGCGCCGGATCGATCATGCCCACCAGCCCGACAAAGACCAAATCGCGCTCGATGTTGTCCGCCGTCAACTCCTCGTCAGACGGCAGATGGTCAAGGCGGCGATAGGCCATGCCCAGGACGCGCAACGCCTGTGAGGCCATGTGTGAGTTGGCGGCCAGAATCTTTTCACGGTCGGCGTCGGTCAGCGGCGCGGGGCCTTTGCGGTGCAGCAGATGCGTGCAGTGCTGCAGCACCAGATCGGGCGCGCCCTTGACGCACACGGCATAGCCCGTGGCGCTCGATCGGAACGGCGACGGATCATCGTCGTCCACGTGCTTCAATTCGTGGATCGTCGTCATGCGCTTGCGCTCGGCGTCGAAAGGAATCTCGGCCACGCGCGGATAGGCCTGTTCCAGTTCGCGCCGCCACAGGCCGGCCTTGGCCGCAGCCACGATGAGCGCGCCCTCCGTCGGATCGCCCACCATGCGGTACGATATTTTCCCGGCCGTCTCGCCGCTGGTCTCCAGCAGCGCGTCATTGGCTAGTGCACTGATCCATAGCAGCGGTGCGGCTTCCTGATCGTCTGCAACATCGACGATCCGGTCGCCGCGGGTAAAGCGACCTTCGGGCTGATAGCCCTGTCCCTCCACATCGAACTCAGCATGATTGACCCATAATTTGACGGCCGTCATCTCATTCTGAGTCAGCGTCCCGGTTTTGTCGGAGCAGATGGCGGTGGCCGAGCCCAGCGTCTCAACGGCCGACAATTTCCGGATCAGCGCGTGGCGGCGGATCATTTCACGCATGCCCAACGCCAGGCTGATGGTGACGATGGCCGGCAGGCCCTCGGGCACGGCGGCGATGGCCAGGCTGACGGCAATCAGGAAAGCGTCGATGAGCGGGCCGCCGCTGCCATGCGTGCCGGCCTCAAAGCTGGTGTCGCCTGTCAACGCACGCAGCGCCGCGGCGGCAAAGACCAGCCCGCAGATCACCAGGGCGGCCACGCTAAGGCCCTTGCCCAGCTGATCGAGCTTCTGCTGAAGCGGGGTGGGTTCTTCCTCAAACGATTGGATCATCTCGGCGATCAGGCCGATCTGAGTTTGCATGCCGGTGGCCACCACCACACCTTTGCCACGCCCGTAGGTGACCAGCGTGCTCATGTAGGCGGCGTTCTTGCGGTCGCCGATGGGCTTGCTTTCATCCACCAGGGCCGTCGCCTGCTTTTGCACGGGCACGCTTTCGCCGGTGAGCGCCGCTTCTTCGATCTGCAGATTGGCCGATTCGATCAGGCGCAGATCGGCGGGCACGAAGTTGCCCGCTTCCAGCACCACCACGTCACCGGTCACCAGCTCGCGGGCGGGCACGCGCTGCCGGCTGCCGTCGCGGATGACGGTGGCATCGGGCGCGGCCATCTTCTTGAGGGCGGCCAGGGCTTGCTCGGCGCGGCCTTCCTGCACCACGCCCAGCACGGCATTCAACACCACAATCAACATGATGACCACGGCTTCCACCGTATCGCCCAGCAGCGCCGAGACGATGCTGGCCACGATCAGCAGGATGACGACGAAGGAATTGAGCTGGGCCACCACCTTCTTCCAGAACGGCACAGGCGGCCGCTCGCGCAGCTCGTTGTGGCCGTCACGGGCCAATCGGGCTTGCGTTTCAGCCGTCGTCAGGCCGTTGTTCAGTTCGGTTTTCAGGTGGGCGGCAATTTCATCAATAGATCGACTGTGCCAGGGGGTTTGAGAGTTTGCGGTCACCATGCAGGACTCCGGTCAGGAAGTATGAAATCGCAAACGGGGTTCGCACAACAAACGGGCGAGAAGGATCCCCCTCACCCGTGCCCCTGATTGTAGCACATTCGGGTGGTTCCTGTCAGCGTCAATCGGCTGAAGCCGCCATGACAATGATCACGGCATTGACTTAAGTCCGTCAAAGGTGTAAACTGCGCACTGTAATCAACATCATGAGTACCCTAACGACCATCGATCCTGATAGACACCCGCTAGCTTCCCCGCACGGCGCTTAACGCGAAGTCGGCGCACGGACTGCCCGGCCCGACTCTCCGCGCCAACCGGTGCGGAGAGTCAGTGTGTCACGGGGCAGGAGGTGATAATGCGCCGCCGCTTCGAGCTCACGCTTAACCTCAGTCGGCCCGCCTTCAGCGCGGGCGACGCGTTTATCGTGTTGGTGCTGGTCGTGCTGCTGTATCTGGGCGCGCGGCTGGCCGTCAATGCCCCGCAGTCCGTCATCGGCCCGGACATTTCGCTGTCGCCGGCGGTGCTGCCCTGGTACGCGCTGCTGTCCACCGGCCGCATGGCCATCGCCTACCTGATCTCGCTGGCCTTCACGCTGGTGTACGGCTACATCGCCGCCCGCAACCTCACGGCGCGCATCGCCATGCTGCCGCTGCTGGACATCCTGCAGAGTGTGCCCATCCTGTCGTTTCTGCCGGTTGTGTTGCTCAGTTTCACGGCGGTTTTGCCGCAGCGCCTGGCCACGGAACTGGCCGCCGTCGTGCTCATCGTCACCAGCCAGGCCTGGAACATGACGTACAGTTTCTACCAGTCGATGACGACCATCCCGGAGGAACTGCACGAGGCCACCAAAATCTTCCGCCTGAATGCGTGGCTGCGTTTCAAGACGCTGGAGATGCCCTTTGCGGCCAACGGCCTGATCTGGAATTCGATCATGTCGTGGGCGGGCGGCTGGTTCTTCCTCATGGCCTCAGAAACCTTTACCGTGGGCGCGCGCGACTTTCGATTGCCGGGGCTGGGCAGTTATCTACAGGCAGCCGCCAACCAAAACGATGTACCCGCCATCGTGTACGGTTTGCTGTCGCTGGTGCTGGTCATCGTGCTGCTCGATCAACTGGTGTGGCGGCCCGTGCTAGCCTGGGCTGATCGCTTCAAAGTGCAGATGGTGTCCAGCGACGATGCGCCCGAATCGTGGTTTTACGATCTGCTCAATCACTCGTGGCTGGTGCAGAACTTCACCGCGCACATCTCGCGCCCGATCGGCGAGTGGCTCGATCTGGCCTTGGTGCGGCGCTTCCAGGCCAACCCGCAGGCCGACGAAGTCCGCCGCGCCCGGCCATCCTGGCGGGCGATCGTGATCGGCGTGTTGAGTGCCATCGGCCTGATCTATGCCGCCGGGCAGGCGCTGAGCTTGTTGTCCACGCTGTCGCTGGCCGATTACGGCCAAATCGCGCAGGGCGTGCTGGCGACGCTGCTGCGGGTGACCATCGCGCTGGTGATCGCCGTCCTGTGGACGATCCCGGTCGGCGTCTTGATCGGATCGAACCGGCGCGCGGCGGCCATCCTCCAACCGATCGTGCAGGTGGTGGCCTCCGTGCCCGCCACCGCCCTGTTTCCGGTGATCGTGCTGGCGCTGATTAACCTGACCGGCAGCCTGAACATTCCCGCCATCTTGTTGATGCTGTTGGGCACCCAGTGGTACGTGTTGTTCAACGTCATCGCCGGCACCAGCGCCATCCCGCAGGACCTGCGCTACACCACCTCGCTGCTGCAGGTCAAAGGTTGGGCGCGCTGGCGGACGCTGATTCTGCCGTCACTTTTCCCATACTTGATCACCGGCTTAATCACGGCGGGCGGCGGGGCGTGGAATGCCAGCATCGTGGCAGAATACATCAACTTTGGCGGGCAAACTTACTCCACCACGGGTGTGGGCGCGTTAATCGCCGAAGCGACCGCGCGGGGCAATTATGCGCTGCTACTGGCCTCCACCCTTGCACTGATCATCACGGTCGTGACGATCAACCGCACTGTGTGGCGGCGGCTGTACAAGATTGCCGAAGAGCGATTCAAGATGGAATGAGCGACACTCACTGAACCTGACCCCATGAACCTTGTCAGCGGCGACTGACAGGTCATGCTACGGAGGTTTTCTCATGGCGACTACTCTCACCAACTCGCAGCCGCTGCTGGAATTGCAGCACGTTACGCGCACGTATGGACAAGGCGCCAAGAAGTTCGTGGCGGTGCGGGATGTGAATCTGAAGGTTTACCCCGGCGAATTTGTGTGTTTGCTCGGCCCGTCGGGCTGCGGCAAAAGCACGCTGCTGCGCATGATCACCGGGTTGAATCCCGTCAGCGAGGGCGCCGTGCTCTATCGGGGCCAACGCCAGGCCGGTGTCAACCCGCACGCGACCATCGTGTTTCAAACGTTCGCGCTGTACCCCTGGCTGACCGTGCAGCAGAACGTCGAAGTGGCACTGAAAGCACGTGGAGCAACCAGACCCGAGCGCAAGGCCAAGGCCATCGCGCTGCTGGACAAGGTGGGCTTGGACGGCTTCGAAAACGCGTATCCGCGCGAGCTGTCCGGCGGCATGCGGCAGAAGTGCGGCTTCGCGCGGGCGATGGCGGTGGAGCCCGAATTGTTCTGCCTGGACGAGCCGTTTAGCGCGCTGGATGTGCTGAGCGCCGAGGCGCTGCGCGGCGAGCTGCTGGAATTGTGGATCACCAAATCAATTCCAACGGAAGCGGTGCTGATGGTCACCCACAACATCGAAGAGGCCGTCTTTCTGGCCGATCGGATCGTGGTGATGGACAAGGACCCCGGGCACGTAGTGACTGAGATCACCGTGAACCTGCACCACCCGCGCCATCGCAAAGACACGGCGTTTCAGGCGCTGGTGGACAAAGTTTACGGACTGGTCGCGGGCAAGACCGAACCAGAAGGCGAGGCGCTGGGCGCGGCGCCCGGATCGGGCCGGGCGGCCAAACTGCCCACGGCCACCGTCAACCGCCTGGCCGGTCTGGTGGAAAAGGTGAATGAAGAAAACGGCCAGGCCGATCTGTACCGGCTGACAGAGGATTTGCGGTTGGAGTTGGATGATGTGCTGCCCATTGTGGAAGCGGCCGAGATCATGGGGTTCGCCACGGTCGATCAGGGCGACATCAAGCTCACCTCGCTGGGCCAGGCGTTTGCCGACGCCAGCATCATCGCGCGCAAGGAAATCATCGCGGGGCGCGCGCTGCGCTTGCCCACCATCCGCTGGATCTATGAAACGCTGCAGCACGACGACAACCGGCGCGTCTCTGAAGATTTTTTCATCGAACAGCTGCAGAACGATTTTGGCGACTACGCCAGCGATCAGCTGGCCATTGCGGTGGATTGGGGCCGGTATGCGGAACTGTTTGCCTACGACGATCTGAGCGGCGAGCTGTTTCTGGAGGATGAGAACGCGGCGAAGAATTAGGGCTTATCTTTAGACTTCGCCGTGTTCGCATCTCCCGGCGGGCAGGACGGGCATGCCCCTGCCCGTCCTGCGGTTTGGAGACAGGTCGCTGGCTCAGGGCGTGTCCTGAGCCTTGCCGAGTTACTGCCCCAGAAAGTACGGCAGCACTTCCAACAGCAGCTGCGGCTGCGACTTCAGCACCAGCTTGAAAACGTCACCGGTCGAGATCGTGGCGGGATCGAGCTGCGCCGCCTGAGCGATCAGGCGCGATAGCTTCTCTTCCGGCACTTTCAGCACGGCGTGCCGGATGCGATGCAGGCGGCGGAACGTCTGACCGAACTGCGCATCCCACAATTGTTCGTACTTCTTCAAGAAGCCGGCCGAGCAGTCGCCGGCCTGCAACGCCTCGACGGCGACCTGCGCGGCCAGCGAACCACCCACCATGCCCGGCCCAATGCCGCCCGCCGTCAGCGGATCGCTCTGGTGCGCGGCGTCGCCCACGCACAGATAACCGTCGGCCACCATGGACGGCAGGACGTTGGTGACGGGGATGCCCCCCACCACCTGCGCCAGGCTGGAGCTGCGTGGAAAGCGCGCCGCCACAAAGTCATTCAGGTAATCGATGGCGGTGCGTGTTTCTTTGGGATCGACCCACATGACGAGGCCGACGTTGGCCTGTCGGTGGCCCTTGGGGAATACCCATGCATAACCGCCCGGCGCCAGCGACCAGCCCAGATGATACTGGCAGATGCGCGGGTTGACCTCGACGTTGGTCAGGAGGTACTGGGCGGCCGAGTAAAAATCCTTCAACTGCGGAATTGACTTGAGGCCGGCCCAACGCGGCGACTGCGATTCGGTGCCGTCCGCGCCGATCACGATCCGCGCGGCGACTTCGCGCGGGCGGCCCTGCACCATGAACCGCACGCCTGCCACGCCGTGCCCATTTTTAATCAGGCCGGTGGCGCGGGCTTTGACCACCACTTCCGCGCCTGCCTCGGCGGCCAGCCGCGCCAACTCCCGATCGAACAATTTGCGCTCCAAGACCAGCGTCGTCTCTTCGGGCGGCAGCACGATCGTGTCACCCTGGGGATTGGACACGCTGAACGCATCGATCTCGGCGGCGATCCACTGGTGGTCGAGCGGGATGAACTGGCTGATGGTTTCCACGCCGACCGCTTCGGCGCACCTGACCGGCGAGCCGATCTCCTGGCGCTTCTCGGCTAACAGCACAGACAGCCCGGCGCGCGCGCAGGTGGCAGCGGCCACTGATCCGGCGGGCCCCGCGCCGATGACGACAACATCGTACCGGTCTTTCATGGCGCGGCCTCCACCATAGTGAGCGCGCCGGTGGGGCAGGCCGGCAGGCAGCGGCGGCACAGGGTGCAGATGGCTGTTTCAATGACGAGGGTGGCGTCGTGCAGAGTGATGCAATCGGGCGGGCAGACGGCTACGCAGGCGCCGCAGTAGGAGCAGTGATCGTAATCGACTTTGACGAAGGCCCCGGCGGTCACTGGTGTGGCGGCGGTCATATCGACTTCCCCCTGTGCCCGGCGCAGGCAGCCGGGCGAAATTTCGCATCAGCGAAATTATAACCGGTTGGGCGGCATCGGCCAATCGGGTTGGCGATGCAGCGCGTCAAAGTTTGGCAGCGGCGGCGTGCTGGCGATTGAAATCGCGCCTGTGGAGCCGTGGGCTGAACGTCCACCGGCGTGGACGGGGTTTCCGTCGGTGCAGGCCGACGGTCGGCGGCGCGCCCGCCAGGCGCGAATTCATTCGCCGGAAAAGTCGGTCGGCGCAACAATGACACGCACTCGGCGATGCAGCGCGCCGCAGGTTTAATCGCTGTGAAAATTGGAATTATATGGTTGACACCTCATCAGTCGCTGGGCTATACTAGATTTGTCCCCATATCATCTCAGAGGAGGAGAACGATGACCGATCAGCCGTGGACGAAGCATTACGACAAGGGCGTGCCCGCGACCCTCAAGCCGTATCCCGACAAGCCGTTGTTCGCATTCCTCGAAGAGAGCGCCGGCAAATATCCGGACAAGCCGGCCATTCATTTCAAGCCCGCGCATTACGGCTTTGCCAAAAGCCTGTTGACTTACCGGCAGGTGAACGATCTGTCCGATCGGCTGGCTGCGGCGCTGGCTGCGCTGGGGGTGAAGAAGGGCGATCGGGTGGCGCTGTTCATGCCCAACATCCCGCAATTCATCATCAGTTTTTACGGGGTGCTGAAGGCCGGCGCGGTGGTGGTGGCCAGCAATCCCACGTACACCGACCGCGAGTTGGAGCACCAGCTGAAGGACAGCGGCGCGGGCACCATCATCTGCATGAGCCGCTTCTACGAGACCGTGAAGCGGGTGCTGCCCAAAACCGACATCCAGCGCGTGATCGTGACCAGTATCAAGGATTACATGAGCGGCCCGCTGCGCCTGCTGTTTACGCTGGCCAAGGAGAAGAAAGAGGGTGACCGGGTGACGCTGATGCCAGGGCATCTGGCTTTTAATGAAGTGCTGGCTAAATACAGCGCCGCGCAGCGCCCCCGGGTGGAGGTGAAGGGCGACGACATGGCGCTGTTCCAGTACTCCGGCGGAACGACGGGTGTGCCCAAAGCAGCGGTGGCGCTGCACCGCAATCTGGTGGCGAATACGCTGCAGATCCGCGCGTGGTTGAGTGATTGTCAGGAAGGCCAGGAGACCACCCTGCTGGCGATTCCGCTGTTCCACGTATATGGCATGGTGGCGGGCATGTCGTTTGCGGTGCAGGCGGCGGCCTCGATGATCACCGTGCCCAACCCGCGCGATTTGGATTCGGTCATCGACGCCATCGACACCTATCGGCCCACCATCTTCCCCGGTGTGCCGCGCATGTACAATGCCATCAACAATTATCCGGGCATCGAGCAGCACGATCTGCGCTCGATCCGCGCGTGCATCTCCGGATCTGCGCCGCTGCTGATCGACATCAAGCAGAAGTTCGAGGCGATCACGGGCGGCAAGCTGGTGGAGGGTTATGGCATGTCCGAAGCGCCCACCGCCAGCCATTGCAATCCGCTGCAAGGCGAGAACCGTGAGGGCAGCATCGGCCTGCCATTCCCGGACATGGAATGCCGCATCGTCAGCCTGGACGACGAGGTGACGGTGCTGCCCGTCGGCGAGATCGGCGAACTGTGCATCCGCGGGCCGCAGGTGATGTACGGCTACTGGAACATGCCCACTGAGACGGCCAATTCGCTGCGCGTCCATCCCGATGATCCCGGCGGCGCCCCGTGGCTGCACACCGGCGACATCGCGCGCATGGACGAGGACGGCTACTTCTACATCGTGGATCGCAAGAAGGAGCTCATCAAGGCCGGCGGCTTCCAGGTGTGGCCGCGCGAAATTGAGGAAGTGCTGGCGATGCATCCGGCCGTGCTGGAAGTGGCCGCGGCCGGCGTGCCGGATCCCAAGCGGGGCGGCGAAGAAACCGTGAAAGCCTGGGTGGTTTTGAAGGACGGCATGAGCGCCAGCGAAGACGAGCTGAAGAAATTCTGCGAAGACAAGCTGGTGCCCTACAAGCGCCCGCGCACCATCGAGTTCAAGAAGGAACTACCCAAGACGATGGTGGGCAAGATTCTGCGGCGCGAACTGGTCGCAGAAACCAAAGCGGCGATGAAGCAGTGAACAATGAGCAGTGACGAGTGAAGAGCGAAGAGTGAGGAGCGGCGAGTAGCCAGTAACGAGTAACAAGTAAAGCGCCGCAGAGACGCCGATGGCGCAGAGAGGGGTGACAAACTCTGCGCGGTCGGCCACTCTGCGGTGAATTTTGTCTGTCGAACGAGGCGCGATGGCGCAGACGATTGCGGCGTTTTTCGACGTGGATGGGACATTGTTTACGGGCCACGTGTGGCGCGGAATGCTGGACTATTTTCGCCGCACGCGCGGCGCGTGGCCGGTGCGCGCGTTCTGGTACGCGCACCTGCCGTTGTATGGGCTGTGCAAACTGAAGCTGATCAGTCAGGAGCAGTTTCGCGGGCCGTGGGGCGCGCACTTGGCCTGGCTGGCGAAGGGCTGGACAGAGGAGCAGCTGCGCGGCCTGTACGATTTCATCGCGCATGAGTACGTGACGCCGCTTCGGCGCGAAGACACGATCGGGCTGCTGGCCGATCACAAGGCGCGCGGCCACCTCACCGTGCTGGTGTCAACGGGTTTCACCGGCCTGATCGAGGCGATCGGGCAGACGATCGGCGCGCAGGTCGCGGTCGGCTCTGATCTGGTCATGCACGACGGTCACTGCGCAGGCCGGATCAGGCCGCCGGTCGTCATCGGCGCGCAGAAAGGCATCGAGGCCAAACGGCGGTTGGCCGCGCTGGGCTACGAGGTGGATTACGCCAGTTCGTTTGCTTACGCCGACAGCATCACGGACATGGGCTTATTCGACATTGTGGGGCATCCGCGGCCGGTGTATCCCGATGCGGAACTGGCGCGGGTGGCGCAAGAGAAGGGCTGGCCGGTGTGGGGTGAAGTGCAATAGTGCGATAGTGAGTTGGAGCGGTAGTGGTCTGAACGGTTGGTGCACCGCAAATCAAACGCGGCGATCGAGTTGTCTCGATCGCCGCGTACTTCAAATCAACCACTAGACATCGACTGTCCGCAATCCTCTTACGCCGGTAGCGGCGCGGGTGTGGTCTTGCCGCTGGCCGTCGCCGGTGAATCGGGCGCCGGCTTGCTGGGCCGGGCGGCGGGCGGAGTGTTGGACTGATCACGCCGCGGCAGCTGCTCGCCGTTCCAAACTGCTTCGAACTCAGCCTGATCCAGCGACTCCACTTCGATCAACATCTCGGCGATGCGATCCAGCCGCTCCCGATTGTCGTTCAACGCCTTGAGGGCTGTTTCGTGCGCCTCGGCCACGATGCGCTGCACTTCGGCGTCGATCTCCTGCGCGATGGCCTCGCTGTAATCGCGCTGCTCACCCAGCTCCTTGCCCAGAAAGACCAGCTCTTCCTTCTTGCCGTATACCAGCGGGCCCAGCTTTTCGCTCATGCCCCAGCGCGTGACCATGCTGCGCGCGATCTCGGTGACCTTCTCCAGATCGTTGCTGGCGCCGGTGGTGATCTCGTTGAAGACGATCTCTTCGGCGGCGCGGCCGCCCAGAATGCCGGCCAGCATGTCCTTCAGCTTGGCGCGTGTCATGTGACTGTTGTCATCTTCCGGCATTGACCAGGTGAGGCCGGCGGCAAAGCCGCGCGGGATGATGGTGACCTTGCGGACCGGATCGCTGTTGGGCAGCGCGCGCATGACCACCGCGTGACCGGCTTCGTGATAAGCCGTGATCTGCTTTTCCTTGGGGCGAATGACGCGGCTCTTGCGCTCCGGCCCCAGCATGACCTTTTCCATCGCCTCTTCAAAGTCCGCCATGGCGATGACTTTCTTGTTGCGGCGCGCCGCCAGAATGGCGGCCTCGTTCACCATGTTCTCGATGTCCGCGCCCACGAAGCCCGGCGTCGATTTGGCCAGCGTGCTCAGGTCGATGTCGTCGCCCAACGGCTTGCCCTTGACGTGAACTTTGAAGATCTCTTCGCGGCCCTTCATATCCGGCCGATCGAGCACCACGCGCCGATCGAAGCGGCCGGGGCGCATCAGGGCGGGATCAAGAATATCGGGGCGATTGGTGGCCGCGACGACGATTACGTTCGTATCGGTGTCGAAGCCGTCCATCTCCACCAGAATCTGGTTCAACGTCTGCTCGCGCTCATCGTGGCTGCCGCCCAGACCGGCGCCGCGATGGCGGCCCACCGCGTCGATCTCGTCGACGAAGACGATGCACGGGCTGTGCCGTTTGGCCTGATCGAACAGGTCGCGCACGCGGGACGCGCCCACACCCACAAACATCTCCACAAACTCGGAGCCGCTGATGCTGAAGAAGGGCACGCCCGCCTCGCCGGACACGGCCTTGGCCAGCAGCGTCTTGCCGGTGCCGGGATGACCGACCAGCAGCACGCCCTTGGGAATGCGCGCGCCGAGTGAGACAAACTTCTCGGGTTCCTTCAGAAACTCCACGACTTCCTGCAGATCGTGCTTGGCCTCTTCCGCGCCGGCCACGTCTTCAAACGTCACCGTGGGATGCTCGCCGGTGAACATGCGGGCGCGGCTTTTGCCAAACGACATGGCCTGGTTGTTGGTGCCCTGCGCCTGCCGGAACATGAAGTAGATCAGACCCACCACCAACAGGCCCGGCAGCAGGAAGCTCAGCGTGCTAAGCCAGGTTCCCCATTCGGCTGGGCGCTCCACCGTGTAGTTGACCTTGGTCCAGGATTCTTCCGTGACGCCCAGCGCCTTCAACTGTGTGGGCAGATCAGTGGCCGGATCTTTGCGCGAGGTCACCACCTCGCCATCGGTACGAATGGCCTTCACGTCATCGCCGTTCACGCTGATCGACGAGATCTTGCCCTGCGTGATCAGGCTGGCCACCTGCGACAGTGGCTCATCCTGCGTAGGAGCAGCGCTCCCGCGCAAAGCGGTGAAGATTATCGCGCCGATAGCGACGATGATCAACAAATAGACGAAATTATTACGCGGCCGTGTCGTGTTCACTCTAAGCCTCCCATTAAATTCAAGCCATCTTCAGTCCGCCGACAGAGACGGGCTTAACAACGATTATACCTTACTTCACAGTCCCTTGCTATTTGTTTTGTGTTAGAAAACAGGGGTTGAGAACGGCCGGGGCGCGGCGACAGGCCGGATTATGGCAGCACAGTGATGCGGCGAATGAGGATGCTGTCCGAGTCCACCTCGGCCAGGCCGGGATCGGTCACCTTTAAGCGATCAAATGGCTGGCCAGTGGGATACATGCCCACCCGCAGCTGATACTCGCCGGGCGGCAGGTTGGCCGGCACTTCCATCGCGTACCGATCGGTCACGGTAATGCCCGGCGTCCAGCCCGGCGTCGGCGCAGTGCCCGCACCCGGTTCAGTATCGATCTGCTGCACGGGTCGGCCATTGGGCCCGATGAGATGCACGAAGACAGAATAAGGCGTGCTGATGCGGCGCAGCGCCCGCCAGAACAGCGTCAGGTCCAGCAGGTTGCCCCGCCGCACTTCATCCAGCGGCACATTGGCGGCGTCCAGCGAAATCAGATCGGACAGGTTGACCTGCAGCGTCACGGTGGTGCCGCCGCTCACCGTCAGCGTCAACGGCTGACCGGCCGCCAGCGGCAAACCGGCCGGCGGCTCCTGCCGCAGAATCTTGTGATACGGCTCGCGGCTGTATTCTTCCACGATGCGAATATCCCAGCCGTACGTCTTCAAGCCTTCGGCCACTTCTTCATAAATAAAGTTGAGCACATTGACCATGGCCGAGATCTGCGGCCCCTGGCTCAAGTTCACTTCCACGACCGAGTTGCGCGCAACCCGCCGGCCCTGGGGCGGGTCCTGTTCCACCACCGCGCCACTGGGCACCTGCGCGTCATAACGGCCGGTGCCCACTACCAGCTGCAGGCCCGTCGCCCGCGCCAGTTGTTCTGCGTCTTTCTGCGCCAGGTTAATGAAGTTGGGCACCAGCACCTGCTCCGCAAAGGGCGGCAGCGTCGCTTCAGCCGTCACCGTCGCACCGGGTGCGGGCGAAGCCTCGGGTGTGACGGGCAGCGGCGACGAATAGGCCCGCAGCACCAGAAACGCCAGCGGGATCAAGCCGATGACGGCGATCACAGCCAGCGCCCCCAAAATCCACGCCAGCCAGTCGGTGCCTTCGGGCGCGGCGGCATCGATCGGGCGTGCGGCTGACGCCACCGTGGTGGTGCCGCCGACCGAGGCCGCCGTCGTCACGGGCTGCATGCCCGTCATCTGATCTGCCAGGCGGCGATAATTCATCAGGGCGCGGCCAAATTGATCGGCGGTGCGAAACCGCGCTTCCGGCTCTTTCGCCATCGCCCGATCGATCAGCTGCTCTACTTGGATTGGCACGGTGGGATTGAGCGAAGCCAGCGGCGGCGGCTCGTCGCGCAGATGCTGCAAAGCCAAATCGGCGTGATCGTCCGCGTCAAACGGCAGGCGATTCGCCAGCATCTCGTACATGACCACGCCCAGGCTGTACACATCGCTGGCCGGCGTGGGCGGCTCACCCGCAGCCTGCTCCGGCGAGAAATAATGCGGCGTGCCCCACACCGTCTCCACGTTCTGCGCCACGCTGGCCGAGATGGCGCGCGCGATGCCGAAGTCCGTGACCTTGAGACGGCCGTCGGGCGTAACCAGCATGTTCTGCGGCTTCACATCGCAATGCACCAGCCCGGCGCGATGCGCGTACCCCAGCGCGGCGCACGCCTGCGCCATCAAATCGATGGCGCGATTCATCGGCAGCGGCGCATCAGACCGGATGACGCTCTTCAGATCACGACCTTCCACGTATTCCATCACGATGTACGATCGATTGCCGTCCTGCCCGAAGTCGTACACCGTGACGATGTTGGGATGCGCCAGATTGGCCGCCGCCTGCGCTTCGCTCTGAAAGCGCGCGCGAAAACCCGGATCGTCCGCAAAATTCTCGCGCAGGATCTTCACGGCCACGATGCGATTCAGCGTCAGGTCGTGCGCTTTGTAAACGACCGCCATGCCGCCGCTGGCCGCCTGGGTCAGCAAGCGATACCGATTGTTGAGCAGATAATCCGACATGCTGATGAAGTCCGGTGACGTTGAATGGCGGTATTGTACCGCAATTCAAAAAGCGTGTCAGGCCGATACGGTTGGCAAGGCGCGTTCATGCCACTATAATTGCGGCGTGTCCACTTCCCCTCCGATCGGCGAACTCGGCCTGCCCGGCCCCGGCACGCGAGCGACGGTGATCTACAACCCGGTGTCGGGCACGCGCAACGTGGCCGCCCTGCTGCCGGCCGCGCTGGACGCGCTGCGCGCCTACGACTGGCAGGTGGAGGTGCTGGCCACGCAGCGCGCCGGCGATCTGTATCGTCTGGCCGCGCAGGCGCGTGATCAGCGCCAGGCGGTGGTGCTGATCGCCGGCGGCGACGGCAGCTTGAATGAAGCGGCCAACGCGCTGGCCTTCAGCGAGACGGCCCTGGGCGTACTGCCCGGCGGCACCGCCAACGTCTGGGCACGGCAGATCGGACTGCCCGTCCCGTCGCCCTTGATCGCCAATCACCTCGTCGACGCGGCGCGCGCCAACGCCACCGGCGTTGTCCGCGCCATCGATCTGGGTCGCGCCGGCACGCGCTACTTCGTGCTGTGGTCAGGCGTGGGCCTCGATGCGCAGGTCACCGCGCAGATCGAGCCGCGGCCACCATGGGCCAAGCGCTTTGGCATCGTCGGCTACGCGTGGCGCGCCTTCTGGATCGCCGTTCGGTATCGCGGCACGCGCATGGACATTCGGCTGGACGAGCGCCGCATCCGCGGCCGCGCGCTCATGGTGCTGGCCAGCAATACGCAACTGTACGGCGGCGTGCTGCGCGCGGCGCCAGACGCGCGCCTGGACGACGGCTGGTTGGATGTGGCCATTGTAAAAGGCGGCAGCTTTCGCGAGCTGGTGCGGCACGCCTGGTATTATCTGCGGCAGCGCGCGGACGTCGATACCGGCGTCATCCGGCAGCGCGCGCAGCATATTCGCGTGCGGGCCAAGCGGCCGTGTTACGTGCACGTGGATGCCGAACCGAACGGCCGCACGCCGGTGGACATCGACGTGGTGCCGCAGGCGTTGCGCGTGATCGTGCCGGCCAACGCGCCCCGGGATTTGTTTGCAAACTAAACCCCGATCGCGCCGCCCGGCCGATCGGGTTGTACAGGAGACCGGACCATGAGCAAATTGCGGTGGCTGCTGGCGTTTCTGCCCGTTGCCGTCTTGGCAGAACTCCTCAAGTTGGGCGATCTCGTCACCTTCGCAGCCTCGGCGCTGGCCATCATCCCGCTGGCAGGGTTAATGGGCGAATCGACCGAGGCGCTGGCCGAGAAGACCGGGCCGCGCATCGGCGGGCTGCTCAACGCCACGTTGGGCAACGCCGCCGAGTTGATCATCACACTGTTCGCCATCAGCGCCGGCCTTATCGAACTGGTGCGGGCATCCATCATCGGCTCGATTCTGGGCAATCTGCTGCTGGTGCTGGGTCTGAGCGTGCTGGCCGGCGGTTTGAAAAACGGCCTGCAGAAATTCAGTCGGGGGCACGTGGGCCTGGACGCAACGATGACGATTCTGGCCGTGATCGCGCTGAGTGTGCCGTCGATCTTCAATGCTGCCATCGAGCCGGACACGCTGCGCGTGGAAGAATTGAGCCTGACCACCGCTGCCGCCATGCTGCTGATCTACGTGCTGTCGATCATCTATCAGTTGAAGTCGCGCCCCATCGAGGCAGGAGAGGCAGGCCCGCAAGTCAAGCCGTCGCACGGCAGCCCGCACTGGACGACGCGGCAGGCGCTGGGCGTGCTGGGCGCAGCCACGCTGGGCATCGCCCTGATGAGCGAGTTTTTGGTAGGTTCGGTGGAAGGCGTCACGGCCGCGCTGGGCTTTAGTGAATTCTTCGTGGGCATCATCATCGTCCCCATCATCGGCAACGTGGCCGAGCACCTGGTAGCGGTGCAGATGGCGATGAAGAATCAGATGGATCTCAGCCTGTCGATCGCGCTGGGTTCCAGCCTGCAAATTGCCCTGTTCGTGGCGCCGGTGTTGGTCTTTGTAAGCCTGCTGCTGGGCAATCCGCTGACGCTGGAGTTCAACAGCTTCGAGTTGATCGCGCTGACGGCGGCAGCGGTCATTGCGGCGTTCGTGGCCATTGACGGGGAATCGAACTGGCTGGAGGGCGCCATGCTAATGGTCGTGTACGTGATCGTCGCGCTGGCGTTTTTCTTCCTGCCGTCGGCGGTGGGCCTGGCCGCGCCCTAAACAGTTGCGCGGCCCCGGCGGGCGTGCTATAATCCCGCCCAGCTTTTGACCAGGAGTCAGACCGTGCAAGTTTCTCTGAATATCGCCATGATTATCATCTCGATCGCGTTGATCGTGATCGTTATCTTCCAGGCGCGCAGTTCGTCGGCGGGCAGCATGTTCGGCGGCAGCGACAGCCCGGTGTATCGCACGCGGCGCGGTGTGGAGCGCACGCTGTTCAACGCGACGATCTGGCTGGCGGTGGCGTTCTTCGCGCTGGCGATTGGCAACGTGCTGGCAGCCGGCTGACTCAAGGCCGATCGATTCAACGACAAACCCAAAGGGCCGCACGGCTCTTTGGGTTTCTTTTTCGCCCGATCGGGCCGGATTGCGCTCCCCGGTGAGCGTGGCTGGTCAAGACGGTTGATCTGCGATAAGCTTACAGCATGGTTCGACACATTCGCTGGCAGGTCTTCATCATCATCATCGGCGTGCTGCTGCTGGGCGGGCTGATGGCCTACCTGGCGGGCGCTTTTTCGGTGCAGCGCGAGCCGGCGCCCGGCGGCACCTACGTCGAAGGTTTGATCGGTACGCCGCAATTCATCAATCCCCTGCTGTGCCAGTACAACGATGTCGATCGCGATCTATGCGCGCTGATCTTCAGCGGGCTGGTGCGTTACGACGACAACGGCCAACCGCAGCCCGACCTGGCTGAGCGCTGGGACATCTCGGCCGACGGGCTGATATACACCTTCCATCTGCGGCCCAACGCACGCTGGCACGACGATCAGCCGGTGACGGCCGCCGACGTGGTATTTACGTTTGGCCTCCTGCAAGACCCACTGTATCCCGGCTCGCCTGATCTGGCCGCGCTGTGGCGCACGGTGAAGGTAGTGGAAGTCAACAGCCTTACGGTGCAGATGACGCTGCAGGAGCCGCTGACGCCGTTCTTGCAGTATGTGACGATCGGGCTGCTGCCCAAGCACGCCCTGTCCGATGTGACGGCCGCCAACCTGGCCGATGCCCCGTTCAATCGCAAGCCCATCGGCAGTGGCCCGTTTCGCATTGAAGCGACCGGCGGCAGCGAGGCCGGCCAGCCTCAGCACGTGCTGTTATCGGCCTACAGCGGCTATTACGGGCGCCAGCCCTTTATCAGCAAGATCGACTTCAAGCTCTATCCTGACTTTCCCACCATGCTGGCGGCGTACCGCGCCGGCGAAATTCAGGGGTTGAGTCAGGTGCCCGATACACAGCTGGCGACGGTGCGCGGTTTGACCGCACTGAATTTGTACACAGCCAGAATGGCCGGCTACACGATGATCTTTTTGAACCAGGGCGACGACGCGCTACCATTCTTTCAGAACCAGCAAGTGCGCCAGGCGTTGATGCTGGGGATCGATCGGCGCCGGTTGATTGAAGAGGTGTTACACGGCCAGGGCGTCATCGCCGACAGCCCGATTGTCCCCAGCACGTGGGCCTACGATCCGAACTTGCCTCAAATCGTTTCCGACCCGGCGCAGGCGCGGCAGCTGCTCAGTCAGGCCGGGTGGCGTTTTCCCAGCGCCGAGCAGCCGGCCACCGACGACTCGGGCGCCATCATCGGCGCCACGCCCACGCCGCGGCCCACAGCCAAAGAGCCGCCCGTCCGCGTAAAAGACGGCGTGCCGATTTCATTTACACTGTACACGACTGCCGATGCCACTCACGTGGCGCTGGCCAATGCCATTGCTGCGCAATGGCTTGAGATCGGCGTTAGAGCCACGGTCATCCCGGTGCAGGCCGGCCTTGTCAGCAACTACCTGGCGCCTCGCACCTATCAGGCGGCGCTGGTCGATGTGCATCTGCCCGGCGATCCGGACCCGTATCCGTTCTGGCACGAGACGCAGGCGACCGCGCCGGGACAGAATTACTCGCAATACAAAGATCGAGATGTAAGCGAAGTTCTGGAGCAGGCGCGCCGCACCGCCGATTTCAACACGCGCCGCGATCTGTATCGCAAATTTCAGGAGATGTTCGTGGAGCGCGTGCCCGGCATCCTGCTGTATTATCCGCTCTATACCTATGGGGTGAGCGAGAAAGTGGCCGATGTGCAGATCGGCCCGATCGCCTATCCATCCGATCGGTTCCGCACACTGCCCGATTGGTACGTCATCACCCGGCGCGTCATCGTGAGCAATGCACCGCTTACCCGTTAGGCTTGACAATTCGATCCATTCAAGTAAAATATAGGCACATCACTGCCGGAGTGGCGGAATTGGCAGACGCGCTGCGTTCAGGGCGCAGTGAGCGATACGCTCATCTGGGTTCAAATCCCAGCTTCGGCACAGAGTTGAACCCCAGGATGGCCTGGGGTTTCGCTTTACAAGGGGGCACCAATGCCCAGCCGTTACGCGCTGCTCTTGTGGAAGTCACCCGTAGTGTGGCTGCTGGTCATTGTCGTGCTGGCGCTGCCGCTGATGGCCGACTTCAATTCGCGATTGGCCTACAGCCGGACGCTGGCCGCCGAAGAGGCCAGCCTGCAGCGGCAGCTGGCCGCCGAGCAGGCCCGGCACGCCGCACTGCTGGAATTTCAGGCTTACGTGCGGTCGGATGCGTATGTGGAGCATTGGGCCCGGCTGGCACGGATGGGCAAAGAGGGCGAGGTGGCGGTGGTGCCTGCGCCGCAGAATCAGAACCGGCTGACGCCGCCGACGCCGGTAGTGGCACTACCGCCTAACGATGCGGCCAGCGAGTGGCAGGTATTGCTGTTTGGCGCGGCGTCAGCCCCGGAAAAAAGTCCTTGACGGGACTTGCGCCGGGTGGTACAATTTTCAGGCGCACACGATGCGCACCAACATCGCGGGGTAGAGCAGTGGCAGCTCGTCGGGCTCATAACCCGGAGGTCGCTGGTTCGAATCCAGCCCCCGCTACTTGAGTGACAACCTAGACCTACAGTCTAGGTTGTTTTCGTTAACCCGTAGGTCTGCGATTCGCTGGCCCGTCCCCACAGGAGGGTTTTGAAATGAATCGTAGACCTACGGGTTCGTTGTCGCTGGCTAAGGCCATAACGGGCTTTCTGCAATATAAAGCCGCCGAAGGGCTGAGTCCCAATACCTTGCAAAGCTACCAGCGTGATCTCAAGTTGTGGCTGGAATATGCCGGCGATCTGCCCCTCCACAAGATCACGACCGCCTTGCTGCAAGACTACTTCGTTTGGCTGCGCACGGATTACACGCCGCGTCGCATCACCGGCAATACACAGGCACTGTCCCCGAAAACCATTCACAACTTCTACATCAGCCTCTGTGCTTTCTTCACCTGGGCGAATCACGAGTTCCAACTCCCTAATCCGATCAAGGCTGTCCCCGCCCCCAAGTTCGAACAGGCCCCGGTCGAACCATTCACGAAAGAAGAAGTCGAAGCATTGCTCAAGGCGTGCGAGCTGTGCAATGTGGCCCGTACAACTGATCGCCGCAAGTACGCTATGCGACGATCGACAGGCCGACGCGATCAAGCCCTCATCCTGACGTTGCTCGACACCGGGCTGCGCGCTTCCGAACTCAGTTCTCTGAAGGTCGGCGATGTCGATCTGAAAACGGGCAAGGTGCAGGTCAAGCATGGTCGGCTCGGTGGCGCGAAAGGCGGCAAGGGCCGGACAGTGTATCTGGGCAAAGCCGCACGCCGGGTGGTGTGGCGATACTTGGCCGAACGAGAAGATGGTGATGATCCCGAAGCGCCCTTGTTTTTGGTGAAGTATGATCGTCCCATGAACAAGAACGCGCTACGCATGTTGATCGTTCATTTAGGCAAGAAAGCGGGCGTCAAAAATTGCCATCCCCATCGCTTCAGGCATACGTTCAGCATCACCTATCTGCGGTCGGGGGGTGATCTCTTCACACTTCAATCCTTGTTGGGACATACGACGCTCGATATGGTCCAACACTATGCCCGCATCGCCGAAATTGATGTGCAAGATGCCCATCGTCGCGCCAGTCCGGCTGATAATTGGCGACTGTAAGTCGTTGATGATCCTGCCCGTACTTGAATGCCATTAAAGGCGGGCAGGATGTTTTCAAGTTGCCATCTGTTGCACCATCGCGATCACGGCCTGCGACAATTGCTCTTTGGAGAGCGTGTGCAGCAAAGCGTTGAGATCAGCATTACCGGATGGAATTGCGATTGTCCCGCCGGTTAATCCGGCGATCCTTTGCTGCACATCATGACTGGCGAGCGGCGCATAGATGCTATCGGTCACGCGGATGTCTTCGTGCATCAAGTTCATGCTGACCGCTTTGTAATCAGCCATCGTCTTGGCGTGTTGCAAGGCATAGACCGCATGGCCGTGCCGGAACTTATGCGGCGACTTATACGACAGGTCGGCCACTTCAAACAACTTGCGGATCCGCTTGGTCAGCGCGATGCTGCGATTCTCACCGGGCGGTTCAGGCGACAAACGTTGCTCACCCCACCGATGAGCGATTGGCGCATACCACATCGCGGTCGGAGGCAGGCGCGTGCGAACGAAGTGATCCCAGTCCTCGACGATCGCCAAGAGATTCGGAATATCAAGCAGGTAGGTCGTAGCGGATTTGCCGTTCTTGGTCTCAACTCCTAACGACGGCCATTGCTTGACGAGGCGTTGGCTCACGTCAACCGCCGCGATAGGTAAGGTACTGAAGGCACCGGCGCGCATGCCTGACAGGAAGAGCATCACGACGGCGGCTCGATCCCATCGTAAAGCAAGATCACTTGGATTGATCTGAAGAGTCGCCATCCGTTGGATTTCCTCCAGAGAAATGAACTCATGATCTTCGGCTGGTTGAATGCTACGTGGCGGTCGCAGGGTGTTAATCCACGCGGCTGACACTGCACGAAACTCATGCGTATAGGTCGTCTTCAACCAGCTGAAGAAACGCTTGATCGTCTGGATGATCTTCTTGAGGGTAGTCGATGCCAGCGGCTCCGTTTCCTCTTTCGAGCGGACAGCGGTGAGATAGGACGGGAAGGTCGGGCGAATGTCTGGCGCATTGTTCAGCAAAGTAGCGTCGGCCCAGATCAACAAGTGCCTCAGGTAGAACCAATATCGCTCGATAGAGCGTTCATTCAGTTGTGAGACATTCTGCAGGTATTCAAGATAGGCTTTCGCCAGTTGATAGTTGTTTCGATTGACCATGATGACTCCCACGATTGATAGGGCTGCCACAGCTGGGGCAAGTGCCGCTCAGGAGTGCCTGCTTTCCCCGATACGTGACGCCAGGCTTCACCAGTTTGACGGGCTGCTGACAGCGAAAGCAATAGGCTTCGTCCGCAGCCATTTTTCGACTGGATGGCGATCGACGAGAGGCTTTGACCCACTCCGCGAACTCCCGACCGTTGATCCAGATATGTCCGCGCTCGTCACGTTGATGCGGTAAACCCTTGCTGAACCAATCACGCAGCGTACTCTCTGGAATCTCCAAATCCTGCGCGAGTTCGCTAGGTCGATAGAACATCGGCAGTAGTCCCGGCGCGCGGACGATGACGGAGTGCGGAACTTTGAACCGGACAGCCCGCTGGCGCGTTGACTCCAGTGACGTAGAGAGTTGAAGATTCTGATTTTCCAAGTTGCTCAATCCCGTGATTCAAGATTGGCTCCAGTATAACGGCCCATCGAAATTTGTGATTCAGATTTCTTGCGAAAAAATTGCGAGGTTCCAAACAGCCTCGCGCGTTAATCGAGCGGCTGAGAGACCTATCGGCTGCGAGCGTTCAAACCCCTTGGGCAGGCGCGAATCTTCATGATCAAAGCCACAGATGAAGTTAAGGTCGGGTTGTGACCAGATGGCAGCGCGCCTTGATTTGATGGCAGGTGTCTGATAAACTGGCAGGCGGATTGATCTGACTCAACGCGCGTTCGGAGTATCGTATCGCATTCGGTCGAGGCCGGTTCAAAATCCGTGCGAAAATCTTGCGAACAAGACACGACTCGGAGAAGTAGGGCTTATGCTCGATGTTGAAACGCTCAAATCCGCAATTGAAGGACTGGCTAAGCCGGCCCAACTCGACGACCATCCCTTGGCGGATGCTCCGTTTGTGACGGACTATCTGCGCGAGCATCCCGACAAACAGCGCTTGCCGAAAGGCAAACGCCTCGGTTGGGCCTTGGCTGATCTTTGGCGGATTTGTTGCCGGCCGTCCCGCATCGTCCCCGAAGACTGGAATGAGTGGCATACGTTCCTGAGTTTGGAGGTCGGTTATTTTTTCCCCTTTCGGCATAGCGACCATTTCCCTGGCAAGCCCGCTCAAATCGGTCGTGTACTCGCGGAGAAGGAGCACGTCGCGCAAGTCATTGCCGATAATGACCCCGCGCAGGCCGACGACCTCATGCAGAAGCGCTATGACGCTTTCTGGAAGAAGATTCTGCCCTTCGGCGACGCGGCGACACCGTACTCCACCGTGAGATCGCGGCTTCTCAAGGCGCTGGAGTTGTTGCTCCAGAAACTGCAAGAGGAGCCCACACCTGAGGTCAGCATGCAAAGTGACACTGAGGCGGAGGCGCACGAACTACCGCAGGAACCTGACTCCGCACCTGTCATTACCCCCGAATTGGTTCAGCCGGCAGTTGAAGTGACTGAGCCTGTATCAACTATCCCCTCTGCATTGGCCGCTTACCAAATATCGATCGATCGGCAATGGCCCGCCATCGTCGGTTATCGGCCGCCGGTTGGCCGATATACCGCCACGGGCCAATCACGTGAAGTGGTAGGAATAGACGAGGTGCTTTCGTTTCTGGAGAAACACCAAGCCCTGGTCATCACCGGCGAAACAGGCATGGGCAAAACCACCTACCTGACTCAGGTTATTGTGCCTGCCGCTCGCCAAGGAGGGCTTGTGCCAGTCGTTGTGTCGCTTGCGGACTACTTCGATAGGAAGCAGCCAGCCGAGGATCTGCCGACCTTTGTACGAGACAAAATCTTTGGGCCATGGCATCCTGATTCAACTGAGAAAGATCAGTTTGCGCGCGAATTGGCTCAGGCCGCGCGCGATCGACGCATGTTCTGGCTGCTGGATGGTTACGACGAACTGACGCCCCGCGAGCGCGGTCTGCTCAATCAAGAACTGGAGCGCTTGGATCGCTTCGTCTTGACGACCCGACAGACCAAGCCTGAAGCGCGCCGCCCAATCGAGGCAAACCTCCATCTCCACCATATCAATCGCCTCGACGCGTTGGAGTATGTCAGCGCTCGCTACTCGGCCAACGCACGTTCGCGCATTGAAGAGTGGAATGAGAGGCAGTATGACGCCCAAGAGATGCTGGCATCCGGTTGGTGGCTGGATGAAACGGCTCAACTGGCTAATGAGCCCTCGCAAGTCTTGAGTCTTACGACCATCCTGGAGAAGGCCATCAGCCGACAGTTGTCTACGCGCGCTCGATTCCACAGCGATACCACCAGCGACACCTATGCGTTGGCGCGCAATGCTTTGGGCAGTATCGCCTTTGAGTCGCTTAGCCCGAAACAGCGGAGCAGCGCAGACCCCGATCGCGTCAGCCGCAGTCAGTTGGTCTTTGCGTGGCGCAGTCGGTCACCCGAGCCAGAAGCGATCTTTTTCGAGGTGATCAATTCAACGGGGTTGCTATTAGAAGCGGACGAGCACTGGCGCTTCCCGAATGACTGGGTGCGTGACGCTTTGGCTGCCGAATTCATTCGTAGCGAGTTTGCCATCGAGTCCAGCTTGCCCGGCATCATTCCGCTGAGTGGGGCGGTGCTCTATCCCCAATACGAACGACCGATCAGTTTCTGGATAGCCAGGTTAATGCGAGCGCGCCAGTCGCAACGCGTCGTCGATTGGCTCAGCGCGGTGCGCGATCTGCCGGACGATCCCTATGGGGCGCGTTGGCCGTTGATCGTGCGAGTCCTGACCGAATGCCGTCCCTTCGAAAATGATCAGTTGCGCGCCATTCGACTTGAGACCGAGCAGGCTTTACTGGGCTGGCAGCAGACCACCACATCCAACCGCATGAAATGGCAGATTAATTTCTGGTTGTTGGCCATCGGTTCCGATAAGATGTCCAATTTGTCGAGCGGCGCACTCGAAGCGGCTCTCCAAAATCTGGACACTGATCAACCCCAATTGCCGTTGCCCGAATTGATGGAACAGGCTGGTCGCCAGGATCTCGCCCGCCGCCTGGCGAACGGCGGACGCGTTGACCAGCAGGCCGTCACTCACGCGCTCATCGACATCGTGGCGGATGGCCCGACCGCATTGATCACGGATGCAGCGATCCATCTCGCGCAACGCAGTTTGGAGCCAACGACATTGGAAGGCTTGCGGAGGGAAGGCCCGATCGATCGGTTGGCAGAGTTAGCCAGGACACATCCGATGAATCAATACGTGTCGCCTCAGGACTTCAAGCGGGTGCGGACGGCACAATCAGCCGCGTTGGGCATCTTGGGCCGGCTATCGATACTCGCCAATGAGTCCCTGTTAAAACGGATCCCCGATGACGTGATTCACTCGTTGATGGCCGACCTCCGCCTCCGCATTCGGAAGACCGACAATCGAATTACCGTGATCACCGCCGATGGACGAGATTGGTCGATCACATACGATGATTACCGTGCTTGATCACGGCACTATCGTGATCGGAAGTCCTGTTCAGGCGTTGGCCTCTTTGCCTCGGCCAAGGCACTTCGGTTTCAAAAGCGTGGAGATCGCAACGCATCTCTTCTGAATCACGTTCACACTCACGCCGCTCCAGACACCTGTGATGAACGTTGTGATCGTTGGCCTGCCACTCATGTCAACCAATCAAAGAAATCATGTCTCCGAAGGGAAGGGACGGCGTTGATCGATCACCATGAACAAAGTGCATGCCCGCCGGTGGGAAACCAAATTGGGCAGGTCTGGCACGCAGTTTCCAACTCTCGGCAAACCACGACTTTTGGCGTTTTTCGAGATCGTCATTCTCCCCATAAAACGGGCTGGATGTCACGCTCGATTGAATGACAAACGACACCCGATTTTGGCCGTTTTTGCGGCGACTACGTAAAAACCCTTATTGACACACATGAGAAGATCATTAAAGATATAACACGTAGACAGTGGTGAAAGGCAAAGCAAAAAATCAGCCGGGGGGACTGTTCGTGTTTGGCACGGATAGTCCCTTTGTCTTTGGTGGCCGAACCACCGCAAAGTGATTATCCGGCGGCATGCAGACGCTGTGCAACTTCACTGCCGGACGAGTTTGTCGAGCGTGCGCCGTTACGAGGAAGGCGCGCAGAACATGAACGGTACACCGTTGACAAGCATTCAGAGGATAGCACGAATGCCTGATGCGCACGATTTGTGGACGGGAGCACTGCACCGCATGTGTTCGAGCCTATTCGTTGTCGCCACTGAACAAGTTTACCAAGCGAGCGCCGTTACGAGGCAGGCGCGCAGAACATGGACGGTTCGACGCTGATAAGCGTTCAGCGGATGGCGATGAATGCCTGCGTGTCACGATTGATAGATTTGAACCAAGCCAGCATTGCACATACCTGCGGCATGCAGATGTTGGCTTCATTGCCACTGTGCGTAATACTGGGATAATTTGGAATTGAAGGGCAGTTCTGTTGTATAAGAACGGTCACTTGTGCTTGAGCGCTTGGCAATCAGTGCGATTTTACGGAGACCTATATGGAAAGCTTCAAAACGACTGTCGTTCACGACGTAGGAATTGAGGCCGACGAATGGGGGGCAATGCTGCCCCACATGCGATGGGTTTACCTTTTGTTGGTGATTCCCATTATCTGGATACCGCTGACTGTGTTGTTATCCGCACGCCTGACTGGAAATGCCCAAGGAGCAGCAATTGCCGTTGCCGGATTGATCTGTGGTGCAACGTTCTTCATCATCGGCACAGGTTGCACCTGGTGCACAATTGAAGTGACCGCCAACGAATTCAAGTTCTCTTCCTGGGCGGGTACTGCTGTCTGGCAGAGAACGGATATCGACGCTGTGGAGGTCCACCACAAGTTCGCAGCCCCTGATCGTACAATCAATACCGACATTGAGACCCCCTTAATTATCTGCATCATATGCGTCGTAGCGTTTCTGCTTATGGGAAACTCCTACTTTTGGTTTGCTCTGGCGGGGACACTATTCCTTGCTGGAGGAATACCGCGCATCCATCGCTACAACAGGGGTGAACTGGACGTTCGTGTTTCTCGGAAACAAGCGGGGTTGTTGGAACCGAGAACAATTGCTATACGATGTAAGCGCGACCAGGCTCAATCTCTCGTCGCAGCTCTTCGCTCCAATGATCTCACGTACTCTGATCCATCATGGATAAATCGCCTTACGAATCCTAACGACTGAATCCAACAATCTAACAAATATTCTTGACTACTTGAGGTCGCCGGACTTTGTCTGCGTTATCAGATAGGCGATACGCGTGTGGTTCACGAACCGTTCCTGTTTTCTTGGCCCTTTGCAGTATACACACGATCGGCGCAGTTCGTCGGGCCTTACTAATTTGTGGCGCATATCATATTGAGATTAAACCTTCAATTAGGAGATCATCTTGTTGACCAATTATTCTCTAATTCGTGGTCGGCTTTACAAAGTAGTTGCCGTTGTCGTGAGCATTGCGCTTATCTATTCATCAGCGTCATTACAGGCATGGAACGGGCTACCTGGGGTACACGTGGCTTATGCTGCTGAGGAGGAAACGCTGCAGGACGATAGGTCGTCATTGACTTCGACAAAGTCGGTGTCGCTACAGAGCAATGGAACGACGCCCCCGACAACTACAGACACCATCAATCAGCATGACCAGACCAAAGGCCTGCTAATTGATGTCGATACACCGCAGCCGGACATAGAACATACACCGATTTCGTACGCTCCTCTCTCTATTTCACGAATGCAGTCTGCTTATCTTACCGGAGACGCGGTATCTAACACATTGATTATCACGTTCTCGATAACGAACAACCAGCTTCCATTGATTTCGCCACACCTACCCGTTTCTGCCACAATTACTGACACTATATCAGCGGTTACAGAGCTGGATCCTCTTCAAGATCCTAACACCATCCACAATGTGGTAGTAGCAGACGCGCTAACAGACCATGCTGTGTTCGTTGGTTCGTCACCTGTACCCGATCTTGCCGCAACGAAATATGTTTGGAACCTGGGTGATATTCCGCCGCTCGGCAGTGTAACTGCCACGTTGACATTGCGTGTACCGACCACAATAACTGACTTCATTGACCTGGACACTGGTGCAGTGGCCTATGGCACGCTCCAAGACCGAATGGTCAACGCAAAGTCACGCCCGATTAGCGTGGCCCCTGATATGATCGACGGCGAGCCAATAGGTGACTGGCTTAAATGGACAATAGATGCTGACAAATATGATGAATACATGTTGGTTACAGCAGCTGAATTCGGCCAAGATCCAACACGCATGTTCGAGTATGTACGAACATTGGGTTACGAGTCCTACAAAGGCAGTTTGCGTGGCACACGTGGAACGTTATGGAGCGCGGCGGGTAACTCACTCGATAAGTCTAGCCTACTGATAGCGATGTTGCGTGCCAGCGGAATTCCGAGCCGCTATCGCCATGGTACCTTGAGCAAGGAGCATGCACAAGAGTTACTTCTCTCAATGTTTCCCGCTTCACAGAATGTGATTGGGTACGTCCCACCAGGTGTGCGAACCAGTGATCCGGCCAACGATTCCACATTGCTTGCTGAGGCACAGGATCACTGGTGGATAGAAGCATACCTCCCTGACTTAAGTAGGTAGACAGAATTTTGTTCACACTTTGCTCTTGGTGGTATCCTCCATGTGGATGGAGGCCAAGGCAAAATGCATCTAATCCGATTAGCAGGTCGCGCGCGCCAGACGTTGGAACGAATTGCGCGCTCCGCCGCGAATGGCCGCATGGTTCGTCGTGCACAAGCCTTGTTGTGGCTTCATGCGGGTGAGCGTGTGGGCGCTGTTGCACAGCGGTTGGGCATGAGCCGCCGTGGGATTTACAAAATGGTGACCCAGTATCAGACCCGCGTGGGCGAGCCCGTGGCCGATCGCATTGCGGATCGACCGCATCCGGGACGCCCGGCCAGCACACGCGAGTCCGTTGTCCCAATCGTCGCGCGGCTGTTGAAGACGAAACCCAGCCGGTATGGCTATCGGGCGTTGTCAGTGCCGGTGGTATAAGTCCACAAAATAGCGGTTGAGAAAGTCCACTAAAACGCGATTAGAATGTCCCTCAACTTGCCAGGCAAGAGGAGGGACGGATGATTCGCAAGGAGGACTTTGCCGT
>CAZKBQ010000034.1:0-50710 GCA_964550855.1 uncultured Anaerolineae bacterium
CTCCGGGGCCGCGGCCGGATGGCGCCGCGGCGCGATCCGGCCTTTGAGCAGCGTGGCATTATCCATGGCACAGGCTGCCCGATGGGCCGGTGCCGGCCCATCGGGCAGCAGATTTGACTTAGTGCTTGCCCTTAGTCTTGGGCGGCTTGTCGGGTTTGACTTTGTCGCCCTTGACTTTGTCCGGCGTGTCCGCTTTGTCGGGCCGGTTCTTTACGTTGGGCTGATTAGCGCCGCGATCCTTCGCTGGGTCGCCGGGCGATTTGGGTTTGGCTTTGACGCCATCGCCCGAATTGGGCGCGAGCTTGATCTCGTCGGCCAGCAGTGATCCATCGGGCTGGCGGGTGGCTTTCACTTTCACCGTGTCGCCGATCTGGATGTCGCCTTTGATCTTGGTGTGCGCGTCCACGCTTACCGTCCGCCCACCGATCGTCCACGTGTCGCCCATCGCTTCGACGACGCCGCTGAACTTCACTTTGTCGCCGTCGTCGTGCGGCCGGGCCAGTTTGATCTTGGTCGCCAGCAGCGAGTTGTCGGACAGCAGCCGCGCCTCGACTTTGACGAGGTCGCCGACGACGATGCCGCCGTCGATCTGGGTGTTCGCGTCGACGGCGACGGTGTAGCCGCCGATGACCCAGCTGTCGCCGCCGATCGATTCGACGACGCCCGTGAATTTCACTTTGTCGTAGTAGAGCTCGATCTCGCGGGCCAGCAGCGTGCCGTCGCTCTGCGTCTGCGCCTTGACCTTGACTCGATCGCCGACCTGGATGTTGCCCTTGATCTCGGTGCTGGCGTCCACGGCAACCGTGCGTCCGCCGATGGTCCAGCTGGTGTCGCCGATCGACTCGACGACGCCGACAAACTCCACTTTGTCCGGCGCCAGTTTGATCTTGCGGGCCAGCAGTGTCCCATCAGGCTGCAGACGCGCGTCCACACTCACCCGGCTGCCGATCTGAATGTCACCTTCGAGGCGGGTGTCCGGCCCGATTGTCACGGCCTTGCCGCTGATCGTCCACAGCGTCGGGCCCATCGCTTCGACGATGCCGGTGAACTTGACGTGCTTGGTCTCCAGTTTGATCTCGCGGGCCAACAGCGAGCCGTCGCCCTGCTTGAAGGCGTGCACGGTCACGTAGTCGCCCACGGCGATGTCGCCTTTGATCTTGGTGCGGCTGTCGAGATGGACGGTCTGACCGTCGATCGTCCACGTGTCGCTGAGAATGGCCTGCACCAGCCCGACGAACTTGATGGACTGGCGGCGCAGCTCGATCTTGCGGGCCAGTAAGGTGCCATCGGGCTGCAGGACGGCCGTCACTTTGACCTCATCGCCGACGGCGATGCCCGCGCCGATTTGAGTGTCGGCGTTGACGGCGACCACGCGGCCGCCCACCGTCCAGCTATCCGTGCCGATCGCCTCCACGATTCCTGTGAATTCGATCTTGAGCGTGGGGGTCACCGGGAGCGGCGAATCAAAGACCCGGGGCGCGTAGCGTTCCGCCTGCTCGGCGCCGGCCGCTTGTGCAATAGCCTGCGTCGTCAGCGCCAGCGCGAACAGCGCCAGCGCAACGGCCAGTGATTTGGTGAACCAGTTGCGTATCATCAGGTGTCCTCCTCTTGGCGTGTGGCGTGCAGGGCTGCACGCCTGACACCTGCTTCGTCGCTGACTCTAAGTTAAAGTTATGGGGAGCAGCCTGGAAATAGGAAGATTCTCCCACGGGCTGTATCAAATTGCGTGACAATCTACAACGGGTACACTGTCAGGTGTCAACGGCGCGTCACAAAAAATCCGATCTCGTGTTGAGATCGGATTTTCAGCAGAGTGTGGGGCAGGTGTGGCGCTACTTTTTGAGCAAGCCGATCACCCAGATCAACAGCAGCGCGCCGAGAAAAGCCGCCAGAATGCTGCCCAGGTTGAAGCCGTTCACCAGGTCCTGCGCGCCGAACAACGTGCCGCCCAGCCAACCGGCCACCAGCCCGCCCAGGATGCCCACGACGATGTTGCCGACGAGGCCGAAACCCCGCCCGCGTCCGATTTGCCCGGCCAGCCAGCCCGCGATGCCGCCGACGACCAACCACGATACGAGACCCATCGTTTCCTCCTCAGCGATTGGATTAACCGGCGGCTGAGCGCGAGCGGGTCAACCGCCGCGCCAGGCCGCGCCCGCCGCGCATCAAGCGCTCGATCGCGCCTGCGACGGGTTCCGGTTTTGCATATTCTAACACCGGCCACGGCGGCAGGTTGCGGCTCCGCAACACGGCGTTGGCGGCTTCCAGCCCGGTGACGCAGGCGCGCTCCAGAAAGAAAGCCGGCGACTTCAGGCGCACCCAGTCGCCGCAGGCGTACACTTGGGGCCAGGGCGTGACGATGCCTAAGTGTTTATCAGGAGGGCCGAGGCCGAACAGGGTGTGCGTGGCCTCGTTGCGCTGGATGATCTGATGAATGAGATGCCCGCGCAGTTCGGGAAAGGCGCTTTGCACATCGGCGGCGGCGCGCGCCAGCAGCACGGCATCCGCCTGATTCAGCACGTCCGGCGGGCCGTAGATGTGCGCTTCGATGGCGCTGCCGCCCGTGGCTCGATGCCAGCGAATGTATTGATCCTGCAGGCGGTGCAGCCAGAAGTAATTGTCCACGATCACATCGCCGCTGAAGATGCCGGCCTCCACCCGATCGCGCGGCGCAGCGTCGTACCAGAAACGCAGAATGGCGGTGGGCAGGCCGCGCGGAAAGTGCAGCGTTTGGGCCACGGGCGCGGTGGCCGCGCTCGCGCACAGGATCGATCGGGTGTTGGGGGCATCAGTCGCCAGGATGATCGATCGGGCTGAAAACGAACCGATCGAGCTGTGGACGATCCAGGAATCGGCATCCTGTTCGATCAGATTAACCTTTGCGCCAAGTTCAATCGAGCCGTTGAGTGTCCGCACCCGATCGGCCAGCGGCTCGATCAGGTTTGATCCCGCGTCGCCGGGCAGATACGAGAACGCCCAGGCATCGCGGCGCAACAGCGTGTAGAAGCGCATGAAGGCGATGAAACCGCTGAGGGGGATTTCGGCGGGCGTGGCCGACAGGCCGTTGCGCGTCAGGCCGATCAGAAAGGCGCGCAGCGCGGGCGACCAGTGGCGCGTCAGCTCGTCGAGGTAGGCGTCGGTCAGCGGCTGATCTTCGCACAGCGGATCGACGCCCAGCGCGAGCACGAGGCTGTACCACACCTCGATCAGCGCGAAGAAGTCACGCCAGTCGAGCATGGCCAGGAAGCGCGGGCGCAAGAACAGCGCCAGATAATGGAAGGGCGCGGGCAGCCAGCTGTTGCGCAGCGCGCGGCCCACTGCCGCCTTCTTGACGACGCCGCCCGGATAACGATAAATCCAGTTTTCGTCTTGCGCGGGCACGAGCATGGGGCGCAGGTTATGGCGGGCGAGCATGGCCTGCAAATTGCGATAGGGCGACCAGATGCCGTGCACGCCGTGCTCGCCGCGGAAGCGCCACGTCTGCCCGGCGTGTTCAAATTCCACCGTGTCACCGCCGGCGAGGCGGCCGCCCAGATAATGCGGATGCGCTTCGAGTAACAGCGGCTTCAGGCCGCGCTCGGCCAGATGCAGCGCGGCCGTCAATCCGGCCACGCCGCCGCCGATGATGATGACATCCGAATTATCGTCAGGGTTGTGCAAGGGTGTATCCTGGGAAGGGAATGATGAGTGACGAGTGATGAGTGACGAGTGATGAGTGACGAGTGATGAGTAATGAGTAATGAGTAATGGGGAGTACGTTTTACTTGTTACTCATTACTCGTTAGCTTTATCCCGGCGCGTGCGTCCACACGGAGCCTTGCCGCGAGGGCGCATAGGCCAGTTCGCGCAGCAGGGCCAGCGGCTGCGCCTGCAAGAGCGACGCTTCGGCGAAGCACTGTTGAAAGCAGCTGGCGCACGTCTCCGGCGGCGCGCCGAATTGCGCCCGCGCGCGATCGATCGCCTCGCGCCACGACGACACGTCGAGCAGGTTGCAGGGCCGTCCGCCCCGTTCGGTTCCGCCGCGCTCGATGGGCCGACAGGGGTAGACCAGTTCGCCGTCGGGCATGATGCGCGGTACCAGCAGCGGATAGCAGGCGTAGGGAGTAAACGTGCGCAGTGATTCAAGGTAGGCGAGGCTGCCCAAAATGGGCGCGCCGCGTCGCTTGCGATCGATCAGCGTTTCGATCAGCGTACGGTATTTTTCGGAAACGAGCAGCTCGTAGTGCGGCCAGTTGTTCACGGCCTGCGGCGAAAACGACACCAGCAGGCGCTCGCGCTCGCAGAAGGCCAGCACGTCCATGGCCGCGTCCAGCGTGGCTGGCGTCACTACGCAGTTGACGATGAGCCGGTAGCCGAAGTCGCGCTGTTGCGCCGCGTAACGGCGCAGGTTGTTGAGGATGTTTTCCACGGTGGACGACGACGTGTTCAGCACGCCGCGCCACGCTTCGGCGTCCAACGTGTCCAGGCTGATCACCAGCCGATCGAGCGCGGGCAGCAGCGCCTCGTGTTGATGGAGCAGGCTGCCGTTGGTCAGCAGCGTGATCTGATTGAAGTGCAGCTCGCGGTCGGCTCGCAGGATGATGTCATCAATCTCAGGATGCAACAGCGGTTCGCCGCCGGTCACGATCAGCCGATCGACGCCGGAGCGGACGACGCGCAGCACGCGCAGGGCTTCATCTGCCGTGAGCTGCGCTTCGGCTGCGGCGTTGCGACGCGCGCCGAAGTATTCGCAGTAGGCGCAGTTGAGGTTGCACTGCGTGGTGGCGTAATACGTGGCGATCAGCGGACGCAGCGCGTTATCGCCCCGCAGCAGCGTGAACAGATTCAGCGCGTAGTTGGCAATGGAAGTTGGCATGGCAACGGCTAGGCAACGGATAAACGGCTGAGCGCGCCCGGCGTGACGTAACGCTCAGGGTCGTTCGCCTCCGGCGCGCTGTGGCGCGGTGCTGAACACTTGCACCGGCCCCTGCCAGCGCTCGTTGTTCACCATCACTTCGCGGAAGTGATGGTCGGTGTAGCGGCCGATGACCATGCGCCAGAAGGCCTGCGCCTCCACGTTCGCCGGGATCTCGCCCACTTCCCACACGCCCTCGAAGCGGTTGAACAGGCGCACGGCGGCCTGCTCGCCCAAACCCTGCCGCCGAAATTTGCGCAGGATGAAGAACTCATCCATCAGGTAGTGATCGTCCGTCAGGGGGTCTACGTAGCTGCCGCGCGCCACCCAGGCGAAGCCCGCCCAGCGTTCGTGAACGCGCACCAGAAAAATCTGCAGCTCGTCGTCGGGCCACGGATCTAGAAAATCCTCGGCCGTCCACCAACCGTCGTCGCCGATGTCGGCCTGCGTCATGGGGCTGAAGTCGTGAATGTACAACTCGTACAGGCGGCGCAGCAGGCCGCGATGCTGCTCGTCAGCGCGGACGATCTCGATGCGCATCGGCGTTACTCCGGCCAGCGGCCGTACAGCCACCAGCACGAATCCGACGGAAACGCGCCTTGCAGACGCGGATCCCAGATAAACGCGCCCGGCTCCCACATCTCATACAACCGCGCGTCCAACTCGTTGATACGCCGTTTTTCGGCAGCGGGCAGCGCCGCGCCCAGCGCCTGCGCCAGCAGCTGGATTTTGGCGCGAGTGCGGACTTCGTGCGCGTAATAGGCCAGATCATTGGGGCGGCGCGAGGCGTCGTCCATGAACGTCGCCCACGTGTTGAGGCGGCTGTTGATCTCGCGCACGGCGCGCTGCTCGTAGGCCACCGGTTGATCGGCGCGGATCCGATCGTGCTGCTGCCTGATCGCATTCAACGCCGCGCGCTGATCGGCGCTCAACTCGTCGGCGGCGGCTTCGGCCCGGACCTGCGCCTCCAGCAGGCCGCCGATGGTCAACTGCGGCATCTTGTCGCCCAGCGGATTATTCGGCGCGAGGGGCCAGAACAACACATCGGATTTGAGATAGGCCGCCAGTTCATCGACCATGGCGCGCGCGATGATGAATTCGGTCTCGCCGTGCAGCTTCGGAATCGGCATGTCAGCCTCCCGGATGAGATGCCGCCATTCTACACGAGGCGCACGCGGCGTCAACCGGGGGGTGAATGGCTGGATGATATGATCGCGCGCATGAGGACGATTTCAAAAGCAGGGTTATTTCTCGCGGCCGCGCTGCTGGCGGCCTGTGCGGCGCCCGATCGGCCTACCGCGCCCGACGTGACGATCACGCCGGCGGCGCCGATCACTTCACCGTCGCTTTCACCGACGCCGACGCCGTCGCCGACCCCATCGCCGACGCCCACGCCCGTGCCCAAGCCCGATGTCGGTGTGCAGGGTCATTTCATCGGGCCGCAAGGCGATGAGGGCCTGCGGCTGGCGGCGAACCTGGGCGTGGGCTGGATCAAACAGCAGGTCGATTGGAACACCGTCGAATATGCGCGCGGGCTGTATCGCTGGGACGATCTCGATCACGTGGTGGCCGAGGCGCAAAAATACGGTCTGAAGATTTTGTTCAGCGTGGCGCGCGCGCCGGGCTTCAGTCGATCGGAGCCGGTGGAGGAAGACGGCCCGCCCAACGACTTCTCAATCTTCCGTGATTTCATGCACGCGCTGTCAAAGCGCTACGCCGGGCATGTGGCCGCGTATGAATTGTGGAACGAGCCGAATCTGCGGCGCGAGTGGCGCGGCTTTGAGCTGAGCGCGGAAAAGTTTGTAGAGCTGATCGCGGCCGGCGCGAGCGGTGCACGCGAGGGCGATCCGGCGGCGATCCTCATCAGTGGCGCGCCCGCCACGACGGGCATCAATGACGGGATCAACGCGATCGATGATCGGGTGTATTTGCGCGCTATGATCGCGGCGGGCGTGGCGCAGTACGTGGACGCCATCGGCGCGCATCCGTATGGCGCGGCCAATCCGCCCGACGAGCGGGCCTCAGACGCCGCGCACCTCCGATCGGGTTACAACGATCACCCCTCGTTCTTCTTTCTGGATACGCTTGAGGATTATCACGCGATCTTGATCGAATCGAACATCGACCGGCCGATCTGGATCACGGAATTCGGCTGGCCGTCGATCGAAAACTTCGGCGAGGTGGACACGACCGGCTGGGATTATGCGCGCGACGTGACGGAGGCCGATCAGGCCGCGTACTTGCTGCGCGCCATCGCTTTGTGGCGCGAGCGGCCGTGGCTGGGGCCGCTGTTCGTGTGGAACCTCAACATCGCGCCGCTGCAAGGGGCGGCCAATCCGCAGTCGGCTTACGGGCTGATCCGGCCGGATGGATCGCTGCGGCCGGCGTATGTGCAACTACGTGGGGCAGGGGAGTGAAGGCGGCATCGGGTAAACTGTGCCTGGATCGCGGCGGCCGATCGATCATTCCTGATTGGCGATCTTCCCCGGTAGCCGGACTTGCCAACCATGATATAATCAAGCCAGAAAAGATTCATGGCGCGTGGCGCGCCAACTCCGTCCGGCAGCTGCTCCGCGCCATGATGAGCATAGAATGTCATTGCCTGCGTAGAAACGGCATCCCCATGCCGTGCAGCCGGCAATGACATTTTCGTTCTTCAACTGCCGCCGCAAGGAGCGCCATGCATACCCGGGACTACATCGAACTCGAAGATCGCTACAACGCCCACAACTACCATCCGCTGGACGTGGTCATCGAACGCGCACAGGGCGCGTGGGTGACGGACGTGGATGGCAAACGCTACCTCGATTTCCTGTCGGCCTACTCGGCGGTGAACCAGGGCCACAACCATCCGCGCATCGTGCAGGCCATGAAGGATCAGCTGGATCGTGTGGCGCTGACCTCGCGCGCTTTTCGCAACGATCAGCTGCCGCTGCTGGCGAAGGAATTGTGCGAGTTGACGGGCTATGAGATGATGCTGCCCATGAACTCCGGCGCGGAGGCGGTGGAGACGGCGCTGAAGGCCGCGCGCAAGTGGGGCTACACTGTGAAGGGCGTGCCCGACGGCGAGCAGGGGCAGGCGGAGATCATCGCCTGCGCGGATAACTTCCACGGGCGCACCATCTCGATCATCGCCATGAGCACGGAACCCCAATACCGATCGGGTTTCGGCCCGTTTCCGCCCGGCTTCAAGACCGTGCCCTATGGCGATGCGGCCGCGCTCGAAGCCGCCATCACGCCTAATACGGTGGGCTTCATCGTGGAGCCGATTCAGGGCGAGGCCGGCGTCCATCTGCCGCCCGACGGTTATCTGCGCGCCGCTTACGAGATTTGCCGGAAGCACAAGGTGCTCTTCATTGCCGACGAGATCCAATCGGGTTTGGGGCGGGCCGGTAAATTGTTCGCGCACGATTGGGAAGGTTTCAAAGCCGACGTCGTCATCGTCGGCAAGGCGCTGTCGGGCGGGCTGTATCCGGTGAGCGCGGTGCTGTCGAGCCGCGAAGTGCTGGGTGTGTTTCAGCCCGGCGATCACGGCTCGACCTTTGGCGGCAATCCGCTGGCGTGCGCGGTGGCGCGCGAGGCGCTGCGCGTGCTGATCGATGAGGACCTGATCGAGCGCTCGCGCGAGTTGGGCGAGTACTTCAAGGGACGTTTGCAGCGGCTGGAAAGCCCGCACATCAAGGAAGTGCGCGGGCGCGGCTTGTTCATCGGCGTGGAGCTGCAGCCGCAGGCAGGCGGGGCGCGGCGCTTCTGCGTGGCGTTGAAGGAGCGCGGCCTGCTGTGCAAGGAAACGCACGAGAATACCATCCGTTTTGCGCCGCCGTTGATCATCACCAAGGATGAACTTGATTGGGCGTACACGCACATCGAGGAAGTGTTGATGGGGGAGTGAGAGGTGGTGGGTGGAACGTGAAGCGTGAAACGTGAAACGTGAAACGTAAAACGTAAAGCGTAAGGCGCACGAGTCATCGGCTGGATTGTGCATTGTGGCGGGATGGTTTATACTGCGCACTACGGCGGGGGCAAATTCCATCTGGAGGCCAGACATGGCAACTCGCATGGCGCGCTACGATGTGCGCAACGACGGAGTGGGGCCCTACGCCGTTTTCTATTGCGATCGCTGCTCGCGTGAATATCGCAGCCAGCCCAACGTCACCGAGACGATCGCCACCGATGTGGGCCGCAACGTGCTGGGCGGCTTCCTCCGCCGGGTGCCGTTGGTGGGCGGCGCGGTCGCCAACAGCGTGGACAACAATAATCCCCGCTATCAATACTCGCTGAATCCGCAGCAGCTGGAAGCGGCCTGGCGGCAGGTGGCCGATGTCTTTCACGAGTGTCCCACCTGCCATCAGCTGGTCTGCAACTCCGATTGGGACGCGCAGGCCGGTTACTGCGCCGACGACAGTCCGCGCCGGGGCGAGATCGCGCAGGCCGAGGCCGAACAGGCGGCCGGCGTGATCAAGGGGCTGGCCGGAGCGTTCGGCTTAGGGGAAGTGTTTAAGGGCGCGGGTCAGGCGATGAAGCAGGCCGCCGCCTCGATGGCGCGCTGCCCCAACGATGGCACGCTGGCGCAGCCCGGCACCAAGTTCTGCCCGGAGTGTGGGGCGCAGATGATCCAGCCGGCGACTGATGTATGCCCCCAATGTGGCACGCCCACGGCGGGCGCCAAGTTCTGCCCCAACTGCGGCGCGAAGATCGAGCGCGCGGCCATGGCCGCGAAGTGCCCCAATTGCGGCGCGGACGCGCAGGGCGCCAAGTTCTGCCCGGAGTGCGGCACGAAGATCGGTGGATAGTGGTTAGTGGCAAACGAAAAAGTCCCGCCGGTGCGCGGGACTTTTCGTTTCATCGGCCATTCTGGCCGCAGTCTCACACCACACTGATGTTCGTCGCCTTCACCGAGGGGATGTCGCCTTGCACAAAGTCATCCTCATACGGCGCCACGGGATTGGTCCAGAAGTAGATGAAGCGGGCCACGTGGATGGGCACGTTGACGCAACCGTGACTACGGGGCAGCCCATAGTCGTTGTGCCAGTACGTGCCGTGAATGGCGATGCCGTCGTAGGTGAAGAACGTATTCCACGGCACGCCCGGCAGATCGAACCAGGCGCTGGTGTCGCGCTCGGCTTCGGGCGCGCGCATGTGACGGCTGGGCATCTTCAGGATCGCCGTAAAGTCGCCTTTGGGCGTGGTGTAGTCCAGCACTTCGTCGCCCACGTTGAAGGCTGCGCCCGTCGCCACGCGGCTGGATAGCACTTCGCGATCGCCCTCAAAACATCTCAGCACCTGGCCGGCCAGATCGACTTGAATGCGCTTGCCGGGCGTGTGCGGATTGATGGCGCGGAACTCGCCGGGCTCGATCGGGCGGAAGAACACCGCCGGCACCCAGTGATTGGTCGGTTTGATGTTGTCTTCCTTGCTGGCGTACTCGTCAAAGGTGTTGTACCACACGCGCCCATTTGCATCGACAAAGGCTTCGGTGGCGTGGAAGACCGTGCCGTAGTTATACCAGTACCGGAACGGGGCGCGTTCGCTTGGTTCGGCATAGGCCGGCGCCTGCGCCACCAGTGTCTCGATCCATACGCCCCACTTGCCCAGCTCAGTCAGGATCTTCGGCGTGCGATACGGTTCCATGACTTGCAGCCACGCCGAATAGACGTAACCGTCGCGCGTGCCGTACCACGTTTGATTGCGTTCCGGCCCTGGCCCGACGAATTCTCCGGCGACCTCGACGATCTTGTCGCGGCCCACCGTGCGCACAACGCGGCGGCGATTGGGATCAAGACTGTCGTACACCGCCACGCTGGCCGCCAGCACGCGCGCCGGCTTGTAATCGATCAACGTGGGGCGGCGCGGTTCCTCATCGGGATCGCGCGGTTTGGCCAGCGCGCTCAACGGCGCATTCAACGCCGCGCCGAGCGCGGCCGCGCCGGCGGCCTTCAGGAAAGCGCGTCGATTCAAGCGTGTGACAGACATGCGGTAATTATACCCAATCTCAGGCGGCTCACAACGAATTAGGGGCGGTGTTAAGTTGGAGCAACGGACTTTGAGGGCGGCCTGATTGCGGCCCGGGTTGTTACTTCAGTCACTTGACAGTCGGGCTGCCGGAGCCGGAGCAGCTTGCCTTGACAGTCGGCCGCCTCGGGAGTATAGTCCGCACGTCTTTAACAACTTCATAGCACTGCAGGCGCTCTGATCCCCGGATGGACAGAGCGGAAACGGCGAAGCCGGTGGCGCTCGCACCGCGAGCGGAGTCCGGCGCTGTCGCGCAACTGTAAAGCAGTGGCTGGCGAAGAGTGACGGGTGATTAGCCTCAGGCTAATCACTCGGCGCCGATCGTCGGCCACTGTCTGAGCCAGGTCGCCCGCCTGCAGCTGCACAGTCCACACTTCTCGCCGAAAGGGGGTGGCTTACTGGCCTGACTCACCGGTTATTCTGCCCCTTGTCCGACATGACAAGGGGTTTTCGTTGTGCGCCAATTTTCATTCTTCAGGAGAGAAACCGATGTTGAAAAAACTGACTTTGACCCTGATTGTACTCGCCGTGCTGCTGGCCGCCTGCGCGCCCGCAGCCACGCCGCAGCCACCGGCCACGCCGATACCCGAATCGACAACGGCGCCCGAACCGACAACGGCGCCCGAACCGACAACGGCGCCTGAACCGACAACGGCGCCCGTCGATCAAACGATCTCGCTGACGGATGGCTTGCAGCGCCAGGTGAAACTGGCGAAGCCCGCGCAGCGCATCGTCTCCATCGCGCCGTCCAACACGGAGCTGGTGTTTGCCGTGGGCGCCGGCGCGCAGCTGGTCGGCCGCGACGAGCTGTCCGACTATCCGGCTGAGGCCGCGTCGGTGCAGAGCATCGGCTCGACGTATGGCCAGCTCAACACCGAGGCCATCATCGCGCTCAAACCCGATCTGATCCTGGCGGCCGAGATCAACCCGCCCGAGCAGGTGAAGTCGCTGGAAGACCTGGGCCTGACCGTGTACTGGCTGGCGAATCCGCAGGACTTCGACGGCTTGTACGCAAACATCAAGATCATCGGCACGCTGACCGGCCACGCCGCCGAGGCCGATCAGCTGAGTCAATCGATCGCGGCGCGGTACAAAGCCGTGATTGAGAAAGTCGCCGTGTCGTCGAAGAAGCCGTCGGTCTTCTATGAGATCGACGCGACCGATCCGACCAAGCCATATACCGTCGGGCCTGGCACCTTCATCGACAAGCTGATCGATCTGGCCGGCGGTTACAATATCGGGCAGGCGTTGAAGGATCAGTTCGCGCAGATCAGTTCCGAGGAGCTGGTCAAAGTGAATCCTGATATTATTGTGCTGGGCGATGCGCTGTACGGCGTGACCCCGGAGTCGCTGGCGCAACGGGCGGGCTGGGATAAACTATCGGCAGTGCAGAACAACGCCGTGTACACGTTCGACGATAATCTGGTCAGTCGTCCCGGCCCGCGCCTGATCGACGGGCTGGAAGGATTCGCCAAACTGTTCCATCCAGAATTGTTCAAGTAGGCGCGGTAATGAAGCAGAGCGGGCGGGATGGAGGGCAGGCAGGACAGAGCGTGAGACTGGCTTCGTCTCTCCGTCTCGCCGTCTCTTTGTCGCCGTATGTGTGGTGCCTGGGCGCTTTGATCGCCGCGCTGCTGCTGAGCGCGGCGGTGGGCGCGGTGGCGATTCCGCCGCTGGATGTGGCGCGGCTGCTGCTGTCGCGCGTGCTGCCGCTGGACGCGCATGTTTCCGACACGTTCACGACGATCCTGTTTGACATCCGCCTGCCGCGGACGATCCTGGTGGCGCTGACGGGCGCGGCGTTGTCGGGCAGCGGCGCGGCCTATCAAGGTCTGTTCCGCAACCCGCTGGCCGATCCGTATTTGCTCGGAATTGCGTCGGGGGCGGGGCTGGGCGCGGTGGCGGCGATGGCGGCCCAGTGGCCGGCCAGCGCGCTGAGCTTCTTCGCTGTGCCGGTGGCCGCCTTTGTGGGCGCACTGCTGACGGCGCTGCTGGTGTACGCGCTGGCGCGGGTGGGCCGCGCCACGCCGGTGGCGACGTTGATTTTGGCGGGCGTGGCGGTCGGCTCGTTCATGACCTCGGTCAGCACGTTTCTGCTGCTGCGCGCCCAGGGTGAGCTCCGCCGCGCCATCAACTGGCTGCTGGGCGGTTTCGCGCTGGGCGGCTGGTGGCCGGTGGCGGCCGTGCTGCCGGAGATCATCCTGGGGCTGGGCGTGCTGCTGGTGGTGAGCCGACCGCTCAACGTGCTGCAGTTCGGCGAAGATCAGGCGCGGCAGCTGGGCCTCAATGTCGATCGCGTCAAGCGCGTGGTCATCGTGGCGGCCTCGCTCGCCACCGCGGCCGCCGTCGCTTTTTCCGGCATCATCGGCTTTGTGGGGCTGGCCGTGCCGCATCTCATCCGGCTGCTGTGGGGCGGCGACTATCGCCGGCTGGTGCCGCTGTCCATCATCGGCGGCGCGGCCGGCCTGCTGCTGGCCGATACCGTGGCGCGCACCGTCCTGGCTCCGCAAGAACTGCCGGTGGGCGTGGTGACCGCGCTGATCGGCGCGCCGTTCTTTGTGTGGCTGTTGCGCCGGGCCAAACAGCAGACGTACTGGTAAAAGCCTGTCCATGCTCTCGCTTGACTCGATCACCGTCGGTTACAACTCGCGTCGCATCCTGCACGACATCACGCTCTACGTGCAGGCGGGCGAAGTCGTGGCGCTGATTGGCCCCAACGGCGTGGGCAAATCGACGTTGATCCGCGCGATCAGCGGCAGCGTGCCGGTGACGAGCGGGCAGGTGCGCGTGGCCGATGTCGATCTGCTGCGCCTCCCGATCGAGCAGCGCGCCCGATTGGTTGCCGTCGTCCCACAGGCCGTGCAGCTGCCAGAGGCCTTCACCGTGACGGAGACGGTGTTGATGGGCCGCACTGCTTATCTGGGCTGGCTGGGCCGCGAGACCAAAGCTGACCGCGCCATCACGGCCGCCGCCATGGAGCGAACCTGCATCACCGAGCTGGCCGCCCGCCGCATCGGCGAACTATCGGGCGGCGAGCAGCAGCGCGTGCTCATCGCGCGGGCGCTGGCCCAGTCGGCCAAAATCCTGCTGCTGGACGAGCCAACGGCGCACCTCGATCTTAAGCACCAGGCCGGCATCCTGTCGCTGGTGCGCGGTCTGGCCAAGGACGAAGGCTTCGCGATCCTGATCGCGCTGCACGATCTGAATCTGGCCGCGCTGTACGCCGATCGGGTGGGCCTGTTGTCCAACGGCACGCTGGTCGCACTCGGCACGCCGCCGGAGGTGCTCACCGCCGAACAGCTCAGTCCGGTGTACGGGTTGAGCATCAGCGTGTACGAACATCCCGTCAACGGCGGGCCGTGGGTGATGGCGGGCGAACAGTGATGAGTGAGCGTGAGCCGTGACGAGTGAAGGGTGATGCGCCACGCACTCTCGGTCATCGCACGTTAAAGGAAACAATGCATGCCGCGATTAACCAAACTTTATACCCGCAAAGGCGATGACGGCACAACCGCGCTGGGCGGCGGACAACGTGTGCCCAAAGACGCGGCGCGCGTCAACGCCTACGGCACCGTCGATGAGCTGAACGCCGCCATCGGGCTGGCGCTGGCGCACGGCCTGTCACCGCGCCTGACCGAGATTCTGCCGGTCATCCAGAATGAACTGTTTCATCTGGGATCAGACCTGGCCTTTGTTGAGGACGACAAGACGAAGTATCAACTGCCGCAGATCGAGGAGCGCCACGTCGATCAGCTGGAGCAGTGGATCGACGAATTCAACGAGCAGGTGGGCCCGCTGGAAAACTTCATCCTGCCCGGCGGATCGCTCGGCGCGGCGCAGCTGCACGTGGCGCGCACGATCTGCCGTCGCGCCGAACGCGCTGTGGCGACGCTGGCACACGCTGAGCCGATCGGGCAGTGGGTGGCCGCCTATCTCAATCGCCTGTCCGACCTGCTATTTGTGATGCCGCGCTACGAGAATCAGCAGCGCGGCGTGAGCGAGACGTTATGGAATTCACATCTGTGAGCGCTTTCTGGCAGAGGCTCGATCAGCTGGCGGCCGAAGCCGTCATCGTGATCGATCGGCCGCGCGGCACAGCGCATCCGCGTTACCCCGATCAGATCTATCCGCTCGACTACGGCTACCTCGACGGCACGACGGCAGCCGACGGCGACGGCATCGACGTGTGGCTCGGCTCGTTGGCCGATCGGGCGGTGACCGCCATCGTCTGCACCGTGGACCTGGTCAAACGCGAGACGGAGATCAAACTGCTGTTGGGCTGCACGCCGGCCGAGGCGCAGGTGATCCTGGCGGCGCACAACGACGGCGCGCAATCCGCCATGTTGATCGAACGTCCACGCAGTCCGGCGGCCCTGTCCCACTCCGATTGATCCCTCGCTGCTTTCAAAACCTGTGTGTTGTGGCGTTTCACCTGTGAAAATTGCGTATCGCGTTGCCTCGCGTGACCCCAGCCGTCCTCAATCGCCGGCCTTGCTCATCGCCTGTGTCGCGTGACAAACGTCAGGCGTCCGGGATGAGCAATATCCTCTTCTAACCGGGCCGACGCACAATTAAGTAAAAACACGTATTTACACGGAAAGCTAAAGCCGCTACACTGAAGACTGCGCCAGAGGCGGTCGGACTAGCGCCTTGTCCGTCGGTAGGGCGGCTCGGAGCCGGGCGGATAGCGGGCCGTCCACGCGCCATTGCGCGGATCGATGGGCGGACTGGTCACTGGCACGCCGGCGCGCAGGAGCAGATATTCGGCCCAGGTCGCCTGTCGGCGCTTGACGCGAAAATAGAGCTCTTCGTCCAGAAAGCCGCGATCCCAGACTTTGACGCCGTGCCGCTGCAACAGCTGTTCAATGGCGCGGCCGCTCCAAGACGAAGCGCGTGACACCCGGATGACGGGCGAATTGGCGCCGACGACGCAGTCGAAGAATTCATCGAGGAGGCCGACCAAGCCGTCTCGCTGAAAAGCGCCGGCCCAATCTGCGTTCAAAAAGGTGGAGATGATGCCTTCGAGCCGATCAAGCTGATCGGCGGCAGCGGGCACGTCATTCAGATCCATTAGCCTTTACCTGTTGAAACATTTGTTCTATTATATTCAACCCGGCACCGTTGTCCAGCTTTCGAGCCTGCGCAATCAGACTCATCAGGTTATAACGTGGCGGCTCTGGTCTTTGTGTTTCTCGCGCTGCTGTTTGGATACGCCGGCTGGTACGTCGTGACCAACTGGCTGGGACGATCTGTCGATCAGCTGTCTTTCTTCTGCGGGGTGGGGGTGACGCTGCTGTCTGCACTTGTCACATTTCGCCTGCAGAACTGGGGCAATGCGGCCACGCGACCGGGGCATCCTCAGACCGTGACTCTGCAAACTCGAGAGACTCCCGCCCAGATTACGAGAGCCTCGCTGGCCGCGATTTTGTGGATAATCCTCACTTTGCTGTTGGTGTCGGCTATTGCCTACGTTTTCCTCTTTGTGCAACCCTGACGTGCTTCGCGATACGTGGCATCATCTGGCGGCCGTCTGGCTGTACAGCTCTGGCGCCGCGCCAGAACGCCATGTCGGCCGCTGGCGGGCAAGGTATAATATGGCGCATGGTCAGCATCGATCGCCTGCACCCGGTACAACTCAGGCGCAGGGGGAGAGCCACGCATGCCGCTCGGCCTAAGCAGCGCTGAAGCCCAACTCCGACTCAAACAGTATGGCCCCAATGCCACGCCGCAGGAATCGCGTCGCCCGCTGGCGGCGTTCCTCGGAAAATTATGGGGGCCGGTGCCCTGGATGCTGGAAGCGAGCATCGCGCTGGAACTCGTCATCGGTCATCTGACGCAGGCCGTCATCATCAGCCTGCTGCTGATCTTCAATGCCGTAATCAGTTTTTGGGAAGAGAACCGCGCGCAGAATGCGCTGGCCCTGCTGCAGCAGCGTTTGACGATTCAGGCGCGCGTGCTGCGCGATAACGCCTGGCAGCTGCTCACGGCCGATCAGCTGGTGCCCGGCGACGTGATTCATCTGCGCGTGGGCGACGTCGTGCCCGCCGATGTCAAACTCATCGAGGGGCAGCTGTCGGCGGATCAATCGGCGTTGACGGGTGAAACGTTGCCCGCCGAGCTGGGGCCGGGCGATCGCGCTTATGCGGGCAGCACGCTGCAGCGGGGTGAAGCCACCGCCGAAGTCACCGCCACCGGCGCGAAGACGCAGTTTGGTAAAACGGCCGAACTGGTGCGCGTCGCCAAGACCGCGAGCCATCTGGAAACGACGATCCTGGGCATCGTCAAATATCTCATCGCGCTGGATGTGGTGTTGGTGGTCGGAGTCTTGATCTATGCCGTCGCGTCGGCGCTGCCGCTGGCCGACGTCATCCCGTTTGCGCTCATGCTGCTGGTTGCGTCGGTGCCGGTGGCGCTGCCGGCCACCTTTACGTTGGCCTCGGCGCTTGGCTCCCAGGAACTCGCCAGACACGGCGTGCTGGTCACGCGCCTGTCGGCCATCGAAGAAGCTGCGGCGTTGGATGTGTTGTGCAGCGACAAGACCGGCACCATCACTCAAAACCGGCTGGTGCTGGCCGCGATTCAGCCTGAACCGGCCTTCACCGAAGACGAAGTGCTGCGCTGGGCGGCGTTGGGTTCGGATGCGGCTTCGCAAGACCCGATCGATCTGGCGATTCTGAGCGCCGCTCAAACGCGCCAGGTGCTGAAAGAGCCGAATCAACGGCTGCAATTCGTCCCCTTTGATCCAGCGACCAAGCGCACCGAAGCCCGCGTGCAGATCGATGGTCAAACGTGGCGCATTATCAAGGGGTTTCCGCAGGTGGTGGCCGGCCTGGTGGGGTCAGCGTGCCAGCCGGGCAAAGCGGTTGCCGAGTTGGCCGCGCGGGGCTATCGGGTGTTGGCGGTCGCGATCGGGCATGAGACTGAGCTGAAATTGGCCGGCCTGATCGGCCTGTACGATCCTCCGCGTGAAGACTCGGCGCAGTTGATTCAGAGCCTCACTCAGGAACTTAACGTGCGCGTGGTGATGATCACCGGCGATACGCTGGAAACGGCGCGCGCGGTCGCCGCTGAAGTAGGCCTGGGCAACCGGGCCTGCGCGGCCGAAGTGATTCGAGAGGCTTCCGCTCAAGCGAAGCTGGATTGTGACGTGGTGGCCGGGGTGTTGCCCGAAGACAAGTTCCGTCTGGTGCAGGCTTTTCAGCGCGCGGGCCACGTCGTGGGAATGACGGGCGACGGGGTGAATGATGCGCCGGCCCTGAAGCAGGCCGAGGTGGGCATTGCCGTGTCCAGCGCCACCGATGTCGCGCGCGCCGCCGCCAGTGCCGTGTTGACGGAGCCGGGGTTGACCAACGTCCGCTCGGCAGTGACGATCGGGCGGCAGATCTACCAGCGCATGTTGACTTATACTTACAACAAGATCATCAAGACTTTTCAGATAGTCTTGTTGTTGAGCGTTGGTTTGTTTCTCACCGGCACGTTTATCATCACGCCGCGATTGGTGGTTTTGCTGCTGTTTGCCAATGACTTTGCCACCATGTCGCTGGCGGCCGATCGGGTGTCTTATTCCCGCCGACCGGATCGTTGGCCGATTCGCTCCATCGTAATCGCCTCACTGGTTCTGGCGGCGGCGTGGCTGGTGTTCTCATTCGGCATCTACGCGCTGGGACGCGAGGTCTTTCACCTGCCGCTCCCGGGACTGCAGACGCTGGTCTTTGTGCTGTTGGTCTTCACCGGGCAGGCCAACATCTATCTGGTTCGCGAACGCGATCATTTCTGGAAATCGAAACCGGGCCGCCCGTTGTTGATCAGCACGTTGATCGATGTGAGCGTGGTGCTCATCTTCGCCGCGAACGGCATCCTCATGGCCCCGATCGAGCCGGCGCTGCTGATCGGCCTGCTGCTGCTGACGGTGATCTATGCGGTGGCGCTGGACGTGCTGAAGATTCAGGTATTTCGGCGCTTGAGCTGAGCCGGCTGTTTGCGGCGGAGAACCGGGCGAGTGCGCGTCATTGTTTTGCCGACCGACTTCTCCGGCGAATGAATTCGCATCTGGCGGGCGTGCCGCCGACCGTCGGCCTGCGCCGACGAGACCCCGTCCACGCAGGTGGACGTTCAGCCCGCGGCTCCACAGGCGCGATTTCAATCGCCAGCACGCCGCCGCCGCCAAACTTTGACGCACACTCGAACCGGGCCGTCAGGGGCACAGGCTCGCCGACCAACAGCCGCGCCAACCGGGACACCCGGCTTAGCGATCGTCTTTCAGTCGGCGGTAAAACCAGCGTTTGGTCAGCTCGGCCGATATGAAGTACAGGGCCACGATGCCGAAGATCAGCAGCAGATAAGGCAGCGCCAACGGCGTAAAGCCCAGCAAGCTGGCCAGCGGCGAATACGGGAGCAGCAGCGTGACCAGCATCACGACACCGGTGACGGCCAGCATGGTCCGGCTGGGCTGGCTGCGGGTAAACGGCAGGCGGGTGCGCACGGCAAACACCACCAGACCCGCCGACAGGACCGACTCGATAAACCAGCCGGTCTGGAAACTCTGCTCGTTGGCCTTCATCAACAACAACAGCACACCGAAAGTGGCGTAGTCGAACAGGGAACTGAGCGGCCCGAAGATCAGCATGAAGCGCCGGATAAAACCAATATCCATGCGGCGCGGGCGCTCCACATACACATCGTCCACGCGATCGCCGGCAATGGTCATCTCGGGCAGATCGGTCAGGAAGTTGATCAACAAAATCTGCATGGGCAGCATCGGCAAAAAGGGCAAAAACAGCGAAGCGCCGGCCATGCTGAACATGTTGCCGAAGTTGGCGCTGGTCGCCATGAACACGTACTTCAGCGTGTTGGCAAACGTCTTGCGACCCTGCACGATGCCTTCCCGCAGCACAGCCAGATCCTGCTTGAGCAAGACCAGATCAGCGGCCTGCCGGGCGACATCCACGGCGTTCGCGACGGAGATGCCGACATCGGCGCTGTGCAGCGACGGCGCGTCGTTGATGCCGTCGCCCAGATAACCGACGACATGGCCGCGCTTCTTCAACGCCAGAATGATGCGCTCTTTCTCGTTCGGATCGACCTCGGCAAAGATGGTGGTTTCTTCCACGGCATACCAGAGCGCCTCGTCGCGCAAGTTATCCAGTTCGCTGCCGGTCAAGACTTTCACGTCACCCAGCCCCACCACCTGCCCGGTATGCCGCGCCACCAGCCGATTGTCCCCCGTAATGACTTTGAGCCGCACCCCTAATTTTTCCAGCGCTTGAACGGTATCCAGCACGCCGGCTTTGGGCGGATCGAAGAACAACAGGAAGCCGGCAAAAGTCATGTCGTGTTCATCGTTGGGCGAAAAGGACTGCGTCTGCGCGTCGACCGATTTGATCGCCACGCCCAGCACGCGATACCCCTGCGCGCTCCACGCTTCATAGCGCTGGTGAATCTGCGCTTGCTGCGCGGCATCGAGCGTTGTCTCGTCGGCCCCCGGCTGAACGCGCGCACAGACTGTCAGCACATTTTCCAGCGCGCCTTTCGTGACCATGAGGCGCGCGCCATCACGCTGCACCACCACCGTCAACCGTTTGCGGACAAAATCGTAGGGCACCTCATCCACTTTGGTGTAATCAGCTGCTTCGGCTGCGCCCTGCTTGACGATGGCCTCATCCAGCGGATTGGGCAAGCCGGTTTGCAGGTGTGCGTTCAAATACGCATACAACCTCACACGATCCGAGGCCTCGCCGTTGACATCCAGCGCGCCATCCAGCTGCACCACGCCCTGCGTCAGCGTCCCCGTCTTGTCGGTGCACAGAATATCCATGCTGCCAAAGTTCTCGATCGAATCCAGCCGCCGCACGATGACGCCATGTTTGGCCATGGTCTGCGAGCCTTTGGACAGATTGATGTTGATGATGGCGGGCAGCAGCTGCGGCGTCAACCCCACCGCCAGCGCGATCGAAAAAAGCAGTGAATCCAGCGGCGGCTTGTTAAACAGCACGTTGAAGAAGAAGATGCCGATCACCAGCACGAACATGACCTCGGTCAGCAAGTAACCCAGCCGCTTGATGCCGCGCTCGAATTCGGTTTCCGGCGGGCGCAGCGTCAACCGATCGGCGATCTGGCCGAACGCGGTCTGCAAGCCGGTCTGCACGATCAGCACTTTGGCGCTGCCGCTGCGGACGTTGGTGCCCATGAAGACCACGTTCGTCCGCTCGGCCAGACTGGCATTCTCCGGCGTGACGCCGGGCCTCTTCTCCACCGGATACGTTTCGCCGGTGAGCACCGCCTGATTGACAAAGAAGTCGTTGGCTTCGATCACCACCCCGTCGGCCGGGATCAGGCTGCCCGCCGAAAGCAAAACCACATCGCCCGGCACGATTTCATCGGTGGGAACCAAAACCGATTGGCCATCACGCACGACCCGGGTTTTGAAGGAAACCTGCTCCTTCAACTTTTCGGCGGCATTGTTGGCGCTGTATTCCTGGAAGAAACTCAGCAAGGCGCTGCCCGTCACGATCAACAGGATGATAACGGCGTCCACCCAGTCCTGCAGAAACGCCGAGATGATAGTGGCGAAGATGAGGATCAGGACGATCGGGCTTTTGAATTGATTGAGGAACAGGCCCAGCGGCGTCACGCGTTTTTTCGACTCAATGCGATTCGGGCCGACGCGCTGCAGTATCGCCTGCGCCTCGCTCGCGCGCCAGCCGTCGACGGAAGCGTTCAGGTCGCGCGCGATCTCGGTGACGGATTTTGACCAAAAAGGATTAGGTGTCATATGGCGTCCTGCTGATTAACGCGCGGAAAGACGGCGCGTTTTCAAGTTCAAATACAAAAAGGAGATGCTCCATACAGCATCTCCTCTGAGATTACCACAAGATTACCGCTTCAGGTAGGTTAGCTGCGGCGGCTGCCGCCCGTCAGGCGCAACATGAACAGAAACATGTTGATAAAATCGAGGTAGAGCTTGAGCGCGCCCAGAACGCCCAACTTGACGCCGGTGTCTCCCTCCGCACTGACCTGCGCGGCCATGCGGCCGATTTGCTGCGTGTCATAGGCCGTCAACGCCGTGAAGATCAGCACCCCCGCGAGGTTGATGATCAGATCGAGCGGGCCGCTGTTGATGAACATATTCACGACCATTGCCAGCACCAGCCCGATGACGCCCATCATCAAGTACGTACCCAATTTGGTCAAATCCACCTGAGTGGTATAGCCGATGACGGACATGACGCCGAACAACGCCGCGGTGGCAACAAAGGCCGAGACGATCGACCCGATGTTAAACGCCAGCAGGACCATGGACAGCGTAAAACCGTTCAGCGCGGCATAGGCAAAGAAGAGGAACATCGCCGCGCCGGACGAGAGCCGTCTCAAGCCCAGACTTAACCCCAGTACCATGCCGAATTCGGCGATGATGGCCACCAGCACGGCGACCGGGTTAACTGCGAGATTGATCAGCGAGGTGTTGACAGTGACGTACGCCACCGCCGCGGTGAGCAGGGTCCCGGCCACCATCCAGAGATAGACCTGCCGCATGATCCACTGCAGATCAACGCCGCCCACCTGCGGTTGATACCACACGTTTTCGTTGCGCCTGAAGGTATTCATCTTACCCACTCCATCATTGGCCATTCATCGCGCGGCCCAAGACTTGCCCTGTCATTAAGATACCGCCCATCCACCTGACCTGCAGCCTCATCAACCAGGCGATCGTCAGCGCGCCGCCCGGCCGGGACAGCACACAACCGCCCGCCAATTCCGCGCCAATTGCGTCAACATCTCTGCCTTCTTGAATGACGAGTCATCTGCACTGCGCCTTGTCCCGTCGGTTGGGCAGCTGCGGCTCCATGCTCAGCTCAATCCCACAGCCTGTGTACAGGAAACGCCGGCAGCGACTCAACCTGATGTTTATCAAGGTTTAGAAACACCGTATCGGCACGGCTATGCCCCAGCGCCGAGAGAGGGATGATGACGTCGCGCTGCCCCAGCAGATGCCCTTCTCGCATCACGAGATGGGTGATGTGGCCGGTCTGCGGGTCGACCACAAACTCATCGACCTTGCCGATGTAACCATCAGTGGCCTCGACGCGCGTGCCGCGGCGCACCGCCAGCTCGCCCGGCGGGATTTGTCGATGCCCCACCGGCACTTTCACGGTAATCTCAGGCGTAACGTACGGCATATAGTAAAACGGGCCCATGCCAAACATCTGATCGCCATACGCCGGGTAAAGCGGGGCGGGGCGCTGGACATACTCGGTTTTAATAAACGGCTCCATCTTTTCCAGTTCTGCTTTGGTGCAGCGGAGTCGGATCATATTAGCGATCGTTTCGGTCACCATCTCGATCGGCACCATGTATTCCACGTTGGTGGCGGCGTCTTTGACCACGACATGAGTGACTGCTTCGACGACCGGATTCATCAGCACACACACTGAATGCCCGCACACGCCGTCTGTACACTCAACTTGAGCCTGTAAAGGAATTTCCATCTGTGCGCCTCCTTGAATGGCGAAAACCTCGCCAGCGACAAGCTGCCCTGTCTTCACCGCCAGTACCAACCACGCCCGATTGGGATCCCCGCGGCCCCGATAGATCAGCGCGTCGTGCTGGCGAGGCTGCCGCCTGATTCTCACGCTCGATGTGGAGCGCTCTAATTCCCCAGGATCGCCTTTGCCTGATTGACCTGTGCTTCGTCGCCATTGGCGATGACCAGGTAATTGCCACCCTTTACGACTTCCTCGTACTTGAGGATGTGCTCCTTCGAGACGCCCCAGCCGACCAGCGCGCCTAACAATCCGCCGCCGGCCGCGCCAACGGCCGCGCCCTCAACGCCGCCCAGCAGCGCCGCTGCAAACGGCCCCGCGACGACCAACGGGCCGAAGCCCGGCACGAAGATGAAGGCGGCGCCCATGAGCACTCCAAACAGGCCGCCCATCCAGGCGCCCGTCCCGGCGCCTTCTTTGGCGATATCGCCCGCCGTGATGAAGCCATGGACCTGCTTTTCGGTTTCAAGATTTTGAGTAACGATCGAGATCTGGTTCGCCGGGAACTTCTGATCGATAAGCCGTTTGACCGCCTCTTCCGCTTCCGTCAGATTGTGATAAACATGAACTACGCTTTGCTGTGTCATTTGGGTCCCTCTGATTCATCTGGTTTAAAAGCATCGTCATCGTACTGCTGAACATGTTTTCTGAGAAGTGTAACAAGTCACCAACCTCAGCCGGGGCAGCTATCACCAAAGACACCCCCCGTGCCAAAAGTCACTTCGTCGAACCTGCCTTCTTCGTCAAGAGCCGGCCCATTCACTTCCGCCAGTTTCTGCAACCGATGTTGCGCTTCTTCCCGGCGACCGACCGTCACCGACGCGGCCACCGGGAAGCCACCCCGCGTGAGGCCCACCTAAGATCGCCGCCGGCAGCAACTCACTGAATATGAAACCAGTACGTCCCCACGGCGATGGCGAGGATGACGCCCAACGCGCGGCGCACGCCCGCGCTGGAGAATTTGACCGCGCCGAGCTGACTGCCGATCAACGCGCCGATCAGCCCCACGGCAAGCAGCGGAAGGCCGAATTCGCCCAGCGCAAAGGCGCCGCCACTGATACGCCCGATTAAGCCGCTGATGGAGTTGATGGCGATGAAACCGCCGGCCGAAGCAGCCGCCTGCTTGGAGTTGCCCCATTGTATGAGGAGAATGAGCGGTGAGAGGAAGATGCCGCCGCCGATGCCGATCAGCCCGGACAGCAGGCCGATACCCGCGCCGCTGAGCAACGCCGCCCACAGCGGAATGGGGCGCGGACGCCAGTCGGGCTTCTCGCTCAGCGTGGGGAAGAACATCATCCGCACGGCAAGATAGGTCAACACGAAGTAGAGCAGCGTAGTATAAGTCTGTTCGGACAGCTTGATGGTGGCGCCGAGATAGGCAGCCGGGATCGATGTCACCAAAAAAGGGACAAGCCGCCCGGGGTGAAAATGTCCCGCTCGGGCATAGTTTGCAAACGAAATGGCCGAGACAAAAATGTTCAGAATCAAAGCCGTGCTGGACATGATGTTGGCAGGAATGCCAAAAAAACTCATCGCCAGCAGGTAGCCCGACGCGCCGCCAAAGCCCGCACTGGAATAGATGATGGCGATGACAAAGACCAGCAGGTAGAGGAGTGGGTTATTCATGTATGTGCAGCTCCAGTTTGCAGGCTGGCAGGCAGAGGATTTCAAAGCTCGGCCGTGCGGCCAACGATGACCCGCCTCAAGGAGGAAATGATACACCATGATGACAGCGGGGCAGAAATCTGGCACGCCATTGACAGGCGCTGTTGTGATGGCCTGTCATGCGCTTCGCGCCAGCCGTGGAAGCAGACGGCACACGGGGAGGCGCGACAGCGATCGGCCACCACAGGTCGATCGGGCCGAGGGGTGATCCACCATGCTCGATCGGCCAGAAATGATAGGTAAAATCCGGCGTCATCAGTCAGGCGCAGTCGGCTGGCTCTGGTAATTGTAACGGGAAACCAACAGAAGGTTAACCGTGCAAAGACGAAGGATCTGTTTCCGATCTCAAAATCGGACATATACTGGACTATAAGCAAGGGAGGGCTTCACGGTTAGATGACAGCCGGAAGCCGGCCCTATGTTGCACTCGACGCCCGGCCGCGCAGACCGGGCGTCGTCGTTTATCTCAGCGGTATTCCGTTGCCAGATTCACCATCACAATCTCAATAGCGAAGCGCTCGGCGTTGTCTCGGTGTTTGGCTGCGCCGGTGCGGAGAACGCTGTTGGAAAGGAGGCAAGAGCGCAAGGCTCTCGTATTGAGTTGACACGCGATCGCGCTGGAATACCCGACCAGTCGGCTGCCACTCACCAGGATTGCAGCGCCAGTCGGGCCGAAGTGCGGCAACTTTGCGCTGGAATCCCCACCTCGCCTGTATGGAGACAATCGCCATGTTCAACAGAAAAGCAGTCGCCTGCCTGACGATCGCAGCCGCTTTCATCCTGCTGGCCCTCCTGGCGAGCACGGCTGCGGCTCAGACCCCCACGCTGACGCCGCGTGAGCAACTGGGCAAACTGATCTTCTTTGCCGCGTGAGCAACTGGGCAAACTGATCTTCTTTGATGAGAATCTGTCCGTTAATCACAATCAGTCCTGCGCCGCCTGTCACGCGCCTGACGCCGGCTGGACCGGCCCCGATGGCAGCATCAACGCTCACGACGCGGTGTACGAAGGCTCGATCCCCGGCGCGTTCGGCGACCGCAAACCGCCCAGCGCGGCCTATGCCACGCAAAGTCCCATCCTCTCCGTCAACAAGAAGGGCCTGTTTACAGGAGGCAATTTTTGGGATGGCCGGGCGACCGGCGAAATACTTGGCAGCCCGTCTGCCGAGCAGGCCCTGGGCCCCTTCTTGAACCCGGTGGAGCAGGCGCTGCCGTCTGCGGCAGAAGTGGTGGCGCGGGTGTGCAGCGCCAGCTACGGCGATTTGTTCAGGGCCGTGTGGGGCGATAGTGCCTGCGATCCCACCAACGTCAGGCTGGCCTACGACGATATTGGCTACTCCATTGCCGCCTATGAGGCCTCACGCGAAGTCAACGCTTTTTCCTCCCGGTTCGACTACGGCAGGTTGACGACCCAGGAGCAGCGCGGCTACGCGCTCTTCCGCGGCAAGGGCAAATGCGCCAAGTGTCATATCGCCAACGGCCAGAAGCCGCTTTTCACCGATTACACCTTCGACAACCTGGGCGTGCCCAAGAATCCAGAGAACCCCGTGTATAACGTTAAGCCGGCCTTTGTCGATCTGGGCCTGGGCGGCTATCTGGCAACCCGATCGGACTATGCCGCCTACGCGGAGGCCAACTTGGGCAAGCAGAAAGTGCCGACGTTGCGCAACGTGGCCAAAGGCGCGCCCGATCTGGTCAAGGCCTATTCACACAACGGCTACTTCAAGACGCTGGAAGGGATCGTCCATTTCTACAACACTCGCGACGTAATGCCCGTCTGTCCCGGCGACTACACCGAGGCGCAGGCCCTGGCCGCCAATTGCTGGCCGGCGCCGGAAGTTGCGGCGAACGTCAACCGGACCGAACTGGGCAAGCTGGACCTGACGCCGGATGAGGAGGCCGCCATCGTCGCTTTCCTGCGGGCATTGTCCGACGGCAATTAGCCGCAGTCCGGCGCGCTCAGGCATCCACGTCGCGAGCGTCGCGACGGCTCGAAGATGCCGCTTGCGCCATTGATGGCAGAACAGTAGCTGCGCCCGGCTTCCATGAGAAGCCGGGCGCTGTTTGCGCCGCGCTGCTCCACGGATCGCGTTGGCGCAGCGGCTGCCGACCAACCAGGGATCGACCGGCGGCCGCTGCCCGATCAGAGTACACTGGCGGCAGTTCAAATACCTGCAAGGTGATTTCCCCCGCCCCGACCTGTTACCTTTTCCGATCTGCGCCGATAGATAAGAAAGGACAGGTGATGGCCGGGAACGCACGAGAATCGATCGGAATGTGGAAGCCCTTTAACGCTGAGCCGCCCGCGCGCATAAACGCCGATGACGAGGCCAGGCTGGTGGCTGCCGCCCGCCACGATGCGGCGGCGTTTGCGCTGCTGTATCGCCGCTACGTGACGCCGGTCTATCGGTATCTGTTCAGCCGCGCCGGCCACGAAGCCGACGCGCAGGACTTGACCGCGCAAGTCTTCCTTGAGGCGCTGGAGAGTCTGCCGCGTTATCACGATCGCGGGAACTTTGCAGCCTGGCTGTTCACCATTGCCCGCCGCCGCGCCGTCGATCATTACCGCCGTCGCGCGCCGCTGCCGCTTGACGAGGTGCTTGAGCCGGTGGATGAGACCGACCTGCAATCCCACGTGATCGAGCGTGAGACGCGCGCTCAATTGCAGAGTCTGATCGCGCAGTTGAACGACGATCAGCGCGAGCTGCTGCGGCTGCGGTTTGCGGCAGGGCTGACCTTTGGTCAGATCGGCTTGATCCTGGGCCGCCGGGAAGCGGCCGTCAAGATGGCGCTACACCGTTTACTGGATCAGTTGCGAGTCAAGTGGAGGGCGCAAGATGAACACGTCGAAGCGTGATGGCGAGCCTGTGCCCGATGTCGAAGAGGCGTTGAAGGCGATCTATCAATCGTCAGCGCCCAACCAGGCGTTTGTCGATCAACTGGAGCAGCAGCTGCGCGATCGGGGCGCCGCGCTGGCCGACCGCGCCCCGCAATCGGCGTCGCACACTCACGTTAATCCGCTCAGGAGGTTGGATATGTTCTGGCAGCGATCACGCGCCGCGCTGATGAACGTCGCCGCGCTGGCTGCGCTGGTGATGCTCGTCGTGGCGCTGATGGCGTTGTTCAGCCGCACGCAGTCGCCGACGACGACGCCCGCCACGTCGGTTCCGGGCGGGCCGTTGCTGCTGCTTCAAGGTTCGCGCCTTGAGCTGAGTGGGCCGATCGGGCAGCGCACCGTTCCGATCGAGGTGCGTGCACCGCTGCCGCAGGTGCCAGAGCGTGTCCCGCTATACGACGTTCAGGCGGCGATCGATCAACCCTCCGCCGAAGTGGCGCGCCGCTGGGCCGGGCAGTTTGGCTTGGAGTCCGCGCGGCTGTATCAGGATACGACCATGCCTGAAGCCACTTACATTGCGCAGGCCGATGATGGCCGCCTGGTGCGGGTAGGGCCGGGGGCGCAGGTCATGTATCAGGCCAGGCTTGAATCATTGATGGCTCCGTCCGGATCGGCCCCGGCGCTTGATCCGCAATCGGCTCAGGCAGCGGCTGAAGCCTTCCTAAACGGCATCCCCGATCTGGTGACGCTCGACGGTTCTTCCACAGCCAGGATCACTTTTCGCGTTGAGCCGTCGCCGCATCAGCTGGCAGAAACGCGCGCCTTTGGCCTGACGTTTGATTACACGGTGCTGATCGACGGTGTGCCGTTATTGGCGCGCGGCGCGCCGAACACGATCACGATTGACGCCGAGGGACGGGTGCGAGCGGCCAACCTGACGCCGCTGCGCCTCACGCCGACGGGTAAGGAAGTGACCGTTCAGCCGGTTGACGCTGTCGTGCGCGCGTTCTTGAATAACGATTCGGCGGTGCTGCGCGGCAGTGGCTGGAGCTCGATCCTGAGTGAAGCGGCCAATTCATCACCGTCAATCTTCACGCGTGAGTCGGTCTTGGCGGCGGGCGATAGCGTCACGTTGAAAGGCGGCCTGCAACATTGGGTCGCCGTGGATGGCGGCGCCGATCTGTACTTCGTCTCGATGGGTGGCTCGCAGAGCTTCGTGCTGGAAGGTGAAGGGCTGGATACATCGGCCATGACGGTGGACATCAAAGGCCGCATTGCCGGGCAAACGTCATCGGGTGCGTGGCGCATCGCCGTGGCGTCGATCCAGCCGATCGAGGCCGGGCCGCAGGCCTATGCCGATTGGTCGGGCACACTTCGTCGGCAGGCTGATGGGGCGTGGCTGGAAACGGACGGCGGCCAGAAGTATCTGCTGCCCGATCTGCCGGCTGAGCTGGCCGACGGCACACGCATTGAAGCGCCCGGCCCGCTGGTTGACGCCGGGGATGGGCGGCTGCGTCTGGAATGGCAGATTATCTTTCGCGCGCAGCCATCGCCGGTGGCCGGTTCAGTGGGGGCTGGTTCGGTCTCATCGGTTGTGCAGGAGGTTATTGCGCCGACGATTGTGCCGCCACTCGAGCCGACGCAGGTGGTCACATCCGTTGAGGAAGCGCCTGCCGGCGCGGTGATTCCACCGGTTGAGCCGAATGGTGCGCCGTACTCGACGGGCGTTTTTCAGTCGATCACCGGCAGCGCGGGAGAAGCTATCGTCACGCCGACCTTGCCCGCGTGGTGGACCTATCGGCCCGGCGATGACGTGACGTTGGAAGGCGAACTATCGGCTCAAGCATATCGTGTGCGGGAATCGGACTCCGGCGCGAACGCGCCGACCGAAGCCCCGGCGCGCGTGATCGTGGACGCTTATCTGCTGGCGCGCAAAGACGGCGACCCGGCGGGCGCGGCTGTTCAGGTGATGTTGGTCGGCGATCAGGTGAACGCCGATCTGGCGCGGCTGAGCGGCCTGCACGTCAGGGTGCAAGGTCGGCTGCTGGGCCCGGATGAACTCGCGGCACAGCCGGACTTGACCGGCAAAGGCTTCGCCACTTACGGGTTGGACATCGCGCATTACGAACAACTCCGGCCCGATGAGACCAAGGACGTTTACAGCGGTCACATCAAGGTTGAGACACTCGACGGCCGCGAAGTGGCGATCTTGGCGGACGCGCTCAGCGGGCAAGACTACGTGCTGGCCGATTCGCTGACGATCACTTACACGCTGGAAATGTATCGGCAGCAGGCGCAAGACGGTGTGACCGTGCAGGCGATCGGTGTGCGGCTCCCCGATGAGACTTTTGCCGGCCGACCGGTGCTGCGTCTACTTCAGACTCAATCGGGCACGAACATGCCTGAGGAGGCTCTCCAGACACTGCGCGCCAGTCTGGCCAATCCCGTGCAAGACATCGGGCCGGCGCCTGAAGCTCCGCGGGACGTGATCGTCGATCGGATTGAGCTGGCATACGTCGTGCAACTGGCGCCGGGGCGCGCGCCCGCCGGGGCCGCGACCTCGCCAACTCAATTGATGTACGAACTGACGGGCCATTCGTCGGATGGACGCTTCACGGTCACTTACGATCTGGACGCGACCACGCCGCTGGCCGCGACGATCGAACCACCGCTTGTTCCGCCGGCGTCGCCCGCGCCAACTCAGCCGGGCAATCAACGCACAGCGGTTATGACCTACACAGTTCAGGCGGGTGAGAATATTTTCGGCATTGCCGCCAAGTTTCATATAAACGCCGAAACGATCCTGTGGGCCAACGAGGAAGCACTGGCCGGTAATCCGAATCGCCTCCAGCCTGGCATGATCGTGACTATCCTGCCGGTCGATGGAATTTACTACCGATGGCGGACGTACGATGATCTGGCTCAAGTCGCCGAGCGTTTCGGCGTAAGGGTCGAGGATATTCTGAATTGGCCCGGCAACCATCTGGACGCGCAGAATCCGAGCATTCAACCGGGCACAATGCTGATCGTGCCGGGCGGACAGCCGGCGCTGGTTAACTCTGCAGTCGGCAGCACGGGCGACTTGCATCTGCCATGGACAGCCGATGTCACTCATTGCGCGATTCAGGATGGAGCAAGTCACGGAACCGATCGTCACGAGATTGATTTCGATCTGAATATGGAACCGGTTTTGGCCGCGCGCGATGGAACGGTGATCATGGCCGACTGGGATTCAACCGATGCCGGCGGGGGCTACGTCATCAAGATTCAGCACGACGATGGAACAGTCGCGGTGTATCAGCACCTCAAGAGCATCGGCGTGAAGACGGACGAGCGGGTGGCGCAGGGACAACCCATCGGCGTGTCCGGGAGCACCGGCAAAGTGACCGGCCCCATGCTGGCCTTTGCCCTGCTGAAAGACTCTGCGGAAATTCCGGCGATCTTTGCCGAAGTGGGACATGAACTGAAAACCGGCGAATGCGTTGTCTCGCAAAACCGGCGATGATCTGCCGCGCCGCAGTGATCGGGCTCGGCCTGTCTTAAAGGCAAGCGCGAGGGGACAAACACCAGCCCCCTCGCGCTCCATTTTGCGATCCAGACTCAGGTTGCGGCCGGCTGCTAATGTGGCATCGCCACCGTGCGCTGGAGCTCGGCCAGACGTTCATCGATCTGCCGGGCGGCCTGCTCCTTGCTGTAGCCGTAACGTTCCTGAAGCTTGCCGATCAGCTGATCGCGCCGGCCGTTGATCTTGTCCAGATCATCGTCGGTGAGCATGCCCCACCACAGCTTAACCTGGCCGCGCAACTGCTTCCACTGTCCCTTCAGAATGTCCTCGTTCATGGTATGGTCTCCTCGTGTCCGGCATCGTCTTGCCAATGCCGTAGTCTGCGGGCAACAGCTCAGGCTGCCGCCCGACTCTTACCCTATCATACTTCGGCTAAAAAAGTCCCAAACCCGGCTCAATAAAACCTAAAAAAACACCCGCGCCGGAAAACGGACGCGAGTGTGTGTGGCTGCGCTTCGAAGACGAAACCTAGGCGGCCGAATGCAGAATATATCCAACGCCGGGCACGGTCTCCAGCAGGGCTTCCAGCTCAGGCCCGAGTTTTTTGCGAATGCGGCCGAGGTACACGTGGAGATAGTGGCTGGAGTCGCGGTATTCCGGCCCCCACACGCGGGCCAGCAGATTTTCGTGCGTCAACACCGCTTCCTGATTCTGCGCCAGTTCGGCCAGCAGCGCAAACTCGGTGCGCGTCAGATGCAGGTCAACGCCGCCGACAAAGGCCCGCCGGCCTTGAATATCGATCGTGAGGTCCTTGAGTCGAATCTCGGGTTGTTTGTCGGAGCCGGAGGCTTTGGCCCGCCGCATCACCGCCCGCACCCGCGCGAGCAGCTCTTCGTGCGAGAAGGGCTTGGTCACGTAATCATCGGCCCCGGCGTCCAGCGCGCGCACCTTCAAGTCCTCATCTTCACGCGCGCTCAGCACAATGATGGGCACGTCAGACTGCTGACGAATCTGCGTGCAGACATCGAGACCGCCGAGGCCGGGCAGCACCAGATCGAGAATCAGCAGATCGTAATTGTCCGCGTCAAACAGGCGCAGCGCTTCTTCACCGGAGCCGGTCACGGTGACGGCGTATCCGCGAATTTGCAGGTTGACGCTGACGAGCTTTTGAATGGCTTCGTCGTCGTCGACGACGAGAACTCGATCCATGTTGGCCTAACGTTGAATTTCGGGATGAAGCGCGCCTTCGACGGCGGCGACCAGCCTGGCTGCACTGAACGGCTTGACCAGCACGCCCACCACCGACGGATACGCCTCCAGATCAACCTGCGCGTCCATCATCGAGGCCGTCATGACCACCACCGGAAGACGCGGTGTTCCGGCAGCGGCGAGTCTGTCCAGCAGATTCCAGCCGGTAAAATCGGGCAATTTGATATCCAGCACCATGAGGTCGGGCGTAGCCGTGCGCAGTAGGGCCAGCGCCTGTTGAACGTCGCCGGCTTCCAACACCGCATAGCCCCGGCTGGTGAGATTCACGGCCACCAGTTTGCGAACATTCACCTCATCTTCAACCACTAAGACGGTGGACATGAGACTACACTCCTGATTATATCATCCGGCCTGAAGCCGGTCAGAACGCTGATGGACGACTTCGGCGGCCGGTTCGATCGGCAACGTGAACGAAATAACCGTGCCCGGCCCCGATCGATCCTGCACCCAAATGCGGCCGCCGTGCGCCTCCACCAATCCTTTGCAGATAGCCAGCCCCAGACCCGCACCCTCCGTCCGGTTAATGGCGTGGTTGTCCAATTGCTGGAACGGCTCAAAGATTCGAGTGCGATCGGCCGCCGGGATGCCGGGGCCCTGATCGGTCACGTCGAACTGCACGACGTTATCCCCGCGCGCGGCCGAAACGGTGATCACCGTCTGCGGCGGCGCATACTTGACGGCATTGCCCACCAGATTGGTCAGCACCTGCGCAATCCGATCGGCATCCACCACCAGCCGCGGCAGATCGGCCGGCACGTCCAGCACCAGCGTGTGCCGGGCGCTGACGATCTGCAGCTGCGCCAGCGCCGCGTTGACGATATGCTCAATGGCGTGCGGTCGAGGCCGGATGCGCAGCATGCCCGCTTCCAGCCGCGACAGATCCAGCAGCTGCTCGATCAGCTCACCCAGCCGATCGGCTTCGTCGCTGATGGTCTGCAGGAAGTCGCGTTGGCTGGCGGGCGGCCACTGCACGTCCTCGGCCAGCAGCGTGGTAGCAAAACCTTTGATCGACGTGAGCGGCGTGCGCAGTTCGTGCGAAATCATCGCCAGAAATTTCATCTTGAGCGCGTTGGCCTGTTCGGCCTCACGCCGGGCCTTGGCCTCGGCCGCCAGCAGGCGGATGTTGTCGATGGCGATGGCGGTCTGATCGACCAGCCCGCGCAGATGGCGCAGATCCTCCAGGGCCACTGCTCGCCGCACATTGAAGTGCAGCGATAGCGCGCCATACCATTGGTCGCCCGCGATCAGCGGAAAAACGATCAGGCTGCGCGTCTTCAGAATTTCAAAGCGCTGCCGCACCCGCTCCGGCAAGGCGTGTGCCAGGCGAACATCTTCAATCACGGCGGGCGCTTCGCGCGAATACGGCGGCACCAATCCCAGCCCGTCCAGCGTAAAGCGCTGGCCGACAAACGCCGGCAGATCTTCTTCGCTATTCCACGCCGCCAGGATGTGACACTGCGGCGGATCGTCATCGGACCACGGCCGATCAAAGATGGCGATTGAAGCCCGGCTTGCTTTGCGGAGATAACTGCTGGCCAACAACGCCTGCAGCACTTCGTCGGCGGTGCGCACCGTGCCGATCGCCTGGCTGATGCGATAAAGTTCACGGGTGCGCCGCAGCACGGCCCGCAAAGTCCGGCCGGTTTGCTGGCGTTCATCGATTTCATGGCGCAGGTCGCTGTTGACCTTTTCCAGCTGGGCCGTGCGGTCGGCGACCCGCTGCTCCAATTCGGCATTCAACACGCGGATTTGTTCCTCGGCCTGGCGACGCTCGGCAATCTCACTGACCAGCGAGGTGTTGGTGGCCTCCAGCTGCGCCGTTCGAATGGCCACCCGGCTTTCCAGCTCGGCGTTGAGGCGCTGCGCCTCGGCATACAACAGGGCATTGTCCAAAGCCAGCGCCGCGCGCCGCGCCAGCTCTTCGGCCAGCGTCAGATCGCTCGAGTTGTAATGACGCCCCGATTCGGCCCATGCCAGCGTGATCGCGCCCAGGGTTCGACCGCGCGCCACCATCGGCACAATCATCACCGAGCGCAGCCCCAATCGGCGGATCAGGGCCAGTTGATCGCGATCGGTGATGCCCGCCGTGAGCAGTTCCTCGGAAACATCCGCAAAGAGTTGAGACTGGCCGCTGCGCAAGACTTCATAAATGCCCGATCGATCTTCCGGGCGAGGCGGATAGCGTTGGTGGATGGCGTAGGCCTGTTCGACCCGGGCGGGATCGGGGTGGGCCACCGATAGGCGCTGCAGGGCGCCCTGTGGATTGATGATGTCCACCGCGCACCAGTCGCCGAGGTGCGGCACGAGCAGCTGCGCGATGTGACCTAGGCGGACTTCGTAGTTAAGCGTGTCGGACAGCAGGGTGCCGGCCTGTGCCAGCAGGGTCTGGCTCAATTCGGCGCGCTTCAGTTCGGTGATCTCGTGGAAGATCGTAACGGCCAATTCGATCTGGCCGGTCTCATCGTACACCGCCTGTGAGGTGACGAGCGACCAACGTTCTTCACCGGTGTCCACCACGCGAAAGCGAATGACGCGGGGCGGCCCGACGATGCCGCGCAGTGATAACGAGCCGGGCAGCTCTGCGGCCGGCAGCGGCCGACCGGCTTCGTCGAAGGTTTCGAACCGGCGCAGAATGTCGGCGCGAGATACGGCGAGCAGCGCCGAGGCATTGGGATAGCCGATGAGCTGCGCGGCGGCGTCATTGGCATAGATCAATTTACCGGCCCGATCAAGCGCCGTCACTCCGTCGGCGATCCCTTCCAGCACAACTGCCAACTGACGGCGCGACAAATGCAGTGTGCCGGCCGGCGATGTCTCTCCCATGATGCCCCCTCCCTGTTCATTATATCGATTCGACGCGCGCTTGCCTAGTGATCTCGCGCCAAAATCCGCATTTTTGAGCATTTTTTTAGCCGCAGTTTGGGACTTTTTGAGTTGGGGCGTGCTATGCTCACAGTCACCATGGCCCTTGAGTCGCGGTAAGTGAGCGGCGTATTTGCCGCCGCGCGGCAAGCGGTTGATTGGCGACAGCAGCTGGCGACAAGTGCGCGCCGGATGAGGGGGAGAAGACTCGAAGGCCGATGTCAGAAGTAGCCGTCAAGGCAGTCCTGCCCAACGGCCAGCCCTGCCAGGGCGGCTACTTCACTCATGAATGCAACGCTTGTTTCACACATTTTGATAGGAGGCCAGCGATGTCGGTCGTGTCCGGAATGCCTGATAGACAACAGGCGGCAGCCGCGCCGCAGGCTGAGCGCCTGAGCCAGACGCCCGCCCTGCGCGAGGAATTGAGAGGGCCAACGCCCGAGGAGCTGGAAATTCGGCGGCGCCGCCGTCTGGCGAAGTGGGGCCAGATCATCACGCTGATCTTTGTCGTGCTGGAACTGGCGATCTTGTTTCGAGTGGGTCTGAAGCTGATCGCTGCGAATCCGGCCAGTCCCTTTGCGCAGTTCATGTACCAGATGACAGGCCCGTTCCTGGCGCCGTTTGCGGGCCTGACGGTCACCCCGACCGTCGATGGCTCGATCCTGGAGATTCCGGCGCTCATCGCCATGATCGCTTATGGCGCGGTGTACTTCCTGATCATCCGGGTGATGTGGCTGATCTTCTATCCGGCCAAAGCCCGTGATGCCGCGAAATATGAACCCGACCTGTAGAGCAGGCGGCAAGGAGGCGGCTTATGGCGGCCAACGTCGATCGTCCCGCTGCGTCCCAAATGATCGTCCCGCTGGTGACGGCGCACGAGCGTCTGTTTGATCTGCTGGCGGCACATCAAAGCGAACGACACCTGATCGTGCTGCACGCTTATCCAGACCCCGACGCGATCTCGGCCGCCTATGCGCACCGGCTGATCAGCGCCCGGTACCACATCGACACCGACATCATCTACTGCGGCACGATCAGTCACGGCCAGAACGTCGCGCTGACACGGCTGCTCAAACTGAACCTTGCGCCGTATGATCCGGCGCTCGATCTGAAGCAGTACGCGGGCGCAGTGTACGTCGATCATCAGGGCACGACCTGCAACGAGATCGTCGAGGCGTTGGAAGCGGCCGGCGTGCCAACGCTGATGGTCGTCGATCACCACGAGGAGCAGGGACGACTGCACCCGGCCTTCAGCGACGTTCGTCCCACCGGCGCCACGGCCACGATCTATGCCGAGTATCTGGAGGGCGGTCCGTTGAAGCTGGAGAAGGGCAATCCCGAACACGTGACGGTGGCGACGGCGTTGATGCACGGCCTCATGACGGATACGGCCAATTTCGTACGGGCCGGACCTGAAGACTTTCATGCGGCCGGCTTCCTGAGCCAGTTTAGTGATGCGAATTTACTCAGCCAGATCATGAGCCAGTCACGCTCCAAGCCGACGTTGGAAATCATCAGTCGGGCGCTGGCCTGCCGCACCATCGTCGCCAACTTTTCCATCGCCGGGGTGGGCTATCTGCGCGGCGAGAACCGCGACGCCATCCCGCAGACCGCCGACTTCCTGTTGAGCGAAGAGAACGTGCACACCGCCATCGTGTACGGCATCGTCACGGAAGACAACGGCGAGGAAAAATTGATCGGCTCACTGCGCACTTCGAAACTTGTGCTCGATCCCGATCAATTCATCAAGGACGTGCTGGGCAAGGATGTGACGGGACGGTATTTCGGCGGCGGCAAACAGGCCGCCGGCGGGTTTCAGATCCCGATCGGGTTTCTGGCCGGGCCGGATCGAGACGGCTATGCCGACCTGAAATGGCAGGTCTTTGACAGTCAGGTCAAGCACAAAATTCTGGCCAAGATCGAAGTGGAGCACGGCCCGCGATCCTGATGCGGAGTCATATCCAAACTGAAGGAGATTCATCATGACACTCGTTCAATTCCTGGTATTGTTGGTGGTGGCCGCCATCTGCGGCGCGATCGGCCAATCGCTGGCCGGATATTCACTGGGAGGCTGCCTCGTGTCGGCGGTGGTGGGGTTCGTGGGGGCGTTCATCGGCGTGTGGCTGGCGCGCGAACTGCGCTTGCCGGAAGTGTTGACCGTTCAGATCGGCGGGGAGGCGTTTCCCGTGCTGTGGTCGATCGTCGGCTCCGCGTTGCTGGCGCTGGGGCTGGGTTTGCTCAGTCGGCGGCGCAGTCTGGTTTGATGATCGGGGCAGGAACGAATGACTCGCAAGACCGTCTGCTTGTCGATGACGATGAAAGCCTGTTGCGCTTGCACCAGTTGGCGCTGAAGACGAAGTCCGACCTGGAGGTGCGCGTGGCGCCATCGGGCCACGCGGCGCTCGATCTGCTGAATGACTGGCGACCCGATCTGGTGATCTTGGACCTGATGATGCCGGATATGAGCGGCGTGGAAGTGTGCCGCCGGCTGCGCGCTCAGCCGACGCTGGCGACGGTGCCGGTGGTGATGTTGACCGGCCTGTCAGATTCGACCGGGCAGGCGGCCGCCCGCCAGGCCGGCGCCAACGATGTCTGGCTGAAGCCCATCACGCCCGCCGAACTGCGGGCGCGCATCGGGCAGCTGCTGGGCTAGTCGGGGAGAGGAGCACGATGAGATTATCAAGTCTCATAAAGCCATCTGCACGCTTGGGCGTGGCAACCCTGGGGATCTGGCTCGTCCTGATCGGTTTGTCGGCCTTTGTCAACCTGGGCGACATTCGCAAGCTGCTGGATATTCTGGCGATCGCGGCGGGGGTTCTGCTGCTGTTGGGGAGATGACCCGATGCCGGGTCGCTTGCGCAGGAGGGCGAAGATGGAATTCAAACCACATGTCGGTGTCCTGAACGCCGACGGCCAGGAGATTGGCCGGCTTGAGCGAGTGGTCATCGATCCCGAATCAAATGAAGTCACACATCTGGTTGTCCGTCAGGGTTTGTTGGCCGCCCACGACAAAGTGCTTCCGGTGGATCGCGTGGAAGTCGGCACCGAGGACGGCATCGTGGTGCGGCTGACACTGGCCGAGTTTGAGCAGCTGCCAGACTTTGAAGAGTCGCAGACGGTTGCGGCCGATGAGGTGCGGCCCGGTCACGCCGACCAGACAGAGGCGGTGCGCAGCAGTGCGCCCGTCGTCTACTGGCCGCCGATGTATCCGCATTCGCCGCTGCTTCCGCCGTTGTTTGAGCCTTATCGGATTGAGACGCAGCTCAACATTCCGGCCGGGACGGTGGCCGTGAAAGACGGAGCCAGAGTGATTGCGCGCGACGGCAAACCGGTGGGCAGCGTGTGTGAGGTTCTGACCACCGGTGAAGACGAGCGTGTGACGCATGTTTTGATCTCGCACGGTCGGCTCGTCAAAGAGAAGAAGCTGATTCCATTCAGTTGGGTCGAGACGCTGGGCGAAAATGAGGTCTATCTGGCAGTCGGCTCCGGCCTGCTCGACAGACTCCCCGATTACGATCATGCCTGACGGTGGGCGGTCAAGTCACATGGTGTCCCGGGCCGCCAACAGACAACGGCGGTCCGGCTGTTTGATCAATCTGCTGGCTGTGGCCGGCGCGTTGTTCATCATCGATGCCGGCCTCCTGGCTTATCCGCTGCTGCGCGACACGTTTGCGCCGCCTCCGGCTGCGTTCGGCGAAGATCAACCACTCCTGCGCCCGACGGTGACACCGCTGCCCGCCGGCCAGACGACGGGCCCGGCTACACCCGCGCTGTTGCCGGAGACGCCGCTGCTTGCGCCGGATCAATCTCCGCCGCCGCTTTTCGCGGCTGCCCCGGCCGTCACCGATGCCATGCACATTCCAACGCGCATCGTCATTCCCGCCATCGACCTCGATGCGCCGATCGAGACAGTGGGCTGGAGTCAGGTGCAGGGCGTCAGCACGTGGGACATCCCCAATCACTTTGCAGCGGGCTGGTTAAAGACCTCCGCGCCGCTCGGGTCGGCGGGCAACACCGTGCTTGACGGACATCACAACATCCTGGGTGAGGTCTTTCGGCGGCTGGTTGATCTGGCGGCAGGCGATCTGATCGATGTTTACGCCGGCGATCGGATCTTTGTATATCAAGTGACAGCGCTGCACATTTTGCCCGATCGCGATCAACCGATCGAGGTGCGCCGCCAGAATGCGCTCTGGATACAGCCCACGTTGGATGAGCGTCTGACGCTGGTGACGTGCTGGCCCTACACCAGCAACACCCATCGCCTGATCGTCGTCGCCAAACCGATCGGGCGGCAGTAAACCGCCGGCTCCGCCCGCGGTACCCCTTGCCCATTGCGACGCCGGGGCAGATCGGCTAAGATCGCGCCTGTCAGTGGGGCGCTCCATCGGCGCAAGTCTGCTCTCATCACCCGTCCAGGCTTTTTGACTCGTCCCCAGACAAGTTCGCCCCAATCTACTCCGTTACACCTTGTTGCTGAGGCTGTGCTGATCCTGACAAGCGGGCGGCATGTGCCCGGCTGGAAAGTGAACCTCACTGTTCATGAGAAGCCGACTGCTCCTCGCGTCGACCGGTTTGCTGTGGCTGCTGACCGGTTGTGTCTCGTCGTCTGCCGTTCCTCGAAGTGCACTTAATCCAGTTGACCAGCTGCATGATTCACGGCCGGTGAATGTGCCACCCCCGATCGCCACACCGCTGCTGCCCGAAGCGGGCAACGGAGCGGTGACGCTGCCGACCTTGACGGTGACGCCGGCTCCCACACGCCGCCCGTCGCCGACGCCGCTGCCGCCGACTTCGACACCGGCACACACGCCTCCAGCCACTTTGCCCGCGCCTACCGCCACGCCCGCCTCAGCCGCGCCCACCCGGTTGATCATCCCGGCGATCGATCTGGATGTGCCCGTGGTGACCGTCGGCTGGAGCGTGGTCGAACGCGACGGGCAGCCGATCAGCGAGTGGGATGTGCCGGCGTGGCGCGCGGCCGGCTGGCTGAAGACCAGCGCGCTGATTGGCGCGATCGGCAACACTGTGCTGGAGGGCCATCAAGACATTGCCGGGCGCGTGTTTGAGAATCTTGAAAACCTCAAAGCAGGCGACATGGTTCAGGTGCAGACTGACTCATTCACGCGCACGTATGTGATCGCGCTGCGGACCATCGTGCTTGAAAAAGATCAGCCGCTGGAGGTGCGGCGCGAGAATGCGCGCTGGATCGGGCCCAGCAACGATGAGCGCCTGACGCTGGTAACGTGTTGGCCGCGCAACGACAACACGCACCGACTGATTCTGGTTGCCCTGCCTGCACCTTGATGTACAGGTTTTCACGGCAATGACACGGAACATTTAACTTCCATTCAAGTTTCGTTTGGAACTTTTTTAGGACTGATCGGATATGATAGACGGGCCTTGGGAAGTACAGAGATTCGACGTTGAAAGGAGAACGTTAAAATGCTTAATGTCCGCAATCTGCTCGGGGTGGGCATCGCCGTCGTCCTGATGCTTGCTCTGACCACTGCCGGAGCTTTTGCTCAACCGATGCAGCAAGCCACTGCGACGCCGGAGGCCACCGTGACGGTCGAAGCGACGCAGGTGGTGACGCCGACTGAGACACTCACCCCTACGCTGGAGCCAAGCCCGACGAGTGTCGCCCCGGCGGTTTCGCCGCTGGCGACGCCGGAAGCCACCCCCGCCACGCTGCCGACGACGGGCGGCAGCAGCGATGGCACAGCCGGGCTCAGTCTGTTGGCGTTGGGCATCGGCGCGGTGCTGATTCTGGGCGCGCTGGGCCTGGCGTGGTCACGTCGTGCATCCTAGCCCTGCATGTCTTGAAGAAGCGGTAAAACATACGGCCCTCCTGTGAGTCAATCGACAGGAGGGCCGTATTGTTACAACGTGTCGCGCGATACCATCAACCGCACCATTACGGATTTCTGCTAACCGACCGTTGGCAGGAGGCCGACCGATCGGCCGCGACCATCTCGACGCTGGCTTCATTTTGCTTCCGTCGAGGGGGTTGCGCGCACAACACGATTGGGAATCGAGGATCGATCGAGTGTGACGGTTGACAAATGGCCGGGGGTCTGGTATCATCTCGCGCGCGAAAGTGTTGGACCCGTGGTGTAGTGGCCTAACATGCGGCCCTGTCAAGGCCGAGATCGCGGGTTCGAATCCCGTCGGGTCCGCTGGTGACAACCAGAAAATCCTGCCCCCAAGGCAGGATTTTTTGTTGTCGGCACGCCGACCGGAAGAACCACAAGATGCGACGCCGCGAGTTGCGTCGCGCGGCGATCTGGCATATCATCACCTCATCGTGAACTTCTCTGCTGGCGCCCTCCTCGCCGCCTCACCCAAAGGCGCCGCCAGGCTGTTGTATGAGGCCGGACGCGATCTGCGCGGCAAGAACTTGCGCCGTGGCAGCTGGCTGGAGATCGCCCATGCCCTGCGGTCTCAGCGCGCGCAGCACCTAATGCTGCCGCGTTTACAGGCGGCTGTCACCCGAGATGATGCCCTGCGTGTGCTGCGGCTGGCGCGCAAATGGGCGCGCGGCCTGACTTTTCCAGACCCGCTAAACAGTATGAAGGAGGAGTGACCACGTTGACATTGGCGGTCGAAACTTGCGCGTCTCTGCGCATATCACTTCCGCCACTTGCTAGCCGCCAACGACCGACAACCGTCGTATCCCAGCATCTACCTGATACATGAGATGATCCAGGCGCGTTCTCCCCATTTCACGCGCGGGCATGTGCCCTAGAATCTCGCGTACTTGTGGCGTGGCGTGCTCGATGGCCCAGGTCACTTCATGATCGCCAATCGCCTGGTCGCCGCCTGCGCTCAATTCCAGTGCCAGTGCGGCATAGGCGGCGGGACCGACAATGTGCTTGGTTTGTTGTATATCCGCTAATGGATGCGTATAAGCACTCGACGCGGCCAGGCCGGCGGCGCGCGCGGCCGCCGCGGCAGCGGGATTGTTTATCTCGCGGGCGGCGGCCATTGCCGCCAAAGCCAGAGTCCGCAGCTGAGCGGTTCGCCTGCCCCCGGCAGCAAACACCCGAATGCCCTCCAGTGCGGCGCGCGGTCGGGTATCGGCCTCGGCCTGCTGCTCGTAGATCGGCAGCGCCCGCTCAACGCAGTCCGCCGCCCAGCGCCCTAACGCCCGCAGCGACTCAAGGCTGAGCGAAAAATACCCGGACTTACGCGCCATCACTCATCTCGCACAAGGCCGATCACTGCTCTTAATCATTCAATCCCTTCCCCCTGAGAATTTGCGGCGTGCATTTTTCGATTCGTGCCACCCGGGTTTTGGCTTGCTTGGGCGCAGCAAAATACAGCAGATAGGCTCTTTGCCGCCCCGGCGTCAAGGCTTCAAACGCATTTTGCAAGCCGGGCACCTCCTCTAACCGAGTGATAAATTCTTCCGGCATGCTGAACTCGACCGTCTTTTTATAAGGCACTTTCAAACCGGCCTTTTCCACTGCGACAGCTTCTTGAACGTAGGCTTTCAAGATCGATTCCCGCTCGACAATCTCCCGCACACTTGTGAATCGGACCTGACGCGCCGACTGCACATTCGCCGTTTGCTGGCTGAGAATCCCTTCAGCGTCTTGTAACAGCGCGCCCTTGACAAACAGCAGCGCGCAGTAGTCCTTGAAGCCGTGCATCAAAACGATGTTCCTTTTCTCATGCGTGTAACACGGCACCCCCCACTTCAATTCTTCGCTTAGCCCGCAACCCAGCACGATCGTTCTCAACTTCTTGAGTTCAGGCTGCCACGGTGTGGCTGTGTTGAAAAAGAAGTCAACCTTGGGATTCGGTTTGCTCTTGGCCATACTCTCCGCCCTCTGCTTCCAGCGCCACTTGACTCACGACCGCAAGATACACCCGCGACACGCTAACATCAGCTCTCACGGCTCAATCTCCACCCACAGCGCGGGATGATCCGATTCGCCGGTGTCCCAGTAGTGGGCCTGTGTGATCGTGACACCCGGCGAGACGAAGATGTGATCGATCCGCTCAGTCGCATCAACGCCCTGGTCGTCGATGCCGGACGGCCAGCGCAACAGCCAGGCGTCGTCCAGCCGCGTGCGCGTCAGGCGATACTGCTCGCTGTCCGGCCGGAAGTTGAAATCGCCCAGCGCGATCACCGGGGCGCCGGGATCGATCGAGTTCAACAGATTTTGCTGCTGCACGATCGGCCCGTCGTTCCCCAGATGTGTGACGATCACCTGAAAACGACGGGCGCCCACCGTGAGATACGCCACGATGGCGGCGGTTTGTTCGCCCGCACTGTAGAAGTAAACGACGCGCGGCGCTTCGATGGGATAGCGCGACAATAGCGCGATGCCGAAGGTGCCCGCGCCCACCTTCGGCCCGTAAAACGAGTGGAACCCCAGCTCGTCGGCAAAATAACGCACCAGATCAAAGTTGCCGCCCGCAATCCGATTGGTGTCGGATTCCTGCAGGCCGATCACGTCGGGCGCGGCGCGCCGGATCAGCGCGAGCTGACCGCGATAGTCCAATTGTCCTTCGGCGTCATAACCCTGCTGGATGTTGTACGTCAACACGCGCAGCGTACCCGATGAAGCCGGCATGGACATCGGTGACCGATAGACCCAGAGGGCGGCCAGCAGCCCCACCACGCTCAGCACCGCCACTGACACTCGCCACCTTTGCGGAGGCCGCACCGAACTTATCGGCCAACGCACGCTGCCGAAAAACAGCGGCGCGATCATGACCGCACCCAGCAGCGTGAAGATCAGCCAGAACCGATCGCGAAACATCGGCCCGACGACGGGAATGTAGTCGTACACCGTCGTAAAGACTTGCGCGAAGATCATCACCAGCAGGAATAAGGCGGCCAGGGTGAAGCCGCCGCCCAGCGCCCGCAGCGTTGGCCGGCGGGCGATCAGCTCGCGGCTGTAAAGGCTGATGTCCAACAGCATGACGGGGTGGAGCAGGCACAGGGCGATCAAGGCCAGCGGCGCCCAGCCGGGCGGCGTCGGCTCGGCCAGCGGATAGCGGCCCGGTTCGGCGGGAAAGTCGATGTGGTGCGCCAGCAGCGTCATAGCGAGCGCCGCGACAAAGGCCGCGTTCCAGAGGAGCAGCGCGGCTCGCGGCAGACGGCTGAGCTGCGGCGCGGCGAGCAGATAGCCCACCAACGCCAGCCCGACCGGTATCAGGATTGCCCCGTAGTCGCTGCCCGTCCAGCGCGCGATGACGTTGGGGCTGGTGAAAGCGAAATACAACAACGTCAGCGCCGCTATCAGGCCCAGCGACAGGCCGGCTGTCGAGCGGACTGAGGCGCGCGCCGGCTCGATGGGAGGAGAAGGCCGATCGGGTTGGCGCGCCCACCGCCAGTAGCCCCAGCCGCCCAGCGCCGCGCCCACCAATCGAACGGGAAAATCCGAGACAGGCAGGAGCGTGTGTATCAGTATCGACAATAATACGCCCACGCCTGCACCCAGCCCCAGATCAAGCGGCCAATCGGCGTCGCCTGTACGGCCACGCTCGTGAAGCCAGACCGGCAACCAGACCAGAGCGAGACCCGCGCCCAGCCCGGCGACCAACATGCGCCCGCGCGTGTCCAGCAGCGGCGCCGCCACGCCGGCCAATAGAATCAGGCCGATCAGGACGGCCTGGCCGCGCTTGCCGGGTGCGCGGCGCAGCGCCACCAACCCGATCGGCGCGAGCAGTACCACCACGGCAATGATCTCTGGTGGAATGTCGGTGCTCAGCAGGCCGAAGGCATACACGGCCGCTACGAAGTCGGTGAGCAGCTGAAAGAAGAAGAAGGTGACGACGCCCGGCCAGAGCGAATTATCCGAAGGTAAACGTGGGGCGGTTTCGGTCATGATAAGCCCTTACCTCCGCGGCGTCAGCGATCGGAGCAGCCGCCGGCCGGCCCGCGCTGCGTCACCGGGCGTTCAATTTTGGATCGCGCTTCTGAACGCCAGCAGCGCGTGATCGATCTCGTCGCGCGTCACCCAGGCGTGCGTCACCGCGCGGAAACGCCGGAAGTGCACGCCGGGGCTGATCAACTTCACGCCCTGAGCCAGCATCCGCTGCGTGACGACATCGCTGCTGACTTGCACGCTGGCGTCCAGTTCAAAGAACACGATGTTGGTCTGCACACGATCCAGATCAACGACGAAGCCGGGCGTATCGGCCAGCCCTTCAGCCAGACGTCGGGCGTTGGCGTGATCGTCCGCCAGCCGATCGATCATCTTCTCCAGCGCGACGATACCCGCCGCAGCCAGCACGCCCGCCTGCCGCAGGCCGCCGCCCACCATCTTGCGATTGCGCCGCGCCCGCGCGATGAAATCCGCATCGCCGCAGATCACTGAACCGACCGGCGCGCTCAGCCCTTTCGACAGGCAGAACGTCACCGAATCGGCGTACTGTGCGATCACCTTCACATCGACGCCGAGCGCGACCGCAGCATTAAACACCCGCGCGCCGTCGAGATGCACGCTCAAGCTGTGTCGATCGGCCAGTTCGCGCACCTGCCGCAGGTAGTCGATGGGCAGCACCGTGCCCCCGCAGCGATTGTGCGTGTTTTCCAGCGCGATTAACCGGGTGCGCGCTTCGTGTTGATCGCTGCCCCGAATGGCCGCCTCAACCCGATCGAGCGGCAGCGTCCCATCGGGATTGTTGGGGATCTGAAATTGCGCGATGCCGCCCAGCGCCGACGAGCCACCCGCTTCGTAGCGAAAGATATGGGCGTCGCTGCCGACAATGACTTCTTCACCGCGGCCGCAATGGGTGAGCAGCGAAACCAGATTGCCCATCGTGCCGCTGGCGACGAACACCGCCGCGGCTTTGCCCAGCTTCGCCGCGGCCAGCTCTTCCAGTTTGTTCACGGTCGGATCGTCGCTGAAGACATCGTCGCCGACTTCGGCCCGATACATCGCCTCGCGCATCTCCGGCGTGGGCTGCGTCACTGTATCGGAGCGCAGATCAATGTAGCCGTTGATCATGATCGCCTTCTTCTCCCTCGCCTGTGCGGGGTGAGGGTGGGGATAAGGGTCAATACTGCTTCACAATCGAGCGGTAGGCGCCGGGCTGCCGCGCCTGCAAAATCTGCAATTCCTCGCGGTAGCGCCGCACTTCGTCCAGATCGATCTTGGCCACGGCGTACCCTTCGATCTCTTCGTCCACCGCCGCATAAATCTGCCCGCGCGGCCCCACAATCATCGACTGGCCGAAGAAGCTCAGCGTGGCATCCGTGCCGATGCGGTTGGCCGCGACGATGAAACACGTATTCTCATAGGCGCGCGACATCAGATACGTGCGCCACTCCTGATCATTGGGCTTCTCCCAGTTCGCGCACTCGATCAGCAGATCGGCGCCGTCCAGCACGTAGGTGCGCGCCACCTCAGGAAAGGCCAGGTCCCAGCCCACCATCATGCCCACGTTGCCGAAGTCCGCTTCGAGCAGGGGAAACTTGAAGCCCGCGCGAAAGGCTAGGCGTTCTTCGCCTTTCAGATGCACCTTGCGATAATCGCCGACCAGATCGCCGTCGGGGCCGACCAGCACGGCGGCGTTGTAGATGATGCTCTCCACCTTTTCCTTGGCCGCCATGCCAAACGCCACGTGCACGCCGAAGTCGCTGGCGCGCTGCGCGATGAGATTGGAAGTGGGGCCGGGCACGCGCTGCGCGAAGTCGGTGAAGCGCACGCCGCACTCGTAGCCGGTGGTGCACAGCTCGGGAAAGACGATCAGATCGACTTTTTGCTCAGTGGCGATGCGATGAATCCATTCCGAGATGGCGACGAGGTTGGCCTCCACGTCGTTGAATTTAACGGCCAGCTGCACCACGGCCACGGTGAGTTCGCGCATGGAAGTCTCCTTTAGAACATCAGTTCGGTGGCGATTTTGCCTTATTTTCCCGCGTTTGTCAATTGATCCAGAACACGCTGCAACTCGATCGGCAGCGGCGACGAAAACGTGCGCGCTTCGCCATTGGGCAGCGTCAGCGCCAGCCAGGCCGCGTGCAGAAAATGGCGCGTCAGACCGAAGCGCGGCGTGTGTTGACCATAGATCGTGTCGCCCACCAGCGGATGATGCAGCCAGGCGAAGTGCACGCGAATCTGGTGGGTGCGTCCCGTTTCGGGATGACATTCGATCAGGCTGAGGGGCGGATCGTGAAAAACCTGCTTTACACGGTAGCGTGTTAGCGCCGGCCGGCCGTCGCCGGTCACGGCCATCTTCTTGCGATGATTGCGGCTGCGGCCGATGGGCGCGTCGATGACACCCTCGCGCGGCTCCACAACGCCTTCCACCAGCGCGACGTACACCTTCTTGACGGTGCGCGACTTGAATTGAGCTTGCAGAAAGTACAACGCCCGATCGTTTTTGGCGACCACCATCAGCCCCGAAGTGTCCTTATCGAGGCGGTGCACGATGCCGGGGCGCACTTCGCCGCCGATGCCGGCCAGATCGGGCGCGTGGCCCAGCACAGCGTTGACCAGCGTACCGCCGGCGTGACCGGCCGCGGGATGCACCACCAGGCCGGCGGGCTTGTCGATCACGATCACGTCATCGTCTTCGTACACAATCGTGAGGGGAATGTCCTCGGCCGCCAGTTCGGTAGGGGCCGGGGGCGGCACACGCACTTCGATCACGTCGCCGGGGGCGACCTTGTCGTCGGCTTCGCACGGCAACCCGTTGCGCGTGATGAGGCCGTCGGCGATGAGGCGTTGAATGGCCGTGCGGGACAGATCGGTCAATCGGGTGGCCACCAGCCGATCGAGGCGGCCGGTGTCGCCGGTGGTCGCGATCAGTGTTTCGATCCGATCAGGCACGCGTTCACGCCTCGCCGTCGTTTGCGACCGGCGCCTTGCGACGCTGCCGGCGTTCGTCGCGCAACATCGTCAGCGCCAGCAGGATTACACCCAGTACGATGCACCAATCGGCGAAGTTGGAGGCGTTGCGCAGCGCGCCGATGCCGATGTCGAAATAATCGATGACGTAGCCGAAGCGCAGCCGATCGACCAGGTTGCCGAGTGAGCCGCCCAGCAGCAGCCCCAGGGCCAGCGCCATCAGTCGTTGATCGGCGCGCAGCCGCCGCGCGTAAATCACGATGATTAGTGAGATGAGGCCGACAACGACGATGAAGATCGAATTGAAGTCTTTGAACAGGCCCAGCGCCGCGCCGGTGTTGGCAGCGTGAATGATCTGAATCAGTGGCGCGGAACCGGGCAGGGGCGACCAGCGGCCACCCAGCGGCAGGCTGCTGCTGACCAGATATTTGACCGCCTGATCGATGATGACCACGAACCCGGCCGTGATGAGGGCCAGCCAGTGAACCTTTTTCACACGGAAGCCTTTCGAGGTGCGGCGAGCCGGCGCTCAGCGCAATTCGCGCCGGGACTGGCACTTGAGGCACAAGGGCGTGTACGGAATGGCCTTCAGGCGCGCCGCGTCGATCTCTTCGCCGCAGTCGATGCACAGGCCGTACGTGCCGTTGTCGAAGCGGGCCAACGCGTCGTTGACCAGACGCAGCGTCTGTTCGGCATTGACCTTCAGGGTCAGATCACGCGCCTGATCAAAGGCCAGCGAGCCATCGTCGGCGGGATGCGTGCTGTAGCCCACGCCTTCTTCGCGCACCACGGTGCTGATCGACTGCACCTGTTCTGTCAGCGCGGCCTGCTCGGCCAGCAGCGCCTTCTTCAAGCGTTCATAGGGTATCGGCATGCCGACCTCCTTTCCCCTGGCGGCGACCATTGTACAACGTAATGCGTGAGGCGTAAAACGTAATGGCTGCTTTTACGTTTGACGTGTCACGCCTTACGCTTCACGCTTCAACACCCCCAACCTCACCCGCCCTCCGTCGATCTCATCTTCATCGATTGCGCCCTGCGGCTCACCCTCGGTCATCACGTCCGCCAGCGTTTCCGATTGGATGTACGCTGCCCATTGGTTGATGGCGGCTTTCACGTCGCCGTCGGCCTGATAGGTCAGCGTGATGCGATCGCTGATCTCGAAGCCGGCGGTCTTGCGCAGGTCCTGCACACGGCGCACCACTTCGCGCGCCTGACCTTCGCTCTTCAGTTCGGGCGTGATGTGCGTGTCGAGCGCGACGACCACGCCGCCTTCCGAGGCGATGGCGAAGCCTTCACGCGGCTGCGGCGTGACGAGGATTTCATCCGGCGCCAGCGTGAACTCGCCGACGGTTACACTTTGCCCCGATCGGACGGCGTGGACCACTGCGAACCCATCTGCGTTTTGCAGCGCGGCGCGAACCTGCGGGAACTTCGGACCAAACTTGGGACCGAGTTTCTTGTTATCGGGCAGCAACTTGTATGTGACGAAATCGGCTTCATTTTCAGCCAATTCCACCGCCTTCACGTTGAGTTCGTCGGCGATGATGTCCTGGGTGCGCTCCACGCTGTCACGCTGCTCGGGCGTCACGACGACGATGGCCTTGCCCAACGGCTGGCGCACCTTCACGTTTGACGCGGCGCGGATCGAGTGACCCAGCGCGACGGCGGCGCGGCTGACCGCGACATCGTTCAACAATTCGTGATCGATGGTCGATTCGTCGAAGGTGGGATACGCGCAGTGATGGATCGATTCGGGCGCATCCGCATCAACTGATCGCACCAGATTCTGATACAGCGCTTCGGTCAGGAACGGCAAAATCGGCGCGAGCGCTTTGGCAAACGTCACCAGCACTTCGTACAACGTCGCATAGGCCGCCTGCTTATCGGCGTCGCCGCTGCTCTTCCAGAAGCGGCGACGCGAACGGCGCACGTACCAGTTGCTCAGATCGTCCACGAAGACTTCGGCCGCTTTCGCCGCGCGCGGCATATCGTAGTCGGTCAGCGCCGCCGAGACTTCGTTGCAGACTTCGGCCAATCGGGCGCGGATCCACCGATCGAGTGGCGACAACTCGCCGCTTGAGCCGTTCGGCGTCCAGCCATCCAAATTCGCATACGTCACGAAGAACGAGTACACATTCCACAGCGGAATGAAGAAGCGGCGGCGCGTCTCATCGGCAAGATGATAGCCGAAGAGCATATCGGTGTCGTAGCGTTGATTGACGAACATCCACCGCATCACGTCCGCGCCGATGGTATCGGCGGCTTCGTTGAACTCGATGGCGTTGCCCCAACTCTTGTGCATGGGGCGGCC
>CAZKBQ010000035.1:0-8647 GCA_964550855.1 uncultured Anaerolineae bacterium
ATTGCGCCAAGGCGCCGTTGGCCGATGCGCCGACGGCGGCCGCTCGCGCCGAAGAGCAGCGCCTGACCGAGTTGATGAGCAAGTCCGGCACAGAGAATCACGCCCACCTGCGCGCCGAGCTGCGCCAGACGATGGATGCCAGCATGGGCGTCTACCGCACGGGCGCGGCGATGCAATCGGGTTTGGAGAAGATCCGCGAGTTGAAGCAGCGTTATCGCGACATTCACCTCGTCGACAAGAGTTGGGTGTACAACACCGATCTGATCCACGCGCTGGAAACCGGCTTCATGCTCGACGCGGCGGAAGTGGCCACGGCGGGCGCGCTGGCGCGCGAAGAATCACGCGGCGGCCACGCGCGGCGCGACTTCACTCAGCGCGACGACGAGAAATGGCTGAAGCACACGCTGGCAACGATTTCGCCGGATGGCCCGCGTCTCGATTATTGCCCGGTGGCGATCACGATGTGGCAGCCGGTGGAGAGGAAGTATTAGACAAGCACGGTCATGCCCGCATGTTTCTAGCGGGCATCCACGAGGAGGATAACGATGAGCGTAAACGTGAAGCAAGCGGCTGCGCCCAAACCCCGATCGAATCAGCTGGGCCTCAAAGGCTGGGTGTATGCCGGCCGCTACTCAATCGAGCGGTATCTGTATATTCTGCATCGCATCAGCGGGCTGGGCCTCATCGCCTACCTGCTGCTGCACATCGTGGAGACCGGCCAGCGCCTGGCGGGCGAAGCGGCCTGGACGGGCCTGATGGCGTTGTTTACCTCGCCGGTCTTCAAAGTGCTGGAATACGTGGTGTTTGCGGGCTTCATCTTCCACGGCCTGAACGGCATCCGGCTGCACTTCACCGAGCTGGGCTTCTTTCTGGGCAAACCCGCCCAGCCGATCTATCCCTATGGCTCGTCGATCAAGCGCCACCGCCCGTTCACCTTCGTGCTGATGGGGCTGGCCGCGCTGCTGCTGATCCTGGGCGCGTCAAGTTTCTTCTTCTCGTAAGCGGAGGCCGACATGCGCGAAACACGACTCTGGTTCCTGAGCCTGACCTGCACCAGCCTGATCATCATCCTGCTGGGCCTGCACTTCGCCATCATGCACTACGCGCCGGTGTTCACCGGCCAGACCATCGAAGAGGCCCGCAGTTTTCAAGTGATGCTGGAGCGCGGTCGGGATGTGGCCCAATTCATCGTGTACATCCTGTTCCTGGCGGCCGCGCTCTATCACGGCCTGTACAGTCTGCGCGGCGTCATCATCGAGCTGCCCTTCGCGCGCGGACGGGCACGCCTCATCGGCCGCGGTTTGTTGTTGATCGGGCTGGTATTCTTCGCCTACGGCACCTATGTGACGTGGTGGACGTTTGCCACCAAGTGAGGGCCGCATGACATCATCTTCGACTCGCACCATTACCTTTCGCATCCAGCGTTACGATCCCGACAAAGACGCCGCCCCACACTGGGACACACGCCAGCTTGAAGTGAGCGAGGGCATGACCGTGCTGGAGGCGCTGCACGAACTCAAGCACGAGCAGGACCCCACGCTGGCGTGGCGCTCGTCGTGCCGCATGGGCATCTGCGGGTCGTGCGGCATGTTCATCAACGACAAGCCGCAGCTGGCCTGCCAGACGCAGGTGCTGCACCTCGAAGCGGACGTGGTCAGCGTCGCGCCGCTGCCCAACTATCCCAACGTCAAAGACCTGGTGCCCGATCTGGAGCCGCTGTTCCACAAGCACGCCGCCGTCAAGCCGCAGCTGATCCCGGCGGGCAACCTGGCCGACGAAGTACCGACGGGCGAGTTCCTGCAATCGCCGGAGCAGCGCGAAGAATTCGGGCAATTCACCATCTGCATCAAGTGCGGCCTGTGCATGTCGGCCTGCCCCACGCTGGCGACCGACCTCGACTTCCTCGGCCCGCAGCCGCTGGCGCAGGCCTATCGCTACACGGCCGACAGCCGCGATGCCGGCCTGCGCGATCGGCTGGAGCACATCGACGCGCTGCACGGCCCGTTTCAGTGTCACCTGGCCGGAGCCTGCACCGATGCCTGCCCCAAGGGCGTCGATCCAGCCATGGGCATTCAACTGCTCAAACGCACGCTCGTCCTCGACGCATTGGGCCTGCGCCGCGCCAGACCGGCGCCGCAGATCGTGCCGCTGCCCGCGGAATTCAAGGCCAGCGAAAAAATACCGCAACCGCCGCCGCGCACCGTGAAATAAGCGAACCGCCCGATCTCACGTTGAGATCGGGCGGTTGTTTTTCAGCCAGTCTTCCAGCACGGCGCGATGCCGATCTTCCAACTTGGTCAATTGACGTTTCGATTTGAGCAGCGCGTTCGCTTCGTCAAACGAATAACCCGCCTCGCGCATCAGATACGCGGCCAGGATGGTGGCCGAGCGCCCGCGCCCCTTGGCGCAGTGCACCAGCACCGATCGGTTGTCGGCGACCTGTTGGGTGATCCACGCCACGCCGGCGCTGATGGCGGCTGCGTCGGGCGCGGTGACATCGGGCACCAGCAGCCGCCGGTGCGCGATGTCGTGCGCGGCGTAGAAGTCTTCGTCGTCGGCGCGCTCCGATCGGATGTTGAGCACGGCGCGGATGTGGTGACTCAGTAGAAACTCGTAGTCGCGCGGATACGTCGGCGCGCCGCCCAGCCACAGTTCGGCGGGGACGCCGTCGTGCGGCGTGATTTGATCGAACCAGCGGTGGCCCTGCACCCGCTCGTACACAAAGCGGATGGCGGGATAAAGTCGATCGAACAGGCGGTGAAACAACGACAAGTTTTCTTCGGCCATGATGGTCTCGATGAAGATGACTGCGTTTTCCGGCGAGGACAAGTATACCCGATCAACCACCAAACCCGATCGGCCAGCTCACCCGATCGGGTTGTTGGCGAACCGCCGGCATGATCTTATACGGCATTTTCCGGCGTGCGCGACATCAACCGTTTTTGCTTCAGCTGCTGCCGCCCGGTGACGATCGCCCGCTTCACGATCGGCAGGCGCATCACCAGCAGAAAGGCTACGGCCGCGCCCCACACCCACGGCTCGCCCTGATGGTTCTTGACTTCCCAGATGTAGTGCACAATGGCCAGCACGCCCGCCGCGTAGGCGAAGCGGTGCAGCCGCTTCCAGTTTTGCTTAAGCCGCCGCTGCCAGCCCCTGGTCGAGGTCAGCGCCAGCGGCAGCAGGAGCAGCAGCGCCGACAAACCCGCAATGATGTAAGGTTTCTCCGCGATCTCCGGGATGATCCACTGGAATTGAAAGCCGTAGTCCAGCCCGATGAACGTGAAGAAGTGCAGCCCCGCGTACATGAAGGCGTACACGCCCAGCGGGCGGCGCGCGCGCGTCAGCGGATGCCAGCCGGTGAGCGTGTGCAGCGGCGTGATCGATAGCGACAGCGTGAGAAACAACAGCGCGAATTTGCCGGTGCGGAAGGTGATGGTCTGGATGGGATTGACCGTCAGGTTGTTGTTCAGCGCATCCCAGATCAACACCAGCAGCGGCAGCCACGCCAGCGCGTGGACGGCCAGTTGAAATTTGGTGAAACGCAAGGTCGGCAATCGCATCAGTAATACTTGCTCAGATCCATGCCGTCGTACAGGGCAGCCACCTCGTCAGCGTAGCCGTTGAACTTTAAGGTGGGCCGGCGGCCCGCCTCGCCGATGCGACGCTCGGTGGCCTGCGACCAGCGCGGATGCGGCACGTCGGGATTGACGTTGGCGTAGAAGCCGTATTCGTTGGGCGCGGCGATGTGCCACAGCGATTGCGGCTCATCGGCCACCAGCTCGATCTTGACGATGGCCTTGATGCTCTTGAAGCCGTATTTCCACGGCACCACCAACCGCAGCGGCGCGCCGTCCTGTTTGGGCAGAGCCTTGCCATACAGGCCGGTGGCCATCAGCGTCAGATCGTTCATGGCCTCGTCCACGCGCAGCCCTTCGACGTACGGCCAGCGGAACTGCGGGTTGCGCTGACCGGGCATATTGTCGGGATCGTACACGGACTGGAAGCGGACGTACTTCGCATCAGACGTGGGTTCCACTTCTTTCAGCAGCGCGCCCAGCGAAAAGCCCAGCCACGGGATGACGAGCGACCAACCTTCCACACAGCGCAGCCGGTAGATGCGCTCCTGCTGATCGAACTGCTTGAGCAGGTCTTCGAGGCCATAGGTCCTGGGCTTGTTCACCAGCCCGCCCACCTCCACCGTCCACGGCGAGATGGGGAAGTTGGCCGCCAGCTGGCCGATGCCTTGTTTGTCATACGAGAACTCATAGTAGTTGTTGTAATTGGTGATCACCTCGTAAGCCGAGACGGGATCGCCCAGCTCGTCGGTCGGCGCGCCGGACTTCGGCGCGGGGCCAGTTGGCGCGGGCGCGCCGGCCGCGCCCGATTCTCCGCCGGTCGATCCGGCCGGCAGACAGGCAGCCAGCGCCGCGCCCACGGCGACCACGCCCAGCCCCTTCATGAACTGGCGGCGGTTGAGATAAACGTGCTCCGGGGTGATGTCCGAAGGCTGGATTTTGATCATCGTGTGCTCCTCCGCTTTCACGGCTGTAATAATCGTACCACGCTCCGCTTCGTCCTAATCTTACCGCCAGGACATTACGAGAGGATAAACTCATCGGCTGTTCACATGGTACAATGAGAGGCGGCTCCGGAGGCATGCCGGCCGTCGTCGCCCCGCGGATCACGTGGTACAATTTCAGCAGTCATTTTTCCGGGCGCGACAAGTGATCTCCTTGCCACGCCCCTCTTTGTTAGCTCTATGACGACGACTCTGGTCTGGCCGCTCTTGCTCTGTTTCATCGGGGCGCTGGCCGCCGCCGCCCATGGCTGGCCTGCGCTGAATCGGCGCGTGTCGATGCTCTGGGCCAGTCGAGTGGTCGCGTTGGCCCCCCTAACGGCCTTCGGGTTGATCCTGTCCCAATCGCTGGTTGTCGCCGCCGGCAAGCCGCTCACTTTCTCGATCGAGTGGCTGCCCTCGATCGGGTTGAACGCCTCCCTCTACTTTGACGGCCTCAGCGCACTGTTTGCGCTGCTGGTCAGCGGCATCGGCGTCATCGTCGTGTTCTACGCGGGCTACTACTTCAGCGACGACAACAGCGCGTGGCGTTTCCTCACGTATCTCATGCTGTTCATGACGGCCATGCTGGGCGTGGTCATGGCCGGCGATGTGATCACGCTCTTTATCTTCTGGGAAGGCACCAGCATTACCTCATATCTGCTCATCGGCTACAAGACCAAGGATGAAGCCGCGCGGCGCGGCGCATTGAAGGCGCTGCTCATCACGGGCGGCGGCGGCATCGCCCTGCTGCTGGGCCTGCTGCTGGTCGCGGGCGTATCGGGCGGCGCGGACTTTGCCACGATTCTGTCCAGCGGCGCGGCGCTGCGCCAGAGCGCGCTCTATCCCGCGATGGTGCTGCTGCTGGCTTTAGGCGCGTTCACCAAGAGCGCGCAAACGCCCTTTCACGTCTGGCTGCCGCAGGCCATGACGGCGCCCACGCCCGCCAGCGCCTACCTGCACTCGGCCACGATGGTCAAGGCCGGCATCTATTTGATGGCGCGGCTCAATCCCGTGCTGGGCACCACCACGCTGTGGTTCTGGCTGTTGACCATCGTCGGGTTGACGACGATGCTGGTGGGCGCGTATGTGGGGCTGAAGCAAAACGATCTCAAAGCGCTGCTGGCCTATTCCACCATCAGTCAACTGGGCGTGATGATGCTGCTCATCGGGCAGGAAACCGACATCGCGTCCAAGGCGCTGGTCATCAGTATTCTGGCGCACGCGCTTTACAAGTCGGCGCTGTTCTTGATCGCAGGCATCATCGATCACGAAACAGGCACGCGCGATCTGCGTCGGCTGGGCGGACTGGCTAAGTATTTCCCAGTATCGTTCGGGCTGGCGAGTATTGCCGCGTTGTCGATGGCGGGGCTGCCGCCGCTGTTCGGATTTCTGGCGAAGGAAACACTGCTGGCCTCGGCCATCCGATCGGAAGTCGGCCCGATCGTGGAAGTGCTCTTCCCGGTGGCCGCCGTCATCGCCGGCGCGCTGCTGCTGGTGCAGGCGGGCATGCTGGTCGTCGATACGTTCCTGGGCAAGCCGCGCGATCCGTCGCTGCATCCGCATAAACCGGCGCTGGGCATGCGGATTTCACCGGCCATTCCGGTCTTTCTCTCGCTCGCCATCGGCTTGCTGCCCGAACCGGAAGCGCTGGCCCAACTGCTGGCGAGCGCGGCCAGCGCGTCGTTTGGCGACAAAGTCAAAGTCTCGCTGGAAATCTGGACCGGCATCAATGTGCCGTTGATTTTGAGCATCGTGGCCGTATCCATCGGTTCGATCATTTTCTGGCAGCGATCGCGCGTGCGGGCGTGGCAGCAGCGCTTCGCCGCCAACTGGGACCTGAATCGCCTGTACACCCGATCGATGCAGCTGATCGATCGGGCGGCGTATCTCGTCACGCGCGTGCAGGCGGGGTACATTCGTCGCTACTTGTTCATCATGCTCATCGGCGTTGGGGCGCTCATCGTCTGGTTCAACGCTTTTCCAGCGTTGCGCGCGCCCATCTCGGATTTGTCACTGGGTAACGGCACGACACTGCTGCGCATCTTTGCCCTGCTGCTGACGGTAGCGGCGTCGGCCATCACCATCGTCATTCGCCGCGATTTTCTGGCGATCATCGGCCTGACAGTGTCGGGGCTGGGCGTGGCCCTGTTGATGATCCTGACCCCCGCGCCCGATGTGGCGCTGGTGCAGATCGTGGTGGACATTCTCTCCACGCTGGTGATCGTGCTGCTGCTGGAACGGCTGCCGCGCGCCATGCGCCTGCGCTCGTCGGACACTCTGCTGCGGTCCAGCCGCCCCGGCGTGATCCGTGACGCGATCATTTCGCTGGGCGCGGCGGTGGTGGTCAGTGCGATTGTGTTGACGGCGCTCACCTCGCGTCCGCGTGAAAGCGTGGTAACGCCGTATTACGAACAGAACGCCAAGCCGCTGACCGGCGCCACCGACATCGTCGGCGCGATCGTGGTGGACTTTCGCGGCTTCGATACGCTGATCGAGATCACGGTGTTCGGGCTGGCGGGGCTGGGTGTGTACACACTGCTGCGTTACGCCTCGCGCAAGGCCGGCGATGTGGAACGCGCCGATCCGCGCTGGGGAGATCGACTGCGCACCCTCGGCATCGGCGGAACGCGCACCTCGCCGTTCATGCACTTGTTGGCGTATGTGACGCTGCCGCTGGCGTTGATCATCGCGGCCACACATATGATGTACGGTCACGATCAACCCGGCGACGGCTTCACCGCAGGCGTCATCGTCAGTCTGGCGGTGGGGCTGTGCTACGTGGTCTTTGGCTACGAGGAAACGCGGCGGCGCTTGCCGTGGCTGAAGTCGGATTATCTGATCGGCGCGGGCGTGCTGCTGGCGATCTTGAATGGGACGCTGGCCGCGCTCATCGGTGGCTCGTTCCTCAACCCGATTGACTATGGCGAGCGACTGGGGCTGCCTTTGCCGAAGGGGTTCCATTTGAGCACGGCGTTCCTGTTTGAAGTGGCGATCTGTCTCAGCGTGCTGGGCAGCGCCTCGTACATCATCGACACGCTGGGCCATCCGAAAGACCACGATGTCGAAAGCGATCGGGAGTTGCAGGACATCACCGCCTTGGAGAAGCAGGGCGTGGTGACGGTGGAGGAGATCAAGGCGTAATGTTTCAGGCGACGCACAGACCGGCGACTGGAAGTCGCGCCTTGTGAGCCGTTGGCTGATCGTCGGCGCAGGCCGACGATCAGCGGAACGTCCGTCAGGCGCGATTTCAATCGCTGGCGGCTGATTGTGTAAATTAAGGCGGTTTCCGCTTTGATTTACGCCGCCGCTCCCGCTGGATGACAATCCCGCGGGTGGAAACGGCGGATTGTCACACCGCACTGCACGCAGTGGGTGCATGTGTCCGCCTTGAGCGTAAATCAAAAAGGAAGTCGCTATAAAGGCATTGAATCATGGAACTCTTGTATGCCATGGCCATCGGCCTGATGTTTGGCATTGCGGTGTTTCAACTGCTGCGCCGCAACTTCAATCGCGTGGCGCTGGGTGTCATCATCCTGTCGAACGCCGTCAACCTGTTCCTGCTGTCGATGGGCGCGGCCAACGGCGAAGTCGCCGCGTACGCCACCGCTGCCGGTCAGCGCAGCGACGCGCTGCCGCAGGCGCTGGTGCTCACCGCCATCGTCATCAGCCTGGGCGGGCTGGCCTTCGTGCTGGCGATGATGTACATCCTGTCGATCCGGTATAACACGACGGATACGGATGAGGTGGAGCGGTTGAAGTATTAGTGACGAGTGAAACGTGAAGCGTAAAACGTGATGAGTGACGAGTAACGAGTAATGAGTTTGCGAACGTCATGCCCGAATGTCTGCGAAGCGTATCGGGCATCCAGGCGACGATTGAAGAATTGCGCGGGTTGGGCGCTGGATTCCCGCTAAAAGCGCGCGGGAATGACGTGTCCCAAACATCGTCATGCCCGAATGTCTGCGAAGCGTGTCGGGCATCCAGGCGACGATTGAAGAATTGCGCGGGTTGGGCGCTGGATTCCCGCTAAAAGCGCGCGGGAATGACGTGTCCCAAACATCGTCATGCCCGAATGTCTGCGAAGCGTAT
>CAZKBQ010000035.1:8747-50695 GCA_964550855.1 uncultured Anaerolineae bacterium
GACGATTGAAGAATTGCGCGGGTTGGGCGCTGGATTCCCGCTAAAAGTGCGCGGGAATGACGTGTCCCAAACATCGTCATGCCCGAATGTCTGCGAAGCGTATCGGGCATCCAGATTGACGATTGAAGAATTGCGCGGGTTGGGCGCTGGATTCCCGCTAAAAGTGCGCGGGAATGACGTGTCCCAAACATCGTCATGCCCGAATGTCTGCGAAGCGTGTCGGGCATCCATGCGACGATCGGCGATACAGGCTGACTGGCGCGCTGGATTCCCGCCGAAAGCACGCGGGAATGACGTGGCGCACGTGCTAACTGAATGACATTGAGTGACGAGTGATGAGTAACGAGTGGGTTTTGCTGCCGATTATCATTCCGCTGGCAGGGGCGGCGGTGGGTATTCTGTTGCGACGCAACCATCGCGTGCAGGCGGTATGGTCGTTCGGCGCGATGCTGACTTCGCTGGCGGCCAGTGTGCTGCTGCTGATCGATGTGCTGACCACCGGCCGGCCGCTCGTGTTTCAGCTGGGCGCGTGGCCGGCGCCGTTTGGCATCTCGCTGATGGGCGACGCGCTGGCGGCGCTGATGGCGGTGATGTGTCAGGTGGTGCTGGCGGCCGGTCTGGTGTACGCGCTGGGCAGCCGCGATCAATGCGTGCAGTATCCCGGCTTCTATCCGCTGTTCCTCACGCTGGCGACGGGCCTGACCGGCGCGATGTTGACCGGCGATCTGTTCAACCTGTTTGTGTTTGCCGAACTGGTGGTTATCTCCGGCACGGTGCTCACGGCCATCTCCGACGATAAATTGGGCGTGGAGGCGGCCTTCAAATACTTCTTCATCAGCCTGATTGCGTCAGCCTTATTGTTGATCGCGATCGGCAGCCTGTACGCCTCGTATGGCACGCTGAATATGGCCGATCTCGCGCGCCGGATCGCCGCCCAGCCCGATCGGCCTCTGCTGCCCATCGCGCTGGCGACGCTGACCGCCGCGTTTCTGATCAAAAGCGCGGTCTTTCCGTTTCACTTCTGGCAGCCCGATTTTCACAGCGCCTCGCCCACCGCCGTCAGCGCCATGTTGTCGTCGGTCGTGGTCAAGCTCGGCGTGTACGGCCTGTTGCGCATGACGACGCTGATCTTCGTGGGGCAGGCCGGGCCGCTGCGCGAACTGCTGGTGGCGCTGGGTATCATCGGCATTGTGTTCGGCGGACTGGCCGCCATCGGCACGCAGCACGCCAAACGCATGCTGGCCTATTCGACGCTGGGGCAGATCGGTTTCATGCTGGTCGGCATCGGCTGGGGCACGCCGCTGGCACTGATGGCTGCGCTGGTCTTTGCCGTCAATCACGCGCTGCTCAAATCGGCCATGCTGATGCTGGCCGGCAACGTCGCCAGCCGCGCGTCGATCAAGAGCGCGGCCTTCAACGTCATCGGCGGACTGGGCAAGGCGCTGCCATTGGCCGGCGCCTTGTTTCTGCTGGGCGGCATGGGGCTGGCCGGTCTGCCGCCGATGAACGGCTTCTTGAGCAAATATCTGCTGTTCAACAGCGGCCTCAACGCGCAGGCGTATGGATCGTTGGCGCTGGCGGCGGGCGGCAGTGTCTTCACGTTGATCTACGTGGCGCGGGCGTTCCAGAAAATCTGGTGGGAACCGCCCGCCGAAGGCGTGAAAGCCAAGCCTTACGGCGATCGCCTGATCGCGCCCGCCATCCTGATCGGGTTGGGTTTGCTCATCGGGGTGTGGGGCGAGCCGCTGCTGAAGGTCTCGGCCGCCGTCGTCGAGTGGATCAGCACGCCGTCGGCCTACATCAGTGCGGTGCTGGGAGGCTGACAATGCGCTATCTGTGGACAACCATATTGCTGCTGCCGATCTATCTGGCGTTGACGGCCAATCTGGAATTGAGTAACATCATGACAGGCGGATTGGTGGCGTTGGGTGTGGCAAGGTTACTGCGGCCCGTGGTCAACCCGATCGGTGTACGGCAGCTGCCCGGCGCGTTGTGGGCGCTCACTCAATATCTTGGACTGCTGCTGATCGAGTTGATCGTCAGCGGGCTGCAAGTGGCGCGCATCGTGCTGTCGCCATCGCTGCCGATCAAGCCGGGCATCGTCGCCATTCCGGCCGGCACCGATTCGGAGTTGGCCACGGCGTTGAGCGCCCACGCCATCAGCGTGACGCCGGGCGAACTGGTGGTGGAGATCGGCGACGACGGCGTGATGTACACGCACTGCCTCGATGCGAGCCAGCCCGAAGAGGTGCGACTGGCCGCGCAGCAGCAGCGGCGCGATTTGTTGCGCAGGATCATTCAATGAGCGATCTGTTGGCCATTGTGTTATATGCCGCGCTGGTCATTCACATCGGCCTGCTGGCGGTGTGTGTGTGGCGCGTGTGGCGCGGCGAGAACGTGATCGATCGGCTGTTGGGCGCCGACGTGTTTGCCACGCTCATGATGGGCGTGCTGGTGCTGGTGGCGCTGGTGACGTTGAACAGCCTGTATATCGACGTGGCGCTGGGGCTGGCGGCGTTGGGCTTCATCGGCACGATTGCGCTGGCGCGCTACATCGCCGACCGGCAGGTCTTTTGAGGTGGACGTGCAAACGATCGGGGAAATTCTGGCGATTCTGGCGGTGATCGGCGGTACGGCGTTCTCCGTCACCGGCGTGCTGGGGCTGGTGCGCCTGCCCGATGTGTACACGCGCCTGCACGCCACCGGCAAGGTGGGCGTATTCGGCGTGGTGCTGCTGCTGATCGCGGCGGTGATTGTCACGCCGTTGGGCGTGGGCAAGGGACTGGTGTTGATCGCGCTGCTGCTGATCGGCGGGCCGGTCACCGCGCACGCGCTGGCCTCGGCCGCGTACCGCATCGGCGTGCCGTTGAAACGCGCCGTGCGCGACGATCTGGCCGGGCGCAAATCGTGAAGCGCTGTTGCAAACTGTGCCCCTCGCGGGGAGGAGTCAGGCACGTTTAAGATCAGGCCAGGGAGCGATCTGATGAAAGTCAATTTCTACGCCACTTATCGTCCCATCGTGGGCGGCAAAACGATCGACTTTGACGTCGATCACGGCATTACGGTGCGGCAGTTGGTGGATGCCATTGTCGCGCGCTTTCCCGCCATGCGGCGCGAGATACTGGACGAAAACGGCCAGATCTATTCACACGTCCACATCTTTGTGAACGGCCGTGATGCCTGTTATCTGGATCAGGGCATGGACACCATCATCCAGGCCGAGGACACACTGAACATCTTTCCGCCGGTGGGCGGCGGCTGATGCAGACCATCGTGCGCGAGATGCGGGGCATTCCGCTCTGGCTGCTGCGCGAGTATTTGCAGGAGATGGGCGGCACGGCGGTGAGTGACGAGCTGGTACAGGCCGACGGCTGGCGCGTACGCCTGACGCGCCTGGAACCGTTCCGACTGGGATCGCTGTCGGTGGGGCAAACTCGGCTCGATATTGAGATCGAGGATCAGCTGGCCGAGGCCTGGCTGCAACAGTTCGGCAAAAAGACGCTGCGCGCCGGGGCGTAGCTCAACCGATCGGGTGGACAAAAAAACCGGGCGCGATCGGCCCTCGATCGCGCCCGGTTGTGATCCGGCCTTGCGGTTAGATGATCTCCAGTTCCTTCAGCTTGGCCTCGGGTACCACGCCGTTTTGCCAGCCGCGCTTCTCGTAGTATTCGGCCAGCATCTTGTCCAGTTCGCACACGTGGCCCTTGGAACCGGGCATGGTGGACGGTTCCTCGGTGAAGCGCTTGGGCAGGTAGTCGCTGCCTTCGCCGAGGCCGGCCAGATTGTTGTAGTAGCGCTCCAGGTTGTAGATGCGCTCGCCAGTCTTCAACACGTCATCGGCCGTGAAGGGCACGCCGACCATGGCCGAGTACTGCTGGGCATATTCTTCGGCGCCCATGGCGAAGGCGCTGAACTTGCACAGGTCCAGGCTGTCTGAAAAGGCGTGAACTTCCTGGAAGATCTTGACCAGTTCGCCCTTGCCCTTCCACTCCAGCGGATCGACCTTGAGCGAGCCATAGGGCATGACGTTGAGCTCGGCCGCCGGCGTGTAGGCGCGCAGGTGGCAGGCGCCGCGATTGCTGGTGGCGTAGGCGATGCCCATCCCCTTGAGGCCGCGCGGATCGTAGGCGGGGATGCCCTGGCCCTTGACCGTCATGGCGATCTCCGGGTGACCAAAATGCGCGGCCACGGCATTGGCGCCGTCGGCCAGCACATTGCCAAAGCCCTCGCGCATGGCAATCATGCGCACGGCGTTAGTCATGCCGTAGATGTCGCCCCACTCCAGGGTGCCGCTGCCGTTGGTCCAGCCCTTCTGCGTGGCTTCCATCCATACCGACAGCGGATGGCCTGTTTCGATGGCGTCGATGCCGTAGTCGTTGCACAGATCGATCATCTTGGCGACGGTGTTCACGTCGCTGTTGCCGCAATTTGCGCCCATCGACCAGGCCGGCTCGTATTCCACGCTCTCCATGTGCAGGCCCTTCCACGGGCCTTCCTTGATTTCGACCTCCTTCTTGCAGGCCACTGGACAGGCGTGGCAGGTGGGGTCGTCAACCAGGATGTGCTGCTTGACATACTCGCCGCTGATCTTCTCGCCCTCGTCGCCGAACGACGTCAGCTGGCTGTTCCGGGTCGGAAACGCGCCCATGTTGTTGGTGATGTTGGTGAGGACGTTGGTGCCATACACCGACAGGCCGCCCTTGCGCGGGCTGGTGATGTTCTCCTCGGCCATGATGCCCTTGAGGGCGCGCTCGTGCGCGGGCTTCCACGCTTCGCGATCGGCCGCTTTCACCAGCTGCTTCCCGGCCTTGATCACCACCGCCTTCAGGTTCTTGCTGCCGCCCACGCAGCCCGTGCCGCCGCGCCCGCTGGCTCGATCATTCTCGTTGACCCAGCAGGCGAAGCGCACCAGGTTCTCGCCGCCCGGCCCGATGGCGATGACGGTCAGGTCCTTTTCGCCATACTTGGCCTGGAAGTGCTTCACCGTATCATGGACGCCCTTGCCCCACACTTCCGAAGCGTCGAGCAGTTCCACCACGCCATCGTGTACGTAGGCATACGTCGGCTTCGCCGCTTTGCCCTTGAAAATCAGGCCATCGAAGCCCGCCCAGCGCAATCGGGCCGCCGACCAGCCGCCGTGATGCGAATCGGTGACGGTGCCCGTCAGCGGCGACTTGGTCACGATGGCCATGCGGCCGCTCATGTTCGCCTCACTGCCCGTCAGTGGGCCATTCATGAAGCACAGGATGTTATCGGGCGAGAGCGGATCGACTTTGGGGCCATTCTCAAACACGTACTTCACGCCCACGCCCCGCGCGCCGATGTACTTGAGCTTCCAATCTTCGGGAATGGGAGCATAAGATACGGTGCCCGCCGTCAAATCGACATGACCGACTTTATCTGCATATCCGCCTAGTGCCATGTTAGCCTCCTGAATGTGGGATTAGCTTACGTCGTCGTGAAGTCGAAGGGTGCGAAGCGTCAGCGCAATAATTGATGGGGTCGAGCCTCCTCAGTGGTGTTCGAGTCTGGCAAGAATGAGAACACATAGCGGGGATGACATGTAATTATCTTAGCACATTTCGCGGTCACAGATCAATAGGAAACCCTTAGAAATCTGGCCCTTTCTCTGCGATGAATGTCACTTGCGCTATGTGCAACGGGGACAACGCGCCGCCGATCGCGCGTTTTGAAATTCGCCGCGCCGTCAGGTATGATTGAAGCATGGAAGCCGTCAGTGCCATCATTCAAGCGGGCGGGCAAAGCCGCCGCATGGGCCGCGACAAAGCCCTGATCGACTATCACGGCCGGCCGCTGCTGGCGCACGTGATCGACACGCTGCATCAACTCAGCGACGATGTGATCGTAGTCTCCAACCGATCGGACAGCTATGGCCCGATCGTACGGCTGCTGGCTGCGCGCCTCGTGCCGGACTACGAGCCGCCTTCCGGCCCATTGGGCGGCCTCGCCGCCGGACTGGCCGCGATGAAACACGATCTGGCCGTGGTCGTGGCCTGCGACATGCCTTTGCTCAATCTCGATCTGCTGCGTTACCTGATCGAACGGGCCGGCAGCGTTGACGCCGTCGTGCCGCTCACCGGCGATCAATACGAGCCGCTGCACGCCGTTTATCGACGCACCTGCCTCGCGGCCATTCAGCGCCGGCTGGCCAACGACCAGCGCCGCGTCACCAGCTTCTTCGACGAGGTGCGCGTGGCGGCGATTCCAGAAGCCGAATGGCGCGTCCTCGATCCCGCCGGCCGGTCACTCTCCAACCTCAACACCCCGGACGATCTGGCGCAGCTCCCGTAGTCGCCAGCCGCATTTTGTGCTATGATGAGACCCACTTCTGCGGGGAGCCAGCATGGCCGGTGAATCCATCCTGATCATCGACGACAGAGCCGACGCGCGCGCGTGGCTGTTTGAGCACGTGCTGCACCCGGCGGGCTACGTCGTCCATGAGGCCGCCACGTTGGCCGATGCGCGCGCCCGACTGGCTGCCGGGCGCTTCAACCTGATCATTATCGACGCCCACCTGGACGACAATCACGGCCTGGACTTGCTGCCCGAAGCAATCGCCGCGTCGCCGGTGATCGTCACCTCCGATCAGCCTTCAGTCGAAGTGATGTCGGCCGCGCTGGCTGCCGGCGCGCGCGATGTGCTGGTCTATCCGTTTGCGCCCGAGCGGCTGGCCCGCGCCATCAAGACCCAGCTGCGCACCGCCGCCATGCTGCGCGAACGCGATCAACTGCGCGAGCAGGTGGAGCGGCAGATTCAAGAGTTTAACGCGCTGTACACGGTGGGCAAAAAGACCGGCGCGCTGCTCGACATCGAAGAGAGCCTGACCCTGGTGGTCTCGGCCGCCGTCAACCTGACCGGCGCCGACGAAGGCTCGTTGATGCTGCGCGACCCGGACACCGGCGAGCTCTTTCTGCGCGCCCACTACAACCTGTCCGAAGCTGCCATTCAGACCCTGCGCGTCCGCGTCAACGACACGCTGATGAACCGGGTCGTGCAAAGTGGCCGGCCCATCATGCTCAGCGGCCTCGACCTGGTCAGGTCGCACACGGTTCTGCCCGTCAAGGCCCTGCTCAGCGTGCCCCTGTTCGCCGGCGATCGCGTGACCGGTGTGCTGACCGTGGACAACCGCCTCAACGCCCGCCCCTTCACCGAGCACGACGTACACCTGCTGTCCACCCTGGCCGATTCGGCTGCCATCGCCATCGAAAACGCCAACCTGTACTGGCAGGTGGAAAGCGAGCGCGCCAAACTGGACACGATCCTGCGCGAGATCGAGGATGTGGTCATCGTCACCGACGCCGACCTGCGTCTGATCCTCCTCAATAACGCCGCGCGCCGCGCCTTCAATCTGGGTGAAGACGCTCTCGGCCGGCCCCTGGCTGAAGCCATCACCGTGCCCGCCGTGCAGGACTTGTTCGATCAGCGCAAGCTGCGCAGCCGCAACTGGCGCGCCGAAGTGGTGCTGTCCGACGGCCGCACCCTGCAAGGCCAGCTGTCCATCCTCAGCGGCATCGGCTACGGGGCAGTGCTGCAAGACATCTCACGCCTCAAAGAACTCGATCGGATCAAGAGCGAATTTGTATCCATCGTCTCACACGATCTGCGCACGCCGCTCACCGCCATTCGCGGCTACGTCAGCCTGCTGCCGCGCGTGGGGCCACTCAACGATCAACAGCGCGAATTTGTGCAGCGTGTGGAAGGCAGCATGAGCAGCATCGTGGAATTGATCAGCGATCTGCTGGACGTCGGCAAGATCGAAGCCGGCGTTGACTGGGAGATGAAGCCCATTCAGCTGCAGCGCATCGCCGGCCGCGCTGTCGAAGCGCTCCGCGCCGAAGCCGAGCGCAAACAGCAGACCTTGACCTTGCACGCCGCCGAAGTGCCGCCCACCTTGGGCCATGCCAGGCGGCTGGAACAGGTGGCCGCCAACCTCATCAGCAATGCCGTCAAGTACACGCCGCCGGGCGGCCACATCGACGTGATCGTGCGCGAGGCTGACGGCTTCCTGGCGCTACAGGTGCGCGACACCGGCATCGGCATCGCCGTCGACGATCAGCGCCGCATCTTCGACAAGTTCTATCGCGTGGAATCGGACCAGACCGAACAGATCGGCGGCAGCGGACTGGGCCTGACCATCGTCAAAGCCATCGTCGAACGGCACGCCGGCCGCGTCTGGGTGGAAAGCCAGCCGGGCCGCGGCAGCACCTTCACCGTGCTGCTGCCCAAACTACCCGTGAACAACGCCTCATGACCGAACGGTTATACTACGCCGACTCATACCTCAGGACATTCGAAGCCGACATCGTCGAACGATTGGACTTCGACGGCCGGCCGGCCGTCATCCTCACCCGATCGGCTTTCTATCCCGAAGGGGGCGGCCAGCCCGCCGATCGCGGCACGCTTAATCAGGCGCAAGTGCTAGACGTGATCGAGCGCGAAGCCGACGGCGAGGTGCTGCACCTCCTCAGTGAACCACTCACCGTCGATCACGTCATCGGCCACATCGATCACGCCCGCCGTTTCGACCTGATGCAGCAGCACACCGGGCAGCACATCTTGTCGGAAGCGTTCATTCAGACCGCCGGCGCAGAGACCGTGGCGTTTCATCTCAACCCCGATCCGCTGGACGGCGCGCTGACCATCGACCTCAACACGGCGTCTCTGTCGGCCGCGCAGATCGATCGGGCCGAGGATCGCGCCAATCAGATCGTCTGGGAAAACCGCCCCGTGGTGCCGCGCTTCGTGACCGGTGAAGAGCTGGCCGCGCTGCCGCTGCGCCGCCCGCCCAAAGTGAATACGCATATTCGCGTCGTCGAGATTCAGGATTTCGACTGGTCGGCCTGCGGCGGCACACACGTGGCGCGCACCGGCGAAGTGGGTCTGATCAAGATCGTCAAGACCGAGCGGCGCGGCGCCGAAACCCGCGTGGAGTTTCGCTGCGGCGGCCGCGCCCTGCTCGACTACCGGCGCAAGCACGCCGTGCTGAGCAAAGCCGCCGCCGCGCTGACGATCGGTTTCTGGGAGATCGATCAAGCGATCGGGCGGCTGCAGGCCGACGCCAAAACGCTGCGCAAGCAGCTGAGCGAAGCCGACTCGAATCTGCAGAAATTTGAGGCGGACGCGCTGCTCAACTCGATCGAACCGCGCGGCGACTACGGCCTGATCGTGCGGATGTGGCCCGATCGCGACGCGGCCTATCTCAAGCGCATGGCGCAGCTGCTGACGACGCGGCCCGGCACGGTGGCCTTGCTGGGCGCCACCGGCGGCGCGTTGGCATTGATCTTCGCGCGCTCCAAAGACCTGAACCTGAACCTGGCGCCGCTGCTCAAAGACACCGCCGCGCAGTTGGGCGCAAAAGGCGGCGGCTCGCCCGATTTTGCGCAGGCCGGCGGCCTGCCGGTCGATGCGGAACAACTGACCGCCGCGCTGGGCCGGGCAGCGGCGCAGCTCCCAAATCACTAGCCGCCAGCCGTCCCTGGCTCATCACTCTGCGCCCGTCAAGGCAGACGAACTCATGGAAAAACTCTCGCCCAACATCTATGTTGAAACCGGTTATCGGGGCAGCACCGTCGGCGCCATCGTCACGCCCACCGGCGTGATCTGCGTGGACACGCCGCTGCTGCCCGCCGAAGCGCGCCACTGGCGGCAGCAGATCGCGCAGCTGACGTCCTTGCCCATCCTGTACACCATCTACACCGACGGCCACCGCGACCGCGTGCTGGGCCATCAGTGGCTGGGCGGCCAGGTGGTGGCGCACGAAGCCACCTGGGAGCGGATGCGCAGTTACAGCGATGCGCTGCGCCAGCAGGTGGTGGAATTCCTGTCGCACCACGGTGCGCCCGACGCCGCCGTCGAGATTGCGCAGCATCTGCAGCTGGGCCTGCCGCAGTTCACCCTCAGCAATCAGAGCACGCTGACGCTGCACGCCGCCGCGCCGCAAGTGACCGTGCGGCCGGTGGGCGGCGCCAACCCTGGCAGCCTGTGGGTGGAATTGCCCGATCAGGGCGTGGTCTTTGTCGGCGATCTGGTCACGCTGAACACGCACCCCTTCATGTCTGAGAGCCACACGGCCACCTGGCTGGATCGACTGGCCGAGCTGCGCGATCCCGACTACTTTGCCACCAAGATCGTGCCCGGGCGCGGCAGCGGCTTCCGGCGGCAGGATACGCAAAAAGTCGCAGACTATCTGGGCGATATGCGCGCCGAAGTGGCCAAGATCGTCGGCGACCGGCGCGCCAAACTGGACCCTGCAGCGCTGCTCCCGCTGTTCATGGGGCGCTTCCCCATTGCGCCGGGCGAGCACGAACGCGTGCAGCGCCGCATCCGCACGGGCCTGGAGCGCGTCTATGAAGAGCTCAAGGCCGAGAAGAAGTCGCGCCGTCGGGCGGCCGCCGCTTGATAACTTAGGGAATCTCCTGAGAGCCTATGTCATTCAACACCGAAACGCTGGTGGAAGTGTGGCGCGGCGGGCGCGTGGAATCGGAGCATCGCGGCGCGATCGCCGTCGTGGACGCGGCGGGCAATTTGATCGCCAGCCGGGGCGACGCGCAGCTCACGTCCTATCTCCGCTCGAGCGCCAAACCCTTTCAGCTGCTGCCGCTGATCGAGAGCGGCGCGGCCGATCGGTTCGGCCTGACCGATCGCGAACTGGCCGTGATCGCCGGTTCGCACGCCGGTGAGCAGCGTCATCTCGAAGCGGTGCAGTCGATCCTGGACAAGATCGGTCTGACGGAAAGTCAGCTGCAGTGCGGGGCGCACGTGCCCTTCAACCCGGAAGCCGCGCAGGCGCTGCGCGCCGCCCACCGCGAACCCACGCCGCTGCACAACAACTGCTCAGGCAAGCACGCAGGCATGCTGGCGCAGGCCGTCGCGGGCGGTTTCAGCCTCAGTAATTATCTTGAGCCTGATCACCCGATTCAGATCACCATTCGCCGTCGCCTCGCCAGGCTGGCTGACCTATCCTTTGACGACATCGGCGTGGGCGTGGACGGCTGCTCGGCACCGTGCTTCGCGCTGCCGTTGAAGAACGCGGCGCTGGCCTTTGCCCGATTGGCTGAAGCTGCCCAACCGGCCCTGGCCCGCATCACCCATGCGATGAGCACTTATCCTGAGATGGTGGCCGGCGAAGGCCGGTTGGACACCGACCTGATGCGCGCCGCACGCGGCCGATTGATCAGCAAGGGCGGCGCCGAAGGCTTTCACGGTGTGGGCGTCCTGGCACGCGACGGCCGGCCGGCCGTCGGCATCGCCTGGAAGATCGGCGATGGCGACGGCAAGCGCGGCGGACACCCGGCCGTCATCGAAGCGCTGCGCCAGCTGGGCCTGTTGGGCGCAGAAGAACTATCGGCGCTGCAGCCTTACCACCACTGGCCCGTCACCAATCACCGCGGCCTGATCGTCGGCGAAGTCAAAGCCAACTTCAGACTCGGCTAGCCGCCCGCACGGTTCCTCAGACGCCGACCCGCCACATATTCCGTTAATCCTCGTATTTTGCCCGGGCACGTCGATTAGGCTAATTAGCCAATTGGCGTGATAATCAGGCTGGCGGCCTGGCAACGTCGCGCCGGCGACCGCTCTTTGTAGCCACTCAACCGCCCATTGGGGTAGTGTCTCATGGGAGTATCTGCTTCTACTATTTACTTAGCCAGGGGAGTGCCTATCCACTAAAGAGCGATCACCTGCGGGGGCAGGTCTGACAAATTAAGGAGGAAGTATGTCCAAGTCCAGACGCGCCATCGGGCTGGCCGGCCTGACGCTGGGGGTTGTCGTGCTGGTGGCGACCGCCGTCTCGATCGGCTTGCGGCAACCCGACAACGCCACCGCCGCCCCGCCGCCCGCCGTCCCCGTTGACACCAACCGCCAATACGTCGTCGTCGCCTGGAACGATCTGGGCATGCACTGCTACAACCGTGACTTCAACGATCTGGCCGTGCTGCCGCCTGCCAACACCCTGTGGGCGCAGGTGATCAAAGTGGGCAACCCGCCGCAGATCATCACCACCGGCGTCACCGTCGAATACTATTTCCCCAACAACACGTATTCAGTGGGCAAATCCAACTTCTGGAGCACCAGCCCATACACCACCGTCCAGAACGCTCGCAAGCTCTTCGGGCTGCCGGCCAATCTGCCCGATAACATCGGTCTGGCCGGCAAGGGCCTGACCGGCGTGCTCGATCCCAAAGCCGATCACTTCGTGGCCGAGTGGATTCCCCTCACCGAGTACAACGACAACGACTGGAGCACGCGCGATCCGTATCAGCTGGCGCAAGTGGTGGTGAAAGACAGCGCCACCCAAGCCGAACTGACGCGCGCCACCGTCGTCGCACCCGTCTCCACCGAGATGCGCTGCGACCGCTGTCACAGCGACAACGGCCAGGGCAATGAAGGCATCGCCACCGGCGTGGTGGAGCAGAACATCCTCAGGAAACACGATCAGGAAAACCAGGACGATTATCCGCCCGGCCATACTGGTTCGCTCATGAGTCGCCGCCCTGTGCTGTGCGCCGAATGTCACTCGTCCAATGCCATCGGGGCGCCGGGCGTGCCGGGTATCCCCAGCCTGTCCAAGGCCATGCACAGCAAGCACAAGGACAAAGTGTCGCAGAACACCGCCGGCTGCTACAACTGCCATCCCGGCCCAACCACGCTCTGCCTGCGCGACGTGATGTCACAGGCCGGCATGGGCTGCGTGGATTGCCACGGCACCATGCAGCAGGTCTCGCAAAACACCCAGCCCTGGCTCAAGGAGCCGCGCTGCGACACCTGCCACAACAGCGGCGCGTTTAACCAGAACCAGCCGCTCTACCGCAACTCCACCGGCCACGGCGGCCTGTACTGCGAAAGCTGCCACGACAGCACACACGCCATCGCGCCCAGCAGCCAGCCGCGCGACGCCATCAAGTTCATCGCGTTGCAGGGCCACGCCGGCACGTTGGACACCTGCACCGTCTGCCACAGCACCATGCCCACCGGCCCCGGCCCGCACGGCATCCTGCCGCCGCAGATACGCGATTTTACGTTTGGCCCCGATCGCGGCGGCGGCTTCCAGCCCGGCGATACCGCAGTGTACACCCATACGCTGAAGAACATCGGCAATGTCGAAGACGCCTACCAGATCGAGTGGAGCAGTTCCAAAGGCTGGGGCAGCGTGGCGCCCACCGGCCCCATCACCCTGACTCCCGGCGCGTGGGCGGTGGTCACCGCCACCGTCAATGTGCCTAATGATCCGGGCGTGATTGGCCTCTGGGACACGACCGTGATCTCGGTCAGCTCACAGGTCAGCATCACGCATATCCTGTACGCGAAGGATGTGACGATCGTGCCCAGCGCCCCGCAGCTCTACCTGCCCTTCGTGATGCAGTAAAGCCCGCACCCCGATCGGCTTAGCTGTCCCATCGCCCCGGCCTCCACCGCCGGGGCGATTTTTTAAGGATCAAATTGTTGACAAATTCACAATCAAGTGATATTATTCACTATATAAAGATGATGAATATCATCTTTATTAACCGGGATTTGAACGCAGGTTTATCGGGTTGTACCAAACGGAGAAGACGCCATGAACAACAACTTGAAACCACTGACTGTCGTCATCGCCGGGGCCGGCTACGCCGGACTGGCCGCTGCGCGGACGCTGGGCCGCCGCCCCGATCGAGTGCGCGTGATCCTCATCAACCAGCACGCCTATCACCTGCTGCAGTTCCAACTGCACGAAGCCGCCGTCAACAAGATCGACGCCGACTCGCTGGCGCTGCCGCTGACCGACTTGCTGCCGCACAACGTGGAACTGCTTACGGCCAAGATCAACCGCTTCGACTTCAAGGCCCGGCTTGTCCACACTGATCACGGCGACATCGCCTACGATCGGTTGATTATTGCACTGGGCAGCCAGCCGGCCACCTTCAACATTCCCGGCCTCAGCGAGCACGGACTGATGCTCAAGTCGCTGTCGAACGCGCGACAGATCCGCGGTCATCTCGAAGTGAGGTTGTCCGAGCTGGCCGCCGAAACCCGATCGGCTCCCTACCCCATCGTGATCGGCGGGGCCGGCATCACGGGCGTGGAGCTGGCCGCCGAGTTGAGTGAAGGGCTGACAGACATGGCGCGCGATTACGGCCTGCGCCGCGACGATCTGAGCATCGTGTTGATCGAAGCCGCGCCCACCGTGCTGCCCGGCTTCGATGCAGCCACCATCGACGAAGCTGCCCGCGTGCTGGGACAGCTGGGCGTTGAGGTACGCACCGGTACGACCGTCGAGCGCGTGGAGGCCGATCGGGTGGTGGTGAGAACCGATGGTCAATCGCACGTCATCGAGACGAATACGTTCATCTGGACGGGCGGCGTCAAAGCGAACGCGCTCGTGGTAAACTCTGGTTTGACACTGGGCGAGCGCCGCGCCGTCGTGGTGGATGAGTACCTGCGCTCCGTCGATCAGCCTGAAGTCAGCGTCGTCGGCGACAGTGCGCTGGTGCGCGATCCGCGCGACGGGCGCGTGGCGCTGCCGTGCGGACAGTTGGCCGCCCAGCAGGGCAAATACGTGGGCAAGCGTATACTGGCCGAGGTGACCGACGATGTGCAAGAGCCGTATGTCCCGCACCTGGACGGCCTGTTGATCTCACTGGGCGCGTATCGCGGCGTGGGCACCATCGGGCCGGTGTGGGTGAGGCGCTTGATCGCGCGGCTGGGCAAGATCGGCGCAGAAGTGCGTTATCTGTTCACCATCGGCGGCGTGAAGCTGGTGGCCGCGCGCGGCCTGCTGCTGCGGCACGAATGGGTGGCGTTGACGCGCAAGGTGCGCACTCTGCACGGCCGCCGCTCGCTGAAATTGCACGGTGACGAGGTTTGACATGCCGTCCTTGAAAAACGTGTGGGTCAACCCGCAGACGCACATCGTCAGCGACGACGGCGAAACGGCGGTGGTGGAAGTGACGGGCATGATCTGCGAGTGGGGTTGAGCGCGTAACGTGCGCGCCGCTCTGGCAGAGCTGCCCAACGTCAGCGCAGTGACCCACCCGCCCGGCACCGATCGATTTGTGGTGCGGCACACCGGTCCGCTGAATGAAGCGGCGCGCGCCGTCGATCGCAAAGTCTGGCTGCGTTTTGCGCGGCGTGGACTGGAGTGGCTGGCGCGACAGTTCAGCCGGCCGCGTGCCGATCGGGGAGGCGGGTGATGTCGATCGATCTGCAGACGCTCATCATCGTCGCGCTGGCGGGCTACATCCTGGGATTGCTCACCGCCTTGCGGTTGGAGAACAAACACCGTTAACGGCAGCACCCGGCATCGCTACAACAGCGGCCGGTTACAATCAGGGCGGCGGCTGCGTGGGCGCGCTCTAAAGCCGCCGCCCGCCAACCAGCGATGGAGGGACCAGGCAAGCCATGGCATCTTTCGACATCGAAGACCAGATTCAGAAAGCGCAGGAAGCGGGCGAATTCGACAATCTGCGCGGCAAGGGCCGGCCGTTCACCCATCTCGATCGCGACCCCTTTGCCCACCTGGTGGATGAGCAAGGCTTTACGCCGCGCTGGCTCGAACTCGATCACGAAATCCGCGTCAAGATCGAGATTGCGCGCCAGTCGATCACGCGCACCTACGAATGGATGATGTCGGCGTTAAACGGCGGCAGCGTCGATCGGCGGTATGCCCGCGACGAGTGGGCGAGGGCGCGGCGTACTTTCGATCAGCGCCTCGACGAGATCAATCAACTCATCCGCGCATTCAACCTCGAATTGCCGGAACCGCTGCGAAATTTGCAGCGCTTTCCGTTGAGAGCCGATGAGGAATTGCAGCAGCTGGGGTTGACCGGGGCGCCGTAGATGCGTGCCAGCACTTTGGATAGAGTTGCAAAGTAGAATACTTCTCCGGCGAATGAATTCGCGTCTGGTGGGCGTACCGCCGACCGTCGGCCTGCGCCGACGACACCCCGTCCACGCAGAGCCTGCCCTGAGCCTGCGAAGGGTGGACGTTTCAGCCCACGGCTCCAAAGGCGCGATTTCAATCGCCAGCACGCTTTGACGCACACTCCCGCGCATCTTACCGTGGCCTCAGCCGCGGCAGCCACCGTGGAACACTCGCTTTGTAGAACCGATACGGTTCGCCAAACCGCCTCTCCAGCCCGGGCTCTTCGACCAGCACAAAATACCCGTGATTGATCAGGACAAACAGGCCCGTCCACGCCGCCAACACCCACGAACCGAGGAGCAAAGCCCGGCCAGCCAGCATCAACGCCACTCCGCTGATCATCGGATTGCGCACCAGGCGATAGGGACCGACTGCCACCATGGCGCGCGTCGGATCCCATGGCGCCAGCGTCCCCCGGCCGATCCGCGCAAAAAGGCCGACGCACCAGCCGAACAACGCCAGACCCGCGATGATCAGTACGCCGCCCGCCGGGCCAGCCAGCGCCCCGATCGGCGATCCGGCCTCCCAGCGGCTGTCGACAGCGGCGAAAGCGGCGAGGAGCGCGGCGGGCACGACCACCACAACCACAAACGGCAAAAGCAGGATGGACAGCAAGTGACGCAGCAACGTCAACATCACGACCTGCCCGGCTGCTTACTTCTTCTTCGCCGTTTTCGCCCGGCGTGATTTGCCGTCTAGCATGAACTGGTTGGGCGTCTTGCCGGTGTTCGCTTCGATGTTGTCCAGATAGGCTTGAAACGACATGGCAGTCTCCTCTCTAATTTGTGATTTGCCCTTGACTCATGGTGGTGAATGGATCACCTCAACAGAGTAGCGGTCAAAAAGGTGAAGATGGCGATATCGCTGAGAAAGTGAATCCACCACGCCCAGAACAGGCCGCGCGTTTCGACCATGGCCTTGCCCAGGATCCAACCCATGAAGATCGAAGCGATGCCGCCCGCAAGGCCGCCCGGCGTGCCAAAGTAGTGCGCAATGCCGAAGACATAGGCCGACATCCACAGTGCATGGCGGCTGCCGCCGACCGGTTCGAGCGTGGCCAGCATCGGCGCGCGGAAGGTGACTTCCTCGTTGAAGGCATTCAGCGCGGCGTAGAATAGAATCGACGGTAGGATCGGCGCGACCTTGAGCAGGGTCGCGCTGCTCGGCTGAAGGCTAAGGTATTGCACGACAGCCAACGCGAGGGCGATGTAGATCGCCCATTGCAGGCCGAAAGACGGCCAGGGGGTGGGTCGCGGAAATCCGAGCAGCCGCACCGGCTCGATGGGGGCGCGCCAGTCGCCGCGCGTCAGGAAGAAGTCGCGTCGTCGGTAGCCCAGCACAAGCAGCGTGCCGATCATGGCGAGCGAGACGGCCAGCTTGCCGGTCTGCTCGGCCTGCATGCGCACATCGAAGACGCTGCCGCCGAAGAAGGCTTGCAAAGCGGGTATGGTGAAGTCGATGCGGTGACTCAACTCGAACAGGCCGGAGAAGGCCAGCATAACGATGAAGTAGTTACGCAGCGGACGCAGCGTTTTCCAACCGAAGGCAGCCAACGCCAATGCCAGCAACACGATCATTTTGGCGGGCGTCAACCAGCTCGGGATGCTGCCGCTTAACTCCACCCAAGCAATATCGGGCAAGGCGCTGATCAGGATCGTTACAACCCAGGCTACGCTGGTCAGGTGGTCATGGCTTTTCGGCAGGGGATAGGGATTGACGGACATGATTTCACGGGATGGTCATTTCATGATTGGCGCACGGTCTTGCCGATCATTTGCGACCGAACCATCGGTGAACAGATGAGAGGTAGTCTTCATACTCCTGGCCAAACTTGGCCGCCAGGTATTGCTCTTCAGGCACAATCAGAATGTAGTGACAGAGAACGATCGACACCAGGAGCGCAACCAATACCCAGAGCACGTTCAGCGCCAGGGCCAGGCCCAGCAACGCTATGACGGTCCCCAGATAAAGCGGATTTCTCGAAACCGAAAAAACGCCTGTTTTGACGATCCAGCTCGTCGGCCGCCCGGGATCGGTAGGCTGACCATACCGGGCAAACTCACGGCGCGCCGAAACGACAATCCCGGCGCCGAGGACGAGCAGGATGATGCCCATTGGGACGAAAACTTGTTGGAGGAGCCCTTGCGACAAGGGGCAAGGCGCCACAAAGTGGAGAACAATGGCAAAGAGAAATGGGATGCCAAAAACGACTTCGGCAATCTCCCAGCTGCTTTTGTGCGCGGAATCTGCGCTCATCTCGCGCCCGATCGATCTCTTCGCGCGTTGCCGGCCAATCTCAGCCCCCATCTGCAAGGCATTCGTCGAGTGCGCATCCGTTTCCAGCCTGTTAGTCCGCTTCAGAATTCGTTGTCGGCTCGCGGCGTGCTGTGTTTTGGGCCGCGCTTCACACCAATGATTTTCTCATGCGCAAGAGTGGAACGCCTGCGCCGCCTCGGTCGTCAACGATTTTTTCGTAAGCCTCAAACCCGCAGGCGCGATAGAGCGGCTCGCCTGATAATGTCGCCACCAATTCCATCTTCGTGAAACCCTCGGCTTTGGCCGCTGCTTCGCACAGCGAGATAATCAGCCGCCCGATCCCTTTGCGGGTATGTTGGGGGTGAGTGTACATGGCGCGAATGCGCGCCGCGTCTTTTGTTGGGTCAAGAAGAGCGGCGCTTCGCCCCGGCGTCTGATCGCCGCCATACATCGTCGCGCGACGACTCCATCCGCCACAGCCGGCCAATTGACCATCGGCTTCGACGATGAAATACGTTCCATCGTCAATCAACTGCGTGTCCAGGCCCATAATGGCCCGGCTCGACGCAATCTGATCGTCATCAAGAAACGCCTTCTGATTTTCAGATATGGCAGCGTCCATCAATGCTTTGAGCGCGTCGAGGTCGTCCCGTCGCGCCAGCCTGTGAGTCAATGTCTCATTGGCCATGGCTCCTTATCTCCCCTTGGGCTTGGCCTGTCAACAGTCGAACACCGACCAACAGATGTCGTTTCTGAGCCGCTGATCGTCCAGCACCAGCTCGTAAATCGCCGCCGGCAGATGTTCACGCTGCCACTGACACTCGAGCCGCCCAACGCGCTCCCACTCGCCGTTGGAGGCAGCCGCACGCACGGCCTTGATGGCGTAGGCCGCAGCGCCGAGCTCGTGGGCGGCGACGTGCGCCACGACGGCCGCCTGGCCGGCCGCAAAAGCCGCGTACCGGGCAGCCCCGCTCAGTCCTCTGGCCGCAGCCATGGCATGGCCGCCCGCCGCCCGCGATTGTGACATCTTGATCTCACCCCGCGCCCAGGCCCGAATCTGCTCGATCGCCTGACGGGGCCGCGGATCCGCGGGCTGCACCAACTCGAATAGGTGCAGGACGTGCTCTGCGCAGGCCGCCGCCCACAGGGCGAGAAGCCGATGGTCCGAATCCGTAAGCGTCCCTCCGCGGCGGATGGTGATGAATCTGGAATCTCGCTTCTCGGGCAATATCATTCGTGGGTTCTCGCGCGTCCTGTGCTGCGCCGGGAGTCTGCCGCTGCGCCACACGCCAAACGATGAGTGAACCGCATTAATTGTATTGTATTGTACTGCCATCTTCGCCCAAAGCAACAGGCAAGTTATCGCCGCCCGATTGACAGGTGACCGGCCTGTGATACACTCTGGCCTCGACGCTGCTTTACAGGCCGGACGCATGAGCCAGACACGCACGCCCTTCTTCAACCGCCAGCGCATCACCGACCCGGCCTACTTTTTTGGCCGCCGGCGCGAACTGGAGCGACTCTACAGCGCCATCGCCACCCGCCAGTGCATATCCGTCGTCGGCGAGCGCAAGCTGGGCAAGAGCTCGCTGCTCACCCATTTGGCCGATCCGGCCGCGCTGCGCGCCTTCGGTTTCGATCCGGATCATTACGTATTCGTTTACCTCGATCTGGAAAGCCTGGCCTCCGCCCGTCGCGACGACTTCTGGGTGGAATTGCTGGACCCGATCGCGACTCGGCTGCCCCCCGGCGATCTGGCGCAAGCCGTGCAGCGTCTCATCGACGCGGGCGAGGTGCGCTTCCTCAATGCGCGCCGCGCCCTGCGCCGTCTGCGCGACGCCGGCTACGAGCTGGTGCTGATGCTGGACGAATTCGAATCGCTGGCGCGCAACGCCCACTTCGAGCCGGACTTTTACGGCGAGCTGCGCAGCCTGGCCGGCGAACTCGGCATCGTCATCCTCACCGCCGCCAAGCGCAGCTTGTACGATCTGACTTACGAGCATTCCAGCACGCTGTCCTCGCCGTTCTTCAACATCTTCTCGGAACTGCCGCTGGGCCTGATGCCCGAAGCCGATGTGCGCGCCATGCTGATCGAACTGTCCGCGCGCAGCGGCGCGGCCTTTTGCGACGAAGAAGTCGCCTTTGCCGTTGAGCTGGCCGGGCCGCATCCCTTCTTCGCGCAGATCGCCGGCGGCCATCTCTTCGACACGCCGGGGCGCGGATCGCCTCGTTCGCCTGAGATCTACGACCTGATCCGCAAGCGCTTCGCCGCCGAGGCCGAAGATCACTACCGTTACCTCTGGGCCAGCCTGTCGCCCGATGAGCAATCGGTGCTGCTGAGACTGGGGAGCGCAGCAGAAGCCGAGATCAAAGCTCTGCGCGCCAAAAGCCTGGTGCGTGAAGCGGGATCGGCCTGGCAGCCGTTCGGGGCCGCCTTCGCCGCGTTTCTCGATCGGGAGCGGCACAGACCGCCGGCCGCCGCGCAGGACACCCCGGCCACACCCGGCGATCTCACCGGCAAAACGCTGGGATCATATCGCGTGCTGGAAGCGCTGGGGCGCGGCGGCATGGCCGAAGTGTACAAAGGCTATCACTCGCTGCTCGATCGCTACGTGGCGATCAAAGTGCTGCACGCGCACTTCATGGCCGACCCGCAGTTTGTGGAACGCTTTCAACGCGAGGCGGCCACGGTGGCGCGGCTGCGCCATCCCAATATCGTGCAGGTGCACGACTTCGGTATTCAGGACGCCATCACCTACATGGTGATGGAATACGTCGAGGGCGTCACGTTGAAAGAGCGCCTGACCGGACTGCGGGCGGCGGGTAACACCCTGCCGATCGAGGAAGCGGCGGCCATCGCGCGCCAGGTCGCCGCCGCGCTCGATCACGCCCATGCGCACGGGCTGGTGCACCGCGACGTGAAACCCGCCAACATCCTGCTCCGATCGGATCGCTCCGGCCCGACGACAGTCAATGCCATCCTCACCGACTTCGGCATTGCCAAGATGCTGGAAGGCGTGCAGTTCACCGTCACCGGCATGAGCATGGGCACGCCCGACTATATGGCCCCGGAGCAGGTGCACGGCGAGCCGGTCGGCCCGTTCACCGACGTGTACGCGCTGGGCATTGTGCTGTTTGAGATGCTGACCAACGTGCTGCCCTTCAGCGCCGATACGCCCGTGGCCGTGCTGCTCAAACAGATCGGCGAAGAGCCGCCCTCGCCGCGCCTCATCGTGCCCGCGCTGCCGGAAGCCATCGACGCCGTGGTGCGCCGCGCCCTGGCCAAAGCGCCGCGCGCCCGCTACGCCACCGCAGGCGAATTCGCGCAGGCCATCGATCAGGCGCTGGCCTGATCGACGTTCAAGCCATCAGCATGATCAAGCAATCACTCGTCTCCGGCCTCATCACCGGCTTGCTGGCCAGCCTGGGTCTGCTGTATCCATTGCTGACGTTGGTCGTCTTCCGCGAGAATCCGGCCGCGTTTGGCGCTGACGCGCTGGCACGGTCGCAGCCGGTGTACGTGGTGCTGTCGGGCGCATTGGTCGTGGTGACGCTGTTGATGCTGGGCGTGTATCCGGCGCTGCGCCTCAAAGTCACGCGCTGGGGCGACGGCGCCCGGGCCGGCCTGCTCAGCGGCCTGACAGCGGGGCTGGTAGTCTTCATCGTCGTCATCGCGCCGATCAATGCCTGGCAGGCCAGCGTCCCGCTGCTGGCTTACCCGGCGCGGCTCGATGGTCCGCCGCCGCCGGGCGCGCTGGTGGATGCTTATTTGCAGCGCGTGCTGGTGTATGCGTATGTGCGGGTGCTGCCCATTGTGCTGTTGGGGGGCGCAGCCGTGGGCTGGTTGGAAGGCGGGCTGGTGGGCGCGTTGCGTCGCGCCGATCGAGGTGAGCGCGCGTCAACGCTGCTGGACCTGATCGACGACCGCCACGGCCAGCGCCGCTGGTTTGCGCGTCTCTCGGCGCGTCGCGACGAAACCGGCCGCGCCGGGCTGATCGCGGGAGTGTTGAGCGCCGGCCTGCTGGTGCTAGCCTCCGTGTCCAACGCCACCACCGATCTGGCGCTGCAGGCGCCCCGGCTTGCCATCGTCGTGCGCAATGCGCTATCGGCCGTGCCGGGCGTGCCGCTGCCGGGCAGCGGCGGGCTGGGCAGCGTGCTCAACCCCTTTGTCACCCTCACCTTCCTCACCTTCGGCGCGCTGGCCGTGCTGCTGCTGCGCGATCCGCCGCGCCGTTACGCCTCGCGCATCGGCGCGGCCGCCATCGCCGGCGGCCTGATCAGCGTGGCGATGTACTTCGACGTCTCGCGCTCAGTATTTCTCTTTATCGGGTTGGGACGCTATGTCGATTACGGCCTGATCCCCGATCTCACGCTGGCCGGGATTCTGCCGTGGTTCGGCTCGCCCGTGATCATCGCGGGCCTGACCTTCGCGCTGCCGATCGCGATCATGTCGGCTCTGCTGGGCATGATGTTGATCGCGGGCGCGGCGCAGGGGCTGCTGTACGGCGCCCTCATCCCGATTGTGATCCGCCGCCCGGCGGATCGCGCCGCGGCCCTGCGCCGCCGGCTGGTCGATGACGCGCGGCAGTTTTTGCCCAGCATCTACGATCTTTACGCCCGCCACGGCGATGCGCTAAGTGTGCTGCCGCACCTGGCGTTTTATCTGCGCCGCCGCCAGCCGGACATGGCCCGCATCGCCGCCGCCCATCACCTGTCTGTCACCGAGCCGGATCGGGCGCGTGAGGCCGTGCCCGTCATCAACACCGCCCTGCAGCCGCACGCCGACTGGCGCTGGCAGCTGGAGATCGGCGCGTTGTATCGCATCTTTCAGGCCGGCCTGGCAGCGCGCACGCTGGAGCAGGTGGCCGACATCGAACCGCTGCCCGAGGCCCACACCTCATCGCTGCCGCCGGCACTGCTGCGCGCCAATGAAACAGTGACGCGCAGCCTGAGCGAGTTGAAGAAGCTGGAACGCGTGGACGACGTGAACAGCAAGCTCATCCTGCTCAACAACACCCTCGACGCCATCCGCGCCGGCCAGCGCCACACCGATCGGATGCGCCGCGTCGAGGTGAGCGACGAGGAACGCTGGGCCGACGTGGGCGAAGTGTGGCGCAACGATCCGCAGCTCAAAATCGTCGGCGAGAAGTTCCGATCGATCAAGAAGCCTGAGGACATACTGCCCGCGCTGCGCGAGTTAGGCGCGGTCGATTGGCGGCGCAACATCGAAGCCAGCATCCGCCGGGGCGAGCAGATCAGCCGTGAAGCCGCGCGCGATCAACAATTGATCACGGCCGCGCCCTACCCGGAAGCCGCGCCGCTGCGGCAGATGCTCGATCACTGGCAGGAGCTGGTGATGGAGCGCGTGAAGGATCTACAGGGCCGCGCCGCGCTGGTCGCCACGATCAAGACGCGGCAGCTGAGCTTTGCGCCGCGCCTGCCTGTATCGATCGAGATCAGGAACGCCGGTCTCAACATCGCGGAGCAGGTGCGGCTGGTGCTGCGCGACGGCGAAGGCTACCGCGTGCTCGACGGCGGCCAGCAGCAGATCGATCTGCTGACGGCGGGCAGCGCGCGCGAGCTGGAAGTGACGCTGGAACCGCTGGTGCGCGATCGGGTGCGGCTGCAGTGGCAGATCATCTACGATGACGCCGTGGACGACGATCGCACGCTGGATTTCGCCGACGCGATCGAGCTGGCCGGCGCCGAAGCACAGCGCCCCTTCGTGCGCATCTTCCCCATCCCTTACGTGACAGGCATGCCACTCAAGACCGATCATCTGTTTGTGGGACGCGAGGATGTGTTTGCCTACATCCGCGAGCATCTGTTTGGCGCGTACCAGAACAACGTCATCGTGCTGCACGGCCAGCGGCGCACCGGCAAAACGTCGATTCTGTACCGACTGAAGAAGGTGCTGGCCGATACGCACGTCTGCGTACTGGTGGACATGCAGGGCAAGGCCGCGCGCGGCACGCTGGATTTCCTGTACTCACTGGCCGACGACATCGTGTACGAGCTGGAAGACCATGGCCTGGCGGTTTCGCTGCCGGCTCGATCGGACTTTGCCGAATCCCCGGAGTTCGTTTTTCGCTCACGCTTTTTGCGCGGCGTGTGCGAGGCGCTGCCGGCCGGATCGAACGGCAAGTCGAAGCATCTGCTGCTGATGTTCGACGAATTCGAGGAGCTGCAGAAGCGCGTTCAGGACGGCAAGCTGGAGCCGGAGATTTTCCCGTTTTTGCGCAACCTGATGCAGCACGAAGAATGCGTGGACTTTGTCTTTGCGGGCACGCACAAGCTGGAGGAGTTGGGCGCGGAATACTGGTCGATCCTGTTCAACATCGCCTCGTACAAGAAGATCACCTTTCTCACGTCCGACGACGCCAAACGCCTGATCACCGAGCCGGTCGCCCCGCACATCGAATACGATCCGCTGGCGGTGGAGCGCATCATCGCCGTCAGCGGCGGGCATCCCTACTTTACGCAGGTGATTTGCCACGAGCTGGTGGCCTATCACAACGAGACGCAGCGCAGCTACATCACAGCCAACGAAGTGGAAGACGTGCTCGATCGGATCGTGGAGCGCGGCGAGGCGCACTTCAAGTTCATCTGGGCCGAGGCCGCCCCGCCGGCGCGCGCCGTACTGCTGGCGTTGGCCGATCTGCTGGAGACCGCCGAGGCCGCTCACTTCGATCAGGTGCAGGCGCTGTTGGTCAAACGCGCCGTCGATTTGAACGGCGCAGCCCTGACCAGGATTCTGGACGATCTGGAACTGAGCGACATCCTCACCCGTTCTAGCCCGCGCAGCCAGCTCTACCGCTTCAAGATCGATCTGATCCGCCGCTGGATCTACGCCACCCGCCCGAATTGAGCGATGAGTGACGAGTCAATGACATTGACTCGTCACATGGAGTATGCCATTCCCGCATGCAGCTAGCGGGAATCCACTACCCGGCATTCACCCATTTGATCACGTCGCCGGCCAGCGTCCCGCGATTCTTCTTTGTCACCGTCCACACGGCCACGCCCGGAAACGCCTTGAGCGCCGCCACCCACGGATGATTGTCGATCATGGCCGTGGCGATCACCGTTGTTGGGCCGGCCACCGCCTTCAGCACCGCCGCCTGAAACGGCGACGAGAACAGCTCCATCTTACCGATCTCGTCGATGATGACGATCGGCTTGTGTTCGATCGCGGCTTTGATCGCCGTCACGCCGTACTGATCGATCACGTCGACGGCCACGCCATAGCGCCCCACCTTCGATTTGCTTTTGTAGTCCACATGCGCCATGATCCCCCACGGCCCGTCGAGCGTGATGAGCTTGAAGCCCTTGCGCCCGCCGGGGCCGAGCAGCTCTTCGGTGTAGAAGCCGCCCGCGCGCTCCCCCAGCTGATCGATCACGGCCTTGATTACGGTGGTTTTACCGACGCCGGGCGTGCCGGTCAAAATAAGTGTGCGTCCCATGTAAACCGCCTTTCCGCTCAGTATAGCACACCGAACCGCCGGCGCGTTGTCCAGCTCTCTCCGGCGAATGAATTCGCGGCTGGTGGGCGTGCCGCCGACCGTCGGCCTGCGCCGACGGGCCCTCGTCCGCGAAGATGGACGTTCAGCCCACGGCTCCACACGCGCGATTTCAATCGCCAGCATGTGGCCGCCGCCAAACTTTGACGCGCGCTCGGCATGACAGATTGATCATTGATCGTTGTTCGGGTACAATCCCCGCCATGGAGGCCCTGTGAACCGCAGTCGATTGCTTCCGCCCGCGCTGAGCGTCTTGCTGACCGTTGCCGTCATCATCTACCTGGTGGAGAAACTCGGTTCAGCGCTGCTGGCCGTCAGCGGCATCATCGTCATGCTGGGCCTGGCCTGGCTGCTGGCGTTGATGTTGCGTCCGCTGGTCAACTGGGTGCACACCCGCACGCTGGCGGATGAGCTACTGCAGCCCATCCGCCGCCGTTGGGGCGACCGCTGGGCCGATCGGCTGGCGCACCCCTCGCTGGGCCTGTCCATCGCGCTGATCTACGCATTGTTGATCGCCCTTATCGCCATCGTCGTGCTGGCGCTGATTCCCGTGCTCATCGAGCAGACGCGGCAGCTGTCCATCACCATCCAGGAACAGGCCAACAACCTGCCCGCAAATCTTCAGCGCCTCAGCGAATTCATCACGTCGGCGCGCACCTTCCTCATCGAGCGGCTCAATATCGATCCGGCGGCGATTGTGCTGCCGCGCCCCGAAGAGCTGATCAACCAGCTGACCGGCTTTGGCACCGGGCTGGTGCAGGGCGCGCTGGGCTTGTTGGGCGGCATTGCCGCCACGCTGGGGCAGTTTCTGCTGATCGTGTTTCTCAGTGTGCTGGTCATGGTCGACGGCGCGCGCCTGCAGCAGCAGTTCTGGCAGACGATTCCGCGCCGCTACGAAGCCGATGTGCGGATGTTGTTCGCCACCATCAACAAGGCCTTTACCGGCTTCATCGGCGGCACACTGCTGCAAAGCCTGATCTACAGCCTGGTTGTCATCGTCCTGATGACGTTCTTTGGCATGACTTCGGCGCTGGCGGTAGGCGCGGGCAGCGGTCTGTTGATGGTGGTGCCGCTGCTGGGCGGGCCGCTCAGCCTGATCCTGCCGCTGGTGGTGGGGCTGCTGCAAGGTTCAGCGCAGACCGGCTGGCTGCTGGTGCTGCTGACCGCGTTCCAGGTGGTGCTGTTCAACTTCATCACGCCGCGTTTGTTAAGCCGCTCGCTGCAGATGCCGTCGCTGCTGGTCATCGTGGCCCTGCTCATCGGCACCCAGCTCATCGGCGTGTGGGGGTTCTTCTTCGCTGTGCCCATCGCCGCCGTGCTTTATTCGGTGAGCCTCGTCCTGCTGGAACGCGCCAAACGGCAGCAGGATCAGTTCGATGCCCGGCCGGCCGCGGAGCGGAACGGTGACTGAGTACGCGGTGCGCGGCGCACCGATCGATCAGGTGCAGCCGTTCGGTTTTGACGGCGGCCCGATCGGCTGTGCGCTGTTCCACGGCTTCACCGCCGCGCCGAAAGAGATGCGGCCGCTGGGCGAGTTTCTGGCCGCACGCAACTTTACCGTGCGCGGCGCGCGCTACGCCGGACACGGCACTTGCCCGGCGGACCTGGCGCGCACCACCTATCACGACTGGATCGCCTCGGCGCAAACGGCTGTGGACGAGCTGCGCGGCCGATGCCGCCGCGTGTGGGCCATCGGTCTGTCGTTGGGCGGATTGATCAGCCTGCATCTGGCCGCGCAGCATCAGATCGACGGCGTCATTGCACTGGCCCCGCCCATCTATCCGACGGATCGACGTTTGTGGCTGGCGCAATTCTTGTGGCGCGTCAAACCCTACTCGGTCAAGGGCCTGGCCGATCTGCACGATGCCGCCGCGCTGGCCGGACACGCCGACTACGCCCTCTTTCCGCTGCGTGCCGTGGCGCAGCTGCACGCGCTGACGCGCCGCGTGCGCCGCGAAGTCGCCGCCATCGACGCCCCGCTGCTCGTCATCGTCGCGCGGCACGATCGGGTGGTGCAGCTGCGCAGCGCCGATTTCATTCTCACGCGCGCGCGAGCGGCAGTAAAAGAAAAGTATGTCGTCGAGCGCGGCGGGCACATCATCACCGAAGATTACGACAAAGACGCGGCGTTTGAAATCATTGCAGCCTTTCTCAATCGGCACGCCGACTAAAGCGTAACAGCAACGGCTCACTCATTACTCATTACTCGTTACTCGTCACTCATCACTCCCCATGTCCCGCGATAATAAACTCATCACGCTGGCGCTGTTCATGTGGGGCAGCGGCGAAGGGCTGTTTATCTACATCCAGTCGCTGTACATGCAGCAGCTGGGCGCGACGCCGGAAGAGATCGGCGGCGTGCTGGCGCTGGCGGCCGTGCTGGCGGCCTGCGCCTTCATCCCCGGCGGCTGGCTGGCCGATCGCTTCGACCCGAAGAAGGTGATGGTCGGCGGCTGGGCGCTGGGCGGCGTGGCTTCACTGTGGATGGGCCTTGCGCCGGGCTGGCAGGCCTTCATCCCGGCGATCTTGCTGTACAACATTTCGGCCTACTGCATCCCTGCCATCAACAGCTACATCGTGGAAGCCAGCGGTGACACGCCGCTGGAGCACACCATCACGCTGACGTTTGCGGGCTACGCGGCGGGCAGCATTCTGGCGCCCTTCGTCGGCGGGCGGCTGGCCGCGGCGGTGGGCACCCAGTGGCTGTATATCGTGGCGGCCAGCATCTTTCTCATCTCGCTGCTGACGGTGCTGCAAGTCAACAGCCATGCGGCACATCGTCACGCCCAGTCGACGCGCTCGCTGCGACGGCAGCTGCGTCAGCTGGCCCCGGCCGTCGGTTTCTTCGGACGGATGGGCTTCGTATTCGTCGCGCTGATGATCGGCTGGACGCTGCCGGCCAACTATCTGGGCGAGCTGGGTTGGAGCCTGGGCGATGTGAATACGTGGGGCGGCACCGCGCAGGCGGTGGGCATGATGCTGCTGGCCATCGGGCTGGGACGCGTTGCCGCCGGCCGCCGTCGGCGCGGCTTGCTGCTGGGGCAGGCGCTGGTGATGGCGGCCATGCTGCTGTTCGTGCTGGCAACGCCGGCGCAGCCGCTCCCCGCCGTGGCCGCGTATTTCCTGCTGGGCGGCATATCGCCGGTGCGCGAGTTGTCCAACGCGCAGATCGCCAATCACCTGCACGCCGAGGTGCGCGGGCTGGCGCTGGGCGTCAACGAGACGATCTTCGCGCTGGCGCGCGCCGTGGCCGCGGCCGTGGCCGGCCTGCTCTACGCGATCGATCCGCGCTATCCGTTCATCGCCTCGATCGTCCTGATCCCGATCGGGCTGGTGAGTGTGCTGTTCTCGCGCCCGATTGCGGCGCGCGGTGAAGAGGCGATCGTGATGGCTTCGGCGGGGCCGGTGCTGATCGAATCGATCGAGGATTGATGTTAGAATCTGAGTAGTGGACATTGGAGACGACGAGCGGGGGAATGATGCAACGACGATTGATGTTGGTGTTTCCGCATCCCGACGATGAATCGTTCGGGCCGGGCGGCACGATTGCGAAGTACGTGCGCGAGGGCGCGGAGGTGCATTACGTGTGCGCCACGCGCGGCGAGGTGGGCACGGTGGACGCGGAGCTGCTAAAGCCATACGAACACCTGCCGGCCGATCAACGGCTGGGCGCGCTGCGCGGGCAGGAGCTGCGCTGCGCGGCCGATGTGCTGCAATTGACCGGGCTGCATTTTCTGGGCTATCGCGACTCCGGCATGGCGGGATCAGCCGACAATCAGCACCCACGGGCCTTTATCAACGCCGAGCCCGATCGGGTGGTGGAACAGCTGGTGAAGCTGATCCGATCGATCCAGCCACAGGTGATCGTCACGTTCGATCCTTTTGGCGGCTACGGCCATCCCGATCATATCTTCATTCATCACCGCACGCACGAGGCGTTTGCGGCCGCCTGCGACGCGAGCCGCTATCCTGAAGCGGGCGAGCCATATCAGCCGCAGAAGTTATACTGGACGATCTTTCCGCGCGGGCTGCTCAAGTTCTTCGTGCGGGTGCTGCCGCTCTTCGGGCGCGACCCAACCAGATTCGGCCGCAACGGCGACATCAACCTGCGCGAGATCGCCGCGCACGATTACGCGCCCACCACGCGCATCGACATCTGGCCGTACTATGCGGTGAAGCAACAAGCCTCGCAGTGTCACACCAGCCAGCTCAGCAGCGGGCCGGGGATGTTCGGCCGGTGGCCGCGCTTTGTGCAGCGGCGCTTGAGCGGCTATGAATTGTTCCGCCGGGTGGAACCCCCACCCGACGGGCAGCGTCTTAATGAACGAGACTTGTTCGAAGGCATCGCCTAGGCGGCGCGCCCGGGCGACAATACCTGCAGGAGGAAGCAAATGCGCAAGTTGATGTGGACCACGGTTATGCTCAGTTTGCTGGCGCTGGCGGCGCTGGCCACCCCGGCCGGGGCGGCGTCGACGGGCCGCGTCGGCATCTACACCGCGGCCGTCTGCCGCGATACGGCCACCGTCTCGGTGTCCGGCACGTCGAGTTGGGCGACCAATCGGGTGAGAGTCAGCGTGTACGTGCTGGACGACAAGGGCAAGTACAAGCTGTACAAAGAAGCCTTCAGCGACAACTTCGGCAGCGGCGATTTTGGCTTTGGCCTCGTCGTCGATTACAGCGACAAGCCCATCGCCGCGGGCAAAGCGGTGCGGCTGGACGTGACGCTGCAGCGGCAGGCCGGCGGCAACTTCCCCGCCGTGGACACCGTGTCGCTGTATGCCAGCGCGGCCGATCAATACTGCAAAGATCAGTGCGCGTTGACGATCAGCAGCGTGGACAAAGCGCCGGCCAGTGGCACACTGACCGTGCGATCGCACTTTGGCTCGTACTTCCGGCCGGAGGGGCGGCTGCACGCGGTCATTCCGGTGACGGCCGGCAAGCCGGTCTTCAGCACCGTCGTGGCGGTGCCCTGCGACTGGGCGGTGCGCGTGTGGTACTACCCGGCCACCGGCAAAGATCGCACGCCGCGCCTGCTGACCTCGCAGTACTGGCCCAACGATTTTGGTGTTACGCAGAATACGCTGGGAGTGCCCTATGTGGCGTCGTTTGCGAAGGCGCTGCCCGCCACCAAACCGCTGGAACCGGGCGATCCGTACGCGCCAAAGTAAACCTGTCGTCAGGGCAAATACCGCATCAATCACAGAGCGCGGCCAGGCAGGCCGCGCTCTGATGTTGTGGCACGCCGGGCTGCGCCTAAGCCGCGGGCAGATAGACGCGGAAGACGGAGCCAACGCCGGCCTGGCTATCCACTTCGACGCGGCCGTGATGCAGTTCGGCAATCTCCTTGACGATGGCCAGACCCAGCCCCGAGCCGCGCACCTGCCACGTCAGTTTGCCGCGATAGAACCGCTCAAACAGGTGCGGCATATCCTCCGGCGCGATGCCCAGGCCGGTGTCGCGCACTTCGATCATGACTTCGCGATCCAGCTGCCGGGTAAGTACTTCCACTGAGCCGGCCGGCGTGTAGTTGATGGCATTGGCGATGAGGTTGGTGACCACCTGGCTCAGGTGACTCTCCACGCCCAATACGGGCGACAGGCGCGGATCGGGCGTAAAGCTCAGGCGCAGGTTGACCGCTTCGGCCGACGAGCGATACAGACTGACGGCCTGGTTGACCACGGCGTTCACATCGACGGGCGCGAATTTGACGGTGGTCGTGCTGAGATCCAGCCGCGACAGATTGAGGATGTCTTCAATGAGTTGCACCTGCCGCGCCGTCTGCTGCTTAATCACCTGCAGGTAGTGCTCGCGCTTTTCCGGCTTGCCGTGCTCCAGCAGTTCCACGTTCAACAGCAGCGAGGTGACGGGCGTGCGCAGCTCGTGCGACACATCGGACACGAATTTGCTCTTCAGGCGATCCAATTCCTTGAGGCGCTCGTTCGCCTCGGCCAGTTCGCGCGTCCGATCGGCCACGCGCTGCTCCAGCGTTTCCAGCACTTCGGCCCGATACAAGGCGTTGGCGGCGATGTCGCCGATGGCCGCCAGCACGCACACCTCCTCGTCCCCGATGGCGGCGGCGCGAGCGACCCACAAAGCGCCGATGGCGCGATCTTGCGCAATGAGGGGCACACACGCCATCGCCTGAAAGCCGGCCAGCAGCTCCGGTCGGTAAATGAACGGATCGCGCGCAATATCCTGAGTGACATAGGGCTGACGTGAAGCAATGACACGCCCGGTAAGGCCGGCGCCGGGTGGCAGCCTCATGCCAATCGACGCGGCATCAACTCCCAGCGCCTTCAAGACCACCGTCTCGTCGGTTGAAGCATCGTGCAACATCAAGGCGGCCCCGTCGGCTTTCAGCAAATCGTGTACTTGCTGGACAATGACGGTCGCCATTTCGCCGCTATCCGAAGCCGAGCGCAGGGCGGTGGCTACCGCGGCGATGGCCGTAATCTCGCGCTCGCGCTGTTTGCGCGCGGTGATGTCGCGCGCAACCACCTGCATGGCCGGCCGCCCGTCGATGCGCAGGCTCGCGGCGGCCACTTCCACTTCCACCGGGCGGCCATCCAGCCGCACAAACACTTCCTCAATCACCGGCACGGCCTGGTTGTCTTGCAGCGCGGCGCGCACACGCTCGTTGACGATGGCGCGATAATCGGGATGAACCACGTCCTGGATGGAGCGTCCCACCAGTTCTTCGGGGCAGGCGGCGCCCATCAACGCGCAGGCGGCCGGATTGACAAACACAAAGCGCCCGTCCTGGTGAAGCGAGATCGCGTCGGGTGAGGTCTCCGCCAGCAGACGATAGCGCTCTTCGCTGTCACGCAGCGCACGCTCGACGCGCTGGCGCTCCGTGATGTCGTCGAGACTGGTCAGGATGCAAGTGTCGCCTTCGATCTCAAGCAGCTGCGAGGCCAGTCGGCAGGTGATGGTCTGCCCGTCCTTCCGCCGGAACTGTATATCCCAGTTGGACAGCGGCTGGCCGCTCAGCAACGTCGAGACGGCGCGCTGCCGCTCGGCCGGATCGACCCACAGGTTCAGACTGAGCGACGAGCCGGCCAATGCTTCGTCGCGGGTATAGCCGCTGATGACGGTGAAAGCGTCGTTCACTTCCAGGAAGCGGCCGTCTGTCAGGCGCGTAATCGTGACGGCATAGGGCGAGGTCATGAACGCTTTGGAAAATTTCTCTTCACTCTGACGCAGCGCTTCTTCGGCGTGCTTGCGCTCGGTAATATCCTGCGTGCTGCCATACAGTCGCACGGTGCGCTGTGCGGCCTCATCCCAGATGGGGCGGGCGTAATTGCGCACCCAGCGCACCTGACCATCCTTGCGCACCACGCGAAACTCACGCGTGTCGGGCCGGCCCGCCAGCAGCGCGCGGATGTGATCGCGCGCAATGTCCATGTCGTCGGGATGCACCAGCGTCAGCGTGCCGCCCCGGGCCGTGAGCTCATCGAGCGTGTAGCCGTAAAAACGGATGAAGCTGGGTGTGACCCACTCGTAAATCGTGCGGCCGTCCGGCGCAAACCGGAAGGAATAGGCATAGTCTGAGATGGTCTCTGATAAAATGCGATAACGCTCTTCGCTTTCGCGCAAGGCCGAGGTGTGCCGATTGATAAGCCAGCGCAAACCCAGCGCCGTAACTGCCACATAACCCAGCCCCTTTAACGCACTGAGCGTCATGACGACATCGGGGCTCGCGGCGTTGACGGTCACCAGCTCATCGGAGAACAAAATCCACAGGCTGCCAATCAGAGCGTACAGCGCCGCAATCCGATTGGCATTCCAGTTCCGGCGCAGCGCAACAAGCAAGCCACCTTGTGCCATGTGCGGCTCCTCATGACCGACTGATTGGATCTGCAGCCACGCCCGATATGGAGCATCAAACGCAACAATCAAGGGGCGGCGATCGGTATGGGATGATAGTCTAAAGTGCGCGGGGATGCAACCAGCCTTCCGCTGGCTGGAATCAAACCAGCGCGACCGGCCGCGAGTATATTTCACATATCAACCGAGAGATGACCATGCCAGACTTCGCCTCGCTGGTGACCGCCGAGTATGCTTTTGCCGATGCTGCGCCGCGGCTGGGGGTGCGCGACGCCTTCCTCGCCTTTCTGGCCGACGATGCGATCCTGTTTCGACCGCGGCCGGTGAACGGCAAAGCGTGGTTTGGCGCACGCCCGCCGCGCCCCGGCCTGCTGACGTGGTATCCCTGTTTTGCCCGATTATCTGGCGCGGGCGATCTGGGCTTGAGTACCGGGCCGTGGGAGTTCAGGCCAAACTCGCTCGATGAAGCACCGGTGGCGCACGGCTACTTCACGTCGATGTGGCGCGTCCAGGCCGACGGTGAGTGGAAGGTGGAGTTTGACGGCGGCATCAGCTGCCCGGCCCCCGCCCACCCGATCGAGCCACTGCGCCCCGACGGCGCACTTGAGGCAGGCGCCAGCGCCTCAACCGTCGTCGATATAGACACAAGCTGCGCCGAGCTGTTGGCAGTCGATCGCAACTTCGCACAGGCCGCTCACGTTGATCGGGTGGCGGCTTACGATCAGGCCCTGGTGGGCGATGAGGCGCGCGTGCATCGCGACGGCGTCTGGCCGTGGGTGGGGCACGCCGCCATCCGATCGGGCCTGAGGGGACTAGCGGGCTCGATCGAGTGGCAAGCCGAGGCCGCCCGGGCTGCGCTCTCGGGTGATCTGGGCTACGTGTACGGTTACGCTCAGTTCACCGCCGCCGGCCGGCCGCCGCTTGACTCATGCTACCTGCGCGTCTGGCAAAAGATCGGCGCGGCCTGGCGGCTGCTCAGCGACGTGGACTGTCCGTTTCCCCCGGAGACTTAGGGTTAACCCTAATGGCGCGCCAGCCACGCTTCAAATTCCGCGTAAGATCGCACCACGGCGTCGGGCGCCACTGATCGATCGGGATCATCGTAGCACGCGGCCAGACGCACGGCGCGCATCCCCGCCGCCCGCGCGCCGGCGATGTCGCTGCGGATCAGATCGCCCAGATGCACAGCCTCGTGCGGCTGCGCGCCCAGGCAGTGAAGCGTGCTCAAAAAGGCGCGCGAGTGCGGCTTGCTCACGCCCAATTCGTCGGAGAAGGTCAGGCACGCAAAACGATCGATGATCTGATCGCGGATCAGGAATTCGCGCAGGGTGCACCCGGTCGATAGGCCGGAATCCGAGATGATGCCCAGCCGATAGGTGTGAGCCAGCCGCCCGATGGTCTCGCGCGCCCCGGCGATCAACGTTGGGCCGGGGTCCGCCTCCAGCAGCGAGCGATCGTAATACGCCGCCAGCGCCTCGAAGTCTGCCGCCGGCAGTCGCACGTTCAACTCAGCCAGCATCATGCGCACCCATTCGGCGGCACTGGGCGTGCGATAGTCTTCGCGCCAGACACGGTTCCACTCGTCGCGCGCCATTGCTTCGGCGGTGTCGAGCTGCTCGTCGTCCAGATCGATCTGGTGTTTGTCCAGCAGGCTGCGCAAAAAGCGGCGGCGCAGCGGGTGCGCATACGCCGCCGCCGTGTACAGGGTGTTCCAGAAATCGAAGGTGATGGCTTTGATCATACCGGCCACGCGGACTATTCTGCCACCAGTTGGTAGACCGCGCCGCCGTGATCGATCACGTACACTTCGCCGCCGGCGTCCTCGCCGAACGAGCTGATGCGGATGTCGGGGCTGAGCCGCTCCTCCATCTGCCAGGCGGCGGCCGCGTCGCGCTGCAACGACCAGATGGTGCCGATGCAATAATCGGCGAAGAAGTACTGCCCGGCCAGCTGCGGATACTGTTCGCCGCGATAAACGAAGCCGCCCGTGATGGAGCAGCCGTCGGCATGGCTGTATTCGGCCACCGGCAGCACCAGCCCGGTTTGATCACAGCCCGACGGCGGGTTGAAGCAGTGTCGGCCTTCCATGATGCGCCAACCGTAGTTTTCGCCGCCGGGGCTGGCCGCCGGCTGAAAGTCCACTTCCTCGTACTGGTTCTGTCCGACGTCGGCGATGTACAGATCGCCCGTGGCGCGATCGAATGAGAAGCGCCACGGATTGCGCAGGCCGTAGGCCCAGATCTCGTCGCCAAAGGGATTGTCGGCCGGAATGGCATAGGTGGCCTGATTCGTCACATCGAGACGCAGCAGTTTGCCCAGCAGCGATTGCAGGTTTTGGCCGTTGCCGATGGGTCCGTGCCGGTCGCCCGCGCCGCCGCCATCGCCCATGCCGATGTAGAGAAAGCCGTCAGGTCCAAACTGAAGCTGGCCGCCGTTGTGATTGGCTTCCGGCTGATCGATAGTGAGGATGACATGGGCGGAAGCAGCGTCGGCCAGATTGGCGTCGTCGGCTGAGACGGTGTAGCGTTCGATCACGGTGGCGCCGTCGGGCTGGCGGGTGTAATCGACGAAGAACTGACCGTTGGTGGCGTAGTCGGGATGAAAGGCCAGTCCCAGCAGCCCCTGTTCATTGCCGGCGTTTTGGACTTTGCCGGTGATGTCGAGGAAAGGCCGATCGAGCAGCTGCCCGTTCTCGATGATGCGGATGCGGCCCGGCTGCTCCACGACGAACAGGCGCGCATCGCCGGCGTGGGTCAAATCGGTGGGCCGGACCAGGCCGCCCACCACGACGGGTTTTAGCGCGATGGTCTGCGTACCCGCTGAAGCGGGTTCAGGGGTGGCCGTGGGTGCCGCCGTTGTGGGCGGCGCAGCCGTAGCGATCGGCGCTGGTGAAGTGGCCGCGGCCGACGGAGTAGCCGCGGGGGCCGCCGCCGGAACGGTCGGGGTTGAAACGGGCGTCGCCGGCGCGCTCGGCGCGCAGGCCGTCATCAGGCCAAGTGATATCAAGAGTAAATAGATCGTTTTCATCTCTGCTCCTTTTAGCCGGTATTAACAGATTGTACTGGCGCAAGATGAAGGCCGGCTAAACGGCTCAGTTTAGCATGTACAGCACGATCAGCGCGCCCAGATACATCGCCACCAGCGCGACGCCGTCCCAGCTAAAGCGAAACGGCGTCTTGGACGAAGCCCGATAGATCAGGCTGATGATGATGACGGCCGTCATCATGATGGAGATGACCGAGGCCAGCGCGTTGGCGGGGCTCATGGCCGCCCACAGGTTGCGCGGGCCGTCGAAGATGTCGTACACGGCCAGCAGGGTGACGTTGAACAGGTTGCTGCCCAGCACGTTGCCGATGGCCAGATCGATGGCGCCCATGCGCACCGCCGTCACGCTGGTGGCGATCTCGGGCAGCGAGGTGCTGACGCCCAAAAACAGCGCCCCTACGAAGCTGCGCCCCAGACCGGTCTCGTCAGAAATCCGATCGGCGATGGAGCCCAGCCAGACGCCCGCCACCACGACGATCAGGGCAGACACGGCAAAGGTGAGATAGGTGCGGCGCACGCTGATGTCGTGGTAGTGCAGCACTTCGGCTTCCTTTTCCAGCACCTCCAGCGCGCGCTTGCGCTGGAAGATCGACAGCAATCGCGCGCCGATCAAATACACGGCGAAGATGGCCAGGCTGATGTAACTGACGCCCAGCAGGCCGGAGCCGTTGAGGCCGTTGCCCACCAGCTGGCTGGCAGCGACCAGGCCGATGAGCAGAATGCCCAGGCCGGCCGAGAGGATGTGCCCTTCCTGCGCATTCGACAGGATGAGGCCGGGCTGATAGACCACATCCATCACCGCGATGAGCGTGAGATTGAACAGGTTGCTGCCCACGATACCGCCGATGGCCAGGTTGGGCGCGTTGAGCAGCGAGACGGCCGTGATGCCCGACACCATTTCCGGCAGCGAGGTGACGCCAGCCAACAGGATGGCGCCCACCCAGGCGCGGCCCAGCCCGGTTTTTTCCGCGATGACGTCTGAGTAGCGTGACAGGATGTTGGCGGCGGCAATGATGATGACGACACAAACAATGAATTCGATCCAGACCATGTGCAGCCTCCTGCAGGCGCTGCCCCCGTAACAAAAAGCCCTTGCTCAACCAGCTGTGAGCAAGGGCGACCGGGGGTGTGTACGATAGAACAGACGGCGACTTACCTTGCCGGCCGGCCGATCCTTCCCAACTCGTTATCAGCGGCGTGTTGAGCAGTGCGCCTGGACATGTGAACCTCGCGATGAGGCGGCATCTATTGTACCATAGCGATCGACGCGGTGAGTCCCATCAGCCCACCAGCAGCTGCGCGGCGGCGGTCACCATCGTCAGCACCGCCATCGGCACCACGCCCAGGATAATCACCACGGCCGCCGACAGGCTGACGGTGAAGTTCAGCGGGCGATACGACACCGGCTCGACTTCGCGCCCCGGCTCAGCCTCGCGCATGAACATGTCCACGATGACGCGCAGATAGAAGAAAGCCGACACCACACTGGTCAGCACGCCGATGACGGCCAGCCAGATCAAGTTCGCTTCAATCGCGCTGAGGAACAGATAATATTTGCCGATGAAGCCGCCCGTCAACGGAATGCCCGTCAGGCTGAGCATGAAGATCATCATCATCACGGCCAGCGCCGGGCTGCGCCGGTACAGGCCGCGGTACGTTGGAAAAGTCTGATCCTCGCCGCTCTGCCGCGCCATGGCAGCCAACACCGCAAACGCGCCCAGGTTGGTAAAGGCATAGGCCACCAGATAAAACAGCGCGCCCGCCACCCCGGCCTGATTGGCCGACGCCACGCCCATCAGCAGGTAACCCGCGTGCGCGATGCTGGAGTAGGCCAGCATGCGCTTGAGGTTGGTCTGTGACACGGCCACGATATTGCCCACGATCATCGTCACGGCAGACAGGATGGCGACCAGCGTCACCCAATCGGACTGGATCGCGCCCAGCGAATACACAAACACGCGCAGCAGCGCCGCAAAACCGGCGGCCTTGGCCCCCACCGACATGAAGCCCGTAATCGGCGTCGGCGCGCCTTCGTACACGTCGGGCGTCCACATGTGGAAAGGCACGGCCGCCACTTTGAACCCCAGCCCCACCAGCACCAGCCCCGCCCCGATCAGCACCAGCGGCGATGCGCCCATCTGCGCCAGGCTCTGCGCGATGCGCGTCAGGTCCGTCGTGCCCAGCGCGCCGTACATCAGTGCGATACCGAACAGCAGGAAGCCGCTGGCAAATGCCCCCAACAGAAAGTACTTGATGGCCGCCTCTTCCGACTCCACGCGCGGCCGGGCAAACCCGGCCAGCACATACAGCGGAATCGACAGCAGCTCCAGCGCGATGAAGACCACGATCAAGTTGTTGGCCGCCGCCATCATCACCATGCCGCTGACGCTGAACAACAGCAGCGCGTAATATTCGCTGCGCCCGAACCCCAGATCGCGCACGTAATGGAACGAGGTCAGCACGGTCAGCGCACCCGCCACGATGGCCACCAGCCCCAGCACCTGCGCATACGGGTCCAACGCGATCATGCCGCCGAAGCCGGTGTGGTGCTGATTGATCAGCGCCAGCGAAGCGGCACCCGCCGCCACAAACCCGATCAGCGCCAGCCAGGCCGTGCGATGGCGGTGCTCCGGCTTCAGCGCCAGATCGACTAGCAGCACGATCATGCCAAAGATGGCCAGGATCGTCATCGGCAGAATGGACAAGAAATCGGTGGTAGTAAATTGTAGAGTCATAAGCCCTCAATCGCCAACGGCGCTCAACGGCGGCTCAACCCCGCGCCCGATCGGCCTTACGGCGCGATCGCGACCACTCCGCCCAACGGCTGCAGCAGCCCGTTGACCGAGGCCGTCATCGTCTGGAAAAACGGGTTGGGATACAGGCCGATGACGAAGATGAGGATGATGATGGGCACAATCACCCACAACTCGCGCTGATTGAGATCGAGCAAATGCAGGTTCTCCTCGCTGCGCGATTCGCCCATGAACACTTTGACGAACATCGTCAGGATGTAGACCGCCGCCAGGATCACGCCGGTGGCAGCGACGGCGGCCCAGACGGGATTAGCCGCCCACGTGCCCAGCAAAATGGTGAATTCGCCCACGAAGCCGTTGAGGCCCGGCAGGCCCATGCTGCTCAGCGACACAATCAGCATCAGCGTGCCGTACACCGGCACGATCTTCCACAGCCCGCCAAACTGCGCCATTTCGCGGGTGTGGCGGCGCTCGTACAGAAAGCCGATCATCAGGAACAGCGCGCCCGTGCTCAGGCCGTGATTGATCATCTGCAGCAGCGCCCCCTGCAGGCCCTGATACGTAAAGGTGAAGATGCCCAGCATCACAAAGCCCAGGTGGCTCACGGACGAATACGCCACCAGCTTCTTCACGTCCGTCTGCGCGAACGACACGATGGCTCCGTAGATGATGCCGATGATGGCCAGCACGGCGATAACGGGCGCGGCCTCACGGCTGGCGTTGGGGAACAGCGGCAGGTTGAAGCGCAGAAAACCGTAGGTGCCCATCTTCAGCAGGACGCCGGCCAGGATGACCGAGCCGGCCGTGGGCGCTTCCACGTGCGCGTCGGGCAGCCACGAGTGGAACGGCCACAGCGGCACTTTAATCGCAAACGCCGCGGCAAAAGCGATGAACAGCGCCATCTCCGGCGCGCCCGCCAGCCAGCCGTGATTTTGCAGCAGCGCCGGGAGTGAGAACGAGCCGCCGTTGAGGCCCAGCCACAGGATCGCCAGCAGCATCAGGATCGAGCCGGCCATGGTGTACAGGAAGAACTTGATCGCCGCGTACACCCGTCGGCCGCCGCCCCAAATGCCGACGAGGAAGTACATCGGCACCAGCGTCACTTCCCAGAAAACGTAGAACAGGAACAGATCCAGGCTGACGAACACGCCCAGCATGCCGCTCTCAAGGATCAACATGAATATGTAGTATTCCTTAGCCCGATCCTTGATGGCCTCAAACGAAGACAGGATCGCCAGCGGACTCAGCAGGGTGGTCAGCAGCACCAGCAGCAGGCTGATGCCGTCGATGCCCACCTCGTACCCGATGTGGAACGCCGGGATCCAGTCGTAGCGCTCGTGGTACTGAAAGCCGGGCTGCGCCAGATCGAAGCCGCCGATCGGCCCGACGCGCACCACGAACAGCAGCGACACGACGAAGGTGATCACCGACACAATCAGTGCCGCGCGTTTCAGTGCGGCCGCGTCGTCGCGGCTCTGAAACAGCAAGTAAATGGCGCCAACCAGCGGCAGGAAGGTGACGATGGTGATGAGTGGAAGCGGACTTTGTGTCATGCCATTACCTCAGATGAAATCGGCGCGGCTAGCCGCCGCGCAGCACCATAAACGCAAACCAGACCATGACCAGCACCACGCCGGCCAGCATCATCAGCGCATAGCTGCGCACAAAGCCGGTCTGCAGCGTGCGCAGCGCGCCCGACGCCCGGTTGACCAGCCGGCCCAGGCCGTTGACCGCGCCGTCGATGACCAGCTTGTCGATCGGGTTGGCGAGAAAAACGGTGAGCGCCATGAAGCCTTTGTAGATGACCGATTCGTGGAACCAGTCGTGCCAGAATTTCCAGTCGATGACCTGGGCGCAGAAGTTGCTGAACCAGATGAACGGGCGAATCACCACCCGATCGTACAACTCGTCGATCCAGTATTTGTTGTTCAACACGGTGAAGACAAAGCCGGTGCGGCGCAGCGGATCATCCACGCCCGCCTTCTGCCGCTTCGGGTTATACACCAGATAGCCCAGCGCAATGGCGCCGACCGCCACGACCGTGGAGAAGACGGCCGTAAACGGATCGAGTCCCGTAAACACCTCGGTCGGCTCCAGCCAGTGCGTAAAGTCGCCCGAAATGTTGATGAAGCCGATCAGCGCGGCAAAGACCGCCAGCACGATCAACGGCGAAGTCATCACGCGCGGGCTTTCCACCGCGTGCGCGGCGGCGGCGTGTTTGGGCTTGCCGAAGAACACCATCAGCACCTGCCGCGTCATGTAGAACGCGGTGAACGCGGCGGCGATCACCAGCAGCCAGTAGGCGACGGGGTTTTTGTGCGACGCCTCAAAGAGGATCTCGTCCTTGCTCCAGAAGCCGGCCAGCGGCACGATGCCGGCCAGCGCCAGCGATCCGATGATGTACACGATCGACGTGATGCGCATCCGATTCCACAGCCCGCCCATGTTGCGCATGTCCTGCGGATCGAATTCTTCCGCCGCCGCAGCGTGAGCCTCCCCATGCCCGCCGGCATCGCCGTGTGCGTCAGGCGCTTTGGCGTGCGCCTCCTCGTGCAGGTGATGATGACCGTGTTCAACGCCGTGGATGACCGAGCCGGCGCTCAAGAACAGCAGCGCCTTGAAGAAGGC
>CAZKBQ010000036.1:0-10667 GCA_964550855.1 uncultured Anaerolineae bacterium
GTGATCGCAAAGAACACCTGCTCCGGCCGCCAGTCCTGCGGCAGCGCCGCCGTCAACGCCAGCCAGATCGGGATGGTGGGCAGCGATTGCAGCAGCTCGATCGTGCGCTGGATGATCAAATCCGGGATGCCGCCGAAGTAGCCGGAGATGCCGCCCAGCAGCACGCCCAACAGCGTGCTCAGCACCACCGCGATCATGCCGATGGTCATGGACGTGCGGGTGGCGAACATCAGCCGCGACCATTCGTCGCGCCCCAACCGATCGGTGCCGAACAACGTCAGGCGATCAGCCGGATCGCCCGACGCCGGCCCGATCAGGTGAACGTTCGTTTCGATAAAGCCCAGAATCTTGTAAGAATAGCCGGACGCAAAAAAGCGCACCGGAATCTTCTTGCTCTCGTCCACTTGCCATTCCATGCGCAGCGTCACCGGATTGCGTTTGCCGCTGACACTGGGCACCCACGGGCTGAGCGCGCCGTTGTCAAACAGGTGCAAGGCGCGCGGCGGAATAAACGACTGCCGCGCATCGGTGAACTCCGGGTTCTCCACCGCAAAGAAATCGGGAATCAGCACCACGATGTAAAAGAAGATCAGCAGTCCGCCGCACAGCAACGCCAGCCGGTGTTTTTTGAAGCGCCACCAGACCAGCGTCCAGTTGGAGGCGACTGAGACGCGCTCTTCGGCCGAGCTGATGGCCTGATCGGGTGCGCCGTTGACCGTGTCCAGTGCGCTCATGCTCGCGCCCCTCCCATGCGAATGCGCGGATCGAGAACCGCCAGCAGCACATCGGAGATCAGCGTCCCGATGATCGTCAGCGCGCAGTAGATCAACAGGATGCTGCCGGCTAAGTACATATCCTGACTCTGCAGGGCGCGCAGCAGCAGCGGGCCGATGTTGGGCAGATTCATGACCGTGGCCACAATCAGGCTGCCGGAAAACAACTGGGGCAGATACCAGCCGATGGTGCTGACCAGCGGATTCAGCGCCAGGCGCACCGGATATTTGAAGACCAGCCGCCATTCCGACAGGCCCTTGGCCCTGGCCGTGACGACATAGGGCTTGTTGAGCTCGTCCAGCAGATTGGCGCGCATCACGCGCGTCAGCCGCGCCGTGCCCGCAATGCCGATCACGATCATCGGCAGCCAGATGTGACTGAGCAGATCACCCACCCGCGCCAGACTCCACGGCGCGTCGATGAACTGGGGCGAAAACAGGCCCGTGACGCTGATGCCGAACGACGAGTAGGCCACCCACATCAAGATCAACGCCAGCAGAAAGTTGGGGATCGCCACGCCGATGTAGTTCAGCACGGAGAAGAAATAATCGATGATCGAGTGCGGACGCATTGCGCACAAGATGCCCGCCGGAATCGCCACCGCCCACGTGAAGACAAAAGCAAACAGCGCCAGCGCCACCGTCAGCAGCAGCCGCTCCCCGATCAGTTCGTTGTTGGGGCGCTGATATTCAAGCGACAGGCCCAGATCGCCACGCAGGATGTTCTCGATCCAGCGCGTGTACTGCACCGTGATCGGCTGATCCAGCCCGAACTGCTGCTTGAGCGCCTGCACCTGCGCCTCGTCCACCGACGAGCCGGATGACGCCAGCGTGGCAATGTAACTGTCCAGGAAGTCGCCGGGCGGCGCCTGGATCAGGATGAACACCACTATCGAAAACAGGAAGAGCAGCACCGGCAGCAGAATCAGCCGTTGAAGGATAAAACGTAGCACGGTGTCAGCCTCCTGAAGGAATGGATGTCATGGCGAGCCGCCGCGGGCGGCAAGGCAAGCCTCACCGTTCAGCCCGGCGCTGGCCTCGACGTGACTGGCCGCGGCCCACCATGATCCACTTGCCGGTCGGGACGAGGTTGTCGCCTCGCAGCTGCACACTCGTCCCGACCGGAGTCAAAGCCACTTTACTGCTTGTAGTACCAGGTTTCCGGCAGAGCATTGCCGGGCGTGCGCAGCGGCCAGTCATTGCCCAGCTGCAGCGGCACGTTCATCAGGTTGTTGTTGACCACGGCCACGCCCTGCACCATGGGCGACAGGCCGATCGTGCTGACTTCGTACTGCTGATCCACCCAGAGCGTGTACAGTTCCTTGGCGATGGCGATCTGCTCGTCGGGACCGACCGTCTTGGCCTTGTCGATGAGCTCGACGATCTTTGCCAACTCGGGCGTCGGCTCCATGCCTTCCTTGCCGCCCGTCGCGTACCACTGGCGAACCAACGGGGCCAGCGACAGGCCGGGGCTGGTGCGCGGATCGTACTTGGGCGCGCCGGTGAAGGGGAAGCCGCCCGTGTCTTCATTCCAGATTTCGGTCTGGATGTCGTTGCTGTCGCGCATCTGGAAGTGCAGCGCGCGCTCACGCACCTGCACGATGGTCTGAATGCCCACCGCTTCCCAGTTCTTGGCGACGAGCTGCGCCACATCCGGCCACGGGCCGAAGGCCGGCACCACCGAGATTTCGATCTGCACCGGCTTGGTCGTGCCCGGATACAGGCGGTAACCGTCGGCGTTCTTCTTGTCCAACCCGATCGCGTCCAGCATCTTGTTCGCTTCGTCGGGCTTGAACTCCGTGTACTTGTAGGCCACTTCGTCGCCCGGATAGTACGGATGCCACGGCGCGGCCACCGCATTGCGCGGCTCGCCCAACCCCAGGAAGGCCAGCTCTTGAATCTGCTTGCGATCGGTGGCGTAGGACATTGCGATGCGGAAATCGCGATTGCGCATCAAGTTGCCCAGGTCGGCGTCCTTCTGATAAGTCTGGTTGAACATGACCACCGCGTCGGAGCCGCCGAAGTCCGGCCAGGTGATGATCTTATACTTGCCGGCCTGCTCGTTCTCCTTGAGCACCGGATAGTTCATCAGGTTGATGTGGCGATCCTGCTGATCCAGCTCGCCGGCGATGGCGGCCAGGTTCAGCGCCTGGATGTCGGCAAAGAACGTGAAGCGCACCTCGTCGATGTAGGGCAGCTGATTGCCGGCCGTGTCCACGCCGATGTAATACGGATTGCGCTTCAGGGTGAACACCTGATCGCTGATGCGCGTCACCGGCACCCAGGCCGCCATTGTCGGGCGCTGGGGATTCTCAAACGGCGCATTCTTGCTGGCAAACAGTTCCACCCAGGTCTTGAACTGAGCGTCTGCCACCATCTTGTCGATGTCGGCCTGGCTGGCGTAGGCCGGATGGAACTGCTTTAGATAGTGCGCAGGCAGGAACGGCGCAAAGGTGCGGTCGCCGCCATCCTTGTTGGCCAGCTCATACAGGAACAGAGTGTTGGGTTCATTATACGTGAACTTCACGGCATAGTCGCCGTCTTTCTCAACCTTGGCCACGGTGCCATCGGCGTTGCGCATCCACTTGGGCAGCGACGGCGTAATGTCCTTGTTCAGCAGCACGTCGTTGTACCAGAACAGGATGTCATCAGCCGTCAGCGGCTGGCCGTCCGACCACTTGGCCCCTTCGCGCAGGAAGACCGTCCAAACCTTGAAATCGGCCGAGTTCTCCCAGCCCTTCGCGATCTTCGGCACCACCTTGCTGCCATCGGGTGAGAAGCGAACCAGGGCATCAAACACCACGCGCACGTAGTTGTTATAGTCGGCCGGGCCGGTGAAACCGCGCCGCCACACGCCGCCATACTGACCTACGCCGTCAACCCCTTCGACGACCAGCGGTTCCTTGGGCAGCCGCTCTTCAACCGGCGGCAGCCGGTCGGCGGCCACATCTTCGTCGAACAGCGGCGATTGCTTGTACTTGGGTTCGGGTTGCGCCGGGGCAGCGGGCGGCTCGGTCGGCTGGGCCGGGGGCGCCGCGGTAGGCGCGGCCGGCTGAGCGGGAGCAGCGGGTTCTTGCGGCTGAGGGGCAGTGGTTGGGGCCGCGGCCGGAGGCGCGCAGGCCGCCACAAACAGCGCAATCAGCACGAGGGCGGCGAACAAACGAAATACATTCTGCTTCATCTCAACGCTCCTTTGGGTAATGGGTTGAAGAGCTCGGGCACAACACCACACTCACACGGCGCGGGCGAAGTCAACATTCAGATGGCTTTACCTCCTTTCTCCTCGATGTGTTCAGTTGATGGACGGTACTTGTTTGACTTGCTCGAAATCCCAGCCAAAGCGATTGCACAACGTTTTTACGTGATCGTCCCACGTCGGCTCCGATGGGTCTTTCTCGCCGACAAAGGCATCCACGCTCAAATAGCGCAGGGTCGCTTCACCGTCACACCGGATGGAGTGCAGCGTGGCCGGCGGGATGCGGGCCACATCGCCCGGCTTCACGCTGAAGGTCTGCCCCGGCTCGCCGATGGTCAGCACGCCCGCGCCTTCCATGATGAAGAAGATTTGCTCGGCGTCGTCATGCCGGTGCAGCGGCGGCGCTTCACCGGGTGCCAGCACGACGACGAACACTTCGGTGGCGGCCGCCTCCACCCGATCGATCACCAGCTCGTTCACGTGCGTCGGGTAGCGATAGCGGATGGTGTCGGTCGTGCTGAAAACGTAGCGGGTCATTGAGTTTCCTCAGCGGCAACGGCTTCCCCGGGCCGTTGTGTGTAAGTGCCTATGCGTAGGGGCATGCCTACCGGTGCGCGGCCTTCACCAGCGCATCGATCATCTCGGGCGGCGTACCCGGACTCACGCCGCCGCCCGCCGACAGGATCAGCCCGCGCCCGCCCGTTTGGTCGATGCAGGCCTGCGCCCAGGCCGTCACCTGCTCAGGAGTGCCGCGCACCATCACGTCCAGCGGCGGGACGTTGCCCATCAGCGCAATGTCCGGCATCGCGATCCGTGCTTCGGCCATGTCGATGGTGTGGCTGAAATTGAAAACGTCGAAGCCCAGATCGCTCATCGGCTTGAGCAGGTGCGGGCACGGCGTATCGTTGTGATAGACCTTGATCAGGCCGTCAAATGCCCGGAAAATGCGGGGCATATGCGGGCGCGCGTACTGTTCAAACAACCGGGGCGACAACATCCCCACCAGATCATCCAGCACCAGAATGCCTTCGGGCGCAGACAGCACATCGAGTTGGGCGCGTAACCAGTTGATAATCGTCGTCGTGAGTGTGTCTAATAATCGCCCGATCTTCTCCGGCTCTTTTTTCAGCGCGATCATCAGATCGCTAATCCCCAGCAGCCAACCGGCCACGGCGAACGGACCACGCGCCGCCACCATTTTGATTGATTCGCCTTCGGGCAACAGCCGTTTTTCCGCGTCGAGATAGCGCTGCAAGACCAGCGGCATCAGGCCGTGCTGCTGCGGATCGGCCGGCTCAGCGTCAACGAGCACATTCAAGCCGCCGCGCACCGGCTCGATCGATGGGGGCTGATCGGCATGCCAGTTGATGCGCGCCCCAAACGCCGACGGTTCCGCCGCCATGCCGTACTCTATCCAGTAGCCGGGAATCCACGCGACATCCGGGAATCGATCGCGAATGCCCAGATAGACGCGCAGCCACTCGTCGGGGCGCAGAAAGAAATCCAGCGTGTTAAGACCCGCGTAACCGGGCAGCCACGGGCTGTCTACGATCAGCGCGACGGGTGTCCGATCGCTCTGGCCGTGACGCGCCACAGCGGCAAAGCGTGCCCAGGGAGTCTTCATCGGTGTGTGTCATTGGAAACGCCCGCCGGCGCGAGCGCGGTGGATTCGCGCACGATGAGCGGGCTTTCCAGCAAAGTGTAGCCTTCTTCAGGCGGCGGCTGGCCTTCAATCATGCGGCGCAGCGTTTTCATCGCCAGCCGGCCCATGCGATACTTGGGCTGCGCCACGGTGGTCAACGGCGGGTTGCTGTGCGCGGCCATGGCGATGTCGTCCACGCCGATGACCGAGATGTCTTCGGGCACGCGCAGCCGGTGCGAGCGGATGGCGTGCAGCGCACCCATCGCCATGAGATCGTTATAAGCGATCACGGCGGTGGGCCGATCGGCGGGTGGCAGCGCCAGGATGGCGCTCATCGATTGAAAACCGCCGTCCACGTTGGGAAAGCTCACCGGCGCCCACTCTGCGCGCAGCGTCAGCCCGGCCTTATTCAACGCCGCCTCGATGCCGCGCCGCCGCGCCTGCGACGCATCCGATTGCGTGGGCCCGGCCAGATACGCAATCCGCGTATGATTGAGATCAAGCAGATGATGGACGGCGCGGTGGGTGGCCGATTCAAAATCCACCTTGAGGCAGGCAACGTTGGGATGCCGTACCCAGCGGTTGAGCACCACGATGGGGGTCTGCTGTTTCTCGACGGCCGCCGCCAGCTCTTCGGCCGCAATGCGCGACCCGCACACGATGATGCCGCACACCGGCAGCGTGGTCAATAAGCGGAAATACTGATGCTCGCGCTGCGCGTCCTCGGCGATGTCGAACAGCAGCGGCACGTATTCGTCGGCGCTCTCGTCCTGCACGCCGCGCACAATCTCGGCGAAGAACGGATTGAGGATATCGGGGATTAGCAGGGCAACGGCGTTGGTCAGCGCCGCCTTCGCCGAGCGGTGCCTGACGTGTTGATAGCCCAGCCGCGCCGAAGCCGACAGCACCCGCACACGCACGTCCTCGCGTACCGGCGCAGTGCCGTTGAGGACGCGCGAGACTGTGGCTGACGATACACCGGCCTGGCGGGCAACATCCAGCAGACTGGGGCGCGGCTTCCTGGTTTCCAAACTCCGGCTCTTTCTGAATCAGAGTGTAAACCGCACGATCTTTCATGTAAGATTATAATGATTTTCAAGAAAAGTCAATACGTTTTGTGACAAACGTCACCTATTGGATATTACACCTCGTCCGCCTGCCCGATCGTTCAGTGCCGGCCCGTTCTGTCCGAAGCAGAAAGACGCGCGCACCTCGTGCAACGAAACTCTTACCAAAACCGTATTCTTCTCTCATATGAATCGATCCTGTTAATGGTGTAGTATATAAACGACAGGTCACACACCTCCCGCAAACACGCTGGGCAAACGCCGTGGGCGTATAGTTTGACAGTAAACTGTGGGAATGTCTGTTGATGATGTACTGCGACTGCCGGTCCAGCCAACCGGCGGATAGGTCGGGTTGCTTGGGAAGGAGACACGCATGGCCCCTCTGGTCACGCCTCGGACGGACCGCTCCGGGCCGGTAGTGGCCGCCGACTGGCCCGTGTTCATCTGTCTGTTGGGCAGCTTTCACGTGTACCTTCAAGATCGGCCGCTGCCGCTGCGCCACGCCGACAAGACCAAAGCGCTGCTGGTCAATCTGGTGCTGGGGCCGCAGGCCGTGCCGCGTGAGACGCTCCTCCAATCGTTGTGGCCCAACAGCCCCGCCGAGCTGGCCGGCCAGGCGTTGAACAGCCTCGTCCACAGCCTGCGTCGGCATCTGGCCGGCAGCCTGGCCGGTGAGCCGCCCGTGATCTGCGTCGACGGCCACTACCGGCTGAACGTGGAGGCCGGCATCGGCATAGATGTCATCTGCTTTGATCAGTGTCTGGCTGCCGGTTTTCAGTACGAGCGCAGCGGGCAGCTGGGCGCAGCCATCGAACAATATGAACGAGCCGTCGCGTTGTACCGCGGCGATCTGTGCGTGGTGGGCGACACACCTGCCCTGCTGTTGTGCGAAGCGCTGCGCGCCCGCTATCTCAATCTGTTGGCGCGCCTGGCCGACTTTCACTTTTCCCAGGCCGATTACGCCCACAGCGCCGTGCTGGCCCAGCGACTGTTGGTGGTCGATCCCTGCCGCGAGGATGCCCACCGACTGATCATGCGCTGCTACATGCGCCAGGGTCAGCGCGCTCAGGCGCTGAGGCAATTCCAGCTGTGCGCGCAAGTCCTGCGCAGCGAATTTGACGCCGCCCCCGAACCGGCGACGACCGCGCTGTACGAGCAGATTCGCCTCGCGCCCGATCAGATTTGAGCGACAGCAGATAAACAACAGCCAAGCGGATGATTGACTCCCCCTCATCCGCTTATTCGCTGTCCATCCGTTGACCCTCCCCCATCCGCTTATCCGCTGCCCATCCGCTGCCCCGTCACCTCACTTCAACCTCAGCCCCGTCTCAGATGGCTCTCAGAGCACGCTCAGCCCCGGATGCTATCCTGATTGCATCTGTTCGCAGTTGATCGAGACCATATGTCCTACCGTCGATGCACATGGAAGCCCTGTCACACACGCGTTACGTCACGCTGGTCCTGCGCCTGGTGCTGAACCACACCGGGCGCCTGTCACACGGCGAGCTGATCGATGCCGAGTCAGGCCGGGCGCAATCGTTCCGAGATCGAGCCGAGCTGCTGCAGATTTTGACCGAATGGCTTACCCAACTGGAATCAACGACGGACGAAGTTCCCTAAAACGTTCAACCTCGCCGTCATTTATCTGAAAGGAGCACACCAGCCATGCCAGTCTCACCTACCTACCCCGGCGTGTATGTCGAAGAAATCCCCAGCGGCGTGCGCACGATCGTCGGCGTGGCCACGTCGATCACCGCGTTTCTGGGGCGCGCCCAACGCGGGCCGGCCAACGAGCCGATCACCATCAACAGCTATGGCGATTTCGCCCGCACCTTCGGCGACCTGCACGTCAACTATCCGATGAGCTATGCCGTCCGCGATTTCTACCTGAACGGTGGACAGCAGGCCATCATCGTGCGGCTGACGAAGAACGCCGCCACCTCCAAGAACGCCGACCTGAAAGTGGAGGCGGCCAGCCCCGGCGCGTGGGGCGACAAGCTGACGTACGCGGTCGATTCCAAAGGCATCACCGATGACGTGGCCGCCCGCTACAACATCGCCAAGGCCGACTTGTTCAACCTGACGGTGTACGAGGATCCGGGCAAAGGCCGCGTCGAGAAGTTCCTCAACGTCGCGGTGAAAACCGATGCGGGCGCGCGCCGGCTCGATCGGGTGCTGGCGGCCGAATCGAATCTGGTGCGCGTGCAGAAGAAGAACGACGGCACGCCCGATCTGGTTGCGACCCGCCCGGCCGATTCGCAGCCGGCCCAGGATCCATCCGATCCGCAGGCCGACCCGACTCAGTTCGAGAAGTTCACCGGCGGCACAGACAGTGCGGCCCTCACCGCCTCGACCGACATCGTCGGCGACAAAGATCAGAAGACCGGCATGTACGCGCTGGAGAAGGCCGACCTGTTCAATCTGCTGTGCATCCCGCCCGACACGCGCGAAGGCGAGACGCTGAAGGAAGTGTATCAGGCCGCCATGAAATACTGCGTCGATCGGCGCGCCGTGCTCGTGGTCGATCCGCCTGCGGCCTGGGGCGCGAACAAAGAGACCGCCGCTGCCACCGCGCGCGATGGCCTCAGCGCGTTGGGGCTCACCGGCGTGGAGGCGCGCAACGCCGCGCTGTACTTCCCGCGCGTCATCCAGAGCGATCCGCTGCGCGAGAACCAGCTGGATACCTTTGTGCCGTGCGGCATCATCGCCGGGGTGATGGCCCGCACCGACGTGAATCGCGGCGTGTGGAAAGCGCCCGCCGGCCTGGACGCGGCCATCAACGGTGTGCAGGGTCTGCAGGTGAATCTGAACGATCCCGAAAACGGCATGCTTAACCCGCTGGGCATCAATTGCCTGCGCTCGTTCCCGATCTCCGGGCGCGTGGTGTGGGGATCGCGCACGCTGCGCGGCGCCGATCAGCTGGCCGACGAATACAAATACGTGCCCGTGCGCCGCACCGCGTTGTTCATCGAAGAGAGCCTGTATCGCGGCCTGAAGTGGGTGGTGTTCGAGCCGAACGACGAGCCGCTGTGGGCGCAGATCCGCTTGAACGTCGGCGCCTTCATGCAAAACCTCTTCCGGCAGGGCGCGTTCCAGGGCAAGACGCCGCGCGAGGCTTACTTCGTCAAGTGCGACGGCGAGACGACCACACAGAATGACATCAACCTGGGCATCGTCAACATCGTCGTCGGCTTCGCACCGCTCAAACCGGCCGAATTCGTGATCATCAAGCTCCAGCAGATGGCTGGCCAGATTGAGGCCTAGGAGGCGCACGCATGGCTCAGTTCAGTGTCAACACCCAACGATTTGATCCGTACAAGAACTTCAAGTTCCGCGTCAAATGGGACGGACGCTATGTGGCCGGCGTGAGCAAAGTAGGCAGCCTCAAGCGCACCACCGAGGTCGTCAAGCACCGCGAAGGCGGCGACCCGAGCAGCAGCCGCAAATCGCCGGGGCGCACCGAATACGAAGCGATCTCGCTGGAGCGCGGCGTCACGCACGACAAAGAATTCGAGCAGTGGGCCAACAAGGTGTGGAACTTCGGCTCCGGCCTGGGCGCGGAAGTGTCGCTCAAAGACTTCCGCAAGGACATCATCATCGAAGTCTACAACGAGGCCGGACAGCTCGTCATCGCCTACAAGGTCTATCGCTGCTGGGTGTCCGAGTTCCAGGCGCAGGCCGATCTGGATGCCAACGCCAACGCCGTGCTGATCCAATCGCTCAAGCTGGAGAACGAAGGCTGGGAGCGCGATTACGAAGTCACCGAGCCAACCGAGCCGACGTTCACCGAACCGCAATAGCCGGCCGATGTGTCATTCGCCCGTAGGGGCGAGGTAACCTCGCCCCTACGGGCGACGACCGGCATGCGGTGACCGGGATGCGACGACCGGCATGCGGTAACCGGGGTGCGACGACCGGCATGCGGTGACCGGGATGCGACGACCGGCATGCGGTAACCGGGGTGCGACGACCGGCATGCGGTGACCGGG
>CAZKBQ010000036.1:10767-48873 GCA_964550855.1 uncultured Anaerolineae bacterium
TGCGACGACCGGGATGCGACGACCGGCATGCGGTGACCGGGGTGCGACGACCGGGGTGCGACGACCGGGGTGCGACGACCGGCATGCGGTGACCGGCATGCGACGACCGGGGTGCGACGACCGGCATGCGGTGACCGGCATGCGACGACCGCACCCCCACGATTTTGCCGACGCTAAGGCCGCTCATTTGGCGGGTGTCATGCAAGCCTTGACTGCGCGTGATTTGCTTGACGTCTGGGAGGCGGGCGATCATCAATCGCTCGTGCGGCGCGCGCTGCTCTTGTTGAGCGCCGCCTTCCCGGAAAACTCCATCGATGCGCTGGCGCAGCTGCCCATCGGCCGGCGCGACGCGCAGCTGCTGGCCGTGCGTGAATGGCTGTTCGGCCCGCAGTTGATCAGCGTGGTGATCTGTCCGAATTGCGGCGAGCGGCTGCAGATCACGTCGAACACGCGCGAACTGCGCGCAAGCCGGTCGATTGATGATCTGCCGCCGTTGACGATCGATCGCTTCACCGTTCACTGCCGGCTGCCCACCAGCGCCGATCTGCTGGCGATTGCCGGCTGCGATACCGTCGAGGCAGGACAAAGCGTGTTGTTGCAGCGCTGCGTGCAAAGCGTACAGGTCGATGGTGTCGATCAGCCAACCGATGCGCTGCCGCTCGACGTGATCGAAGCGATCGCCTCGCACCTGGCGCAGGCCGACCCGCAAGCCGATCTGCAATTCGACATGCAGTGCCCGGCCTGCGATCATCGCTGGCTGGCCGCCTTCGATGCGGCCGCGTTCACGTGGGCCGAGCTCGACGCGTGGGCGCAGCGCACTCTGCGCGAGGTTCACACTCTGGCGCGGGCCTATGGCTGGAGCGAAGCCGACATTCTGGCAATGAGCGCGACGCGCCGTCAGGCGTATCTCAACCTGATCGCCCGCGCGTGAAGGCACAACCGTGACCGACTTTCTGAGCAATCTCGCGGCCCGCGCCATCAACGCGGCGCCCGTCATCCAACCCAGACCGTTGACCGTGTTCGAGCCGTGGCCCACCGACGGCGCGCTCGGCGCGCGTCGTCTGCCGGACATCATGCCCGACGACGCCTCGACGGTCGAGACGGCGCTGGACGGCACGCGGCCAACGCGCGAAGCTGCACCTGCTGAACCAAATCCAGCGACGCCGATCATGGCGGCGCGGACGATGGAAGAAACCAGCCGCGCGGCTTCACCCTCAACCCGATCAGACTTCGCGGCCCGAGCGGCTGCGCCGCGCGATCAGGCCGCGCTGCCCGCCATCGCGCCGATCGCCGAACGAGTGACATCGCCAACGGTGGCCGCGCCGCAGTTGACGCCACCAATCATCAATCATCCTGATGAACCACGCCGCCCGGCGGAGCCAACGTCGCCGGCCGAACGGTTAATCGTCGAGCGCGAACGGATCGATCGGGAACCGGAGAAACCGCCCGTTCCCGTGCTTACGCCGCAGACTATCCTGATCGAAAGACCCGCCGCGCCGGCGACCTCGCCGTCAATCGTACAACCCGTGGTCGAGCGCGTGATCGATCGACGCGAAAAGATCGCGCCGCCAGATCGATCGCGTGACGTGCGATCAGCATCAGCGCCGACGACGGCCAATGAAACGCTGCCGGAACCGCCCGCGCCGCCTGTGATCCATGTGACCATCGGCCGCGTGGAAGTGCGCGCGACGCCGACGCCCGCAGCGCCCAGACGCGCGGCGCATTCCACTCCGACGTTGAGCCTTGAAGACTATTTGCGATCGCGCAACGGAGGTCGGCGATGAGCAACGCTTTGGCGATCGCGGCCGCCACCGCCACGCTGCGCAGCCTGTTGATTCGCGGGCTGGGCATTCCCAATGTCACCGTCAAACCGCCGGACACCGCGCGCAACGACGTGGGCGGTGATCAGGTCAATCTGTTTTTGTATCAGACAGCCATCAACGCCGCGTGGCGCAATCAGGATATGCCGCGCCAGGTGCGGCCCGGTGAGACCGGCCAGCCGCCGCTGCCGTTGTGTCTGTACTACTTGATCACGGCGTATGGCGAAGGCGACGACGAAACCAAGGGCCATCAGCTGCTGGGCCGCGCGATGAGCGTGCTGCACGATCATCCGCTGCTGGGCGCGGACGAGATTGAACAGGCCACGCAGACCGATGTGGCCGGCAGCGATCTGCACGATCAGATCGAGCGCGTGCGCATCACGCCGCAGCCGCTGTCGCTGGAAGAGCTGTCGAAATTGTGGGCGGCTTTTCAGACGCACTATCGTTTATCGGCGGCTTATCAGGTCTCCGTAGTGCTGATCGAAAGCACGCGGCCCACGCGCGCCCCCCTGCCCGTGCTGGCGCGCGGCAAGGATGATCGCGGCGTGCGCACGCTGTTGGGCGGACTGCCGATCCTCGACGAAGTGCGCGTGCCGTTGAGCGGCGCGTTCGATGTGTCGGATACGCCCACGGCTGACGAAGTGCAGTTGGTCAAAGCGCTGCCCAGCGCGCAGCTCGGCGATGAAGTCGCGTTGATCGGCCAGAACTTCTCCGGCGAAACGGTGCGCGTGATCTTCGAGCGGCAGTGGACGGGCGAAAGCTTTGAGCCGGACATTGTGAAGAAATCCGATGAAGTGATCATCGTGCAGCTGCCGCAGCCCGGCAGCGCCAACGATCCGCAATCGGCCACGGCCACACGGCCGGCCGGCTTCTATCTGGCGACGGTGATCGTGCAACGCACCGACGAGCCCGATCGACGCAGCAACTCGATCGTGTTCTCGCTGGCCCCGACGATCACGCTGTCGCCGACGCAGGCCGCGCCGGGCAACATCGCGCTGACGGTGACGAGCGCGCCCATGATTCAGCCCAAACAGCGCGCTTCATTGTTGTTCCGCAGCGGCGAGATCGTGGCAGCGGCGGTCAATCAAGCCACCGCGCAACTCGCGTTCAATTTGCAGAATGTGCCCGCCGGCCAAACCGGCGAATACGTGGTGCGCCTGCGCGTGGACGGTGTGGATTCGATTCCGATCGATCGACAGTCGGTTACGCCGAAGTTTGCAACTAACCAGATTTTGAAAGTGGCGTGATGAACGTCGAAGAGTGGCAGGCCAACAACTCGCGTTATCTCTCGGCGGCGCTCGAATGGCTGCGCCTGCGCTTGATGCAGCTGGCCCCGCTGGAGCCGGGCGCCGATCGGCTGCCCGCGCCCGCCGTGAAGCCGTCACTCGTCGATCGGGTGTTGGGCCGGCCGTCTCTGCCCGCCTCATTGGATCGACTGGCTCTGCCGCGCCCGGTGGTGATCGATCCCGATCAGATTGCGCAGGCAACCCGTGACATGCGCGAGTTGGAAGCAGCCGATCCGCCGCCGGCGCTGATCGTGCTGCGTCAGCAGTTGGGCTTGTCGCCGTTTGAAGGTGAAGTGCTGCTGTTGTGCGCGGCGCTTGAGTTGGACACGCGCATCGCGGCTTTGTGTGCGCGCGCGCAGAGTGAACCGCACCGCCCTTATCCGACGTTCGCGCTGGCGCTGGCCCTGTTTGATGATCCGGCCTGGGAGGCGCTGTCGCCCGATCGGCCGCTGCGCTACTGGCGGCTGATCGAGATCAATCAACCGGCCGCGCAGCCCTTGACGACGAGCGCGCTGCGCGCCGATGAACGCATCGTCAACTATCTGAAGGGCCTGAACACATTGGACGATCGACTGGCGGGCCTCATCAACCCGATCGATGCGCATCTCACGGCCGGCGGGCTGCCGCCGTCGCAGCGCGCGCAGGCTGAAGCGATGGTGCGGCAATGGCAGCGCGCACCCGATCATGCCGCGCTGCCCATCGCGCAGCTGATCGGCTCGGATGCGGCGGCCAAGCAGATGGTGGCCGCGCACGCCGGCGCAGCGCTGGGCCGCATCGTCCATCGTCTATCGATCGAAGCGCTGCCCGCTCATCCCGGCGATGTCGAATCGTTGGCGCGGCTGTGGCAGCGTGAGAGCGTGCTGCTGCCGCTGGCTCTGTACCTCGACGCGCAGGAGGCGGACGGCGCGGCGCTGGACGCCAACACGTCGCTGCAGCGCTTCGTGTCGCGCACTGACGGCGTGATCTTTTTGGGCGTGCGCGAACCCTGGCCGCGCCTGCCGCGCGCGAGTTTTCCCATCGACGCGGCGCGGCCCACGATGGCCGAGCAGCAGGCCGCGTGGCAGCAGGCGTTGAACGGGCGATTGAACGGTTTTGCGGGCGAGCTGGCCGCGCAGTTCAATCTCAATCAGACCACCATCGCACAGGTGGCGCAGACCGCGCTGCGCGAAGGGGTCGCCGACGATGCGCAGTTGCAGCGCGAGCTGTGGGCGGCGTGCTGCGCCATCACACGCCCGCGATTGGACGCGCTCGCCCAACGGATCGATCCGCGCGCCACGTGGGACGATCTGGTCTTGCCCGACGAGCAGATCACGCTGCTGCATCAAATCGCTGATCAGGTCGGCCAGCGGCACACGGTTTACGAAGCGTGGGGCTACGCCGCCAAAATGAATCGCGGCCTGGGCATCAGTGCCTTGTTTGCGGGCGACAGCGGCACCGGCAAGACGATGGCGGCCGAAGTCATCGCCAATGACTTGCAGCTCAATCTGTATCGCATCGATCTATCCGCTGTTGTCAGCAAGTACATCGGCGAGACGGAGAAGAACCTGCGGCGCTTGTTCGATGCGGCAGAAGATGGCGGCGCGATTTTGTTCTTCGACGAAGCCGACGCGCTGTTCGGCAAACGCAGCGAAGTAAAGGACAGTCACGATCGCTACGCCAACATCGAGATCAACTATCTCTTGCAGCGCATGGAAGCCTATCGCGGGCTGGCGATTTTGGCGACGAACATGAAGAGCGCGCTCGATCAGGCCTTTATGCGGCGGCTGCGCTTCATCGTCAACTTTCCGTTTCCGGGCGTGAGCGAGCGCCGGCTCATCTGGCAAAAGGCGTTTCCGCCGCAGACACCCGTCGATGGATTGGACTACGACCGGCTGGCGCGCTTCAACATCACGGGCGGCCACATTCACAGCATCGCGTTGAACGCGGCGTTCATGGCCGCGCAGGCCAAATCGAAGGTGACGATGCCCATCGTGCTGGCGGCGGCGCGCACGGAGTTTCGCAAGTTGGAGAAGCCGATCAACGAGGCGGAGTTCAAGGTTTAGAGCGGTGTCTGTCTTGATATACGCGTGCATGCAACGTCATGCCCGAATGCTCGCTTCGCGTCGGGCATCCAGAGTCGTGATGGGCATAAGTGCTGATTGACACATGGATTCCCGCTAACAGCGTGCGGGAATGACACGACTGCTAATTTGACTCAGTCGAGCAAGAGGCAAGATGCAAGAAGCCAGATCGGATATTCATCTTCACATTGAGCGGTTGGTGCTGGAAGGACTGCCCATCGAGCGCAGCGAGAGCGCGGTGGTGCAGGCCGCCGTGGAAGCGGAGTTGACGCGACTGCTGAGTGAGAACGGGATCGCCGCGCAGTTCCAATCGGGCGGCGCAGTGCCGCAGGTGCGCGCGCCCGGCCTGCAGTTGACGAGTAATAGTTCGGCTCAGATCGGGCAGCAGATCGCGCAATCAGTTTATGGTGGAATAGGCAAGTCGCGATGAACAAACAAGCAGTTGTTCAAGCTCAAAGCGCCTCCAGTTCAACCTTTACGCCAATCACCAGCGGCTTGCTGCAACGGGCTTGCGCGTGTGGCAAACATTCTCACGGTGAGGGCGAATGCGAAGAGTGCAGGAAGAAACGCGAAGCGCTGTCACCGCGTACGGCGATCACTTCGGCAGAATTGCCTGAGCTATCGATGAATGGTCAGCCCACGCGGATTGGGGCAGCGCACGTTGGTCACGACTTCAGTCAGGTGCCAGTGCATTTCGCTTCGAGCAAGTCAAAGGGGAAAGCAGAGCCATCCGACCGGGAAGGCGCTGGCATCCCGTCCGCTGAAGCGGAACGGACCCCCGAAGCAGAAGAGGGTGACACGGGCGAAACGTCCGCGTTAGCGGCTGAGGAAGAGGAACCGTCGCAGGCAGTTGAGCCGGCCGGGCCATCAACTGAAGCACCCGCGGCAGAATCAGCTGAACTGCCATCGTCCAAAGAAAAAATCGAGTTTGAAGTTGTGCACGAAGAACTGCCCGCCGCATCTGAAGCAGCGGGCAAGACCAAGTGCCCTGCGCCGCGCAACGCACCGATCGGCTTCAGCACGCGCCGCAGCACTGCCGCGCAAATCGCAGCGATGGGAGCCTGTACCTGGGGCATCACCTCACCCGATCCACTCCAGGTTTCCACACTCACCTGCCGCGACGGCGCCGATTGGCGTTTGCGTGTAACGAGGGTCAAGTCGATCATCCGCACGTTCAGTCGTCAACTAGCGGGACAGCGCGAGCCAACTGTTGGCAACAGCACAGCCGCCAACTTCTGCGCGCAAGTAACCGAACTGGATAGCCTGGGCAGCTGTGCAGGCAGCTGGTATATGCTGGCCGCCGTTCGCGCCCATGAGCAGGTGCACGTCGATGAGTGGCGCACCAGCATGGGCAGCGACTGGCCGGCACAGAAAGCGATCATCGAAGGGTTAAGCGTGCCCGCTTCTGGTGCGACTAAATCGCGCGGGGCTGCGACGCGAGCGATGCGGTCGTCTGCCGCATTCACCAACGCTCTTCAGACGAGTAACGCCAGCGGCAACTATCCGGCTTTCTGGGGCATTCCTGATCCGAATGCCCAGACTAACGCTGCTGAGCGCGTCATTGTGACGCCGCGCATTCGGCAATTGTGCGTGCATGCGCGGAACAAAGGCTGGGGGCCTGGCGCTTGCCCGGTTTGCGCCGGCCTCGGCATCACGTAGTTTGCGAGTGAAATGACGAAGATGAACGATCGAGCAGCACCCGATCTAGAAGTTCGATTGGAACTACCAAAACAGGCGAAAGTCGGCGAGGCCATACCGGTACGGCTTGTCATCACCAATCGAAGTGATCGCGACTTATCGCTCGCCACGCCGCTGTATAACGCGGCACTTAATCTAGTCGTTTTCGATGCGCTGTGGAATATGGTTCTGCCGCAACCGGTTGCCAAAGCTCACGTCGCGTTTGATCACATCGAGCTGGCGCCGAATTCAGGTGTGACGGCGAGCCTGGACGACCTGTCGTATGTCAGCGGCACAGCGCAGATGAAGTTCAAGTTGAACCCGGGGGTCTATTACGTGACTGCCGTCTATCACCCGGGCACGGCGCGATTGCCTGAGGACAGCACGTATCCGATCGTGGCGGTTTCAAACGTCGCGCGGTTGATCATCAGCGGAAGCGCAAGTGAGTAACACTTGGAAGACCCTGACCATGACGGCCGGTGAGTTCTAATGAGCCAGCAAGAGTCCGCACAACTGATTGATCGCACAAACGATCCGGTCTTCACGCCGATCGCAGGAAAGGTGTTGCAGCGTCAGTGCGCCTGCGGCCAACACAGCGGCAGCGGCGAGTGCGAGGAATGTCGAAAGCGGCGCGAGGGCGCTTTGCAGCGCGCGGCGATCAATTCGTCGGCAGTGTCAGAAGTGCCGCCCCTCGTGCACGAGGTGCTGCGTTCGCCGGGCCAGCCGCTGGATGCGGCCACACGATCGTTTATGGAGCCGCGCTTCGGGCATAGTTTTGGCAATGTGCGCGTGCATACGAATGCACAGGCGGCAGAATCGGCGCGGGCGGTGAATGCGCTGGCCTATACCGTGGGTGAAAACATCGTGTTCGGGTCGGGGCAGTTTGCGCCGGGGACGATGGGCGGTCGGCAGTTGCTGGCTCACGAGCTGACACATGTCGTCCAGCAGCATACAGGCCAGGCAGCGCAGCGTGGTGAGAATGTCGACGAGAGCGAGGCTCAGCAGACCGCCGAGGCCGTCGCGCGCGGGGATGCGTCTCGATCGGTGGGTCAAAGCGCTCCTGCCTTGCGCCGACAAGCGACGGGTGGAACAGGTGGCGGCAGCCCATCACCATTGAGTGGATTGCAAAACCTGACGCGGCTGCGCTTCAGTCTGGGGCCGTTTAATTTCGACGCCGATCTGCCGTCGCAAGTCACGGCATCGTTACCGGTTAGCTTGCGTGGCCGACAGATTCTCGATTTCCGGCTTACAGCAGAAGCGGCGGGCAACTTCTCGTTCTCGGCGACGTATGACGGCATTCCACAGGTGCGCATCGGTCTGCGCGCGGGTGTCACCGGCGCGACAGGCTCCAGCCCGATGGCCTCGGCGGGCTTGACGATCCAGACCACGCGCACAGTGTGCCGTGCGCCGTCACCGGAGGCCACACGCGCCAGTCTGCAAAGCGCAGGAGAACGGCTGCAACGTGCCATCGAAGCGGTACAGGCCGCGCCGGAACAACGCGAGGGTGAAACACTGGTCGATGTGGCGGCGCGCTACGGCGAACTGGCGGCGGCCATCGGTAACATCCATACACAGGTCGAGCGGGCGCGCGATGCCTGCCGTGAAGTTCCAGTCTTTACCTTCGAGTTTGGCGCGCGCACACCGCTGGCTCCGCTCCCCGGCGAAACGGATCCCAGCCGGGCGCCCTATATCGGCGGCGGCGTAACTTTTCATTTCTAGGAAAGTGAATGTCAACAGGTACGTCACGATGAACAAACAAGCGCTGGTTCAAACTCAAAGCGCATCCAATTCAGCTGTTGGGCCAATCACCAGCGGCGTGCTGCAGCGTGCCTGCGCGTGCGGCCAGCATGCTCAAGGCGAATGTGAAGAGTGCAGGAAGAAACGCGAACTTCCACTGCAACGTGCAGCCGTCGATTCGACCGCCGTGAACGACGTACCGTCCATTGTATACGAAGTGCTCCATTCGCCGGGTCAGCCGCTGGCTGCGACAACGCGATCATTTATGGAGCCGCGCTTCGGGCATGATTTCAGTCGAGTGCCAATGAATGCAAATGGATCCGCGCCAGCACGCTTGACTATTGGTGCACCGCAGGATGAGTTTGAACAAGAGGCTGAGAAGACGGCTCGCCAGGTCATGAGCCAATCGGCTACAACTGCCGATACCAAACGCGACTTCAGCCAGGTTCGGATTCACACCGATGGCAAAGCCGCTGAATCGGCGCGCGCAGTCAATGCGCTGGCATACACCGTTGGAAATGACATTGTGTTCGGGGCCAGCCAATATCGACCGGAGTCCGCCGCCGGGCAGCACCTCCTGGCTCACGAATTGACCCACGTGGCCCAACAGAATCAGGGAGGTAAAAATATCCAGCGACAGACATCCTCCACGACTACACCCGCAACGGAGCGTGACCGTCGGGAATTCATCCGGGACACGATCGAGTTCCTGAACAGCAGCGCAGATTTTTACAGCATCGAGCAGGTTGCCATCACCCAGGCAGTTTTTGAGAGAGTGATCAACAGTTGGTATTCCATGGTGATCAACCAGGAGCGGATGATCGACGATCAGCTGGGCGGAGATGCTGCATTGCGCAGGGACTTGCGAGCTGCTTATACAGCCGCGATACGAGTTCTGATACCCAAAGCGGCAAGGGCCTTTGGCCGGGCCGAGGACGACCTGTATCGAGAGAACCGAGGGCGAATCCCGATGTGGGCCTGGTCCACCCCCCACCATCTGGAACTCGGCATTTCAACACCGATTGCAGAAGGACGTTCCGTGGACATCCTCACGGGAGAGGTGGGTTTTGCGGCCAATAACATTCAGATAGCGATCGTGCCTGATGGATCCGACCCGAGTCTCGGCGACCGGGCAGAAACGAGAATCAATATCCATTGGGAAGCGCCTCGGTATCACTGGGAAACTCGCGGTCGGCGCAGAATCGTCACGTCGATCGATCCGGCACCGGCTCCAACGGCGCGCATCCAGACCTTTTTTGGCGATCGCGTCACGTCCACCTCGACTTCCGGATACGGCAGAGGAACGACGCCTGAAGATATTGCGGGCGGCAGGGTGACGCCGCGCAGTACGAGTGTCGGTTTTCACGAAGGCAGCCACGGTCTGGATTACGTGGAATTCCTGCAAAACAATCCACCGCCACAATTTACGGGCCGCGTGGGCATGACCGTACAACAATACGAAGCGGCGATTACGCAATATCGAAACGCCTGGAGAGATTATCAACGCCGTGCCAATGAGTTTTCTGAGACACGCACCGATTGTGTGGGAACGACGATTGATCAGTTTGAACAGGCGCGCGCCGCCGCCAGAACAACGATTACGTTGGTATGTCCGCCCGCGCGAGGTCAGCGCGTGCGGGTGCCGTGAATCCGTATGGTGAAATAGGCTATGACCACTTTTCCCGGCTCACCGCGCCTCATCAAAGGCGGCCTGGTGCTGATCGATCCGCAGACGGCGGCGGTCAAACGCATCATCGCGCTGCAATACAACCCGGATACGCTGACGCGCTCCTTTCAAGTGAAGGGCGTCGGCGCAGACAGCGGTGATCGATCGGAAGCGCTGCGACTGAAAGGCCCGCCGGTTGAAACGATCAAACTCGACGCCGAGATCGACGCCACCGATCAGCTGGAGATCGCCGACGGGCAGGCCACGTCGATCGGGCTGCACCCGCAGCTGGCCGCGCTCGAACTGATCGTCTATCCGGCCAGCAGCGCCTTGTCGTCCAACAACACGCTGGCGCAGATCGGCACGCTGGAGATCGCGCCGATGGAGGCGCCGCTGACGCTGTTCATCTGGAGCAAGAATCGCATCCTGCCCGTGCGTCTCACCGAGTTCAGCATTACTGAGGAAGCATTTGATCCGAATCTCAATCCGATTCGGGCGAAAGTCAGTTTGGGCATGCGCGTGTTGAGCGTGGATGATCTGAGTTTCAGCCACAAGGGCGGCAACCTGTTCATGACCTATTTGCGCGGCAAAGAGCAGCTGGCCGGCAAAAGCGCCAACGGCACGTTCGGCACGCTGGGCATCGGAGGCATTCCATGATCGATTCGCAGCAAGCCTTGCAGGCGTTGTTGCAGCGCGACGGCTTCAAGACACCGGCCTTTCCGCCGACGAGTCGCTACTATGGATTGGAGACGGCGACCCTGGAGACGCCCGACGGCCAGACGATCATCTACGTGCGGCGGCGGATTTTGCCGCAGCCCGATCGGTTTGCGCTGCTGCAAGAGCACGAAGTGAAACAGGGCGAGCGGCTGGACAACATCACCGCGCAATATCTGAACGATCCGGAGCAGTTCTGGCGCATCTGCGACGCCAACGCCGCCATGCGGCCCGACGAGCTCACCGAAACGATCGGGCGGCGGCTGCGCATCACGCTGCCCGAAGGAATTCCGGGAACGCCCAATGCTTAACGGCATTCACCTCACGCTGATGATCGGCCCGGCCGTGCCGCTGCCTGCTCCGCAGTCGGTGGTGGACGCGCTGACCAGCGTGCAGGTCAATCACGATAAAGAACGCAGCGGCTTTCAGCTGACCTTCAACGTCGGCAAGAACTCGCCGCTGCTGACGACGATGCTGCCCGCCGGCTATCTCGATCCGATCGTCACGCGCGTCATCATCATCGTCACGCTCAACGGCTTTCCCAACGTGATCATGGACGGCATCGTGACGCGGCAGGAGGTCACACCCAGCAGCGAACCCGGTCAATCGACGATCACCGTGACCGGCGAAGACCTGAGCGTGTTGATGGACGTGATCCAGATCGTGCGGCCGTATCCCGCCATTCCCGACGTGGGCAAAGTGTATCTGGCGCTCGCGCCGTACGCGGCCTTTGGTGTGGTGCCGCTCGTCATCCCGCCGATCCTCACGGTGGTGGACATCCCGACCGAGCGCATCGAATCGCAGACCATGTCCACCGATCGGGAATACATCAAAGGGCTGGCGCAGCGCTGCGGCTACATCTTCGCGGTGGAACCGGGGCCCGCGCCCGGTATGAGCATCGCTTACTTTGGCCCGGATGTGAATTTGCCTGTGCCGCAGTCGGCGCTCAGCGTCAACATGGACGCGCACACCAACGTGGAGTCGCTGTCGTTCTCGCTCGATGGATTGGCCAAGAAAGTGCGCATTTACATCGTGCTCGATCCGTTTACCAAGAAAGTGCCGATTCCGATTCCGGTGCCCAACATCGACGTGTTCAAGCCGCCGTTGGGCGCGCGACCCACACCGCCCGCCAAAGTGGAGTTCGCCAACGACGTGGCACAGCAGCGTCCCGACGAAGCGGCGCGCGGCATCCTGGGCTTTTTGATGAACAACGCTCACGCCATCAGCGCCAACGGCTCGCTGGATGTGCTGCGCTATGGCAAGATTTTGCGGGCGCGGATGCTCGTCGGCGTGCGCGGCGCGGGCCTGGCTTACGACGGGCTGTACTACGTGAACAGCGTGACGCACAACCTCAAGCGCGGCGAATACAAACAGAACTTCACGCTCTCGCGCGACGGCCTGATCTCGCTGACACCGGTGGTGGTGCCATGACTGATCCCGGCAGTGGCCGCTTCTATGGCAAATATCGCGGCACGGTCATCAACAACCTCGATCCGATGCAGCAGGGCCGCATCATGGCGATGGTGCCCGACGTGCTCGGCCCGTCGCCCACTTCGTGGGCCTTGCCGTGCGTGCCGATCACGGGCCAGCAATCGGGCGTGTTTGTGATCCCGCAGATCGGATCAAGTGTGTGGATCGAATTCGAGCACGGCGATCCCAACTACCCGATCTGGGTGGGCGGCTTCTGGGGCAATGCCACCGAAGTGCCGGCGCTCGCTCTCGCGCCGCCGCCCATTCCGCCGGGGCAGAACATCGTCATTCAATCGACGCTGCAGAACATGGTGATGGTCAGCGATTCCGCGCCGACGCCGGTGACGGGCGGCATCGTCTTGAAGAGCACGACCGGCGCGATGATCGTCGTCAACGACAGCGGCATCTATATCTCGAATGGCAAAGGCGCGATGATCACCATGATCGGCCCAACGGTGACCATCAACAACGGCGCACTGGTCGTCATTTGACTCCTTGTAGTCACTGAGTCGGCATGCCCGAATGCTTCTATCGGGCATCCAGATTCGCGGCTGACACGACCTGTGGATTCCCGCCAGAAGCACGCGGGAATGACAGGGCCGCCATGGGCGGAGCAGTAACTTCTTCTCCCTGTGAAGGAGAAGGGTTGGGGATGAGGGTGAGGTCGTATGCCCGGTTTTCTCGTACACGTCGGTGCCACTGTCCTGTGCTCGCACGCGGGGCAGGCGCAGCCCACCGTGCCCAATCCGCGTGTGATGGTGAACGGCATGCCCACCGTGGCGATGACTGCGCCCTACGTGATCGCGGGCTGCACGCTGCCGCCGCCGCCAGCGGCCAACGGCCCATGCGTCACAGCCACGTGGCTCATCGGCACGACGCGCGTCTTGTCGAACGGGCAGCCGCTGGTGGTGCAGAGCAGCCAGGCTATCTGCGCGCCGACCGGTACGCCGTTGATCATCGTGATGACGCAGACGCGGGTTGCGGCGATGTGACTTGTTCCCCTCTCCTTGTAGGAGAGGGGTCAGGGGTGAGGTCATGAATATCGATTTTCCCTTTCATTTTGACGGGCGCGGCCGGACCGCGACGACGACGGACGACGATCACATCCGCGACATGCTGGAGCAGCTGATCTTCACCAGCCCCGGCGAGCGCGTGAATCGGCCCGACTTCGGCAGCGGCATTCTGCAATTGATCTTCGCGCCCAACAGCCCGGAACTCGCGGCCACGCTGCAATTCACGCTGCAAGCCGCCATCCAGCGCTGGCTGGGCGACGTGCTCGATCTGCAGTCCGTCGATGTGCAGAGCATCGACTCGACGTTGACCATCGATCTTCAGTACGTGGTGCGCCGCACGAACGAAACGCAAACAGCGCACTTCACGCGAACGGTGTAGGCTTATGAACACAGCCACAGTCTGTCTTGACGATGCCCGCCGCGAAGCGGTGCGCGCCCAACCCGAACTCAACGGCCTCGACTACGTGGAAGTCGGCGACGATCAACTCTCGTTGATCGCCTACTTCCTTGGCAAAGCGCCGGAACAGATCGTCTCCGGCCGCACGCAATACTTCCGCGTCGAGGGCGGGCAGCGCATCCGCGACATCAAAGTGATCGACGTCGACGTGACGCGCCAGCGCGATCCCGATCTGGACGATTTCGTGCTGATTCGCGTGGACAAAGCCGGCGACTTCTCCACGTACACGCTGCGCCTGATCGGGTTGGAGAACATCGATCCGTTTTACGATCACGTTGAGTTCTCGTTCAAGGTCGATTGCCCCAGCGATCTGGATTGCGCCCAGACGGAAGAGTGCCCGCCCGATCTGCCGCCTGAGCCGGACATCAACTACCTCGCCAAAGACTACGCCAGTTTCCGGCAGTTGATCCTCGATCGATTGGCGTTGATCATGCCCGACTGGACCGAGCGTCACGTGCCCGATCTGGGCATCACGCTCGTGGAAGTGCTGGCCTACGTCGGCGATTACCTCAGTTACTATCAGGACGCCGTCGCCACTGAAGCTTATCTGGACACGGCGCGGCAGCGCATCTCCGTGCGGCGGCACGCGCGCCTTGTCGATTACGTGCTGCACGAGGGCTGCAATGCGCGGGCGTGGTTGTGCTTCACCACTGATACTGATCTGATCGGCGACAACGCTCTGAAGCCGCGCGACGTGTACTTCATCACCAGCGTCCGCGACGCCGCCGATCTCGATCGGGTCTTGCTGAGCGCCGATGAGCTGCGCCCTGTCCCGCCGCATCTTTACGAAGTCTATGAAGCCGTTCACGGCGACCCGATCGAACTCTACGCCGATCACGCTGAGATCGAGTTCTATACGTGGGGCGAACGCGAGTGCTGCCTGCCGCGCGGCTCGACTTCGGCGACGTTGATGGATGCGATCGACTCGCCGCCCATCGAACGGCGGCAGGACCAAAAAGCGCAGTATCAAGCGCAGGCGAATGAGCCACAGCGACGCTTGCATCTCAAAGTCGGCGACGTGTTGATCTTTGAAGAAGTGCTTGGCCCGCAGACGGGTGAAGCCGCCGATGCTGATCCATCGCATCGTCACGCGGTGCGCCTGACCAACGTCACGCCCGGCGTCGATCCGTTGAACGGCCAGCCCGTCGTCGAGATCGAATGGGGCGACGAGGACGCCCTGCCCTTCGCGCTGTGTGTCTCATCCACCACCGACGCTGAGCACGGCTGCCGCTACGTCGCGCCGGTCAGCGTGGCGCGCGGCAACGTTATCCTCGTCGATCACGGTTTGACCATTGAGCCATGCGAAGAGTTGGGTGATGTGCCCGTCGCTGCAACCGAGATGGACTGCTATTGCGAAGGACATCCATCGGATGTGAAACTGATCGCCGGGCGTTATCGTCCGCGTTTGAAGGAACGCCCGTTGACGTATCGGCAATTACTGCCGCCGGATGATCCATCAACCCATTACATCGCGTCGGCGGCGAGCTGGCTGCAGCAGGATGTGCGCAGCGCTTTGCCGCACGCTTACCTGACCAGCATCCTGCCCCTGCCCGACGAAGATTACGCGCCGATCTCGTGGGCGGCGCTGGCCGACCAGACGGCGTTGGTCGATGCGTTGTATGCCGCCGGCGTCACGCCGCGCTGTTACGCCAACGGTGTGCCGCTCTCGCCGCGACTGTACGACGAGTACCAGGAAGCCGAAGCGGCAAAGGCCGAATTGGCGAAGGCGCTGGAGAACGATCCGAACAATCAGAAGCTCAAGGACGAATATCAAAAGGCCGCCGACCATTGCGACGAAGTGCGCCGCACGCTGATCAACGATCTGATGACGCGGCTCGCCTGCTGGATTCCGCAGATCGATCTGCTGGACAGCGGCGCAGACGATCGGCACTTCGTCGTCGAGATCGATAACGAAGGCGTGGCGTGGCTGCGCTTCGGCGACGATACCTGCGGCCAGCAGCCGGAAGCGGCTTCGACGTTTTATGCGTCGTATCGCGTGGGCAACGGCTCAATCGGCAACGTCGGCGCGGAGTCGATCACGCAGATCGTCTTCCGCCGCGATCTGCTGAGCGGCGTGACGTTGACCGTGCGCAATCCGCTGCCCGCGCGCGGCGGCACGAATCCCGAACCGATGGCCGAAGCGAAGCTGTTCGCGCCGTCGGCATTCCGCAGCGTGTTGATGCGCGCCATCACCGCCGACGACTACGCCGCCATCACGCAGCGCGAATTCGCCAACAAGGTGCAGCGCGCGGCGGCGGTGCTGGCGTGGACGGGCAGCTGGTACGAAGCCGATGTCGCCGTGGATGCGATCGGGCGTGAGAGCGCATCGCCGGAATTGCTCGCGGGCGTCGATGGGATTTTGCAGCGTTATCGCCGCATCGGTCACGATCTGGAAGTGGAAGCGGCGCGCTACGTGCCGATCGAATTGGAGTTGACGGTGTGTGTGCTGCCGCACTTTTTGCGCGGGCACGTCAAGGCTGCGCTGCTGGCCGCCTTCAGCAATCGCCAACTGGCCGATGGACGATTGGGTTTCTTCCACGCCGACAATTTGAGTTTTGGCGAGGGCGTGTATCTGAGCCAGATCGTCGCGGCCGCGCAGGCCGTGCCTGGCGTGGAGAGCGTGCGGGTGACGAAGCTCAATCGGCTGTACGAGCCGCCCAATCGCGAGTTGGAAAACGGCGTGCTGCCGCTCGGCCCGCTGGAAGTGGCGCAGCTCGACAACGATCCGAGTTTTCCCGAGCGCGGCAAATTGACGCTCGTCATGCAGGGCGGACGATGAGTGAATCGTCATTGCGAGGAGCGCTGTTTGCGACGAAGCAATCTCAACGTTCAACAACGGGATTGCTTCGCGGTGAAGCGCTGTACAGAAACTCCTGCTCAAGGCGGATGAAAATCCGCCGTTTCAACCGCTGGCTTGTCACGCGCAGCGAGCGGGAGCAAGGACTTCTTGCCATGACGGAAGGCGAATGAGGTTCAACATGACCAACACAACCTGCGGCTGCTGTGAAGGCACACGACGTTGGACGCCGCTCAACACGGCGAATCGGCCCGGCCTGCCGGCGCTGGCTTATCGCGTGGGCACGCACGCAGCCTTCCTCGAAACGATGAAGGCGCGCCTGTCGAGCCTGTACATCGATCTGCCGCGCGACGAGCCGGACGCGAACGGCCACCTGCTCGATCGCATCTTCCCGCTGCGCGGCCTGACGACGCGCGCCAGCGATGATCCCGCCATCGCGCTGCTGGACAGCTGGGCCGTCGTCGGCGCAGTGCTGACCTTCTATCAGGAGCGCGTCGCCAACGAAGGCTATCTAAGGACGGCTACTGAGCGCCGATCGATCCTCGAACTGGCGCGGTTGATCGATTATCGCCTGCGGCCCGGCGTGTCGGCCAGCGTCTTTCTCGCTTACACGCTCGACGACAACGCCACCGAACCGGTGGAGATTCCGGCGGGCGCCAAGGCGCAGAGCGTGCCCGATCCCGGCGAGGACGCGCAGACCTTTGAGACCAGCGAACCGCTGGAAGCGCGCCGCGAGTGGAACAACTTGAAGCCGCGCCTCGCGCGGCCGCAGACGCAGACCAGCATCCGCGCCGACAACCAGTTGTATCTCAAGGGCATCAGCACCAATTTGAAAGTCAACGATCCGCTGTTGATCGATTTCGGCGACGGGGGCACGCCGCAGCTCTTCCGCGTGATGAAAGTCGACGCCGATACCAAACTCGATCGCACGGTGGTCACGCTGGCCGATTGGCTGAGCGCGGCGATGATGGCCCGCGCCAACTATCGCGCGCAGGTGCTGGCGATGGCGCAGCGCCTGCAAGACACCTCGGCGCTCAAGCGCACCGCGAAGACAGAGATGGTGACTCGCGTCGTCGGGCATTTGACGGAGTTGGAGAAACTGGCCCAAACGTCCATCAGTGATGCCGATCTGGCGGAGTTCATTCACGACAAGACCGTGCCGAAGATCGGCGAAGAGCTGGCCGTCGCTTCGTCGGATGTCAAATACGCGAAGATCGAAAGTTGGCTGACGCCGCTCGTTAAGGAATTGAACGCCGTCGCCGCGAATCGTTTGGCGTCTACGTCGATCTCGACATCAAGCGCCGGCGCCACTCCCGGCACGCTGAGCCACGCCGCTGCCTTCTCCACCGGCGAAGTGATCAAGCCAGTGAGCGAGTTCGATCCGGTGGCGGGCGTGCTGAAGCAGCTCACGCTGCCGCCCACGGTGCCGCCGCGCAACACGCTGAACCTGGCGCGCGATCTCAAGACGGCGTTCGCGGCCAAAGCCGACATCGGCCCGCAGATCATCACCAGCCTGCAGCCCGCGCTGAGCAAGACGCTGTCCACCGCGCTGTCGCGCAGCCAGGCCACGGCCGACAATCGGGTACACGTCTACGCGCTGCGCCTCAAGGCCGGGCTGTTCGGCCACAACGTGCCGCCGCTGCCGATCTATCAGAACAACGATGATGGCACAGTGACGATTACCGGCTACGAATCTCCGCTTGATCTAAACGCTGCCTGGCGAACGCTGATCACGCAGCTCAATCCATTGCCCATCGTGGCGTTGGACGCCGAATACGACAAGGTGCAGGCCGGCGGCTGGGCGGTGATCGATTATCCGCTGGTCGGCGGCGGTGAGATCCCGACGTTCCAGCGAAAACTGTCGGTTCACAGTGTCAGCGCGGTGCAGGCTGTCACGATGAACGTCAAGGCGACCACCGCGCGCGTGACGCAGCTCGCCGTCGATCCGGACTGGCTGGCAGATTTGACGGAAGGCCAGCGGCGCAACATGTTCAGCTCGCCCGAAGTGCTGAGCCGCACGACGGTTTACACGCAGAGCGAGGAACTCGAGTTGATCGATCGGCCAATCGAGGCCGATGTGTGCAAGAGCGCCAGCGACTGGCTGGAACTGGACGGGTGGTATCCCGATCTGAAATCGGGGCGATGGCTGATCGTGTCCGGCGAGCGCACCGATGTAACCGTGCCCGATCCGAACGATCCGGCCAACGCGGTGCCCGTCAGCGGCATCGTCGCCAGCGAGCTGGTGATGCTGGCCGAGGTGATCCAGGACATCGCGACAGAAGACGGCCGCCCGGCGAGCAGCCTGTCGGGCAAAGAAGATCAATCGGCGCTGCTGCCCGCCGAAAAATCGCATACGTTCGTCAAGTTCGCCACCGATCTGGAATACTGCTACCAGCGGCAATCGGTCACGATCTATGGCAACGTCGTCAAGGCCACACACGGCGAGACGCGCAAGGAGGTGCTGGGCAGCGGCGATGGCAGCCGCGCGCTGCAATCCTTCGCGCTGCGCCAGCCGCCGTTGACTTACGTGGCCGCGCCCAATCCCAGCGGCGTGGACAGCACGTTGAAGGTCTTCGTCAACGACGTGCAGTGGCGCGAGTCTGCTTCGCTGGCGCCGCTCGGCCCGACCGATCGCAAGTTCATCACCCGCACGGATGACGCCGGCACGACGACGGTGATCTTCGGCAACGGCGAGCGCGGCGCGCGGCTGCCTACCGGCCGCGAAAATGTGCGCACCGAATATCGTAGCGGCATCGGGCAAGGCGGTAACGTCAAGGCCAATCAGATCAGTTTGTTGATGACGCGACCATTGGGTGTGAAGAGTGTGATCAATCCATTGCGTGCTTCGGGCGGTGCGGACAAGGAGAGCGGCGATCAGGCGCGGCAGAATGCGCCGCTGGCCGTGATGGCGCTCGATCGGTTGGTGTCTGTGCAGGATTACGCCGACTTCGCGCGCACCTTTGCGGGCATCGGCAAGGCCGCGGCGGCGCAGTTGACGGTGGGGCAGCGCGCGATCGTGCACGTGACGATCGCGGGGGCCGATGATATTCCGATCGATCCAACGTCCGATCTTTATCGTAATCTGACCACGGCCATCCGCCAGTATGGCGATCCCTATCAGCCGTTCCAGGTCGATCTACGCGAGTTGCAGCTGCTGGTCGTCAGCGCCAACGTCCGCATTTTGCCGGATTATGTGTGGGAGAACGTCGCCACGCAGTTGCGCGCCGGGCTGCTTGAATACTTCAGTTTTGATCGGCGCGATTTAGGGCAGGACGTGACGCTCAGCGAAGTCATCAGCGTCATGCACCGCGTGAAGGGTGTGGCCTACGTCGATGTCGATCTGCTGGCGACAATTCCCGAAAAGAAGGCCGATGCCGGTGTGCGCCGCTTGCTGACGCCGGACGAGATCACACAGGCGATTAACGATCTGCTGCAGGTGCGCGAGCAGGAGAAAAACCTACCGGATGCGAAGAAGACCCAGCCACCGACGCGCCTGCGCATCGATCTGGCCGGCGTGGAAGACGGCACGGTGCGCCCTGCGCAGCTGGCAATGCTGTCGCCCAAAGTGCCGGATGCGTTGATCTTGAATCGGATATGAGCAATGGAGGAAGCATTCCGATCGGAGCCTGACCAGGCGTAGTCGAAGAATGCGGTGTAATAGCAGAACCAACCGTGCAACCGCATCTTTCGACTGCGCGGTAAAAAGCGCCGCTCCGCTCAGGATGCTTGATCACAGGAACAACCCATGAACCCTAATCCCGATCGACTGTACGAACTGCTGCCCGTCATCCATCGGCTGCGCGACGCCGAACAGGGTTATCCGCTGCGCGCGCTGCTGCGCGTGATCGCCGAACAGGTTGAAGTCGTCGAAGGCGATATCGCGCAGCTGTACGACAACTGGTTCATCGAGACCGCGCAGGACTGGGTGGTGCCCTACATCGGCGATCTGATCGGCTACCGGCCCGTGCACGACGCGGGCGAGCCGGGCGATCCCAACACCGCGCAGGGCGCGGCGCGCAACAAGATTCTGATCCCGCGCCGCGAGGTCGCCAACACCATTTTGCTGCGGCGGCGCAAGGGCACGCTGGCGCTACTGGAACAGCTGGCGAAGGATGTGGCCGACTGGCCGGCGCGCGCCGTGGAGTACTTCAAGCTGCTCGGTTGGACGCAGAACCTCAATCATCCGCATCTCGATCGCGCGCGCACGGCGGATGTGCGCGACGGCGACGCGCTCGATCTGATCAACGGGCCGTTCGACCGGCTGGCGCACACCGTCGATGTGCGGCGCATCAACTCGGCGTTGACGCGCGGTCGCTACAACATTCCCAGCGTGGGCGTGTTCGTGTGGCGCCTCAAGTCCTACTCGGTGAGCGGCACGCCCGCTTACTGCGTGGAAGAGGCCGGGCCGCATTGCTACACTTTCAGCGTGCTGGGCAACGATACGCCGCTGTTCATCCAGCCCGAACGCGAACCTGATCCCACGCACATCGCAGATGAACTCAACGTGCCCGCGCCCATCCGCCGCTACGCCTTCGAGCGCCGCACAGCCGACTACTATGGCCCCGACAAAAGCCTGATGATCTGGGTGGCCGATCAACCGGTTCCGATCGATGCGATCCTGCCCGCCGATCTCACGGACTGGCAATACTATCCGCCGCGCGGCAAGATCGCCGTCGATCCGGCGCTGGGCCGCATCGCTTTTCCGCCCGCGCAGCTGCCCCGCAAAAACGTGCGCGTGCGCTATCACTACGCCTTCAGCGCCGACATGGGCGGCGGCGAATACGATCGACCGCTCAGCCAGCCGGCGGCCAGCGTGCTGTATCGCGTGGGTGAAAACGAGCGCTTCAAGCGCATCGGCGATGCGCTGCGCCAGTGGCAGACGGATAAACCGATCGACGCCGTGATCGAGATCGCCGACAGCGGCGTGTACGTCGAGCCGATTTACATTGTGCTGGACAAAGATCGCAGCCTGCAATTGCGCGCCGCCAATCATGTGCGGCCCGTCATTCGATTGCTCGACTGGCAGACCGATCTGCCCGATGCGCTCACCGTCTCGGTCGAAACCGGCAGCCGCTTCACGCTCGATGGCTTGTTGATCACCGGTCGATCGGTTCACGTGCGTACGAAAGAGGCCGTGCCGCAAGTGAAGAGCCTGAAGCAAACCCCGATCGATCAGCCGCGCGCCGAAGATTGCCCGGCGGAGATCGTCATTCGCCACTGCACGCTGGTGCCGGGCTGGGGGTTGCAAAACGATTGCGAGCCGCGCCGTCCCGCCGAACCCAGCCTCGAAGTATTCAACGTCAACGCGCGCGTCAACATCGAACACAGCATCCTCGGATCGATCCAGGTCAACGTCGATCAGGTGCACGCCGATCCGATCCCGATTGCGATCAGCGACAGCGTGCTGGATGCCACTGGCAGCGAGCGTGAAGCGATCGGCGCGCCGGGCCGGCCAGTGGCGCACGCACTGTTGACGTTCAAGCGCTGCACCGTGTTCGGCATCGTGCAGGTGCACGCCATCGAGCTGGCCGAAAACAGCATCTTCGACGATTGCGTCAACGTGGCGCGCCGCCAATTGGGCTGTATGCGCTTCTGCTACGTGCCGCACGACTGCCGCACGCCGCGCCGCTATAGCTGCCAGCCCGATCTGGTGAGCGAACCGATCCTGGCCGACTTCGCGCGTGGTGCGATCACAGCACAGGAACACGAGCGCCGCCTGGCTATCGAACGGCAGCGTGTGGAGCCGCAGTTTACCGATCGGCGTTACGGGCGGCCCGGTTACGGCCAATTGGCCGATACGTGCGCCATCGAGATCAAACGCGGCGCCGACGACGAATCCGAGATGGGCGCATTTCACGATCTGTTTCAGCCGCAGCGCGAGGCCAATCTACGCGCGCGGCTCGACGAGTTCACCCCGGCCGGGGCTGACGCCGGTATCATCTTCGCGAGTTAGGAGGGACCAGCATGAAGGGCGATTTCACACGAATCACGTTCGATGCGGCCAGGCACTACAGCCGCGTGCTGATGCAGCAGGGCCGCGTGCAGCTCGACGCCGATTGGAACGAGCAGGCGGCGATCCTGCTGCATTATCTGCAGGCGCTGGCTGCCGATCTCATCGGGCCGTTCGGCGGGCCGGCCGACAACTTCGGCTTTGCACTGTCCACCATCGCGGGCAGCCCGGCCGATTTCGGCATTGGGCGCGGGCATTACTACGTCGCCGGCTTGTTGTGCGAGAACGATCGCGACGACATCCGCTTTTTTGACCAGCCCGATTACCCGTTGACGGTGAATCGGCTGCCCGCCAAGACTTATCTGGCCTACCTCGACGTGTGGGAGCGGCATCTTACGATGTTGGAAGATGCGCACATGCGCGAAGTGGCGTTGGGCGGGCCGGACACGGCCACGCGCGCGAAGCTGGTCTGGCAGATCAAAGTGGCCGATAAGCTGCCCGACGGCCGCAGCGACATCCCGGCCGGCTTCTCGCCCGCCGACGCGCAGAAAGTGTGGCCGGACTGGGTGAAGGCCTGGCGCAATCAGGCCGCGTGCCAGATCAGAGTGCGGCTCGATCCCGAAGCGGCCTACACCGATCCGTGCACCATTCCGCCGAGTGCGGGTTATCGCGGTCAGGAGAACCAGCTCTATCGGGTGGAGATTCACGCGGGCGGCGCACTTGAAGACAAGCCCACGTTCAAGTGGTCGCGCGACAACGGCTCCATCGCGGCGGCCTGGCTGGGCAACACCGACGACGGCGGATTGATCGTTGAGCCGGCGCGCGGCTTCGCCGCCGGGCAGTGGATCGAGATCGCGTCCGACGCCGATGAGCTGCACGCCCAACCCGGCCAGCTGGTCAAGATCGTCCGCGTGGAAAACGGCGCACTGTATCTGGATTCGCCGCAAGCGTGGGACAAGGACACGCCGAAGAAAGTGCGCCGCTGGGATCAGGCTGAGACCGAGGATCAGCACCTGCAGGACGGCGCAATGCCCATCAGCGAAGGCACAACCGACTCCGACTGGATCAATCTGGAGGCGGGCCTGCAGGTGCAGTTTCAGCCCAAAGGCAACTATCGCACCGGCGACTACTGGCTGATCCCGGCGCGCACCAACGGCACCATCGAGTGGCCGCAGACGACGGACGCCAACGGCGAACTCGTCGCCGCCGCAGCCGGGCCGCACGGCATCTGGCACGAATACGCGCCGGTGTGGATCATCAGTGTGGCCGCCGACGGCAAAGTGACCATCGATCCCAAGCTGGATCTGCGCCGCAAGTTCGCGCCCATCAAGTAGACGCGCGGCCGCGCGTCAGTCGCCCTTCGATCGACCGGGGCGCAGGCGTCTTCCCGCCTGCGCCCTTTTCGCGCCCCGCGCGATCTTTCGGCCGTCCGCCGGCGGCGGCGGTGTATCCATATCTACTAACCGACCGGTCGGCGGCGCTGCAGGAGCGCTACTGAGGGCGCCCGCGCCGCCAAAAACTCATTGACATTTTCGGCCGTATTCGGTGTACAATAGAGGCAACTCATACATGCGAGGTGATCGTCATGCGAGAAGTTACCATCATCACCAATGCTGAGTTGGTCAAAATCATCAAGCGCCAGATGGAACAGGATCAGATGACCATTGCGGCCACCGCCCGCAAGATCGGCGTCAATTATCAGTACTTCTACGAAATGGTCATCGGCCGCTGGCCCGTCACGCCCGAGGTGGCCCGCCACTTCGGCTACGACCGGCTCGACTACGTGTTTACGCCGCGCCCGGCCCGCAAGTCCCGCGCCAAGGCAGCCGGCAGCGGCGACAAGGGCTGATCGCCCGCCAGCAACCGTCTGCTATAATCGCGGCATGCCCACCGGCCCGCCTCGCCCGCGCTCTGTCTGGCGGCGCGTCGGCGATTTATCGCTGCGCGTCAAGTTCACCGCCACCTTCTTCGTGGCGACGCTGGTCATCGTGGGCGTGCTGCTGCTCGTCGCGGCCCGCATCCTCATCGCTCAGAACCTCGACGATGAGGGTCATGATTTGCAACTGCACGCCCGCGGCGCGGCGCTGGCGCTGGGCGAACTGCTCAACGCCCAGCTCGACGAGCTGCAGGCCTTTACCCTGTCGCAGCCGCTGCAGGACCGCGTGGCTGCGGCCAATGCTGAATCGCCACCGGGCGAAACAGCAGCCGATCGGGCCGCGCGGCTCAATCGGCTGGCCGAGCACTGGCGCGCTGCTCCCGACGACGATCCACTCATCGTCGATCGCCTGATCAACCCCATTGCCGAAGACTTCAAAGAATTCAGCACGCGGTTTGTCACCCCGCTCGAATTGACCCTCACCGACCGGTACGGCGTGCTGGTGGCGACCACGCGCCGGCTGCCTGACGTACTGTTGGCCGACACCGCGTGGTGGCAGCAGGCCTGGCGCAATGGGGCCGGCGGCGTGGGCATCAGCCAGCCCTACTTCGACGCGCAATATCACACCACCGCCATTCAGCTGGCCGTGCCGGTGCGCGCCCACCAGTCCGCTGAAGTGGTGGGGATCCTCGGCGCCACCTATGCGCTGACGCCTTACACCGACCTGATCAGCCGCACCCGCTTCAGTGCCACCGGCCGCGGCTATCTGCTGCTGTCCAACGGCTGGATCATGGATGCCTACGGCGTGCTGACGGCTTTGCCGGACGCCACCTGGAATGCGATCGAGCAATTGAGTCGGGACACCGCCGTTGAATTCGGACGTCTTCCATTTCTGGACGTTGACAGCCTGGTCAGCGCAGCGGCCGTAAGCGGTATGGAACACACGGCACCCGTCATCGACCAGCTGGGCTGGCACATCGTGATGGTGCGCGACTTTGCCGAGGCCGATGCAGATTCGCAGCACGCCGCCCAGGTGTTGCAGCCTGTGGTGCTGCTGGCTGCACTGGCCGCCGCGATGGTGGCCTTCGGCGTGGCTGTCGTCGTTACCCGTCCCATCCGGCACTTGACGCGCGTCACACAGGCCGTGGCCGCCGGCGACCTGAACCAGCGCGCCTGGCATCCCGGCCGCGACGAACTGGGCCGCCTCGCCGAAGACTTCAACCGCATGGCAGAAGCCGTGCAGGGCCGCGAGCGCGAACTGGCCGACGAGCGCGCCGCACTCGCCCGACGTGTGGCCGAACAGACCGCTGAATTGCGCTCCGCCAATGAGCAGCTGGCGGGCGCCGCGCGCCTCAAGGACGAATTCCTCGCCAACATGAGCCACGAACTGCGCACGCCGCTCAACGCCATTCTGGGCCTCACCGAGGTCCTGCTGGAAGGTGAACAGGGTGCGCTGACGGGCGATCAGCGCAGTTCGCTGCACATCATCGACGACAGCAGCCGCCACCTGCTGGCGCTCATCAACGACATTCTCGACCTGTCCAAGATCGAAGCGGGCCGCCTGCAGCTGCAAGCCGATCTGGTGGCGCTGGACCCGATCTGCGCGTCCAGCGTACAGGTCATCCGCGCCGCCGCCGACCACCGTCGGCTGGCCGTGGACTATCAGAATCACGCGGCGGGCGCCACTCTGCTGGCCGACCCGCGCCGTCTCAAGCAGATCTTAGTGAATCTGCTGAGCAACGCCGTCAAGTTTACGCCGGACGGCGGGCGCGTGGGCCTGCACGTGGCGGCCGCGCCCGAAGCCGCGCAGCTGCGCCTGACCGTCTGGGACACCGGCATCGGCATCACACCCGAACAGCTGCCCTATCTCTTCAAACCTTTCGTCCAGATCGATAGCAGCCTCACGCGCCAGTACGAGGGCAGCGGCCTGGGGCTGGCGCTGGTGGCGCGCCTGACCGAGCTGCACGGCGGCACGGTAACCGTGCACAGCGAGCCGGGCCGCGGCAGTCAGTTCACCGTCGGCCTGCCGTGGGCGGGCACTTTCGAAATCGCTCACGACGTATCGGACACGCCGGCTGAAACCGTCGTCCGGCCGGATTCGGCGTCCACCCCGATCGGTCAGCTGGCCCCGTTGATTCTCGTCGCCGAGGACAGCGCGGAGAGCGCCTCGATGTTTGAATTGTTCCTCAAACGGCAGGGTTATCGGGTCGCCGTGGCCGCCAACGGCGAGGAAGCGCTGCGGGCCGCACAGGCCGATCGGCCGGCACTGATTGTTACCGACCTGCAGATGCCGGAGGTGGACGGGCTGGAAGTCATTCGCCGGCTGCGCGCCACGCCCGATCTGGCCCACGTGCCCATTCTGGCCGTAACCGCGCACGCCATGACCGGCATGCGCGAGCGCTGCCTGGCAGCGGGCGCGTCGGGCTATTTGAGCAAACCACTGAACCTGCGCGACCTCGGCCGCGCGGTCGCGGAACAGTTGAGCCGGCCATGACTGCCACTATCCTGATTGTCGATGACACACCGGCCGGGCGCGAGACGCTGCGTGCGCTGCTGGCTTTGCCTGATTACCGGCTGGAGCTGGCCGCCGACGGCCCCGAAGCGCTGGCCAAAGCCGCGCTGCACATGCCGGACTTGATCCTGCTCGATGTGATGATGCCGGGCATGGACGGCTTTGAAGTCTGCCGCCGCCTGCGCGCCGATCCGCAGTTGGCCGAGGTGCCCGTCATCATGGTGACCGCGCTGGACGACCGTGAGTCTCGGCTGGCCGGCATCGATGCCGGCGCGGATGACTTCATCTCCAAGCCGTTCGATCGGGCCGAGCTGCGCGCGCGGGTGCGCACCATCACCCGCCTCAATCGCTACCGGAAATTGCTGTCCGAGCGCGCTCAGTTCGAGTGGGTGGTCGATCAGGCCTTGGATGGTTACCTGCTGGTGACGCCGGCCGATGAGCTGGTATATGCCAACGCCCAGGCGCTGCGCCTGCTGGGGCTGCCGTCCGAGATCGACAGCGCAATCGGGCTGCCGTTTCTGCCGCTGGCGCAGACGCAGTATAACTGCGAGCCGGCCTCAGCCTGGGCCGGCTGGCCGCGCCAGACGCCCATCGATCTGCTGCGCGAGCGCTGGCTGGTGCGGCCCGAGTCGCCACACGCGCCGGCCCTGTGGCTGGCGGTTACCATCCTGGAAGCGCCGGGCGGCGTATCCGCACGCCGGCTGATCCGGCTGCGTGATGTGACCGCCGAAATCAGCCAGCAGCAGGAGATGTGGACGTTTCACGCGCTCGTCTCGCACAAATTGCGCACGCCGTTGATGGCCTTGCTGGCCGGGGCCGACCTGCTGGCCGAACATACACCGCAGCTGACGCCGGAAGAAATAGCCGAGGCGGCCGGCAGTGTGCGTTACGGCGCTCGCCGCCTGAGCGCCCAGATCGACGACATTATTCGTTTTCTGGAAGCGCCCGGCGCGGTGGGTCATGCCGGCGGCTTTGAGTTGACGCGACTGCCGGAGTTGATTGAACTGGTGCGCACCGAAGTGGGCGTGCCAGAAGTGGGCGTCACGCTCGATTCGACTCTGGCCGGTCTGCGCCTTGCGCTCTCGCTCAACGCCACAGAATTGATCGCGCGGGAACTGCTGGAGAATGCCCGCAAATTTCATCCGCGGCAGCAGCCGCGAGTGGTCGTGAACGCCGTGATGCTGGATGGCGGCCGGGTGCGGCTGCGCTTTGTCGACGACGGTCGCTGGCTGCCGACGGAGGAACTGGCGCGAGTCTGGCAGCCCTACTTTCAGGTGGAAAAGTATTTCACCGGCCAGCAACCCGGCATGGGGCTGGGTCTGCCCATGGTGGCCGCGCTGGTATGGAGCACGGGCGGTCAGTGCCGGTTGTATAACCGCGACGATGTGCCGGGCGTGGTGGTGGAAGTGGACGTGGCGACGGCTGGCTGATGCCGCTGGATATTCTGAGTCTGGCTGTTTTTATTTCGATCCACTGCGTAAGCAAATGGCAGTCGGGTCTATTTTGGCTCTTGTGTAAAAGAACGTTGTTTTGGTAGAATGATGTCGATCGAGTCAACTTTCACGAGAGGGGTGTTTCATGAGACTCGCGAAAATGCTACTCGCGCTGACATTGGTGTTGGTCGTGGTCTTGTCTGCCAGCGGACATGCACGGGCTGTATCGACAACGGTGGTCATTGGCGAGTTTCGCACGCGCGGCCCGTCCGGCGGCAACGACGAGTTTGTGGAGCTTTACAACTTGAGTGCGGTGCCGGTCAACATCGGCGGCTGGAAATTGAATGCCAGCAATAATGCAGGAACCGTCGGTACCCGAGTTACTATCAGCGCCGGCGTAACCCTTCAGCCATATCAACACTACCTGCTGGCCAATACGGCTGCCAACGGCTACTCTGGTGTAACACCCTACAATCAATCGTACTCAACGGGAATAACCGATGACGGCGGGCTGGCATTGCTGGATGCTGCCAATGTCATCATTGACCAGGTAGGAATGAGTACAGGCAGCGCCTATAAAGAAGGGACCATCATCACCCCGACCACAACAAGCATAGACCAGAGTTACGCCCGGTTACCCAATACGCTATCCAACGCCGGTGGCCATAAGAATGGCGTTGATACGGACAACAACATAGCAGACTTCATCTACAATTCCGGTACCTCTTCACCTGAGAATCTAAGCAGCCCTACCGCCGTCACCACCCGCGCGCTCAGCGCTGCCGGTGCCCCCTCAACCACGACGTGGTTCGTCGGGCTGGGTGGCGCCATCGGCACGGGTGCACTTATCATCGTGGCGCGCCGCGCGGCGCGTCGCAGGACGCGCGCGTGAGGAGATCATGTCGGCCGGGTGGCGCATCTTTGTCGCGTGCCGCCCGGCGCTTTCTCTCCTGCTCGCTCACCTTGTCTCACGCTCCACTCTATCGCCATCGTTTCCATTCGTGGTAGAATCACCTGCATGGCCGCCTCGCGTCTGCGCCCCATCGTGTTGACCGTGCTCGCTGCTGCCGTCGCCATCGGGCTGGGGCTGCTCCTGCCCCGCGTCGTGCCCACCGTCGTCACCGTGGAGTGGAGCACCGCCACTGAGCTCAATACAGCCGGCTTTAACCTGTACCGCGCCGATACCGAAAGCGGCCCGTTCCAAAAAGTCAATACAGACCTCATCCCGGCCTCACCCGACCCGCTGGTCGGTGGCACCTACGCCTTCACCGACACCGGCGTCATGGCGGGGCGCACTTACTATTACCGGCTGGAAGACGTGGAAACCAGCGGCGCGGCCACGGCGCAGGGTATAGTCCAAGTCACAGCCGAAGCCTCGCCTTTACCTTATTTGCTGTTGGCCGCCGCTTTCGCGGTCGCCGCTATCTTGATCTGGCGAAAGTGAACTTGTCCGTGGCTCCATCCACCTGCGCCTTCATCATCGGCGCCTGCCCACTCACCCTGTCCGCCGACGATGCCGCACTGGTGGAACACTTTCGCCGCCGCTACCAGGCCTTCCTCGCCACTGCGCCTGCCGGCTTGCACATCCACTTCGACATTGTGCCCGGCGACACATCCATGATTGACTATCCGATCCGGTTTGATGCGGGCGTGCTGCACTTCAGCGACCCTCGCTGTACGGGCAGTTTGGCCCCCCATCGGAACGAGGCCCGCTTCCGCCTGACGCTCGCTCAGCCAGTCGCGGCCATAGAGTATGTTCTGCGCACTGCCGTGGCACTGCTCGCCTTCGACGCCGGCGGCCTGCTGCTGCACGCGGCCGGGCTGGTTCGCAACGGCCGTGGCTATGCCTTCTTTGGGCACTCGGGCAGCGGCAAGACAACCGCCGCTCGCGTCTCCACCGGAGCGCGCGTGCTCAACGATGACCTGGTGGTGCTGACGCCCATCCACGACTGGGACGACGGCTGGCGCATCCATGCCACGCCGTTCTCCAATCCCACTCAGGTGCTGCCGGCCGGCCCCGAATATGCTCCGCTGACCGCCCTGCTGCGGCTGGTACAGAGCAAACAGGTGGTGGTGCAAGCCATGCCCGTGGCCCAGGCAGCCGCCGAACTGCTCACCAGTGTGCCGATCATCCCTCTCGATCCGATCCGCACGCCGCGCCTTATCGACCGGGTGCTGAGCCTGGTCACGGCGGTCCCCACGGCCCGATTGCACTTCCTGCCCGACGATTCCTTCTGGCCTGCTGTGCTGCGCGCCACGTCATAGGTGGCTGTGCGGTTTGTTCGACGCCGTCTGTGCCGCCAGATCGTAACAATCGCCACACACCTGCCACCAATTTTGATACACTTGAACCTTTTTACCGTTCGGCACGACCAATAAACAGGCAGTTCCGCATAATCAGAATTGTCAGAGGATCGATCAAAGATGTCATCGCCGTCGCAACGGCCCGCCGAATTATTGCCGTGGTACCTCAACCACACGCTCACGCCGGAAGAAACGCGCGTGGTGGAAGAGTGGTTGCGCGCCGATCCCGCCCGGCAGGAACAACTCTCCGCGCTGCGTCAGGCGCGTCAGGCCGTGGCCGCCCGACCCCAACCTGCCCCATCACCCGCGGTGCGAGCCGCGCTTCTGGCGCGAGTGCAGACCCAAAGGCCGCGCAACTCAATCGGGTTGCGGTTGTCCTGGGTATGGGGCACCGTCACGGCAGTAGTCTTGCTGTGCGTCCTGTGGCTGGTCGTGCAGCCCGGCCTCGCCGTCGAGTGGCACATTCAGGGCCAGGGTGCCAGCGCCTTCCGTGTTTATCGCGCACCCGCAGGCAGCACTCAATTTGAACTTATTCGTGAAGTCGCCGCCCGGCCAGAGCAGGTTGCTTATGCCGTCACAGATTTATCCCCGCTGCCCGGGCAAGTTTATACTTATCTTATCGAAGCCGTTACTCCAGACGGCAACCCCATCATCAGCCAGAGCGTCATCGGCAACGGGTTGGACGCTCTGCCGGCTCAGCTCGCCCTGTTGATCACCAGCTTGGTGGCGGGCTACAGCCTCATGTTATTAGCCCGTCTCTGGCCGTCTCTCACCATCGGAAGGAGGATGATCGGAGCCTGATCTGGCAGTCCATCGATTATTCGTTTATTGCTGACAATTTATTCTTATCCTGGAGGAAATCATGAAATCCCGATTGTTCGTTGCGGCGACGGCTCTGGCTGTCGTCTTGATGTTGGCCGGCGCTGCACTGGCCGCGCCTTCAACCCTCAGCACTTTTACCGTCACTCCCGCGTCTGCCGCCATCGGCACTTCTGTCACCTTTGAAGGCAGCTACGACGCCATCAACACGGCCACCGCTTTCTGCTTCTACTTCGCCAGCGCCGATGCCGCAGCCTGGAACGTCAACTTCACCACACTTAACTCTGTGGCAGGCGTGGTCTTTGCCAAAGGCGCGGGCAGCTGCCCCGCCGTGACCGGCTACGGCAACTTCTTCTTCTACACCAACGATACCAGCGCCGCCGTCTTCGGCGACACCTTCTCATCCGCTGTGACCGTGCCCGCCGTGGCCAGCGGCGTCAAGATCATCGCCGTGCGGCAGTACAGCGGCACCGACTGTTCCACCGTCGGCGGCGGTACCTGTGATACGCTGGAGAACTTCAAGTCGGTCAATCTCACCGTCACCGGCGCGCCCACCACCGTGTACGTTGGCAGCAGTAGCGCCGCCTGCACCGGCTACAGCCCGTGCTACACCGACCTGAACACGGCCTACAATGCCGTCGCCGCCGGCGGCGTCGTTCGCCTCATCGATGCCGTGAACGGCAGCGTGACCATCGGCAAGAATGTCACTTTGCTCGACCACACCGGTGCCGGAGCGCTGACAAACGCGGCACTGGTTGTCACCAGCGGCACAGTGCTTGTGCGCGATTTGACTCTGACCGGCAGCGGCTCAGCGCCGGTGTTCCAGAACGACGGCGGGACGCTGACCGTCAAGGGCAACGCCGTCAACGCCAATGGTAACGCTGTCTTCCTGACGACGGCGGGCACCACCGTTGCCTATGCCAACAACTTCAGCAACTTTGGCACCGGCATCACGGCCGGAGGCGGCACCATCAATGCGCGTCACAACTGGTGGGGCAGCGTCACGCCGGCCAATGTAAATGACGCGGACGCCTACGCCTATCGCCTGGGCGCCGATGTTGAAGCTTGGGGTGAAGGCGCACTCGGCGGCGCAGCCATCTCCGGCGGCACCGGCACCGGCGTCATCGTCAGTCACGGACGCGGCGACACCAACGCGCCCTTCGGCAAAGCCACCCTGGCCGATGGCAACACCCAGTGCTCGGATTACTATGATTACTTTGTCGCGCCCGGTGGCAGCGGCAACTGGCAGGTCACCCTGCCCATCGACGCGGGCGGCGGCTGCGACGCCATTTACAACCTGCGCCAGATCGCCGTTTTTGCGATCGATGGCGGCGGCGCGCCCAATCTGGCCTGCTCGCCCGACACGGCCTGCTGGAATCCCACATCGGCGGTGAATGCCAACCCGGTGGTGCAGCTGGGCCGCAACGTGGGCCTGCGCTGGACGGCCAGCACCCTGCAATTGAGTGGTACACCGCTGGTAGCTGCCAATCAGCGCGGCAACGATCCCACCGCCGTGACCATGCGCGAACTTACCGCTCAGGCTCAGCCGTTCAACTGGGCGCTGCTGCTCGCCGCCGTCGCCCTCGTCGCGGCCATGTCGGCCGCCGGCCTCATCTTGCGGCGGCGATTCGCCAGAGCGTAAGCGCCTCATTCTCTATCAAGCAGTTCAAGACCTCAAAGGTCCATCCCGGCCTTTGAGGTCTTTTTTTGATCGGCCGTCGCGCCATTGCCAGCCGCGCCAAACTGGCCTACAATGAAGCTCGAACTACGCATCAGGCCGGAACGACTATATCTATGAGCGCGAATTCAGCGGCCCTCACCCGGCTCGACGCCGACCATCAACTGGTGCGGCAAGTGGCCGCGCGCGACGAGCGCGCCTTTGATGAGCTGTACCAGTCGTACAGTGCGGCCGTGTACGGGTATCTGCTGCATCTGGTCAACGAGCCAGCCGTCGCCGAAGACCTGCTGCAAGAAGTCTTTCTGGCGGCGTGGCAGGGGGCCGATCGGTTCCGCGCCGAAGCCCGCGTCAAGACCTGGCTGCTGCGCATCGCGCATCATCAGGCTGTGTCGTGGCTGCGTCGTCGGCGGCCCGCCGTGGCGCTGGACGATCTGGCCGAAACCGTGGCCGACGACACTGCCGAAGAAGCGCTGGCGCACGCCTGGCGGGCTGATGAGATTCGTGTTGCGCTCGAGCGGCTGTCGGCCAACCATCGGGCCGTAATCGAGTTGACGTTCATGCACGATCTGTCGTACACCGAAATCGCCGAAATCATGGACTGCCCCATCGGCACCGTCAAAAGCCGCATGAGCTACGCTCTGCGCCACCTCGATCGGGTACTGGCGGCAGCCCGGCAGGCTGCAGACGGCGCATGACCGGCTGCGAACGAGGTGACAGCATGGCACATTCATCCCGTCGATTGACCCGGCTGCTGGCCGCCGCGGGCGTTCTGCTCGGGCTGGTTGCCCCGATCGGGGCCGCTTACGCCGCCTCTGCCCTCTACTTTCACGACGGCCCCAACTGGCATCAAAGCGGCAACTACTACTCATTCGGCGTGTGCTCCGATACGCAGGTGGGCGAGAAAGTCTGGCTGCAGTATTCCACCGACGGCAACGATTTGACCAATCCGCCCAACGCCGGCAACGGTATCCACGCCATGTGCGACTACGCCGACGCCATCACCTGCCCGGGCGCCAGTTATTGGCGGTGCCGCATGCCCGACAATTCCGGCCTCACCGTCAAGTACCGGTTCTACGTATTGACGGCCGTCAACACGTGGAGCGGGCTGGTGACACCGCAGCGCTTCTTCACGACCGGCGAACTGGCCGTGAGGGTGAACAGCCTGTCGGCGCGCAGCGTCCCATCCGGCCCCGATAGCGCCCTCACCTCCCTCATGATCCTCGCCGCCATCATCGTATTTTGCTTTGTACTGGGTGTCGCCCTTGGCGCTGCGCTCCGCCTTCATCACCACTGAATCTGCGATCTAAAATCAAAAATCTGCGACCTCGATCTCCATATCTGGGGGTTACTCCGTTTGCCATTCGACGCTTCAATGTGTATCCATCCTAAGGGGATCTTAACTGGAACCTAACTAAACCCGACTGAAACTTCAACCCATTAGCGGCCCGTCAATCACCCCCATATCTGGCCGTCCCCCCAAAACCGATCTTCAAACTCCAACCGGCTCCAACCTCAAATCTGCGATCTACAATCTTACTTGAATCTGCAATCTGCAATCTCCAATCTAAAATCTGAAATCTCAATTTGTCAGATCGCGCCAACCAAAAAGCACAGAATTCTAACCGAACTGCGCACTTTTGGATTGAACTGAAACGCACTGACACGCGACAGTTAGTTAACGTCGAGTACGCCCCCATAACTCAAATCGTCACGTCAATTTCCAGAGGAGGAAGAAGCAATGAAACGCATTCGATTTGCTCATCGTTCCAAGTTATTAGCTATCGCCCTTAGCACTGCCGCACTGTTGACCATCGCCGGTGTTGTGCTGGCAGCGGCACTTCAGATCGACGATTTCGATGTTGGCACCTTGAGCATATCGGTGTTCAGTACTGGCCCCACAACTGCCAGCGCCATCGATGCCGCTGGCTCGCCCCTTGGCGGTGATCGAGAAGCGGTGCTGACTTGGGTGAGTGGTGCGGGTGGCGCCACAGCAAACATCGACGGCTCCAACACGAATCGCCTCAACTTTAATCAGGATAACGGCGTAAAGTCGACCCTACTTCTGCGTTGGGATGGTGTGGATGCACAACCTACGGTAAATAACCAAGGGCTTACGGCTGATCTCACCGGCGGGGGGACCAATGACGGCTTGGACTTTGAAGTCGTGAATGACGATACACCCGCCCGCGTGACCTTCCGCATATATAGCACGACAGCCAACTGGTCACAATACATTCTGAACCTGCCGGGCGGCATCAACTTCCCCGCGCACGTTGACTTCTTTGTGCCATTCGGCCCCGGCAACGGCTGGACAATCGGCGGTGGCACCGGTGCGAATTTTGCCGCGGTCACGTCCATCGAGGCCATAATTGACGGGACAGTCACTGCAGGCGTTGATGTGGCGATTGACTTTTTTGACGCCGATAATTTCCGTGAGTATGGCGACTTGCCCGGCGCCGCACAGGGTGGGCCAGTGCAATATCCCGCGAGCATTGTTAATGCGAATCATATACCCCAGGGTCTTCGCTTGGGCTCAGATGTTGATCTCGACCCGGCTGCACAACCGGATATCAGCGCCGGCACAGCAACCTCAGGCGATGATAACACTACGATACCTGGCGAGGTGGATGACGAAGATGGAGTTTCGCCTTCTGTGCTCTACCCCAACTGGGTGGCCGGTGTGGGTGGCGGCCACGTTGATTTCGTTGTGGCAGGCTGCACTACCATCCCCACTCCATGCCGCTTGAATGGTTGGATCGATTGGAATGGTGACGGCGACTTCGCTGATACCCGAGAGCAGATCTTCAACGATTATGCGCTGACATATAATGGCCCCTACTTCGGAGCTGCCTTTGACATACCAGATTCCCAGACATTTGGCCAGTCGTTCTATGCGCGATTCCGCATCTGCCCCGGCACCGGGCAGTGCAATGCGCCTGACACCACCGGCGTGCTCAACGGCGAGATTGAAGACTACCGCTGGACCTTCGGCCCGCTGGCCGTCACCCTCGACTCGCTGAGCGCCCGCCCCGCGCAGAACAGCACCGCCCTGCTCATCCTGGGCGCCACCGTGGCGCTGGCCCTCGGCGCAGTCGGCCTCATCGTCAGCCGCCGCCGCAAGTAAACTTCAGCTGTTGAACGGCCGACTTCACATCCGCCGGCCGCCCTCAGACAGATAACGTTCCCACCTCCGCGCACCGAGGTGGGAACGTTTTTTCGGGTGCCTCGTATATTTCGTGGTTAGCCGGCGCGACAACACCCCCACCGACCTCACTCATTACTCATTACTCATTACTCATTACTCATTACTCATCACTCATCACTCATCACTCATCACTCGTCACGTTCCACTCTGCGCCCATCACCTCGCGGTGCCGCGCCTTGCGCAGCCCCGACCAGCTGCACTGCTCGTTCTCGCACCGGTAGCGCCGCGCGTGCGGCAAAAACACCTTGCTCACCACCTTATCCCACAGGCTGCGGTGTACGCGGTGAATGGCGCTGCCGCACACCGGGCACACCGTCGCCCGCCAGTAGCGCGAGCTCAGGAACCGCACACGCACCCGCCAGCCCACAAACGCCAACCCGCCTGCAATCAACATCCCCCCGACAAAGGTCGCCGGCGTCAGATGGCTGGCGGTCTCGATGATGAGGTGATCGACCTCCGCCATGATGGGCGTCCAGTCCACAATCAGCAGCACACCGAGCGCCACCACCAGTACTGCCAGCAACTCCACCCGGAAATCTCGCAAGTTCTTCACGGGCCGCCTCACTAGCACCCCTTAGGGGCCGCGCTCAACGTAACGCGACCAGTCACAGCCCACCACCGCCTGCAGCGCCGAGGTGTGCACCACGTGCCCCAGACAATGCTGCTGCAAAATCGGGCTGAGATACAAATCGGCCACCCACGACGCCTCGCCCGTCTTCAACGGCTGCAGCGCCGCTTCGCTCACCGGCCCCCGATAGGGCAGCACCACCAGATCGGGCTGCCGCACCCCCAGCGAGTATTCGTAGTCATACTTATTGTGTCCCGGCCGCGCATTGCCCGGCACGGCCGCCTCGCGCGCGATCACCGGGTCGGACTTGCCCAGCAGGTCAACGGCGCCCAGCCCCGAAAAGTACGGCACCGAGCCCGCCGCCGCATCAGCCACCACCGCCTCGGGCGGATAATGAGCCCGCAGCCACAGCCCCACCCGCAGGTTATCGGCGTTGTAGCCGCCGCCCGATACGAACACATTGAAATAGCCCGGCACCATCAACGGCAGCAGCGCCAGCCCGACGATCAGGCCGGCGACCCGCAATGTCATCCGATCGGCGATCTGCTCCCAGCCGGCCAGTCCCGCCGCCAGCACCAGCGGCAGCACCGGCACCAAAAAGCGATTGCCCGGAAACGCATCGCCGCCGATGACCACTACCCACGCCAGTTGGCCCACCGCGATGCCCAGCACCGCCAGCCGTTCGCTTGATCTTGACCGGGCCGCGCCTATGGCGGCCGCCAGCAGCCACGGACTGTACCCCAGCGCGAACTTCAGCCCATCCTGCACACCCGCGCTCAAGCGCCAATCCCAGTTCAAGACCTTGAGATACGCCGTATTGGGCAGCACGTCGCCGTAATACATTATACGCCAAATTTCGTGCGCCAGCGGCAGGCTCAACATCAACAGGCTGAAGGCCAGCACGCGCCGCCGATCGGCTGTCAGCAGCAGCGCCGCCCCGGCCGCCAGCCCGGCCAGCACCAGCCCGTCGGCGCGCACCAGCGCCACCGCCCCCAGCAGCAGCAGCGTGGCCGCGCGCGGCCGCCGCGTGCGCGCCCCCTCCAGCCCGCGGCACACACCCCCCG
>CAZKBQ010000037.1:0-3699 GCA_964550855.1 uncultured Anaerolineae bacterium
GCCCTCGTAGCTCAATGGATAGAGCGCCTGACTTCGGATCAGATGGTTGTGGGTTCGACTCCCGCCGAGGGCAATAATCTTTAAAGCAGTTGAAACGCCAACCCACTAGCAACGAGCAGCCGATCACCTCGACGGCTGCTCGTCGTTTTCTTCGAACCAACCCAGATCAAACCGCACCCGATCGATGATCGCCACTTACGTGGCCCTGCCGCATCGCGTCACCCGATCGCGCGGCACCACCGATCGGGCTGGCTGTGTCCGCCAAGACCAACTTTCAGGGCATATGTCATATAAAATCGTAGTAAATTGACTATTGCCCCCACCCTGCAAAATCATTAGAATCTAGTTATTGCCTCACAGCTGGATTCACCCCCGGCCCGAATCACAGCGAGCCTGCATCACACATTTATGCACATGGAGGAGCAGTCATGAACGCCAGCCATAGTCACCCTGATCGGACATTCACCTCCGGCCGCCGCACGATGAGCGGCCTGATGATTCTGCTCGCAATAGCCCTGCTGCTGGCTATGCCGACGATTGCCTTCGGGCAGTCAACCTCCAGCGGGCCGATAGTGTGGACGGGCGCGGGTCGGGATGGACACTGGAGCAACGCCGCCAACTGGGCCGCGGGGCGCGTGCCCACTTTAACCGACATTGTTCGTATCCCTGCGTCAGCGGGCGACATGTCGGTGGATGCAGACTTCGCGGGCAACATCGCCAGTCTGCAACTGGACGACGGTTTTAAGGGCACGCTGCGGCTCGATCGGCCTCTGCATGTTCAAGGCGATCTGATCATGCTCTCCGGCACCCTGGACGGCAGCGGCGGAGCGTTGGTGGTGAATGGCGCCGTCAAAGTCGCCAGTGGCCTGTTATTGACCCCACGCTCGATGATGCGTGTCGGCTCGCTCGACATCCGGGCACCCGCCGTGGTGCGCTTGAGCACCGGCGGACGACTGTTCCTGCTGGGCGGCGGCACGCCGTTGACCGGCGACGGCCTGCTCGACACCACCACCAACCGCCCAAATGCCGTTGAGTATGCGGGTAAGGCATCCAGCAGCATCGATACTGCGACCCCGGCCGCAGGCCTGAACGGATTGAATCTCAGGTCAGACAGCGCTGTGCCCACCCCGGCCGGACGCTCGCCGCTGTTTAGCGTGACGCCCATCAGCCTGACGCTCAATGCCGGCGAAGACTTGTTGAGCTCGGCGGTGATTGACGCCGCCAATGGATTTGCCTACTTCGCCGCCACCAATTTGTCCACATTGGACGGCTACGTCGTCAAGGTGCGGTTGTCCGATTTCACGCGGGTGGGCGCGCTGACGCTGCCCGCTGGAGAGACCTATCTGTATTCGGGCGCCATCGATACCGTGCACGGCTACGCTTATTTTGGTAGTTACAATTTGCCCGCCTTTGTCGTCAAGATCAACACCAGTCCAAGTTCCTTCGGCTACGTCGGCTCGGTTCAGCTGCCCGACGGCATCGATTTCCTGTCAGCGGCCGTGATTGATCCGGCACGCGGTTTTGCGTACTTTGGCACGTCTGATCTGGCGCCCGCAAGCATTGCCAAGATCAACCTCAACGGCGCGAGCGCGCCCACTTACAACAGCGCCATCACGCTGCAGCCAGGCGAAGACATGCTGATGTCGGCCATCATCGATACGACCAACGGGCTGGCCTATTTCAGCGCGGCCGATCTGTCCGCTTCAGCCGGGCACATTGTCAAAGTCTCGCTGACGCCAACCTTCACCCGCACCGCCAGCCTCACATTGAATCCCGGTGAAAATTTCCTCGGCCTGGCCGTCAGCGGATCCGTGATCGACGCCGCCAATGCTTTTGGCTACTTTGGCACCAATAGCGATGCCACGGTGCCGGTGGCCGCGGGCATCGTCAAAGTCAACCTCAGCGGCAGCATGAGCCGGGTGGGCGTCATTCGCCCATTCGATTCGTCGATCACGCAGATCAGCACGGGGGTGATCGATCCCACCGATGGGTACGCCTACTTCAGCGGCTATGCCGCACCGGGCGTGGTTGCCAAGGTGCAACTGTCACCGTCGTTTACGACCGTCCAAACACTAACGTTAAACACAGGCGAGGACAACCCCTTATCGTCCGTGCTCGATCCGGTGCGCCACAACCTCTACTTCGGGCTGGACACGTCGCCCGGTATCGTCGCGCGCGTCGACCTTGCCAACTCACAGACCACGCTGGCTTCGTCGGCCAATCCGTCGGTCTTCGGGCAGACGGTGACCTTCACCGCCACCGTCAGCGCCCTGCCCGGCTTAAGCACCCGCCCGACCGGCACCGTGACCTTTACGATCGACGGCGGCAGCAGTCTCACACGCACGCTCAGCGCGGCGGGCACGGTGACGAGCACGGCCACCTTCACGACCTCATCGCTCGCCGTCGGCGCGCACACCATCGCCGCGGCCTATGGCGGCGACAGCACCTTCACCCCCAGTTCCGCATCGCTGAGCCAGACCGTCAACAAGGCCAACACCACCACCGGGCTGTCGTCGTCGAGTAATCCGGCGGTCTTTGGCCAGCCGATCACGTTGACGGCGATCGTCACGGCCACCTCGCCCGGCGCGGGCACGCCCACCGGCACGGTGACGTTCACCATCGACGGGGTCAGCGTCGCGGCGGCGCTCAACGCCAGCCGCACGGCGACCTACGTCACGTCTACACTCAGCGTCGTCACGCATCCGGTCACGGCGACGTATGGCGGCGATACGAACTTTAACGGCAGCACCAATTCGATCAGCCAGGTGGTCAATCGGGCCAACACAACCACCGGATTGGCGACCTCGGCCACCCCGACCGTCTTCGGCCAGCCGATCACGTTGACGGCGATCGTCACGGCCACCTCGCCCGGCGCGGGCACGCCCACCGGCACGGTGACGTTCACGTTCGACGGCGGGATCAATGTCAATGCCGCCCTCAACGCCAGCCGCGTGGCAACGTATGTGACATCCACTTTGTCGGTAGCCACTCACCCGATCGTGGCGGCTTACAGTGGCGACACGAACTTCAATGGCAGCACGTCCAATACGGTGAACCAGGTCGTCAACAAAGCCGACACCACCACCAGTGTCACGTCTGCGCCCAACCCGTCGGTCTTCGGCCAAAGTGTGACCTTCACGGCCACAGTGTCCGTCAGTGCGCCGGGCGCGGGCACGCCTTCAGGAACAGTGACGTTCTTCGACGGCGCGACCACACTCGGCACCGGCAGCGTAAATCTCAGCGGCGTCGCCACGCTGGCGACTTCAGCACTCAGCGTCGGCGCACATCCTAATATCACTGCGCAATACAGCGGTGACGGCAGCTTCAACGGCAGCACGTCCAGCGCTTACGCGCACACCGTCAACAAAGCCAACACCACCACCAGCGTCACCTCTGCGCCCAACCCCTCGGTCTTTGGCCAGAGCGTGACCTTCACCGCCACGGTGCTGGCCACGGCGCCCGGCGCGGGCACGCGCACCGGCTCCGTCACCTTCTTCGATAACGGCGCGTCGATCGGCTCCGGTGCGGTCAACGCCAGCGGCGTCGCCACGCTGACCTACTCGGCGTTGAGCGTCGGTGCGCACGCCAACATCACCGCCACTTACGGCGGCGACACCAACTTCAACGCCAGCACGTCCAGCGCGTATGCCCACACCGTCAACAAGGCTGATACCACCACCAGCGTCACCTCTGCGCCCA
>CAZKBQ010000037.1:3799-48360 GCA_964550855.1 uncultured Anaerolineae bacterium
ACATCACCGCCACTTACGGCGGCGACACCAACTTCAACGCCAGCACGTCCAGCGCCTATGCGCACACCGTCAACAAGGCTGATACCACCACCAGCGTCACCGCTGCGCCCAATCCGTCGGTCTTCGGCCAGAGCGTGACCTTCACTGCCATTGTCACGGCGAGCGCGCCCGGCGCGGGCACACCCACTGGATCGATCACCTTCACATTTGACGGCAGCACATCGGTCGTAGCGACGTTGAATGCCAGTCGCGTGGCAACCTACGTCACGACGACTCTCAGTGTGGCGGCGCATCCAGTGTCGGCCGCCTACAGCGGCGACGGGAACTTCAACACCAGCAGTGCATCACTGCCCACCCACACAGTAAACAAGGCCAATTCTGCGACGACGGTAACGTCAGCACCCAATCCGTCGATCTTCGGACAGAGCGCAACCTTCACCGCCACGGTCGCGGCGGTCGCGCCGGGCGCAGGCAACCCATCGGGCACGGTGACATTCACGATCGATGCCGCGTCGGTTAATGTCGCGCTGGTCAATGGCGTGGCAACGTACAGTACATCGTCGCTGGCGGTGGGCGCTCACACCGTCTCGGCCACTTACAGCGGCGACGCCAGCTTCAACACCAGCACCGGCTCACTGCCGACGCAGACGGTGAACAAAGCCGGCACGACCACCAGTGTGGCCTCGTCGGTGAATCCGTCGATCTTCGGACAGAGCGTGACCTTTACCGCGACCCTGACGGCGGTGGCGCCGGGGGCCGGCACACCGACCGGCAATGTCACATTCACGATCGACGGTACACCTTTCGTCGTCGCGTCGAGCGGCGGCGTGGCGACGTACAGCACGTCGTCGCTGGCCGTTGGGCCGCACACGGTGTCGGCGACATACGGCGGCGATGCCGGCTTCAACGGCAGCAGCGGCTCGTTGCCCACTCAGACGGTAAACAAGAGCAGCACCAGCACCAGCCTGACCTCTGCGCCCAATCCGTCGGTGTTCGGCCAGAGCGTGACCTTCACCGCCACGGTCAGCGCCATCGCGCCGGGCGCGGGCAACCCATCGGGCACGGTGACATTCCTCGATAACGGCGTATCGATCGGCAGCGGCAGCGTTGGCGCGGGCGGTGTTGCCACGCTCACGACTTCGGCGTTGGCGGTGGGCACGCACGCCAACATCACGGCCCAGTACAGCGGCGACGCCAGCTTTAATGGCAGCACGTCCGGCGCGCACGCCCACACTGTCAACAAGGCCAACTCGACGACGAGCATGCTCGTAATCAGCCCCGCCCTGTTCGGGCAGGCGTGGCCGATCACCGTGTCGGTGGCGGCCGCCGCGCCGGGCAGCGGCACACCCACCGGCGCTGTCAACATCACCGATGGCACTGTGAGCTGCAATGTGACCCTGCCGGCTACCAGCTGCAACCTCACCTTTAATGTGTTGGGCAGCCACACGCTGACGGCCACGTACAGCGGCGATGGCAATTTCAATCCGAGCAGCACCACCACCCCGTTGACCGTGGTGGATGTGCCGATCACCGGCTTGAACGCCGCCAACAGCAGTCCCACGCGCCTGGACAGTGTGACCACCTTCACCGCCACTCAGGCGACGGGCACGAACATTGTTTACACGTGGACCTTTGGGGATGGCAGCCCGATCGGGAACGGGCCGAACGTGACGCACACCTACGCGCTGAGCGGGACGTATACCGCCATCGTCACTGCGACGAACTCGGTCAGCAGTCAGTCGGCCAGCACGTCGGTGACGATCACGAATCAGCGCCCGGTGGCCGTCGCCTTCGATGCCGGCTTCTCGCTGAATTCAACGGCCACGCTGGACGGCAGTCTCAGTAACGACCCTGATAACCACTACCCGCTGACCTACTACTGGCAGCAGACCGGTGGCACGCCGTCGGTCACGTTCACGCCGAACCTGAGCGTGACGACCTTCACCGCGCCCGGCGCGCCCACCGTGCTCACGTTTACGTTGACGGTGACCGACGCGCACGGGCTGGCCTCGCTGCCCAAGACAGTGAAGATCACCATCGCCGACATTCCGATTACGGGGCTGGCCGCGGGCAACAACAGCCCGACCATGTTCGGCGTCCCAACGCAGTTCACCGCCACGGTCGTGACCGGCAGCAGCGTGAACTATACGTGGAATTTCGGCGACGGCGCGACGGGGGCGGGCCAATTCCCCGCGCACACCTACGGCGCGCTGGGCAACTACACGGCCGTCGTCACGGCCGCCAACTCGCTCGGCACGTTCACGACGACGACGCCGGTCAGCATCATCAAGGCGACGCCGCTGGTGGCGATCACGTCGGATGCGCCGGATCCGTCGGTGGTGGGCCAGAACGTGACGATCAACTTCAGCGTCACGCCGCCCGGCGCAGGCACACCCACCGGCACGATCACGGTCACCGACGGCACGCAAAGCTGCTCGGCCAGCGTGGCAGCGGGAGCCTGCACCATCGCGTTTGCCTCGCCGGGCGCCAGGACGCTGACGGCGCAGTATAGCGGCGACGCGTTCTTCAACGCCGCAACTTCAGCCGGGGCAAGCCATACGGTCAACCCGGCCAGTACCACCACGAGCGTGACCTCAACGGCGAATCCGTCCGTCTTCGGGCAAAGCGTGACCTTCACGGCGACGGTGGCGGTGGCGGCGCCCGGTGCAGGCACGCCAACCGGTTCGGTGAACTTCACCATCGACGGCGCGCCGGTGGGCACTGTACCGCTGGTCGGCGGCGTGGCGGCGTTTACAACGTCGTCGCTGTCAGTCGGCTCGCATCCGGTGGTGGCGGCGTACGGCGGCGACGCCAATTTCAACGGCAGCACGTCCGGCACGTTGAGCCAGGTGGTCAACAAAGCCAACACTTCGACGAGCGTGACTTCGTCGGCCAATCCGTCGGTCTTCGGGCAGAGTGTCACCTTCACGGTGACGGTGGCCGCCAGTGCGCCGGGGGCGGGCACGCCGACCGGCTCGGTGACGATCACGATCGACGGGGTGCCAACAGTAGTGGCCCTTAGTGGCGGCGCAGCCGGCGTGTCAACCTCGGCGCTGGCGGTCGGGCCGCACACGGTGTCGGCCGCGTACGGCGGCGACGGCAGCTTCAACGCGAGCGCGGGCGCGCTGCCCACGCAAACGGTGAACAAGGCCAACTCGACGACGACGGTCACGGCGTCGCCCAATCCATCCATCATCTCGCAGACGGTGACGTTCACGGCCACGGTCACAGCCGCTGCGCCGGGCGCGGGTAACCCATCGGGCACGGTGACCTTCACCATCGACAGCGTCAACGTCGCCACGGTCGCGCTCAGCGGCGGCAGCGCGACGTACAGCACATCGTCACTCGTCGTCGGCTCGCATCCGGTCTCAGTGACCTACAGCGGCGACGGCAACTTCAACGCCGGCACCGGCAGCGTGACGCAGATCGTGAACAAGCCGCCGTCGGCAACCAGCGTGACAGCCACGCCGAATCCATCGGTGTTTGGACAGAGCGTGACCTTCACCGCCACCGTCACGCCCGTGCTGGGCGGCCCCACGCCGACCGGTCTGGTGACCTTCACCATCGACGGCGCGACCGCCGGTTCGGCAGCGTTGAGTGGTGGATCGGCTTCGTTCAGCACGTCGGCGTTGAGCGCGGGCGCGCACCCGGTGGTGGTGACCTACGGCGGCGATGTCAACTTCGAGGGCAGCACCTCGGCCACATACACGCAGACCGTCAACAAAGCCAATACGACGATCGCCGTAACGTCGGCGCCCAACGCCTCCGTCTTCGGCCAGAACGTCACGTTCACCGCGACGGTGACGGTTAGCGCGCCCGGCGCCGGCACACCGTCGGGCACGGTCACGTTCTTTGACGGCGCTACCAACATCGGCGCGGGCACGCTGAACGCGAGTGGCATCGCCACGCTGTCCACATCGGCGCTGGCCGTGGGCGCGCATCCCAACATCACGGCGCAGTACGCCGGCGACGCCAGCTTCAACGGCAGCACTTCGGGCGCATACTTACACACCGTCAACAAAGCGAATTCGACCACCGCTGTGACCTCCGCCCCGAATCCATCCGTCTTCGGCCAGAGCGTCACGTTCACGGCCACGGTGGCGGCGAGCGCGCCGGGCACGGGCAGCCCGTCGGGCACGGTGACGTTTGTAATCGACGGCGTGAACGTCGTTCAATCGCTGAGCGGCGGTCTGGCGACCTATGTCACTTCCACACTGTCAGTCGGATCGCACAGCATCAGCGCCACCTATGGCGGCGACGGCAACTTCAACGGCAGCGCGGCCGGGCCGATTAACCACAACGTCAACAAGGCCAACTCGAGTGTGACGGTGGGCTCGTCGCAGAATCCATCGCCGGCCGGACAGCTCATCACGTTCACGGCGACGATCGCGGCCGCTGCGCCGGGTGTGGGCACGCCCACCGGCACGGTGACCTTCACCATCGACGGGACAACGGTCGGTGTCCGCCCGTTGATCGGCGGTGTGGCGACGTTCAGCACATCGACGTTGAGCGTGGGCGCGCATACCGTCGCCGTGACGTATGGCGGCGATGGCAACTTCAATGGCAGCACGGGCGCACTGCCGACGAACCAGGTTGTGACTCTGTATCGGCGCTTCCTGCCGATCCTGCGCCGGTAATCGGCACTTCCCCTGATGCGGTAAACGAAACCGGCCTCCCGCGTTCTTCACAACGGGAGGCCAGTTCAATTTTGCGGCGTCATACGATCGGATATCGATTCGAGTCGGAGCATTCCTCGGCAGAACTTCCAGCGTCACACCCGCGCCCCGATCGGTATTCTCAGCCCGCGCGATCCTGTCGCGCGCCCGGCAACATTCTTCGTGCTGGCCGCGCCCGCCGAAACAACAAACCAGCCAGCGGGCCTTGCCCGTTGGCTGGTCGTGAGTGACGGCAACTGGCGATTACTTGGTATCGCGCTTGAAGTACACATCCAGCAGCACGGCGGCCACCAGCACGACACCCTTGACCACGTAAGTGGTGGCGGGCGGCGCGTTGAGCATCTGCAGGCCGGTGCTCAGACTGGCCATGATCAAACCGCCGATCATCGCGCCGGGGATGGTGCCCACACCGCCCAGCGTGGACGTGCCGCCCAGGATGGCGCTGGCGATCACGTCCAGCTCATAACCGCCGCCCGCGCCAATGGTGCCATAACCTACGTAGGAGGCCAGCACAATGCCGGCCAGCCCCGACAGGAAGCCCATCAGCACGAAGATCAGGAAGATGCTGCGGCGAATGTTTATGCCCGACAGTCGGGCGGCTTCGCGGTTGCCGCCGATGGCGTAGGCGTAGCGGCCAAAGCGCGTATTGGTGGACACATAGGTCATGATGACCGCCACGATCGCCAATAACAGCACCGGGTAGGGAATGCCCGGCGCGACTTCGTAGAGGTTGACGGCGTAGACATACAGCAGCAGCAGCCCGGCATACAACACGTTTTTGGCGACATCCAGCCACAGCGGCGAGAGCGGGAATCCATATTTCTGCTTATTCGCCCGGCCCCGAAACATCATGAGGAACATCAGGCCGATGACGACCAGCGCCAGGATCCAGCTGAATTCGGCCTGCAGATAGCCCTGCCCGATTTCCGAGAAGACGGGCTGATTGGCCGGGATGGTCTTGCCTTCGGTCTGCAACAGCACCAGCCCCTGCAGAATGAACATGCTGCCCAGTGTGACAATAAAGGCCGGCACGCGCAGATAAGCCACGATGTAGCCCTGCGCCACGCCCCAGGCCGTGCCCACCAGCAAGCCGACGATAACCGACAGCAGCGCGGCCAGCGCCGGTTGATCGGGGAAGGCCTGGTACCAGGTATTGGCTTGCAGATAAGCCACCACCACCGACACAAAACCGGCCAGCCGCCCCACCGACAGGTCGATGCCGCCCGTGACAATGATCAGCACCATGCCGGCGGCCATTAACGATGTCACCGACATCTGTCGGAACAAGTTGGAAATGTTCTGAGGCGACATGTAGCCGCCCTTGGTCGCGAGGGCAAACACCACCCAGATCAGGATCAACGCGATGATGATCGTGTACGTCTGGATGTTGCGGCGAAAGACCTGCAGCAGGGCGGAAGCGGTTGAGCCCTCCCGATGGGTCGGCTGGGCCATCGTTGTATTAGCCATCAGGCACCTCGTTCGTAAGTTTGGGAATGCGCGGGCTTACAGCAAGCCGGTGGCCCGCTGCATGATGTTTTCTTGCGTCGCTTCGTGAATGGGCAGCAGCCCGTTGGACTTGCCCTGCCACATCACCATCACCCGGTCGCTCATGCCCAGCACCTCCTCCAACTCGCTGGAGATCATGATGATGGCGATGCCGCTCTCGGCCAGATCGTTCATCAACTTGTAAATCTCGTATTTCGCGCCCACGTCCACGCCGCGCGTGGGGTCGTCCATGATCAGAATCTTCGGCCCGGACATCAGCCATTTGGCGATGACGACCTTCTGCTGGTTGCCGCCCGACAGTGACTCGGCGGGCACATGGACGCTGGGCGCTTTGATCGCCAGTTCTTTGGCGATGCGCAGACTCTCGACGACTTCGGCGTTTTGATTGATGCGCATGAAGCTCGCAAATCGATCGAGGTTGGGCAGTGAAATATTCTTCAGGATCGATTGCATCAGCACCAGCCCGTGGCGTTTGCGATCTTCGGGGACCAGGCTGATGCCGTGCTCCATGGCGCTGTGACTGTTGGTGATTTTGACTTCACGGCCTTCCAACAGGATGCGGCCGCGCGTGATGCGGGCAAATTCGCCGAAGATCGTCATCACCAGTTCGGTCCGGCCGGACCCCATCAGGCCGGCAATGCCCAGGATTTCACCGCGCCGCAGGTCAAACGATACACCCTTCAGCACTTCCCGCTCGGCCCGTTCGGCGTGCAGGTCTTGCACTTCCAGAATCACCTCGCCCGGCCGGCGGTTGCCTTTGGGGAAGCGCTCTTTCATCTCACGCCCCACCATGTAGCTCACCAGTTTTTCGGGCGTCAGATCTTTGGTCGGTTGGGTCGTCACCACCTTGCCATCGCGCAGCACCGTCACACTGTCGGTGATGCGGAAGAACTCGCTCATTTTATGCGTGATATAGATGCAGGTCACGCCCAGGCTTTTGAGCGTCTGCAGAATTTCCATCAACTTGTCGATCTCGGCCTCGGACAGGGCGCTGGTCGGTTCGTCGAGGATCAACACCTTGGCATTCTCAGACAGGGCCTTGGCGATCTCCGTCATCTGCATCTTGCCGACGCCCAGATCCTTGACCACGTCCTGCGGCTGCACATCCAGCCCGTAACGCTCGAGAATGGCCTGCGTGTTGGAATACAGTTGATCCCAGTTGATGGCGCCGCGCTCGACCGGTTCCCGCCCCAGGAAGATGTTTTCGCCCACGGTCATGTTGGGCACCAGCGTCAACTCTTGATACACAATCGCGATGCCTTCTTCGGCGGCCTGGCGGATGGCGCGATCCTGCAACTTGAGTTCTTGCCCATTGTAAAAAATGCGGCCTTCATATGTTCCGAACGGATAGACGCCCGACAGAATCTTCATAAGGGTGGATTTGCCGGCGCCGTTCTCGCCGCACAGGCCGTGAATGCTGCCGCGCTTCACCTGAAAACTGACATCGCTCAGCGCCTTGACCCCGGGAAAGGTCTTGGTTACATTCTGAAATTCCAGGATAATGTCGTCGCTCATCGGCTGCTCCACCAGCTGTTGCCCGCGCCCGGCCAATGGTTGACCGGACGCGGACAACAAATTTCTTTCAGATTACCACAGATCGATCAGGCAGGCAAAATCGATCTACGGCTTGGGCGGGCGCTGCGCCTCGGGGATGTCGCGGTACACGGCATCATACGGCTGGAAGCCGCTCTTCACCACCAGGTCGTACACGTTGTCCTTGGTGACCTGCTGCACTTCCAGGAACTGCGCCTTGACGCTGCCCTGATACTTCGGGTCATTGGTCAGTTCGGCGAGCGTGTATTCCTTGAGCTCAGGGATGTCCTTGCCCTGCACCAGCTTATCCATCAGATCCACGGCGATGGGCGCCAGATTGCGGATGTCCTTCAGGATCGTGACGGTCAGCTCACCCTTGACGATGCTGTTGCAGCCATCGGCGGTGGCGTCCTGGCCCGAGATCGGAACCTTGCCCGCCAGGCCCTGCGCCTTCATCGCCTGCAGCGCGCCCAGCGCGGTGCCGTCATTCGAGGCCACCACGGCGTCGATCTGATTGCCCTGCGCCGTCAGGATGTTCTCCATCAACTTCAGCGCGTTGGCCGCATCCCAGTTGTCCACCCACTGATCGGCCACGATCTCAATTTTGCCGTCGGCCACGTACTTGTCCAACACCTCATCCTGGCCCTTGCGGAACAGAATGGCGTTGTTGTCGGTGGGGCTGCCGCCCAGCTTCACCAGCTTCAGCGGATTGGCCGTCGTCCACTTGCCACCGTCGATGTCCACGGCCTTCAGCACACCCAGCGCCTGCTGGCGACCCACTTCGACGTTGTTGAACGACAGGTACGCCGCAATGCCGGTCGTCTTGATCAGGCGGTCGTAAGCGATGACCTTCACGCCGGCCTTGGCAGCCTTGTCCACCGCCGTCGCCGCCGCGTCGCCATCCTCGGCCACCACGATCAGACCCTTCACGCCCTGCGCCACCATGTTGTCGATCTGGTCGTTCTGCAACTTCACGTCGTGATTGGCTTCCTGGACGAGAACTTCATACCCCTTCTCCTCCAGCAGCTTCTTCATCAGGTCCGCTTCCGGCTTCCAGCGCTCGGTCGCAAAGTCCGACATCGAAATGCCGATCTTGCCGCCGGCCGTCGTGCCGCCAGGCGCAGCGCCACCCGGCAGAGCGCCGGTGTTCGGATCGGGCCGCTGATCGGCCGGGATGTCGCGGTACACGGCATCATACGGCTGGAAACCGCTCTTCACCACCAGGTCGAAGACATTGCTCTTGTTGACCTGATAGACCGGCAGGAAGTAGGCCATGACGTTGCCCTGATACTTGGGGTCGTTGGTCAGTTCCGCCAGCGTGAACTGCTTCAGGTTCGGATCAGTGCCGCCCTTGAGCAGCTTATCCATCAGATCCACGGCGATGGGCGCCAGATTGCGGATGTCCTTGAGGATCGAAACCGTCAGCTCGCCCTTGACGATGCTGTTGCAGCCGTCGGCGGTGGCGTCCTGGCCCGAAATCGGAACCTTGCCCGCCAGGCCCTGCGCCTTCAACGCCTGCAGCGCGCCCAGCGCGGTGCCGTCGTTCGAGGCCACCACGGCGTCAACCTTGTTGCCTTGCGCCGTCAGGATGTTCTCCATCAACTTCAGCGCGTTGGCCGCATCCCAGTTGTCCACCCACTGATCGGCCACGATCTCAATTTTGCCGTCGGCCACGTACTTGTCCAACACCTCATCCTGGCCCTTGCGGAACAGAATGGCGTTGTTGTCGGTGGGGCTGCCGCCCAGCTTCACCAGCTTCAGCGGATTGGCCGTCGTCCACTTGCCACCGTCGATGTCCACGGCCTTCAGCACACCCAGCGCCTGCTGGCGACCCACTTCGACGTTGTTGAACGACAGGTACGCCGCAATGCCGGTCGTCTTGATCAGGCGGTCGTAAGCGATGACCTTCACGCCGGCCTTGGCAGCCTTGTCCACCGCCGTCGCCGCCGCGTCGCCATCCTCGGCCACCACGATCAGACCCTTCACGCCCTGCGCCACCATGTTGTCGATCTGGTCGTTCTGCAACTTCACGTCGTGATTGGCTTCCTGGACGAGAACTTCATACCCCTTCTCCTCCAGCAGCTTCTTCATCAGGTCCGCTTCCGGCTTCCAGCGCTCGGTCGCAAAGTCCGACATCGAAATGCCGATCTTGGTCTTGCCTTCGGCTGGTTGCGCGGGCTGCGCCGGTTGAGCCGGCTGTGCGGGCGCCGTCGTCGGCGGGGTAGCCGCCGGCTGGCAGGCCGCCAGGATCATGCCCAGCACGGCAATAAGCGTGATGAGCATCAGCGAGCGATTCGTTCTGCGATTCATTACCATATCCTCCTGAATGGGTGTTTGCGTCGACTGTTTCAACGGTGTGGGTGAATAGCGAAGCAGTTGTCTGTGCCGGTCAACCTCCTGTCTGTGTTATTGAAGTGTCCTGGGCGGATAACAGCAAATGGACGCGCCTAATCGCCAATTCAACGCGATGGGGCGCTCTCGGCCGACGGCGGCTTTGCGCCGCACGGCGCGGCCGACAGATCACAGGCACGCGCACGGTAAATCGCTCAGTCGTTTGCAGAGGATGCAGGTGAACCGATCGGGCATCGGCTTGCCGCGCAAAACAGGATGAACCATCCGGCGATGTTTGCGCCGGATACCGCCCCACTTTAACATGCCACCGCGCTTGAGCCATGACTCTTTTCCCCCAAAACCGGCGCCGCGCACTAGGGGAAATCCCCCTATGCGCGACCACGCGGCGGTCAGGCTTGCGAAGACTGCCGCCAGCTCGTTGGATTGCCGAGCACTTCGCGAACGATCAGACTGACCCCGCCCATCACGCACGCGTCAAAGCCAAACGCCGACAACTCGATGCACAGCGCTTCGCGCGCCGCAGCCAGCGCCCGCACCTTCACCTCTTGCTGAGCGCGCGGCAGAATATACGGTCCCGCCAGACTTAAGATGCCGCCCAGCACCACCAGGCGCGGATTAAAGGTGTTCACCAGATTGGCGATGCCGATCCCGAGGTAGCGGCCGACTTCATCGAGCACATGCAAGACCGCCGGCTCACCCTGTTCGGCCGCCGCCAGCACGTGCTGCATACGGATGGCAGATGCTTCGCCGCCCACGCCGGGCAGCGCCAACAGCCGCGGCGTCTGACCCAACGCCGCCGCCTGTCGCACTCGCTCAGTAATCGCCGTCGGGCCGATGAGCGTTTCCCAGCAGCCGCGATTGCCGCAGTTGCACTGCGGGCCGTCGGGCACCAGCGTCATGTGGCCGATCTCGCCCGCAAAGCCGCCGACGCCGCCGTACAGCCGGCCGTCAACCACCAGCCCGCCGCCCAGGCCGACCCCGGCGCTTAGATAGATAAAGTTGTCCACCTGTCTGGCCGCGCCCAACATCTTTTCGCCCAGCGCCGCCGCATTCGCTTCATTCTCCACGATCACCGGCACATCGAAGGCCGCGCGCCACATCTCGCGCAGCGGCACATCGCGCCAGCCGAGGTTGGGCGCAAACAGCAGCGTGCCTGTCGCGTGATCGACCAATCCCGGCACACCCAGCCCGATGCCGAGCACGCGCTGGTTGCCGGCACTTGCCTGCTGCAGCGCCTCACGCACCAGCGCCTCGGCCTGCGCCAACACCTGCGCCTGGCTCGCCCGAACCACGCCGTTCGTGTCGATTTTGCGCTGCCATACGATGTGCGCCTTCAGATCGGCCAGCACGACGGAGATAAAGTCAACGCCGATCTCCACCCCGACGATGCGCCCTGCCTCCGCGGCGATGTCAATCAGCATTCCCGGACGACCCGGCCCCACGTTCTGCGTGCCCAGTTCGCGCACGAACCCCCATGCCTCCAACTGCGTCAGCAGGCTGCCGATGGTGCTTTTGTTGAGGCCGCTGATCTCGGTCAGCCGCGCCCGCGCGATCGGGCCGCCCGCTTCCCACAGATAATTCAGCACAATCGACAGATTGCGCTCGCGCACCCAGGTTTGATCGGCAGTTCGGTAACGTGAAGGCATGGGTAATCGTCGCGTCGTCAATCAATCCGATAGCGAATGGAACGTATCTTTCAGTGCCGGATACAAGGCCCGGTAGGCCGGGTATAACCTCTCGTATTTGGCCGCATTTTCGGGGATCGGCGCAGTCCGATCGGTGATCGTGATCGTCGCGGCCACAGCTTCGTCCACACTGTTGAATGTGCCCGCGCCCACGCCGGCCAGCAGCGCCGCGCCAAAGGCCGCGCCTTCCGTCACATTGACCAGTACCAGTTCTGCGCCAAACACATCGGCCTGAATTTGCCGCCACACCGCGCTGCGCGCCCCGCCGCCCGAAGCCCGCACTTGCTCGATGGGGACACCCAAACCTTTGATCAATTCCAGGCTGTCGCGCAGACCAAACGACACACCCTCCAACACCGATCGCACCAGATGGGCTTTGCCGTGGCGCAGCGTCAGCCCCACGAAGGCGCCGCGCGCCTGTGGATCAGGATACGGCGTGCGTTCACCCGTGAGATACGGCAGGAACAACAACCCTTCGCTGCCCACCGGCGCCAGCGCCACTTCTTGTGTCAGCAGTTCATACGGATCAACGTCGATCAACTTCGCCGCCGTTTTCTCAATATCCCCGATCGCATCACGCAGCCAACGGAACGATCCGCCCGCCGACAGCATCACGCCCATGTAGTGCCATTTGCCGGGCACGGCGTGGCAGAACGCGTGCAAACGACCCTGCGCTTCAGCCGCGTAATGATCGCTGTGCGCAAAGACGACGCCGCTGGTGCCCGATGTAACCGAGATCACACCCGCCTTGACAATGCCGCTGCCCACCGCCTGCGCGGCCTGATCGCCGCCGCCGCCCACCACGGGCGTGCCTTCTTTCAGGCCGGTCGCCCGGGCCGCGCTCGCGCTGATGCGGCCCGACACCACGTCGGATTCGGTGCAGGTCGGCAGCCACGCCCGCGGAATGTCCAGCGCGCTCAACATCTCATCTGACCAGCAGCGATGCTCAACATCCAGCAGCGACATGCCCGACGCATCGGAGACTTCGGTCGCGTATTCGCCTGTCAAACAAAAACGCACGTAATCTTTCGGCAAGAGCACGTGCGTGGTCTGATCAAAAATCTGCGGCTCGTTATCGCGCACCCACACGATCTTGGGCGCGGTGAAACCGGGCAGCACCTGATTGCCGGTCAGCCGCAGCAACCAATCGAGGCCGCCCACTTTTTCAGTGATCGCCGCGCACTGCGGCCCGGTGCGCTGATCGTTCCACAAGATCGCGGGGCGCAGCACACGATCGGACTTGTCCAGCATGACCAGGCCGTGCATCTGCCCCGTCAGGCCGATGGCTGTGACTTCGTCGCCCGATCGATCGGCTTTGCTCAACGCCGCCTTAATGCTGGCGACCGTTCCCTGCCACCAGTCGGCCGGGTCCTGTTCCGACCACAACGGCTTTGGCGTCGAAAGCGGATATTCAGTCGTATGCGAAGCGATGACGCGGCCGTGCTCGTCGATCAACAGCGCCTTCGCGCCGGTGGTGGAGACATCGATGCCGAGAAGGAGGGCCATGGATCACTCCGTAATGAGTGACGAGTAAGGAGTAATTGCAGTTTACTCCTTACTCGTTACTCGTTACTCATTAGACCTTATCGAACTCCCAACAACAGCTCAATCGTCAGTTGATCCAGCCGCTCATACGGCAGGCCGCGGGCGCCCAGCGCCACCCGATCGAACTCACGGGCCTTCAGGGCCGCCGCTTTGCCGGTCGAGTACGCGCCAGCAAACTCCGCCATCGATCCATCATCGGCGTTGATCTCCGCCAGCAGCGCCTGAATCTCCGGATCGGCGTTGAATTGCGCGGCCTTCTCTTTCAAGATCAAATAGGTGCGCATGCAGCCTTTGGCAAACTCCTTCACGCCGTCCAGATTGTCCGTGCGGAAAGCGTGCGCGTCGAAGTGCCGCGAACCGGCATAGCCCACGTCTTCCAGGAACTTCACCAGGAAGAAGGCCGCTTTGGGATTCTGCGCGCCGAAGCGATAGTCCTGATCGTAACGCGCGTAGTTCTGATCGTTCAGATCGATGTGGAACAACTTGCCCGCCGCCCAGGCCTGCGCCACCGCGTGCATGAAGTTGAGGCCCGCCATGTGCTCGTGCGCCATCTCCGGGTTGACGCCCACCATCTCCGGGTGATCGAGCGTGGCGATGAAGCCCAGCATCGCGCCGGTCGTCGGCAGATAGATGTCACCACGCGGCTCATTCGGCTTGGCTTCCAGCGCAAACTTCAGATCGTATTTCTGATCGAGCGCATACTCGCACAAAAAGTTCAACGCTTCTCGAAAACGCTTGCCCGCCTCCAGCGCACTCTTGCCCGCGTCAGTCTCGGTCCCTTCACGACCACCCCAGAACACATACGTCTTCGCGCCCAGTTCCACGCCCAGATCGATGGCGCGCATCGTCTTGTGCAGCGCGTAGGCGCGCACCTTGGGATCGTTGCTGGTGAACGCGCCGTCGCGGAACGCCGGATCGCTGAACAGGTTGGTGGTCGCCATCGGCACGCACAGGCCGGTATCGTTGAGCGCCCGCTTGAAATCAGCCACGATCCGATCGCGCTCGGCCGCCGTGGCATCGATCGGCACCAGATCGTTGTCGTGGAAGTTCACGCCCCACGCGCCAACCTCGGCCAGCAGGTGAACGATCTCCACGGGCGTGAGGGCCGATCGGACTGCCTTGCCAAACGGGTCGGCGCCGATATTGCCCACCGTCCACAGGCCGAACGTAAATTTGTGCTCAGGCTTGGGTTGATACAGAGACATGGCTGACTCCTAGATAATGGAAATTGACGGGGATGTTTGTTTGGCCGACCGCCAAACTATTGCCATTTTATATCCAGAGACAGCCGCACAAATAGGAAATTAGTCCTATATTTGCGTGATAAATGTCACATTGAGGCAGCCTTGCCGAATATATTAGACCGACCATACAACAAACCGACCGTTTTCTGCGCCCCGATCGACCAGTGTGCGCCACAAAAAAACGCGGAACCGGGGGTGGTTCCGCGTCTCTGCGTCAGGTGACACGCTCAGTCAAGGCCAAACGTCCGCAGCGTCTCCAGATAGTGCTCCGGCAAACCGATGTCGAAGCGCCGCCCATCGATGACGACGCCGTGGAAGCCGTCCTCCTGCCGCAGCCGGTCGAGGCACGAGGTCAGCTGAAACTCGCCACGCTCGCGCACGTTGTTGGCGATGTTTTCTTCCAGATAGTCAAAGATTTGCGGCTTGATAATATACTGCCCGAACAGGGTCAGATATTCGCCTTCGGGCAGGCCGCTTACAAACAGGTGTTCGCGCGCGTAATCCACCGTGGGCTTCTCGGCGAACTCCGTCACATTCAACAGCCGGCCGCCGTCCAGCCACACGCCAGTGGCCGTGCCAAACGCCGCGATCTGATCTTCGGGCGTGCGGCGCAGCCCCACCACGCTCAGGCCGTGCTCGTGATAGGCGTCCAGCATCTGCTGCGCGCACGAACGATCGGTGTTGGAGCGGTACAAGTGATCGCCCAACATCAACAGGAACGGCTCGCGGCCAATCGCCTCGCGCGCGCAGTACACGGCGTGTCCGAAGCCGTCCTGCACATTCTGTGTCACAAACGTCACGTGCCGCCCGATCTCCAGCAGGCGCCGCGCGTACTCCTGAAAATGTCGCGGCAGTTTGTTGTAGTTCTCGATGGAAATCTGTGCGTTAAAGAACGATTTGAAATCATTCAGATCGTTCTCCTGCACGATGATGATCACTTCCTCAATGCCGGCGTTAAGCGCCTCTTCCACGATGTACAGGATGGCCGGTTTCGCCACGCCGTCCCGATCGATGACGGGGAATAACTCCTTCTTGGTCGCCTTCGTGGCGGGGAACAAGCGGGTGCCAAAGCCCGCCGCCGGGATCAGCGCCTTGCGCACTTTGCGGCCCGGCTTCAGCGTCAACGTGTGGCACTCCATGCCCAGATCGCGCTCGATGATTTCGACCACCGCCTGCTGATCGGCTTCGCTGCGCGCCAGGAACTGCGCCGTGCCGTCGCCCTGTGAGCCGACGCCCTTGCCGCCCCAGATGTGCGGCCGCAGCGCTTCATAAGCCAGCACCTTGTGCAGCACCGGCGATGTCAACTCCTCGGGACAGGCGGGCGTCGCATACCGATCGAAGAACGCCTGCGCCTCCACCATCAGCGCACCCAGGCGCGGCGCATCGCCCGCTTTCAGGGCGTCCAGAGCTTGATGCACGATGCGCTTGTTGATCGGTCCCAGCAATTCCTGCACGCCGCGTTCCACCTCGTTCTCGGCAAAGGGATAGCACCGATTCAGGCGGTTTAAAATCTCCAGCGTGTCTTTCTTCGCCTTGAGATCGACGATGACAAAATGCAGTTCGCCGCCGGCCTGCAATTCCTGCGTGTCCAGTCGATCGCCGTCAAACGTCATCAGCACCGGCCGCGTGCCAAAGGCGCAGCCCTGATCCATGCGTCCGCAGCGCGAGGGCGTGGTGATCTCGCCCATGTAGGCCAGTTCCATCTCGCCGCGCACGGTCAACTTCAAATCGTACACGCGATTGAACGCCCGCGCCGTCAGCACGCAGATCGCCGCGCTGGACGACAGCCCCTTCTTCATCGGCAGGTCGGTCTGATAGTTGTCGATGACCAGGCCCCGCACCCGATAGTTCGTCGCCACCTGATAAGCCACGCCCGCCATGTAGCTCCAGAAGCCGCCGCGCTCGGCCTCTTCCAGCAGCGCCTTCGGCTCCATCGGGATCTCGTACGGGCCGATGACCTGCCCTTCAGGTGTGCGTGATGACAGGACGAGCGACGTGGGGTGTGGCGAGACCTCGGCGTAAATGCCCTGATTCGTGCCGCTGATCAGACAATAGCCCTTCTCGATGTCGGCGTTGGTGCGCCGGTGGCCGCCTGCCCAATCGGAATGTTCGCCCATCAGACAGATGCGGCCGGGAACAAACAATTTCATGGCTTGACCTCAAAAACAAGATCGGCGCGTTGGCCGATCGGATATGCGTAACCTGCCGGAAAGCTGTGCGTGCCTGAAGAATGATCCAACCGCCGGCCTTTTATTGCGCTGATTTGCTGCTGCCCCGCAAAAAGATCGTCTGCTCCTCGCCGCCCTCATCGTGCAGCACCCACACGGCCAGCGTCCACACGCCCCGCCGCCACGTGCCGTTGACCTGCAGCGTGCCGCTCTTCTTCGGCCCGAAGAGCGCCGTCTCAAAGTTCGCCTCCGATTCGCGCGTGTCCGAACTGATGCCGCCCACCATCATCAGCCCCGTGCTCAGCGGCGAACCGAACACCTCGATCACCTCCGGGCTGTTGCTGACCAACGTCATCGCTTCATTATACGGCCCCCACACGCGAAACATGACCTGTGCCGAGATCGCAATCAAGAGCACGCACCCGCCGATGAGGCCCAACACCGGCAGGCAGCCCAGCAGACAGCCCAGCCGCCCGCGTATTGAGGGGGCCGCTGCAGCGCGCACCATGGGCTGAGGGTGCAGCACCGGCGTCTCCCCGCGCTCCATCGCCTCCACCGCGTCTTTGGCCTCTTTCAAGCCCAGGCCGGTGTGCGTGCGCATGACCTTGATGGCCATCAGCTTGTTGCCCTGCCCGATCAACTGCCGCACTTCGTCCGTGACGGTGGTTGGCAGCGTCGGCTCCGGCGCACTCGTGTTGAGCTTCAATTCGATGCCAAAGTCGCGGATGGCCGAACGCGCTTCCTGCAAACTCGCGCCGGTTTGCTCCATGTACAGGCGGATCGCTTCGGGGCGGCGATTGTCCTTGAGCAGCTGCTTGATTCGATCCTGATCGGCCAGCTGGCGATAGGGGTCTTGCGTACTCGCGAGATCGATTGGCTCGCCCAGCGGCCGCGCCGACGCCATGACGCGCGGCGTGTGCCGCAGCGTCGTGTTGCAGAACTTGCACGTGGTTGAGGTGGCGTCCGCTTCAAAAAACACGGGCGCGCCACAATTGGGGCAATTCAGCGTTTCTAATGGCATAGGCTGCCTCGCGACTGAGGTACGCGCAGTATAGCACATCTCGGTTGTCGCGGATTGCCGGTCGATCTATAATGAGACCATCACCCGCCGCGGTCTGAACGAAAGGGGGCAAGGTGGACGTTCTATCGTGGCCCGATCGGGTCGAATTAGCCAATCGGTTTTCCCCGCGTCTCATCCTGTTGCCCGAAGACCAGCAGCTGGGCCGGCCTACGCTGCAGGGCACCGCCGGCGACTACTGGCCGCGCAGTGTCGAGCTGCTGATCGATCATGCGCACCTGTATCCCGGCACCATCCGTCTGCTGTTCAGACTGGACTTTGAAAAGATGTTCAACTATGCCCGGCGACAGCCCGCCTCGCTGGCCGCGCTGGGCGACGGCCGGCGCGCCGCCTGGGATCAGCTGCGACTGATGGGGCCGCCGGTGCCGCGCGCCCAAAAAGCGTGGCCGCGCTACTTCGATATTCTGCGCAACGCCGCGCCCGATCAATACCCGCTGACGACGTACGCGCGCGTGCTCACCCGCGCCGAAGCTGTTGAGAGCACGCGCCGCGCCAAAGTCCGCGACGAGGGCAAAGTGGGGCGGCCCTTCTATCAAGACCGCGCGCTGCGCGACGACGACGCGGTGATTCAATACTGGTTCTGCTACTACTTTGACGAGTGGTACAACGTCCACGAAGGCGATTGGGAGGGCATCTCGATCTTCCTGCGGCGCGAGAACGGCGGCTATCGCCCGTTGGGCGCCACTTACTACGGCCACGAAAACGGCGTGCGCCGCCACTGGGAAGACGTTCAGACTCAGGGCGGCGAGCATCCGCTGGTGTTTCCCGGTTCAGGTTCGCACGCCAGTTACTTTCAGTACCTCAAGAGCGGGCATCAAACCAGCATCGCGGGCGCGTTCCTGCCCGGCCTCAAGTTGAAACTGCGCATCAGCGTCGCCAGTGATCGCTACGACTTCGTCGCCGATGATCAAGTGCGCCCGCCGCAAGCGCCGCGCGTCGAAGTTTTGCCCGACCCGATCGGCCCCGACGACCGCGATGATCCGGCCTGGCAGCACCTGCTGTGGCTCAACTTCCCCGGCTCATGGGGCGCGCGCGAACTGGGCAAGCTGGTGGCGGGCGGCCCCACCGGCCCCAAATTCAAGGGCCTCAAATGGCATAACCCGTTCGCGTGGTCGGAGATTGAAACGTGGCCGGACTATCTGGTCTATTGACCCATAACGAGTAACGAGTCATGCGTAACTGACCGCGCGACTCGTTACTCATTACTCGTTACTCATTACTCTTTACCCATTTCTCCTTAGCCTGATCCTCGCGTCCACCGCCACGGCCCCCTGCCCTTCGATCTGCACGCGCAGCGGATTGATCTCAATCTCGGCAATCGACGGAAAATCGACGACGAGCTGCGACAGCCGCAGCAACCGATCGATCACGGCGGCCCGATCGGCCGGCGGCGCCCCGCGAAAGCCGTTTAAGCGCCGGCCCGCAAACGTTGACTCGATCATCGTGTCCGCGTCGGACCGCGACAGCGGCGCCAGCGCAAAGGCCACATCGCGCTGGCCCTCCACCTCCACGCCGCCCGCGCCGAACATCAGCAGCGGCCCGAATTGCTCGTCGCGCACCGCGCCGATGATCACCTCCTGCCCGTGCTTCACCATCTGCTGCATCAACGCGCCGTCCAGCCGCGCATCGGGACGGGCGCGCTGCGCATTGGCCATCACTCGATCAAAGGCGTTCACCACCGAGGCCGCGTCCGCCAGATCGAGCGCCACGCCGCCCACTTCGGTCTTGTGCGCGATGTCGGGCGAAGCCACCTTGAGGACCACCGGATAACCGAACTTGCCCGCCCACTTCACGGCTTCGTCGGCCGACTTGACCAGCGCTTCGCACGGCCCCCAGATGCGATAGGTCTCCAGCACTTCCGTGGCCGCGCGACCCGTGATCCACTCATCATTGGCCGCGGTCAGCAGGCGTTCCGCCGTCTCGCGCTGCACGTCGTCGAACATGGCGGCGGCGGCGCGCGGGCGTGACAGCCACTGCGCCCGCTTCCACAACGCGCCCAGCGCCGAGGCCGCCCGTTCGGGAAAACGATAATCCGTCAGGCGCACCGCGCGCAGCGCCTTCAGCGCGCCCTGCACCGTGGCCTCGCCCATCACCGCCACCACGATGGGTTTGCTCGCGTTCTGGCCGACTTCGGCAATGGCCTGCGACACCGGCGTGGGGTCTTCGATGGGCGGCGGCACGCTGATGGCGATCACGGCGTCCACCGCCTCATCAGCCAGCAGCGTCTGCAGACAGCGCGCGTACTCCATCGGGCCGGCCGAGGCCAGCATATCGATCGGGTTGTGAAAGGCCGCGTGCGGGAGCAGGAATGATCTAAGGGTGTCTATCGTATGATCGCTTAACTCGGCCAATCGCAGGCCGTGCGCTTCGATCGCATCGACCGCCAGAATGCCGGGGCCGCCCGCGTTGGTCAGCACCGCCACGCGATTGCCGCGCAGCGGCGGACTCCAGGCCAGCGCCCGCGCCCAGTCGAAGAGCTCTTCGGTGTTGTTGGCGCGCAGCACGCCGCAGCGATCGAAGGCGGCGTCGTAGGCGGCTTCATGCCCGGCCAGCGCGCCCGTGTGCGACGACACCGCGCGCTTGCCCGCCGCCGTGCGCCCCACCTTAAGGGCGACCACTGATTTGGTGCGCGTGGCGTCGCTGACCACGCGCAGGAAGTTCGCGCCATCCTTGACGCCCTCCAGATACATCGTGATGACGCTGGTCTCCGCGTCGGCGGCCAGCGCGGCGATGACTTCCGCTTCCGATAAATCCGCCTGATTGCCCAGCGAGGCGATGCGCGAAAAACCGAAGCCCATGCCTGTGCCCCAGTCGATGACGGCCTGGCAGATCGCGCCCGACTGTGAGACGAAGGCGATCTCGCCGGGATTAGGGACGCTCTTGATAAACGTCGTGTTGAACGGGACGTGCGTGTCGATCAGGCCGATGCAGTTCGGCCCGATCAGCCGCAACTCGTGCCGGCGCGCAATGTCCACGATCTCGCGTTCCAGCGCCGCGCCGCGCTCGTCGGCCTCGCGGAAGCCGCCGGAGACGACGATGGCCCAGCGGATGCCGCGCCGCCCGCAGGCGTCCAGCGTCTGCGGCACAATGGCGGCCGGCACGATGACGACGACCAGATCGATCGGATCGGGCGCAACCTCAATCGACGCATAGCAGGGTTGATTCAGGATGCGCTCGGCGTTGGGGTTGATGAAGCGGATGGCGCCGCGATAGCCGGAGTGGACGAGATTGCGCGCCACACCATAGCCGAGTTTGGATTCGTCGCGGCTGGCGCCGATGACGGCGATGCCGCGCGGGGCAAACAAATGATCGAGCATGGCTGCGCCTTTCACGGGGATGCGTCCAGTATCGCATATCGTCGCCCCGCACGCAAACCTCGCCCGACTTGCGGTACAATCCGTCTAACCGCCGGGCAATGAGGAGGTCGTCATGAGCCAGGATGTAAAACGATTGATCGGGTTGTCCAGCATCGCGCTGGGCGTCATTGCCGCCGTCATCGTGATCAATCAGCTGGTCCAATTCGCGCAGTTCGCGCGGACACTGCATCCGCTGGCGGGCGATGTCGTCTCGATCGCGCTGCTGCTGCTCGCCATCGCGGCAGTCGGCGTGCCGGTCGTGCTGCTGCTGCGCCTGCCCCCGCCGCTGGACCTGCCCGCGCCCGATGACGCCGCCGCCGTGGAGGCGCACCTCAATCAACTGCGGCTGCGATTGGCGAAGAACCCCGCCCTGACGGGCAGCCCGATCGATTTGAAGGATCGATCGGGGATTGAGGCGGCTCTAAAAATGCTGGACGCCCAGGCTGATCAGCTGATCAAGCGGACAGCCTCAACCGTGTTTGTGAGTACGTCCATTTCGCAGAACGGCCGCCTCGATGCGCTGATGGTGCTGGCCGCGCAGCTGCGGCTGGTGTGGCAGGTGGCGCATCGCTATCATCAGCGCCCGCACTGGCGCGAACTGCTGCACCTGTACAGCCAGGTCGCCGTGACGACGCTGCTGGTCAGCGAGATCGAAGACCTGGATATCAGCGAACAGATCGAACCGGTGATCGCGTCGGTGCTGGGCAGCGGCGCGGTGGGCGTGATCCCGGGCGTGGGGAACATCGTCGCCAACATCCTCGTCGATTCGCTGCTGGAGGGCACGGCCAACGCCTTTCTCACACTGCGCATCGGCAGCGTGACCAAACAATACTGCGGCGCGCTGACGCAGCTGGAGAAGAAGACGGTGCGCCGCTCGGCCACGGTGACGGCCGCCGCGCTGCTGGGATCGATCGTGCGCGATTCGGCGGGCGTGGTGACCAAAGCCGTCGTGGGCGCGGCCGGTCAGATGGGCAGCCGCGGTGCCGAGGCGGCGAAGCGGGGCGTCGCCGCGCAGTGGCAGCGGTTGAAAGGGCGCGCGCGGGCGGATTAGCTGCGCCCGTGACGCCGGATGTGGCGCGGCGTGCGCCACGTGGACAGAATCGGGTATAATCGCGGCATGCCCCGGCTCATCATGTACGTCCGCGCAGGCGGCTGTCCTGATCAGGCGCTGGCCCGTCGCTGCCTCGACGAATGGCACGTGCAGCCCATTGAACACAACGTTTCCACTGACGCCGCTGCTGCGCAGCGCCTGCGCGAGTTGATCGGTTGTCTGGCCGTGCCCACGTTCATCGCCGCCGACGACGCCGATCAGCCGATCGAGCCGCCGCTGTCGCTCGAAAAATGGCGCTCGGTGCGCAACGTCGATCGCGGCTCGATCATCAGCGAGCCGACCCGCGACGGTCTGAGTGCGTTCCTCAAGCGCCACGGATTTCTGGCATGAGCGTCAGCCATCAACTGCTGCAGATCCAGGGCCAGTACGCCAAATACTGGATCGGCGGCACCGGCCCCACGCTGGTGCTGCTGCACGGCCCCTACGGCGACGCCCGCCGGCAGTGGGGCGGGCTGTTGGAAACGCTGGCCGCCGACTATCAGGTCATCGCGCCCGATCTGCCCGGCTTCGGCGTCAGCGACCCGCTGGCGCTGCCGACTTACCAGTCCTACTTAAGCTGGCTCAATCACTTCTTCGCGCTGTTAAACATCGGCGGGCCCATCCGGCTGATGGGGCACTCGTTTGGCGCGGCGCTGGCGCGATTGTACACCGCCGAGAACACCAGTTACGTGGCGCGGCTGATCCTGATCGATGGCGGACACATTGCCGATAAGAACGGCTGCGTGCGGTTGATCTTCCGCACCCCGATCGTTTCATCGCTGCTCTTCGGTCTCACGCGGCAGATTCGGTTCTCGTCAAACGGCGTGCGCCGCGCCTGCTACCTGGCCGACACACTCACGGCCGAACAGGTCACTGCCGCGCGGGCCGCCGCGCGGGGCTATCTGGCCGCGCTGCGCACGATCGGCACAGTGAACGCCCCCGCGCTCATCACCCCCACCTGCCCCACGCTCGTCGTCTGGGGCGAGTTCGATCGCATCCAGCCGATCGGGCTGGGGCGGGCCATCGCTGCGCAGATCCCCGGCGCCCGATTCGCCGTCGTCGGGCGCAGCGGTCACCTGCCGCAGATCGAACAACCCGGCGACTTTCAGGCCGTGATCAGGCCCTTCTTGCACGGCGACTGATCACCGGCGCGCCCCTGCCCGGCGGCACCCGCCGGCCGTGGTACAATCCGGCCTGTTTTAGAACCTGATGTAGTGAGGAGAAGAATGAAACGCTATTTGACTATCGCCCTGGTGTTGGTGGCGGTGCTGGCCGCAGCTTGCGCCCCCGCCGCCACGCCAGTTGCGCCGACAGCAGAGCCCCCCACGGCCGCGCCGACCGGCGAGCCGACCCCGGCCGCGCCCGCACCCACGCCCGGCCCCACACCGGACATTGAGAAAGTGCTCAACCCGCAGCCGGAAGACTGGTCCACCGGCCCGGCCGATGCCAAGGTCACCATCATCGAATGGTCCGACTTTCAATGTCCGTACTGCGCGCAGGCCGCCCCGCTGCTCTCGCGCCTGCTGAAGGACCACCCGGCCGACGTGCGCCTGGTCTATCGGTATTTGCCCTTACCCACCCACGACAAGGCGCAGCTCAGCGCGCAGGCCGCCGAAGCCGCCGGCGCGCAGGGCAAGTTCTGGGAAATGCACGATCTGCTGTTCAGCCGGCAGGCCGAGTGGGCCGGCCAGACGCTGGATGACTTCCGTAAGACCCTGGCCGGCTATGCGCAGCAGCTCGGCATGGACGTGAAGCGGTTTGAAAGCGATCTGGATAGCAGCGCCGTCGTCGGCAAAGTGACGGCCGCGCTTGACCTGGCGCAGCAGCTGGGCATCCCCGGCACGCCGTTTCTGCTGGTCAATCAGCAGCCGTGGCCGCAGGACCTGTCGTATCTGTCGTACAACAACCTGCAGGGCATCGTCAAATTCTTTGTGGACCTGCCCAAGAAACAGTTCAAGGCCGCGCCTGAGATGACGATCGATCCGACCAAGGCGTACACGGCCACCATCCAGACCAACATCGGCGACGTCGTCGTGAAGCTGTTCGCCGACAAAGCGCCTGTGGCGGTGAACAACTTCATCTTCCTGGCAAAACAGGGCTGGTACGACAACGTGCCGTTCCATCGCGTCGTCGCCGACTTTGTGGCGCAGGCCGGCGACCCCAGCGGGCTGGGCTATGGCGGCCCCGGTTACACCTTTGGCAACGAAGTGACTGGCCTCAAGTTTGACAAGGCCGGCCTGGTGGCGATGGCTAATGCGGGCGCCGGGCCGGACGGCAAGGGCACCAACGGCAGCCAGTTCTTCATCACGCTGGCGGCGACGCCCAAACTTGACGCGGCTGATCCCGCCACGGAAGCCAACTACACCATTTTCGGCGAAGTCGTCGACGGGCTGGATGTGGTGAAGCAGTTCCCGGTGCGCGACCCGCAGTCCGCGCCCGACACCGATCCGGCCGTGATCAAGACTGTCACCATCACCGAGCAGTAGGTTGCGCCGCGCCGCCCGCGTCGCGCGGCGCGGGCGGCGTTATCTAAGGGTTTATCATGACAATTCTGCAAGCGCTGATACTGGGCATCGTGCAGGGCTTGACCGAGTACATTCCCGTCAGCAGCTCGGCGCACCTGGTGTTGGTGCCGTGGCTGCTGGGCTGGTCGTTCGAACCGAACGCCGCCTTTGTGTTTGACATTCTGGTGCAGTGGGGCACCTTGGTCGGCGTGATCATCTATTTCTGGCGCGACATCTGGGCCATCGTCCGCGCCGTGCTTCAAGGGCTGATCAGGCGCGCGCCGTTTGGCACACTTGAAGCGCGGCTGGGCTGGCTGCTTGTGCTGGCAATGATTCCCGCCGGGCTGGCCGGTGTGCTGTTGAAGGATTTCTTCGCGCCGTTCTTCTCCGATCCGAAAGCAGTGGCCCTGCTGCTGTTCATCACCGCTGCCATCCTGATCGCCGCCGAGCGCTTCAGTTTGCAGCGGCGGCGGCTGGCCGATATGAACGCCGCCGATGCCGTCATCGTCGGCGCGTGGCAGGCGTTGTCGATCTTTCCGGGCATCAGCCGTTCGGGCGCAACCATTGTGGGCGGCATGCTGCGCGGCCTCGACCGGACTTCGGCGGCCCGTTTCAGTTTTTTGCTCTCCGTGCCGGCCTTGTTGGGCGCGGGCCTGGTGGCGCTCAAAGATCTGTTCGACACGCCCAACCTGTCGGGAGCGCTGGGACTGCCGATCATCGTCGGCTTTCTGGCGGCGGCGGTCAGCGGCTATCTGTGCATTCGCTGGCTGATGCGCTTTGTGCAGCAGCACCGCCTCACCGTGTTCGCCGCGTACTGCGTGGCCTTCGGCGCGTTCTGCCTCATTATCGGGCTGGCGCGCGGCTAAGTAGCAATGGTGAGTCCACGCCGCTTCCGCTGGGTGGTGCTGGCCGGGCTGGCGGCCGCGCTGCTGATGGGCTGCGTGCCGACGCCGCAGGTGACACGCCCGCCGGTGCGTCTGCGGTTCGGCGATGCCGCCGATCAGGCCGCCGTCGTCGACGACCTGATCGAAACGTACAGCGCCGATCACAACTGGGTGTCATTTACGCACGACACCCTGCCGATTGATCAAGCCATCGATCGGGTTCGCAACGACCACCTGGATCTGTCGCTGGTGCCGGCCTCGCCGGCACAGGCGGCCGCCGGCCTGTGGCAGAGCGGCTTCGCCTACGATGCGATCGCCGTCATCGTCAACCCCGCCAACCCCGTGGACACGCTGACACTGGCGCAGCTGCGCGACATCTTTCAGGGCGCAGCCTTCGACTGGTCGGTTTACGGCGGCAGCGGCGACATCGTGCCCGTCAGCCGCGAATCGAACGCTTACGTGCGGCGGCTGTTTGAAGAGCGGGTGATGGCCGGCCGCGCGGTGACGTTGAACGCCGTGCTCAAGGCTTCGGGCGCAGACGTGGCCGACTACGTCGCCGCCACCCCCGGCGCCATCGGCTATGCCCTGCTGACCCAGGTAAGCCCCAACGTCAAAGTCATCGGCGTGGAAGGCGTCCGGCCGTCGTCAGCCACCAGCGCCTCTCAGCAGTATCCCTTATCGTTTCCGCTGGTGCTGATCGCGCGCGGCGAGCCGCAGGGTGATCTGCGCGATTTTGTGAAGTGGCTGCTGAACGATGGGCAATTGCTGATTGAGGCGCGAGGTATCGGGCGAGTGAGGTAGACCGGCAGCGTTGACGCGGCCCTGAAGCCGGTGGTACATGACCAGGTGCGATAGCCAGCCGATCGGCTGGCTATCGCACCTGGCTTTCCCCCGCACACGACGTTAGAAGTTCCGGCCTACGATCGGCAGCACCAGCCGGTAGGTCGGCAGTTCGGCCGCGCACGACAGCGCGTCCACGTTATCCGTCGGCAGCAGCCCCAGCCAGGCCGCTGCATAACGCACGCCACGCGGCTGCAGCACATCGGCGGCGCTGGCCGACCAGGCGCTGAGCGTGGGCGAGCCGGGCGCCAGCGAAAACAGCACACGATCGCCGGGGCCATACCGGCCATCGCCGTTGTCGCGCACGCACAGCGCGTCGATGGCATCGCCCGCGGTCAGGCCCAGATCAACCGCGCCATCGGCCCACACGTAAGGCGGCGTGTTGTTCGATGTGACGAGGATGTCGGCGGCAGTGGCGCCGATCTCGGCCAACGTGGGCGAGCCGGGCGCCAGCGTCACATAGATCGGTTCGTCGGGCACGCCGTCGCAATCGGGATCGACGTACAAACACGGATTGCGCTCCAGCGCATCCACGTCATCGCCGCCGGGCGCTTCGGACAGACCCAGGCCATAACCGGCGTTGGTGCTGCAGGGCGTGCCATCACCATCCAGGTCCTGCTCGTTCTGGCCGTCCAACGCGGTCTCGAATACATCGGCCTGTGGTTCGGCGGGCACACAATTGGCCTCAGCGCGCACGGCGGTACCGGTGATGCCCTGCGAGCCAACGCCTACCGAGAATTGCAGCGGCGGCAGATCGATGGCGACGAAGTCGTAGCCGTACGACAGGCCGGTCACTTCGTCGCGCGCGCCGGTCAGCGGATCGACGCACAACAGACCGGTTTGTTCGCAGGCGAGGAGCGGCCCGAAGGCCGCGCCCAGCACATCGGCGGCGTGTACGCCGGTGACCGAGATCGGCCCGCGCCCGGCGACGGAGAACGATTGCCCCTGGACCTCCGGGGGCGGCGAAAAAGCCATCGGGCGGGCGCGCTGCGCCAGGACCCCGATCGTCCAGATCAGCCCGATCAGGATCGTCGCAGCCACGACACTTACCTTGATCGTTCGCATGGCCCACCTCCCCTAGGGTACGGGCGGCCACTTAGACATGAAGACGCGCACCGGCGTGATCTGTTCCACATCCAGGCTTTCGCCTTCGCCCACGCCGATGTCCACGCAGTCGCTGTTGTTGCCCCACCACCACCAGTAGCTCCAGCCGCACCAGTACGGGAACCAGTACACCATGGCGGGCTGCACGGTGGCGGCGGGCACGCCGGAGTCGATCCACCACTGGGTGTGCCACTGGCGGAAGTAGGCGTCGATGTCGGTGCTCTTGTTCTGCGGCATGACCACCGGCAGATCGTACCAGCGCCCGGGCTGCCAGGGATAGAAGATCTGATCGGGCTGCTGCTGAGGCGGCAGCCGCGGATCGTGATCAGTGGGGCCTTTGTTGCTCAGCAGCACGTAGTCCACTTCGGCCGCAAACGAGTTTTGTCCGGTGACGCCGGGCAGCACCAGCTTGCGGCAGCCGCCCACCATGGCCACCAGCGCGGTCTGACTAATCGTATCGGTATTGCCCACGCTCGTCGGATCGATCTGGCGGCCGGCCATCAGCGCCTGAACGGTGAACGCGCGATCTTGCTGATTGGGGATTGCTTCCGTGTCCAGGAGCAGTTGATCGTACAGCAAGCCGCGACAGTCAATGTTGCCGACCGGCTGCACGATGGGGATGATACGATTGTAGGCGTAGCCCAGCCGCCACGGCAGTCCCCACCACCACCACGTCCACCATGGCTGGTAGTGCATGTCTTTCTTCATCACTTCGGAGCCACGCACGTATTCAGCCGTCACGTCCAGCGGCCCGTAGCGCATGGGCGTGCCTGCCGCGTTGATCTGCGGGCCAATGCCGATGACGACGAAGCCTTCCACTTCAACGCCGATGCCATACGTGCCGATAAAGGTGGCCTGTGGATTGCCTGTCAGCAGCTTGGCAATGTCATCACAGTCGATGCGGAAGGCATAATCAGGCCCCAGCGTGTACGTGAGCCACTTCCCCGGAGCAATCGGCGGCGCTTCTTCCACCGGCGCGCGCACGGCCTTCTTGTACAACGTCACCGGAAAATCGTTGGGATTGTGCACCAGCACGCCGGTCGATTCCTTCACCAGCGGCGCGACAGGGCCATAGTAATACGTGCCCGCCGGCAGCGGTTCCAGGCAGACGAATTTGGCCGCATACGATAACACCAGTGGATCTTGCGTGGCGGCGGCGGCGGTCAAAGCCGCCGGCGCTTCCACGGCCGATTGAGCCGGGGCGGCCCGCTCGAGCGCCGGGGCGCGCGCGGCGGTGCTGCCCGGCGCAGCCGCCAGCGCCACGATCAGCGCCAGCCCGATCAGCACAATGATCGTCATTACCACAGGACGAGCGTTCATGGGTCTTCCTCCTTCGGGTCAAACGGGGCATGACAACGAATCGGCACGGGGCAAGCACCGGGCAACCGACGGCGGCGACCGGCATACGCGGGCCGCGTCAGACAGGGGCAGTCTGAGCCACACATCGGCCGTCATCACGGCGGCGCCTCAGGCTGGACACCGGCGCCGAACGGCTGCCGGTGGCTACTCGATTTGAACGGTTACTCGACGACGATAATTGATACTTGAGTGCGGATAGGCTGGTTGAGGAACACAACGGCGGCTCTTGCGGCCGACCGCATTTTCATTATAGAGCCGAAAAGTCTGCTGTCAATATCGTGCAGTCATAAACAAATCGAGACAGGCCAACCTGTCTCTGAGGCACTGCTGAATTTTCGATCGGGGTGTGCAGCAAAAACCGATCGAGTCGGGCGGCCCGATCGGCCGATCTAGTCGTCGCCGCGTTGACCCTCTTTTTCGCGCCCGGTGGGATGACAGCGCGCGCAATCCTGAAAATCGCGGATACCCTCTTCAAGGTGCTTGGCCTGCACGCGCTGCGGCTCATGCTCGTGGCAGCCGTAACACGTGTATGCCTTGAAGTCCGTCGTGACGTGACAGGTGCGGCAGGCGATGTTGCCGCTTTCGCCGTGATTCAACGGAAAAGTATGATTGAACGTCGCGCCCTGCCATGTGGCGGTGGAGTGGCACGCGGCACAATCGGTGCCAAACGCGCCCAGATGCACCTGTGGCTCGGCGTGGCAGGCCGCGCACACCTGCGGCGTGCCCTTGAAAACATTGTTGATGTGGCACTGCGCGCAGGCCACGTTCACATGCGCGCCCGTCAACTGGAACGCTGCCAGAGTGTGATCAAACGTGGCGGCCTGCCACGCCGACGGCGTGTGGCACTGTGCGCAGTCCGCGCCGAATTGGCCGTTGTGCGCGTCATCAGCCCGATGGCAGCCGATGCACGTCTGCGGCGTGCCCTTGAAGACGCCGTTCACGTGGCACTGCCCACACTCGACCGTCTGGTGCCGGCCCTCCAGTTTGAACGCCGCCAGGTTGTGATCGAACGTGGCGTCATCCCATGACGACGAGGTGTGACACAGCCCGCACTCGGTGCCGAATTGTCCGGCGTGTGCGTCGTCCTTCTGGTGGCAGGCGGCGCAATCGGTTTGCGCGGCCTGCAGATCGGCAGCCGTTCGTGCGTTGACGTGACACTGGCGGCAGGCCAGCGGCGCGTGCTCACCCGTCAGCGTAAAGCGCAGTCGGTTGTGATCGAAGTTCGTGAATCGATCGACGCCGTCGTGGCAGGCCAGGCAGGCGCTGCCAAAATCGGCTGTGTGCCGCGCCATGAAATCGGTCTGATAGTCGCGGTGGCAGGTATCACAGCGCGTCTGATCAAACCGCGCATAACTGCCGCCGTGACAATCGCCACATTGGAAGGGCGCACCATTGATCTGCTGTTGATGGGCCGTTAACGCGAAACCGGTTCGATCGTGTGGAAAATTGATCTGATCGATCCGGGTCAGGCTGGCCTGCTCGCCCTGATGTTCCACGTGACAGCCCCGGCATTGCATCACGCCCGGCATGGCGCTGTGCAGCGATTGCGGATCGGACAGCTGCGCGCGAACATCGGTATGGCAGTCCAGACAGCGCGTGGCCATCACCTGGCTGCTCCACGGATCGACGTGACAGGCCGCGCAGTTGCCGCCTAGCGCGGCGTGCGAGCGTACGCCGCCCAGCGCGGTGCCATTATCAGCGCGCGCGCTCAATGCGCCGGGGCTGAACATCGCTCCGCCGTTGATCAGACCCGCGCCCGCCACGATCAACACGGTTACAATTGCGGCGATCAAGCCAAGTGGGGTGATACAGCCTAAGCGTTGCATGCGCTTAACTCACTTGATGAAGGTCGCGTAGTACAACGTCTCGACGATATGAATGGCGGCCAGTGTGAACAGCGCCATGCCGATGGGGATGTGCACGGTGTGCCATACGGCCAGCAGCCGCCGCGCGGCCGCCAGCGAATCGATCTGCTGCTGCCAGCGGAAACGCTCATCCAACAGGCGACGCAGTTGCCCGGCCTGGGCTTGATCGACTGCGGCCACTTGCTTGAGCGTCCGCGCTGCTGCGCGTCGATAGCGCCAGCGCGCCAGTGGGCGGATCAAGACACCGCGTGCGCCGAGGGCAGCCGTGGGGGCCGCCGGAATCGATCGGGGCGGCAGACCCAACGCCTGCAGCCGCTCGTCCAGCCGCGCCAACTGTTCTTCCAGATCGCGCACCGCCACTTCGGCGCCATCGACCGTGCGCGGAACGGCGGTGTAAATGTACCGGCCGACGAAACCGCTGATCACGATGACGACCGTCATCAGCATCAACGCGCCGGCCAGTCCGTTGAACTTCCACGAGGAATGCAGCAGCACCAGAAACGGGCCCACGATGCCGGTGAAGATGTGGATTTGCAGCCAGGTGCTCATGCGGCCGGGCGCCCGGCCGCGCGCCCGTTTGCGCAGCGAGTACAATGTCTCGGTGCTCAGCATTAATACGAAGCCGATGATGCCCAGCCCGTGCCCGAAGACCCCGCTGGCCGCCGGCACGCCCTGCGCCGCGACGGGCACATAGACCAGCAGGATGCCGATCATGGCCGCCAGTGCGTACCACACTTCATACGTTTTTTGTCGCATGCCGCGCCGACTCCCAGTGTTGATGGAACTCCAGCAGCTGCGGCAGCGCGGTGCTGCCGCCGGCCATCAACGCCGCCTTGACGGGTGTGATGTCCGCCTGCACGGCGATGAGGCGGTGCAGCGGGCGCGACGGGGCTTGATCGCCCATGATCAGCGCGCCCACGATCGCGCGCTCGCCGACGAGGACGCGCACCCGATCGGCCTGATCGCGCCGGGCGTAAACCCGCGCCTCCAGGCGCGTGCGCCACGTCTCGCTGTCGCCGCGCGCGATGGTCACCATGTCTTCATCGCGGCCGCCGCCCACCGCGCCGATGATGGTGGTGACCAGTCCGGCCAGCTGCGTCACATTCATGGAAACAGCTTTGACGTACGGCGTGGAGGCCCCGCTCATGTTCAACCCGGCCGCGCGCCCCTGCTCCAGCGCCGCCGACCACAACACATCCATCGACGCTCGCCCCGTCAGCGGATCGAACACCTGCGCCACGTCGCCTGCCGCATACACGTCGGGCGTGCTGGTACGCATAAATTCGTCGACAAGCACGCCGCGCTCGACGCGCAGCCCGGCCGCATGCGCCAACTCCAACCGCGGCCGCACACCGATGGCCACGGCGAGGATGTCGCACTTGAGCGTCTCGCCGGTGGTGGTTTCGACGGCGGTCAGTTTGCCGCGTTTGCTCAGCGCCTGCCTGATCTGGGTATGGGGATGAATGACCACGCCTTCCGCCCGCAGGCGCTCTTCAATCAGACGCGATTCGGTTTCGTCCAGCACATTGGCCCAGTAGCGTTCGCCGCGCATCAAGTAATGGACTTTGCAGCCGCGCGCGCGCAGCCCTTCCACCAACTCCAGCGCGGTGATCCCACCGCCGATGACGACCGCCGTCTTGCCGCGTCCGGCCAGTTTGGCAATTGCACGGGCATCGTCCAGATTGTCCAGCTTCACCACGCCGGGCAGATCGGCGCCGGGGAAATCGGCCGGCACAGCCACTGAGCCGGTCGCCAGCAGCAAGCGATCATACGAGACGCTCTGCCCATTCGACAGCCGGACGACGTGCGCCGCGGGATCGACCGCTTCGGCGCGGGCCTGAATGCGCGCGGCGTTCAACGCCTGCCAGTCGGCGGAAGTGCGCGCAAACAATTGTTTTTCGGGGATGTCGCCGCGCAGGGTGTAGGCCAGGCCGGGGCGCGAATAGAAATCGTGCCGCTCGTCGGAGATCAGCGTTATGCGGGCGGCGGCGTCACGTTCGCGAATCGCCTCGGCGGCACTGAGGCCGGCAATGCTCGATCCGATGATGACGTGGTGAATCATACGCGCCGCTGTTATCCGTTAAACAACGTAATCCGCTCAAAGCGCAGCACGCCGCGGGGGCAGCGCTGCACGCACTGACCGCAGGTCAGGCAGTGACTGTCGTGAACGGGCAAGCCGCGCCAGGCGTGCGCGCGCACGTCGATGTTGATGGGGCAGTTATACGAGCAGATGCCGCACTGCACGCAGCGCGCCGGCTCGGGCACCACCTGGCCTTCGGATAATATCGTATGCCGGTTTTGATCACCGGGCCACAACTGGCCGGTTGAAGACATTCTCAACCTCTGCAGATGTTGTCGTTCATCGTAACCACGCGCCACGCGCCGTTCAATTGTCAATCGTCCTGAGATCAGGCGCGGATTGCCACCAGCACAATATCTGCCCGGGCACACTCGATCACAGTTGTCAGGGTTGAATAACGGTTTCCACGTAGCCCGACAGGAAGACGCCCGGCCCATAGGTATCCGGTCGGCCATCACCGTTGCCGTCCAGCCCATCGGTCAGTTCGGTGGCCGACGACACGTAAAACTCGATCAGATGTGAGCCCGGCGACAGAGCAGGCAATGGATAGGCCCAGCGTGATTGAACCGTGGAACCGGCCGTTTGCGTCGGCCCCCAATACTGCGATGGATCGGCGATGGGTTGGCCGTCCAGTGTCACCGTCAGCGTGCTGCCGGCCTGTAATCCGGCCAATAATTCCGGGGTGCGCGCCGTCCAGGTCCAGGCCAGCGTCAACGGCTGTCCGTGCACGGCTTCACGGCGGCAATTGCAGAACGGATAGATCAACAGCGGGCCGGTGGACGGCGTACCCACCACCGCCAGGTTGTCAAACGTGCAGCGCGTCTGCGGCGGCGCGTCAACGCCGCACCAGAAGCCGATGAAGCCGGGCGTATACGCAACGGCGGCCTGCAGCACCGCTTGATTATTGACGCTGATCGCGAGTGTGTTGCTGATCATGGACAGCTGCACGTGGTTCAGCCCGTCGCCCGGGCGGATCGCCGTTGAAGACTGTGCGTCCGCGATCGTCTGGTAAGACCCATCGGCGATGCGATACAGCCGATAGCGGCCATCGGCCACCAGACTGAACAGGTAGGCATTCGACAAGTCCTGCACGCCAAACAACAACCCGATCTGGCTGGTGGTCACCCAATCGGTCAGCTGCAGGTCGGCGGCCAGATTGAACTGATCGAAGGCGACGTTTGGATTCCAATCCGACCAGCCAAAGCTCTGGCCCTCGTAGCGCGCGGTGATCTGAAATTTGCCGTCTTCGATGGAACTGGTGCCGGCCGCCGAATAGCGCTGCGGCGCCCAGCCGTTGCGATTGTCGTCGAAGGTGTCGATCAACGTCACCCGGTTGTCACTGAAAGCCGACGGCGCCTCACATACCCGCAGGTTGTCCAACCGCGCATCCACGCCGCCGCGCGCGAAGGAAGCCGCCGTGAAGCCCACCCGCCGATCGCGCTGGGGATCGCCGTCGTCGGTGATCAGGCGCAGCAGCACGCCGTTGGCGTACAGAGCGATGTCACGTCCGCGCTGGATGGCGCGCAGGCGATTCACTGCCCCACCCGCGTTCAACGCGGAGGAAAACGTCCAATCCTGGATAATGGTGGAGCCGTTGGGTGAGCGGCGCGTGACGGCAAACCGTTGGGTGCCGTCCACCACAAACGCCAGATAATCATCATCGCCGCGTGCAGCCAACACCAGCCCGTAATCACCCGTCACGTCAGACGCAAAGCGCAGATCGGCCGCCACTTCGTAGTCCTTGAACGTCGGGCCAATCAATCGAGTCTGATAGTAGTTGGCCGCTTTGATATAAATGCGATAGTCGCCATCGCCATAGCCCCAGGCTGCGCCTTCCTGCTCACCGGCAGGATAATCGCCCGAGGCCGTATCGAATGTTTCGGTGAAGATGGGCTGACAGTCGGCGGGCGCTTCAAGGGTGCTCGCAACGACCGGCACGGGGGTCGAAGCGACGGCGGCGGGACGCGGCGTCGCCGTGGGCAGCAAACGCACGTTCGGCCCCAGCGTGACCACTGCCACCGGCCGCTCGGGTGTGGGCTGCACGGCAGACAGCACCACGGCGCCGCCAATGCCGGCCACGGCGATCAGGCCCATCGCCAGCGCGATCAGAATCGGCTTGAGAGCGCGCGGCCGCGCGGGCGACTGCGCGCGCGTGGCGCGAATGGCTTCAGTGAGCGTGGCCGCGGCGGGCAGCTGCGCGGTTGCGGGCGGGGGCGAGGCCGCGATGGCGGCCGACAGGGCCTGGGCAAAGGCCAGCGTGGTGGGATACCGGTCATCAGGGTTTTTACTGAGCGCCTTGACGATCACATCGCTGACCGGGGCCGGCACGCGCGGGTCGATCAGCAGCGGCGGCGTCAGCGGCTCGGTCACGTGCTTGAGGACGAGCGCCAGCGGCGTATCGGCCTGAAACGGCGGTCGGCCGGTGATCAACTCATAGGCCATGACGGCCAGTGCATATTCGTCACTGCGGCCGTCAAGTTTAAGGCCCTGCCCCTGTTCCGGCGACATGTATTGCGGTGTGCCGATGACGGCGCTGCCGGTCAGCTGCGCCGAGACCGCCGTCCACTTGGCAATGCCAAAGTCGGCCAGAAAGGCGTTGCCCTGCGCGTCCAACAGCACGTTGCTGGGCTTGACGTCGCGGTGAATGATGCCGCGCTGATGGGCATAGTCCAACGCCGCGCCAATCTGTTCGATCCACCGGGCCGTGTCGCGCAGCGGCACCGGCCCGCGGCCCAACCGCGACTGGATGGTGCCGAAGCCCATGAAGCGCATCGCGATGTACACCAGGCCGTCCTGCTCGCCCAGATCGTACACCGGCAGGATGTAGGCGTGTTCCAGCGACGCAATCATCTGCGCTTCCTGCTTGAAGCGCGCCAAGAAAGCGGGATTGCCAGCCATTTGCGGTGACAGCACCTTGACGGCCACCACACGGTTCATGGCCGGCTGCATGGCCTTGTAAACCGCGGCCATGCCGCCCTGCCCGATTAATTCAAGAATCTGAAAGGCGCCGAGATGCCGCCCGATCAACGGGTCGCCGGTCATGGCGTCAAGTATAAATGATCAACCGTCAATGATCAATGAGACGGGTGCAAGAGCGTGCGCCTCAAAGTTTTCCGGCGACGGCGTGCTGGCGATTGAAATCGCACCTGTGGAGCCGTGGGCCGAACGTCCACTGGCGGGACGGGGTTTCGTCGGCGCAGGCCGACGATCGGCGGCACGCCCGCCAGCCGCGAATTCATTCGCCGGAAAAGTCGGCCGGCAAAACAATGACGCGCGCTCGGCGCAAGACAAAACCGATCGGTCACACACAGCGCGCCAGGCGCCGGGGCCGGGTTTTGCGTTGTGAATTGAGGTTTCATCGGGTATAATCTAGCGGCGCCGGGGACGTGTTGGAACTGGCAGACAAGCATGACTTAGGATCATGTGCCGCAAGGCGTGAGGGTTCAAATCCCTCCGTCCCCACCAGTGATGTCAAATTGCTGCTTGTGGATTTTAGATTGACGATGCGCCACCTTGCGGTCTGAAGTCTAGTCTCCAACAGCCAACTTTCAATTTGCACGAGGGTATTGTGAACGTTACAACTGAACTCCGCGAGAACCGCCAGCTGGCGTTGACGATTGAAGTGCCGCCCGATCAGGTGGAGGCGGCGCTGGCGCAGGCCGCCAAGCGCCTGGCCGCCAAATATCGGGTGCCGGGCTTCCGTCCGGGCAAAGCCCCGCGCGCCGTCATCGAGCGCATGCTGGGCAAGCAGGCGCTGTACGAAGAAGTCGTCGATCAACTGGGGCAGAAGCTCTACAAAGAGGCGCTTGATCAGCAGCACATCGAGCCGTTTGGCCCGGGCGAGATGGAAGACGTGACGCTGGAGCCGATGGTCTTCAAGATGCTGGTGCCGCTGGCGCCCATCGTCGATCTGGGTGACTATCGCAGCGTGCGCGTGCCCTACATTGCGCCCGAAGTGGACGAGCACGACGTGGAGCACCAGCTGGAGCACATCCGCGAAGATCAGGCCATTATCGCGCCGGCCGGCGACGGCCCCGCCGAGGCCGGCATGATCGCCAAGGTGGACATCGAAGGCACGGTGGACGGCCAGCCGTTCATCAGCCAGCAGAAGGGCGTGACCATCAACCTGTACCCGGAGTTGGATCGCGACGAAGACCTGCTGGATTTCAGCGCCGGCATCATCGGCATGACGGTGGGCGAAGAGAAGACGTTTGACCTGCCGATCCCCGACTCCGAGCGATACGGCGAGTTCGCCGGCAAGACCGGCCAATTCCAGGTCAAATTGCTCGAATTGCAGAAGCGCGAACTGCCCGAGTTTGACGATGCGCTGGCGCAGACGGTCGGCGATTTCGAGACGCTGGATGCGCTTAAGAACCAGATCCGATCGGAGATCCTGGCTTCCAAGCAGCGCCAGGCCGACAGCGAATACGGAGATCGCGTGATTGACGAGTTCGTCAAGATGGCGACCATTGAGTATCCGCCGCAGATGGTGGAGCAGGAAATCGACGCGCTGGTGGAGCGCACCGAGAAGCGCATGAAAGATCAGGGCATGACGCTGGACGAGTATCTGAAGGCGCTCAATAAATCGTCGGAGGAGTACCGCGAAGAACTGCGCCCCACGGCTGAAATCCGCCTGAAGCGCGGTCTGGTGCTCAACCAGATCATCCGCAACGAAGGGCTCTCGGTCAGCGACGATGAAGTGACGGCCCGCATCGAGGCGATGGCGGCGGCGTATGGCGAACAGGCCGATGCAGCGCGCAAGGCCTTCTCCAGCGAAGAGAGCCGCCATGCCATCCACCTGGACATGCTGAGCAGCGCAGGCGTGGCCCGCGCCATGGCCATCGCCAAGGGCGAGGCGCCCCCGCCGCCCACGCCTGCCGCGGAGACCGCAGAGGCCGTGTAGGCCGATCGGGCCTGTAGCAAGCCTGTAGACTTGATCAGGCGCGGCCAACAGCCAGCGGTTATAATCATCTGTAGCGATCGAACTCAACCCAAGGAGATCAACATGGCATCACCCGTCTCATTGATCCCGATGGTGGTGGAGCAGGATGCGCGTGGTGAGCGCGCCTACGACATCTACTCGCTGCTGCTGCGCGAGCGCATCATCTTCCTCGGGACGCCCATCAACGATCAGGTGGCCAACGTCATCGTGGCCCAGCTGCTGTTTCTGAACAGCCAGGACCCGGAGCGTGAAATCCGCCTGTATATCAATTCGCCCGGCGGGCAGATTACGTCGGGGCTGGCGATCTACGACACGATGAAGATGATTCAGGCGCCGGTATCCACCACGGCGGTGGGCATGGCGGCCAGCATGGCGACCATCCTGTTGACGGCCGGTGCGCCGGGCAAACGCTACGCGCTACCGCACGCCACCATTCACCTGCATCAACCGCTGGGCGGCGTGCAGGGACAGGCCGCCGACATCGAGATTGAAGCCCGCGAGATTCTGCGCATGCGCGATCTGCTCAACAGCATCCTGCACGAATCGACCAAGATGACGGACGAGCAGATTCTCAAGTACACCGATCGCAACATGTACCTGACCGCGGCGCAGGCGGTGGACGTGGGTCTGATCGACGCGGTGCTGGAGCCGCAGGCCGCGCCGTCGGCCAGTAAGTAGTTCTCCTAACACAAAACGCGCCTCCGCCGATCGGCGGAGGCGCGTTTTTTTCAGCCGGTGGGCGCGCCCGGCCATGACTTGCTTAGCTCTGACGGGCCGCCAGCTGCCGCTTCATAATCGCCTGCACCGCGCCGGGATTGGCCTTGCCGCGGCTCTCTTTCATCACCTGCCCCACCAGAAAGCCCAGCACGGTCTCCTTGCCGCCGAGATATTTGGCGACTTCCGCCGGATTGGCGTCGAGCACTTTGGTCACCAGCGCCTCAATCGCGCCCGCGTCACTGATCTGCGCCAGCCCCTGCCGCTCCACGATGGCCCGCGCCGACTCGCCCGATTTCAACATTTCGCTCAACACGCGCTTGCCGGTGTTCAGGTTGATCGCACCCGTCTCCACCAGATCGATCAACTCGGCCAGCGCCGGGGGCGTCACTTTGATCTGTTCGATGGACATGGCGGCCTCATTCAGATAACGAAATACTTCGCCGGTCAGCCAGTTGGCAACGGTTTTCGGGGTGTGTCCCGCCGATCGGGCGGCGGCCTCCTCAAAGTAATCGGCCACGGCCCGCTCGGTCACCAGCACGCGCGCGTCGGCGGGTAACAGGCCGTACTCATCGACAAAGCGCTGGTGTTTGGCATCGGGCAGTTCGGGCAGCTGCGCGCGAAGGTCAGCCACCCACTGCCGATCGACGATGAGCGGCGGCAGATCGGGTTCGGGGAAATAGCGGTAATCCTCGGCAAATTCCTTGCTGCGCTGCGGCACAGTGATCTGCCGATCTTCGTCCCAGCCGCGCGTCTCTTGCTTTACGTGTTCGCCGCCATTGAGCACGTCGGCCTGCCGCTTCAATTCATAAGCCGTGCCGCGCTCCAGTGCGCGAAACGAGTTAAGATTCTTCAATTCTGTGCGCGTGCCGAATTCCGTCGAGCCGACGGGGCGGATGGAAATGTTTGGCTCGAAGCGGATGACGCCTTTTTCCATGTCGCCGCTGTTGACGCCCAGATAGCGCAGGATGGCGCGCAGCTTCTCGGCGTAGGCCTTCACTTCCTCGGCAGAATGCAGATCGGGTTCAGAGACGATCTCCATCAGCGGCACGCCGCTGCGATTGAAATCGATCAGCGATGAATTTCCCGCGTGAATCGATTTGCCCGTATCCTCCTCCAGGTGCACGCGGCGGATGCGGATGCGGCGCGGCCCCTGCGACGTTTCGATGTCCAGCCAGCCGTTTCGGCAGAGCGGATACTCGTACTGGGAAATTTGATAGCCTTTGGGCAGATCGGGATAAAAGTAGTTCTTGCGCGCAAAGATATTGAACTCTTCGATGGTGCAGTTGAGCGCCAGGCCGGTCATGATCGTCATCTCCACCGCGCGGCGGTTGATGACGGGCAGCATCCCCGGCATGCCGGTGCATACGGGGCACACATGCGAGTTGGGCGGCTCGCCGTCGGAGGTGACGACCGCACAGCCACAGAACATTTTGGATCGGGTCAGCAGCTCGGCGTGAACCTCCAACCCGATGACGGCTTCGTAGTCCATTGGCCTAACCATACCTTCGCACAAACCGCTCCATGCGCCGCAGCGCCTCTTCGATCTTCTCATACGCCGTCGCGTACGAGGCGCGCACAAAACCGGCGCCGCCCGCGCCAAAGGCCGTACCCGGCACCACGGCCACATGCTCTTCCTGCAGCAGCCGGTTGGCAAAGTCGTCCTCGTTCATGCCGCTGATCGTGATCGACGGAAAGGCGTAGAATGCGCCCTGCGGCTCAAAAGTCTTGAGGCCGATGTTATTGAAACCGCTCACGATCAGCCGTCGCCGCCGGTCGTATTCCTGCCGCATGTGCTCCACGTGTTCTTCGCCGTGCTCGATCGCTTCCACCGCGGCCGCCTGCGCCATCGTCGGCGCGGACATGATGGTGTACTGGTGTATCTTGCGCATGGCCGCCGACAGTTCTTTGGGCGCGGCCGAATAACCAATGCGCCAACCGGTCATGGCGTGCGACTTGGAGAAACCGCCCAGCAGGATCGTCCGATCACGCATGCCGGGCAGCGTGGGAAAGCACGTGTGCTGCGGCAGCGCCGACGAATCGGCCATGGGGGCGTACACCAGCCGATCGTAAATCTCATCCGAAATAACGAGTAAATCGTACTGCGCGGCCAGCTGCGCAATGTCGAGCAGGCGCTCGCGGGACATCACCGCGCCGGTCGGGTTGTTGGGATAGCCGATGAGAATGGCCTTGGTTCTGGGCGTGATCTTCGCTTCGATCTCGGCTTTCGTCACCATGAAGTTGTTTTCGACGCGGGTGGCAATCGGCACGGCTACGCCGCCGGCCAATGTCACTTCCGCGGTGTAGGCCACAAAGCACGGCTGCGGCACGATGACCTCGTCGCCCGGATCGAGCACCGCGGTCAACGCCAGATACAGCGCCTCGGACACACCCACCGTGATCAACAGTTCGTTGTCGGGATCGTAGTCCACGCCGTAACGCCGCTGCAAATAGCCGTGCAGCGCGCGGCGCAGCTCCAGCGTGCCGGAATTGCTGGTGTAATGCGTGTCGCCCCGCTTGAGCGAGCCGATGCCGGACGCGATGATGTTGTCGGGCGTGGTAAAGTCAGGCTCGCCGATGCCCAGCGAGATGACGTCCTTCATCGTCGCGGCGATGTCGAAAAACTTGCGGATACCGCTGGGCGGAATCGATTGGACTTTGGCCGACACGAACTCGCGCATGGTCACTCCTCGTTGTTGTCGCTGAAGCCGACGATGGCCGAATCGCCGACGTTGAACTGGCGATAGCGACCTTTGACGATTGCTTCCTTGCCGATGAGCGATTGATCCATCGTGCTCTCTTCGATCAGCGCGCCCGACTCGATAATCGAGTCGCGGATGATGGACCGCACGATGCGGCAGTCGGCGCCGATGGTCACGTTAGGCCCGATGACCGAGTGTTCCAGCCGGGCCGACGGGTGGATGTTGACCGGCGGCACGATGACGCAGCCGCCGCAGTCCAGTTCCGCGCTGTTGTCGTTGCCGTGGTTTAACAGATAGCGATTGGTGTCCAGCACGGTCTCCGGCTTGCCGGTGTCGCGCCATTCGTCCACCTCGCGCGTGACAAACTTGAAGCCCGCCGCGATCATCAGATTGATCGCGTCGGTGAGAAAGTATTCACCCTTAGTCTGAATGCGTTTCTCCATCAGTTCGCCGCAGGCCTGCATCAGCGCCGGCCCGTCGGTGAAGTAATACATCCCCACCACGGCCAGCCGGTTGTCCAGGGCGGCCGGCTTTTCGACGAAGCGGGTCACATAGCCGTCGTCGCCCAGGATCGCCACACCGAAGCGGCGCGGATCCGGCACCTCGTGCACGTACGCGATCGAGTCGCGCGGTGCGGCGCCGATTTCACTGAGATCAACTTCGCAGTAAGTATCGCCAAACACCATGAACACCGGGCCGTCCACATAGTCCCGGCACAGCCACAGGGCGTGCGCCTGGCCCAGCATCTCGTGCTGCACCACGTAGCGGGCCTTGAAGCCATACTGCTGCGACACATACTTCTCGATCTGATCGCCCAGGTAGCCGACGATGAAAATGTACTCGTCCACCTCCAGTCCGCGAAACTTGTCCAGGATGTGGGCCAGCATCGGCTTGCCGGCCACGTTGATCAGCGGCTTGGGCCGCGTGTACGTGTGCGGCCGCAGGCGCGTGCCCAGTCCGGCCAGCGGAATGATGACTTTCATACAGTGTCCCCTTTGACCATCGGTAGTTTGCGGCGCTGCCACATTATCAGGCCGCCGCGCAGCTGCGCCGCGTCGAAGCCGGCGCGACGCAGAACGCGCACCGCCGGCGGGCTGCGATGCGCCGAAAAGCAGATCGCCACCACCGGCCGCGCCGGATCGAGTGGCAGCCCGGGCAGCCGTGAGCGCAGCTGATCGATCGGAACGTTGATCGAGCCGGCGATATGCCCGGCGGCGTATTCGCCCGCCGAGCGCACGTCGATCAACTGTAAGGGTTCATGCTGATCCAGACGAGCCTGAAGTTCAGACGCCTCGATCTCAGCCACGCGGCCAAACGGCAGCCACCAGAATCGATCGAACAGCCCCATCTTGCCGGACCCCTTTACAACGCCGGCTTCTGGCGGTGCCAGGCGGTGGCCTGCTCGTAGGCATACGCGACGTGCAGGATTTTCTCTTCGGCGAAGGCCGGGCCGTTGAGCTGCAACCCGATCGGCAAACCGCGCCCGTCAAAGCCGCACGGCAGCGAGACGCCGCAGATGCCGGCCAGATTCTGATTCAGCGTGAACACGTCGCTCAAATACATGTGCAACGGATCATCGGTTTTTTCGCCGATCTTGAACGCCGTCGTCGGCGAAGTCGGACAGGCGATCACGTCCACTTGCTGAAAAGCGGCGTCGTAGTCGCTCTTGATCAACGTGCGCACTTTCTGCGATTTCAAGTAATAGGCGTCGTAATAGCCGGTGGACAGCGCGTACGTGCCCAGCATGATGCGGCGCTTGACCTCGGGCCCAAAGCCCTGCCCGCGCGTGGCCTTGTAGGTGGTCCACAGTTCATCGCGCACGGCGCGCAGCCCGTAACGCACCCCGTCGAAGCGCGCCAGATTGGCCGAGGCTTCCGCGGGCGCCAGCAGATAGTAAACCGGCAGGCCGTAATCGGTGTGCGGCAGCGAGACTTCGCGCACCTCCGCGCCGAGCGTTTTCATCACGTCGATCGCGGCGTGAACGGCTTGCTCCACTTCGGGCTGCATGCCGGCGATGAAATACTCTTTGGGCACGCCCACTCTCACGCCCTTAAGATCAGTCTTGAAGAATGAGCGATAATCGGGCACGGGCGTCGGCATCGACGTGGCATCCAGCGGATCAGGCCCGGCGATGAGGCCCAGCAGCGTGGCCGCATCTTCCACGTCCTTGGCCAGCGGCCCGATCTGATCGAGCGACGAGGCAAACGCGATCAATCCGTAGCGGCTCACGCGTCCGTACGACGGCTTGACGCCGACGACGCCGCATAGTGAAGCAGGCTGCCGCACCGAGCCGCCGGTATCCGTCCCAAACGCGCCCAGGCACAGATCGGCCGCAACGGCCGCAGCGCTGCCGCCGCTGGAACCGCCGGGCACGCGTGTCGTATCCCATGGATTACGTGTTACGCCGTAAGCCGAATTCTCGGTGCTGGAGCCCATGGCAAATTCATCGGTGTTGGTCTTGCCGATGAAGACCGCGCCCAGCGCGCGCAGCCGCGCAATGACGGTCGCATCATAGGGCGGCACAAAGCCCTGCAAAATCCGGCTGCCGGCCGTGGCGGGCAGGCCGCTCACACAGATCACGTCTTTGATCGCCAGCGGCATGCCCAGCACCGGATTGTCCTCGCCGTTGGCGCGGCGCCCGTCAGCGGCGCGCGCCTGAGCCAGCGCGGCGTCGTACGCCAGATGCAGGTAGGCATGCAGCGCCGGCTCGATCTGCGCGATGCGATCGAACACCGCCTGCGTCAACTCAACCGAAGTAATTTCCCGGCGCCGCAGGTAATCGGCGGCCGCGTGCATGGTCAGGCTGTGAAGCATGTCATCCTCGGGCGGTCGTGGCGAAGGGCGGACGCGCACCCGCCGACATCAGTCCAGCACGACCGGAACTTCAAACGCGTCGCCGACGCGGGCCGGGGCATTGGCCAGGATCGCGTCGGGCGGCAGCGAGGGGCGCGGCTCGTCGGCGCGCATGACGTTATGCAGCGGCAGCACGCTGGCCGTCGGCGGAATCGCCTCTGTGTCCAGCGCGTTCAGCCGCCGGGCATAATCGAGAATGGCCGACAGCTGCTCCTGATAGAGCTGCTCTTCCGCTTCGGTCAGTTCCAGCTTCGCCAGTTCGGCAATGTGATGGACTGTTTCGCGTGTGATCATAGCGCGATTATAAATGAAGCCCCGGCATTGCGCAATTCACACCGTTACTCACAAATAAGAACCGGACTGTCCAGCCTGTGGACAGCCCGGTTGTCGGTTAATGAAAACTGGGGCCGAATCTAGTAGCGCCGACTACCACCGCCGCTGCCGCGGCCACCCCGGCCACCGCCGCCGCCGCGACCGCCCC
>CAZKBQ010000038.1:0-46956 GCA_964550855.1 uncultured Anaerolineae bacterium
CACGCCGTGCGTGGGCACGGTACCCTGCCGCACACCCACCCGCCCGCCGGCCACGCCGCCGCCTGCCACCAACACGCCCCAACCCCCGCCGGAAAATACGCAAGCGCCGCCGACCAACACGCCCGCGCCCATCGGCACACTGCCGGGCGCGACGCTGACCCCTGTGCCCGGCGCCACACTCGTTATCGTGCCCACCGATACCGCGACCGCCCCGCCGCCCACCGTCGCGCCGCCCAGCCTCACACCCGCGACGGCCACGGTCACCGCCACGATGGCGCCGCCAATGACCGAGACATCCTCGCCGCCGACGAGCGCCGCCGCGGCCGCCACACCGTCGGCTGGCATGACGCCCGTCGTTGTGGCGACGACCGTCGCGCCGGCCGTCATCGGCGGAACGGATACGGGCAGTTCGACGCTGCTGCTCATTGGCGCTAGCGCGCTATTGCTGATTGCCGGCGGCTGGCTGGTCTTTGGCCGCCGATCCAAGTCCGCCTGATTTATGAAGCCTGTCCGCCGCCCGATCGATTCGCGCCGCCTCATCGGCCTGATTTTGATGGCGCTTGGCTTGCTGCTGCCGATCGTCTATTTCAGTCGATCGGGGGCGAATGAGATCGCGGCGGTACCGACGGCGACGGCTGCGCCCGCCCCATCGGCCACGCCGACGCCGACCAACGTGCCGGAACGACTGATTCCGACCGTGCCGCCGAAGAGACCGACCATCACGCCCCGCGCCGCAACGCCGACCTCGACGGTTCGGTCGCCGATTACGACGACGCACGCCGCCACGCGTGCGCCCGTCACGCCGACCGCGACGCGCCAGGCGGCCACCTCAACATCAACGGCCGCGCCGATCTCGACAGCGACAAGTGTGCCGCAACCTGCACTCACGCCGCCCGCTTCACCTTCGTCGCAGCCGATCAGCGGCCCACCCTACTCGCTGCGGCAACGCACCGGCATCGGCGTGGGGCTGCCGCAGCCATGGATCGACCGGCTGGGCGGGTTGGGTGCGGGCTGGTATCTCAACTGGAGCTACACGGCGCGGGCGTCGCGCGGCATGGAGTTTGTGCAAATGATCCGCCTGTCGCGCGGCGTCATTCGTGGCAACCTCGATGACATCGCCAACGCGGCGCGGCAGACGCCGGGGTCGCTGTGGCTCATCGGCAACGAGCCGGACGTGATCTGGCAGGACAACTCCACGCCCGAACAATATGCCGAAGCTTATCATACCGCCTACACTGCGATCAAAGCCGCCGACCCAACGGCCCGCCTCGCCATTGGCGGCGTGAGCCAACCCACGCCGCTGCGGCTGCAATATCTCGATCGGGTTCTGGCGGCGTATCAGGCGCAGTTTGGCGCGGTCATGCCCATCGACGTGTGGAATGTACACAACTTCATCCTGCAGGAGAAACGCGGCGACTGGGGTGTGGACATCCCACCGGGGTTAAGCGCGGATAGCGGCCGGTTGTACACCATCGACGATCACGACCGGCTGGATATTTTCCGACAGCAGCTGGTAGAGTTTAGAACGTGGCTGGCGGCGCGCGGCTTCCGCGATAAAGAGCTGATCGTTTCGGAATACGGCGCGTTGATGCCGCCCGATTACGGTTTTCCCTACGAGCGTGTGCGCGACTTCATGTTGGGCACGTTTGACATCATGCGCACGGCGGCTGACGGATCGATCGGGCTGGCGAGCGACGGCAATCGGCTGGTGCAGCGCTGGTGCTGGTACAGCCTGTCGGATGATCGCTATCCGACCGGCAATCTGGTCGATCGGGAGACGGGGGAAATCACGGCGCTGGGGCGGGATTTTATGGCGTACCTGGGAGCGCGGTAGTGGCGCGTATGGAAACGTGTGACGTGGTCGCGCTCGTCGGTCGTCACTGCGGCCTGATCAGGTGATTGAACGACGCGGTTACGCGGTGGCCTGTCGCCGGGGCGCGGTGCGCGCCAGCACGGCCTTGAGCTGCGCGGTGAGGTTGCTGGGGGTGATGGGTTTGGCCAGGTATTCGTCGGCGCCCACTTCCAGGCCGCGCGCCACGCTCTCCGGATCGGCTTTACCGGACAGCATGACCACCGGCACCAGCGCCGTGGCCGCGTTGGATCGCACCCACTGGCAGACCTCGTAACCGTCCATGCCCGGCATCATCACGTCCAACAGGATCAGATCGGGAATCAGGGTCTGCATCATTTCCACGGCTTCCGGTCCGCCGGGCGCGGCGAAGATCTGATAGCCATCGAGTTTGAGGATGAGGCTCAAGACCTTGCGGGCGTCGGCATCATCTTCGACAATCAGCGCTTTCATGCCACACTCACTCGTTGGGCCGCGAAGTCGGTTGTTGGCGGCGCGAAATCAGCTCATCGGCCATGGTCACCAGCGACGAGATGCCCACCGGTTTGATGAGATACCGATCGGCCCCGGCTTCCAGCCCGAGCGCTTGATCGGCCAGCGAGCTGCGGGCGGTCAGAAACACAATCGGCAGTCCGGCCGTGGCCGGATGGGCGCGCAGCTGCCGGCAGACTTCATAGCCGTCGATGTCGGGCATCATGATGTCCACCATAATCAAATCAAATGGCCGCTGCCGCGCCAGCTCCAGACCTTCACGGCCGGTGCGCGCGCCGACGACTTCGCGCCCGCGCACCGTGAACACAATCCGCAGAAATTCGATGGTGTCCGGATCATCGTCGATTACCAGAATGCTGTCTTTGGTCATAGCACCTCTCCCCAACCGTGCGGCCCGGCCGCATCGGCCCGCCCTCTGTTCAGGGCCACGTAAAACTGACTGCCTCGACCCGCTTCGCTTTCCACCCAGACCTGGCCGCCGTGCGCCTCGACGATCTGCTTGACCACAGCCAGCCCCACGCCGGTGCCGCTGAACCGCCGCGTGGTGGACGCATCGGATTGATAAAACCGATCCCAGATGCGCGGAATCTCGGTCGGCGGAATGCCGATGCCTTCATCTGAGACTTTGAGATAAACGACCTCGGCGCCCTCGCGCAGCGTCACATGCACGCGGCCGCCATCCGGGCTGAATTTGACAGCGTTGTCCAGCAGCTCATCAATGACTTGTTCCAGGCGGCGATAATCAGCCTGCAGCGGCCGGGTCTCCGGCATGATGTCTTCGACGATCTGCACGCCGGCCTGCTGCGCCTGAGGCCGCGCGCGCTCAACGGCGCTGCGCACCAGCGCGGCCAGCGAGATCTCGCTCAATTGTAGATCAGTCTGCTGCAGGCCGCGCAGCAGACTGATGTCGTCCACCCGTTTGGCCAGCTGTCGCGTCTTGCCGCTGATGACATCGGCCGCCTGCTGCAGCTCCGGCCCCAGCTCGCCAAACGCGCCATCTTTCAGCAGATCGGCATAGCCTTGAATCACCATCAGCGGCAGGCGCAGCTCATGCGAGACGTTCTGGATCAGGCCGTCGCGCAGGCGATCGAGTTCTTGAATCTCGCTCAACGCCGCGCTGAGTTTGCCGGCGCGATCTTCCAGGGCCAGCACCAGCTGGCTGGCATCGACGGCCGCAGCCACCAGGCCGGCAAAGGTGGCCAGCAGCCGCCCTTCGTCGTCGGTGAATTTGTCGGCCGCATCGATCAGCGCCAGCACACCCAACCACCGGCCGTGATTGCGCAGCGGCGCATAGAGCAGGCTGCCCGCCTGCCAGCGCTCGGCCAGGGCTTGCCCTTCCGCGCTATAGTCGCGCAGGCGATTGATGAGCCGGTATGACGCCGCGTTGTTTTGAAATGTGGCTAAAGCCTCGGCGTATAGTCCGGCCGGCAGTTCGAACTGTTGCGCCTCGGCCGGCGTCAGGCCGTGCGCGGGTGTGCGCGTTACCAATCGATCGCTGGCTTCATCTCGCAAAGCGATAACGCACAGCCGTGCGCCGAACAGATAACCCAGGTGACCCGTAATGCGTTTGAAAAGTTCGGCCTCGTTGCGTATCATGCCCACACTCTGGGCCACCTCGTACAGACCGCGCAATTCCAGCCGATAGCGCGCCAGCGCATCTTCCAGGCGCCGTCGTTCCACCGCATTGACCAGCGAAAAGGATATGCCCAGCGTCTCGCCCTCGCCGCCAAATAGAGTGCGGGCGGTCAACGTCCACGGCTGGCGATCGGCCACCGTCGGCCAGTAAGTCTCGGTCCAGTAGCTCAGCTCTTCACCGTCGAGCAGGCGCGCGCAAATGCCGCTCCAGCGGCGGTGATCATCTTCGTCCATGGTGGACAGCAGCGGACGGCCGATGAGCTGCGACGACAGCAGATCGTCGCGGCCGGCCTGCGTGGCCAGCACGTCCCACGGGCGATTGCAGGCCGTGACGCGCAGGTCGCCATCGACGGCACAGACCGCCACCTCCAGGCTGTCCGCGATATGCCGCCAGAGATCGTCGGCAGTGCCGATCAACTGGCTGCCGATCAGATCATCTGCCCTGCTGGACACGCGTCGCCTCAAGATAATCTTTCAGCATCGACAGCGAATACCGGCGATGACCGCCCGGCGTGCGATACGGCACGATCAACCCCAAATGCTCCATGCGGCCCAGCGTGTTGATGCTCACGCGCAAGAAAGCGGCCGCTTCGCGGGCCTTGAGCAGCGTATTATCCGCAGGCTCGGCGGCGTCATCGGCAAGTGATGCAAGTTGTAGGCTCATCGTAATCCCTCACATGCCGGCCGGGTTTTGGTACATCCGGCGCGGAAGTTGCTTTCATTATGGCATATGAGGCGATTTTGGGGTGTTTGCTTTATGTTGGCGTTGTGTTGGGATTTCGTTGGCAACATGTGTATGCCACCAGTCATATGGGTGCGATCATAGCGTAAGTCGAGTTGAGAGGCAAATTGCCGCACGCATTGATACCCGGTCGAGCGCGGGGTATAATCGAACGTGGCCGGACGGCCCAAAAGGACAAACCATGACCCAACCTGATCTGCAATCTTTTCGCTACCTGATAACCGATATGGACGGCGTGCTGTGGCGCGGCCACGATCCACTGCCCGGTCTGCAGGAGTTCGTCCGTTTTTTGCGCCAGCGCGGCATCCGATTGGTCTGCGCGACGAATAACGCCTCCACGCCGCCGGAGCAGCTGGCCGAGCGGCTGCAAAGCTGGGGCACCGACATCACCGCCGACGAGATCGTCACGTCGGCCACGGCCACGGCCGACTACCTGGCCGAGACGCTGCCCATCGGCGCGCGCCTGTATGTCATCGGCATGGAGGGGCTGCGGCGAGCGCTGGCGGCGAAGGGCTTCCAGCTGGCCGCCGAGGACGATCGGGCGCCGGTCACCGCCGTGGTGGTGGGCATCGACTGGCAGGTGGCGTATCCGCACTTCAAGCGCGCCGCGCTGCACATCCGGGCCGGGGCGCGCTTCTTTGGCACCAACGGCGATGTGACCTTTCCATCGCCGGAAGGCATCATTCCCGGCAACGGCGCGCTGCTGGCCCTGATCGAAGCCGCCACGGCCGTAAAACCCACCATCATCGGCAAGCCGGAGCCGGGACTGTATCAGATGGCGCTCAAGCGCCTGCAGGCCCGGCCCGAACAGACGCTGGTGCTGGGCGACCGGATGGAAACCGATATTCTGGGCGCGGCGCGGCTGGGTTTGAAATCAGCATTGGTACTAACGGGCGTGACGCCGCGCGAGGCGCTGCCGGGGTTTGACTACCAGCCCGATTGGATCTTCGACGACCTGCCGGCGCTGACGCGGCACTGGGCCGACGCGCATGACTAATCCGATCGCTTCGCTGTACGATCTGACGTTTGAAGATCTGCAGGCGCAGCTGGCCGATTGGGGCGAGCCGGCCTTTCGCGCCAGGCAGCTGTGGGAGTGGCTGTATGGCCGGCTGGCCGACACGTACGAGGTCATGTCGAACGTCCCCCAGCCGCTGCGCGAGCGATTGGCGGCCGCGTATTCGATCGGGCGGTTAAGCCCGCGCATCGATCTGTTATCGTCCGACGGCTGGACGCGCAAAATCCTGTTCGCCCTGCCCGACGGCGCCCAGATCGAAACAGTCTTGATGGAGTACGATACGCGCGAGACGGTGTGCGTCAGCACGCAGGCCGGCTGCGGCATGGGCTGCACGTTCTGCGCCACGGGGCAAGGCGGCCTGCAGCGCAATCTGTCGGCGGGCGAGATCGTGGAGCAGGTGTTGTTCTTTGAGCGCGAGCTGCGCCGCCTGCCCGCCACCCGATCGCGCCCGTCGGCGGCCGGCAGCGGTCATCGCCTGACCAATCTGGTGTTGATGGGCATGGGCGAGCCGTTTGCCAACTATACGGCGTTGATGACGGCGCTGCACCGCCTCAGCAATCCGACGGGGTTCAACTTTGGGGCGCGACGCATCACCGTGAGCACCGTGGGGCTGGCGCCCATGATCGAGCGCTTTGCGGCCGAACGCACTCAGGTGAACCTGGCGATCTCGCTGCACGCCGCCACCGACGAGCTGCGTTCCTCGATGCTGCCGATCAATCAACGGTACCCGCTTGAGGTGCTGATGGCTGCGTGTCGGCGTTACATTGAGCTGACCCACCGCCGTCTCAGCTTCGAGTGGGCGTTGATCGAAGGGGTGAACGACACGCCGGATCAGGCGCGCCGGCTGGCCCGGCTGCTGACGGGGCTGTTGTGCCACGTCAATCTCATTCCGTTGAATCCGACAGCGGGCTTCGCGGGCAACGCCTCCAGCCGCGAGCGCATTGCGGCCTTCCGGGCCGTGCTCGATCAGCATCACATCCCCAACACGCTGCGCGTCCGGCGCGGCATTGACATCCACGCGGGCTGCGGGCAATTGAAGCAGGCCGCCGGCGGCCAGGCTTGATCGCGCGGCGTGCGAGTTTGGTCGGCTGCATCGCCGGCCGGGTGTGACTAACGACGCTTATGTTGGACGATCTCTACCAGTCCCTTAGTGCAGCGCAGACCGCGCACGATCAACGCGCCGAAGCTGCCGCGCTCTGTCAGCTGGCCGAAGCCTTTCAGAATCTGGGGCAGACGCAAGTGGCGCTCGATCACTATCAGGCCGGGCTGGCGCTCTGGCGCGCGCTGGGCGACCGTGCCGGCGAGGCAACTGTTCTGCACGCGCTGGGCATTGTGTATTCCGGCATAGGGGAGATGCCGCGCGCGCTGGACTGTTATATGCAGGCGTTGGCCATCCGGCGTGACCTGCACGATCGGCCGGGGGAGAGCGCCACGCTCAATAACATCGCCATTGTGCACTCGGCGCGCGGCCAGAAAAGCGAGGCCCTGAAGTATTATCTAAAGGCGCTGGAGATCGATACTGAGCTGGGCGACCGCAATGGCGAGGCGATCACGCTCAACAATATCGGCGAGATCTACCGCGCTCTCAGCCGTCCCCGCGACGCCATCAACTATTATCGACAGGCGTTGACCATTCAGCGTGAAATCGGCAACCGGCGCAGCGAAGCGATCACGCTCAACAACATCGGCGAGTTGAATCTGCAGGAGAACCTGCTGAACGCGGCGCTGACGCACTTTCAGCGCGCGGTGGCCCTGCGGCGCGAGGTCAACGATCGGCGCGGCGAGGCGATTACGCTGGACAATCTGGGGCAGGTTTACCTGGCGCTGGGCCGGCTGGCCGACGCGCTGCCGCACGCCCAGCAGGCGTTGAGCATCGTGCGCGAGATCGACGACCGCTGGCTGGAGGTGCCCATGCTGCAGCACGTCGCCGTCTTGCTGGCCCGGGCCGATCGGGCAGCGGAGGGCCTGGCGTACCTCGATCGCGCCATCGCGCTGGCCGAGGCGATCGATCATCCGCAGGCGGCCGAGCTGCGCGCGGCGCGCGCTCAGTGGCCACCCTTAGGCTGAAGCGGCCCGTTAAATCGCAAAGTCTTCGCCGTGCCACACGCCCGCGGTGGGCGCGTGCACCTCGGGATGTTCCACGTGGCCGTCGATGCGGCGCTCCAGCTCATCGACGCGCGCCAGCAGCGATTGCAGCGTCACCCCCACCAGATCGGGCAGCTGCGTGTGTTCCAGGTCGGGCTTGTCGCGCATGGTGTGCGGGCGGCTGCGCGCGATGATCTGGCCGGGCACGCCCACCACCACCGAATTGGCCGGCACCGACTTCACCACGACCGCGTTGGCGCCGATGCGGCTGTCGCTGCCGATGGTGATGGGGCCCAGGATCTTGGCGCCCGCGCCCACCGTCACACGATCGCCCAGCGTGGGATGGCGTTTGCCTTTTTGCAGACTGGTGCCGCCCAGCGTCACGGTGTGGTACAACGTCACCTCTTCACCGATCTCGGCGGTTTCGCCGATGACGACGCCCATGCCGTGATCGATGAACAGGCCCGGGCCAATCGTCGCGCCGGGATGAATCTCGACGCCGGTGAACCAGCGCATCAGCTGAGACACCGAGCGGCCCAACACTTTAAGCCCGTGCCGCCACAGCCAGTGCGACACCCGATACCCCCACACCGCGTACAGACCCGGATAGCACAGCAGCACCTCCAGCACGCTGCGCGCTGCCGGATCGCGATCAAACACCGATTGAATATCGCGGCGAAGCGTCTTCAACATCGTCCCACCTCAAAACGATCCGCGGCGGGCCGGTCGGGTGCCATCAGCGTGACCTTCAGGCCCGGCGCGGATCAAGTCGTTAGTCTGTCAACCCCGCAAACAAAGCCGTGCTCAAGTAGCGCTCGCCAAACGACGGGACGATCACCACGATCAGCTTGCCGGCGTTCTCGGCGCGCTGGGCCACCTGCAGCGCCGCCCACACGGCCGCGCCCGATGAGATGCCGACCAGCAAGCCCTCTTCGCGGGCCAGCCGCCGCGCCGTCGCAAAGGCGTCGTCGTTCTTCACGCGAATGATCTCGTCGTAAATCTTCGTATTCAGCACGTCGGGCACAAAGCCCGCGCCGATGCCCTGAATGGGATGTGGCCCCTTTTGCCCGCCCGACAACACCGGCGAGGCGTCCGGCTCCACGGCAATGGCCTTGAACGAGGGCTTGCGCGCCTTGATCACTTCGCCCACGCCGGTGATGGTGCCGCCCGTGCCAATGCCGGCCACCAGAAAGTCCACCTGCCCGTCGGTATCGCGCCAGATTTCTTCAGCCGTGGTCCGGCGATGAATCTCCGGGTTGGCCGGATTCTTGAACTGCTGCGGCATAAAGTAACGCGGATCAGACGCAACCAGCTCTTCGGCTTTCTTGATTGCGCCGGCCATCCCTTCGGGGCCGGGCGTCAGGATCAGTTCCGCGCCGTAACCGCGCAGCAGCGCGCGGCGTTCCTTGCTCATCGTCTCCGGCATGGTCAGCACAATCCGATAGCCGCGGGCGGCAGCCACCATCGCCAGCGCGATGCCGGTGTTGCCGCTGGTCGGCTCCACAATGATGGTGTCCGGCTTGATCAGCCCGGCCTGCTCGGCGGCGTCAATCATCGACACGCCGATGCGATCTTTGACGCTGTGCGCGGGATTGAAGTATTCCAGCTTGGCCGCGATCGTCGCCGCCCCAGCGGTCACGCGCTGCAGCTTCACCAGCGGCGTATTGCCGATCAATTCCGTTACGTCGTTTGCAATCTTCATGATTGATCTCCCCTGACTGAAATATGGCTTGAACAAACAACAGCGCCACCGGCACACAACCGATGGCGCTGTTTGACAACCCGATCGTTCTCTGTGCCCCGCCGACAACCGCTGGATTGGCGGACGACGGCGGGCACGGTCATGCTTATCGGCAGGCAATCACCTGCGTTGCAGACGGGCCTCGCCGCCGCCGCGGGCTACAGGAGCACTGACACTGCCAACTCATCAAGCGCATGGTATCGTCTCGAACTTGAGTACGCGGAAAATTGTATCCGCTTTCAAAGGCGCTGTCAACACTCACGCGGCCAGCCGAAAATCGGCCGTCACTTTGCGCGTGGTGTCCAGCACCACCAGCCCCTCGGCGGACAGCGACAACGCCAAACGTTCCAGCGGCAGCCGGGCGGGGCCTTTCAGCACGAAGCCGGCGGCATTGAACTGGCTGCCGTGACACGGACAATCGTACTCTTCGCCGGCCCGATTGACCGTGCAGCCCAAATGGGTGCACACCGCCGACACGGCAAACAGCCCCTGCTCATCGCGCAAAATATAGGCGCGCGCCTCGGGCACGGCCGTGACGGTTCCCTCCTTGTAGTCTGCCGGCAGCTTCAACGTAAACTTTGTCGGCACCGCCGGCGCCGATTGATACCCCAGGAAACGCAGCAAGCCATAGGCCGTCAGCGTGCCCGACAGCCCCAGGCTGATCTTCAGCAGCGTTCGCCTCGATAGTTCCCTCATCGCCCCTCATCCATCCGTCACGCCAGCGCGCCGATGATCGTCAGCGCAATCATGATCGCAATCGTCGCCAGCACGATCACCTGTGCGCGGCGGCCTGCGCGATTGAACCACTGCGCCACGCCGGCCGTGCTCCGATCGATCGCGTACGGCACCAGCGCCAGCAGGAGCAGCAAACCGATCGGGATGAGCACACCCATCGGCAGTGGATCGCCCCAGCGCAACAATTCCTGCACCCACAGGAAGAACCACGGCGCCGACGCCTGTTCGGTCAGCTGGCTAAAGTTGCCCGCCGGGCCGATCGCCGGTGGAAACAGCAGCGCCAGCGCCAGCAAAATAACCGTCGCCACAATCGCAGCCAGTGCTTCTTTGCGCACCAACGCATCGCGCGAAATGCGCGCCGATCTGTTGCCCCGCTCGGTCAGGCTGGAGATGCCGCCGTCACGGCGCACGCGGAAGGCGTGCCACACCATCACGCCGAAGGCCACCAGCGCCAGCCCAAAGATGTGCCAACCGTAAAAGCGCACCACCGTGTCCGGGTTGATGTCCTGTCCGCCCACGACCGCGCCATACACGTCTGTGCCGATCAGCGGAATGCTCTTGAGGAGATTGGTGCCCACCAGCAGCGCCCACTCGATGTCGGTGTCCCAGCGCAGCACCAGCCCCGTAAACGCCAGCAGCACGACCAGCACCAGCAAGCTCAGCCCCAGCAGCCAGTTGAACCGGCGCGGCGGCTTGTACGCGCCGGTCAATGTGACACGCACCAGATGCAGCACGGCCGTCACAACCAACGCCTGCGCCGCCCAGTAATGCAATCCGCGCACCAGCCAGCCGAACGGCACCAGATACGTGATGGCTTGCACCGATTGATTGGCGCGTTCCACGCTGGGCACGTAGTAAAACAGTTCCAGCGCGCCCGTCACTGCCAGTATCACAAACAGATAAATCGACAGGCCGCCCAGGCCGAACGTATAGCGATAGCGACTCTCGCGCTCGGGCAACGTCACCGGATGCAGATGATGAAAGAATGACGACTGCTTCACGATCGCCGCCCCCGCCACACCAGGCCGACGATCGTCAGGACCAGCAGTCCCATCAGGATCACCGTCAGCGGGCGCTCGTCCACTTTGGACGGTGCCAGCTGGCGGAGCTTGAAGGCCGACGCATTGGCCGCGGTCAATTCCACGCCCGTGGGCAGCGCGCCCGATTTCCACAGCAAATAGGCTGTTACATTCCACTCTTCTTCGGGCGTCATGTAATCGGGATTCCACCACGGCATCGAATTGGCAATGATGCGATGCAGCTCTTCGCCGTTTTGCAGGCTGGCCAGCGCGGCCGGCCCCAGCACCGGCGGCACCTGACGGGGCAAAACAAAGCCTTCCGGCGGATGCCGCGAACCGTGACACTCGGCCTGCCAGCAATTGGCTTCTTCCGGGCCAAACGCCTCGCGCCACTCATCGGTCAGGCCCTGGCCCAGATCACCGTGGCATGGCAGGCACACATACCAGTAATACCACGCGCCCTTATCCACTTGATTGGGCGGCTGCGCGGCCGGCGTGGGAAATTCCAATCGACCGGCTGTCAACGTCAAAACCAGATCGGGGAAGCGGGTGGCATCCGGCGTGGGCGTGAGGCCGGTCGCAGTCGGCTCATCACCCCGGGCCTGTGGCAGGGGTGTGCCGGCGTTGAAGATCGTCAGAGCGATCACACTCAACACGCCGATCAAAATCACGAGGAATAACCGCATATTGATCACGACAACCCGAGGACCATCGAGGGCAACCGACAGTCGAAGTCGAACGAAGTGTACATCAGATCAGGCAAAAGCAAAAGCGAGCGCCGCCGCAAGAGTGTGCGTCAAAGTCTGGCGGCACGCCCCCCAGACGCGAATTCATTCGCCAGAGAAATCAGTCGGCAAAACAATGACGCGCACTCCCGCCGCAACCCGCACAGGAATGTCGATCAGCCCGCTCGTGTTCGATGACGATGGGATCGGATGGCCCAGCCCAACCCGATCACGCTCAGCAGCCCGACGAGCATCATGCCGCCGATCACAATTGCATCGGGCGGCGCAGATCGATCGGGCCAACGACCATTCTCGTACAACAGATAAATCGCCACCGCGCGGTAATCGGCATCCGAAAGATCGCCGGGGCGCTGCGGCGGCTGAGTGTGCTTCAGATACCCTATCAGATCATCCACGTTCTGAAACGTCGCCAGGCCGGTGCCCATTACCGCGGGCACTGTGCGCGGAATGGGGAAGCCCTCATCGCCCGCGTGCGCGCCGTGACAGCCGCGCGCCCAGCAATTCTGATGATCCTCCACCCAGACCGCGCGCCACTCGTCAGTGAGGCCCTGCCCGCGATCGCCGTGGCACGGCATGCAATCCGTGTAGTACACGCCGCGCCCCACATCCACCGGCGTGGGCGACGACGGCATGACGGGCGTCGCCAGCCGATCGGGTGTGGGCGTGGCCGCCGGCTGCTGCGCCGCCGCCGGGGTCCCGTTCTGCATCAGCAGGCCAAGGAGCACGCCGAACGCCGCCGGCGCGATCCAGCCGAGTGATGATCGCATCTTGCCGCGCCATTTCTCCCCCGCCGGCCGGGGCGCCGTCTGGCCCCGGTGCAATAAGTGTATATCCTTATCAAGTCAGCAGGCCCAGCTGCCGCAGCAGGCCTTCCAGCGTCAGCGCCGCTCCCGAAAACAACACCACCAGCACGGCCGCGCCCACCGCCAGCGTCAGCACGGCCGCCACCGGCAGCATCAGGCTGCGCCAGCCGCCCAGCGCATGCGCCTCGGACGCGCCGACCCAGATGCCCATGAACACGGCCAGCGTGGTGATCAGGCGGGCCAGCGGCGCGATCGGCCGGATCAACGTCAGCACCAGCAGCCCATACGCCGTCAACGCAAACGCCACCACGCGCAAGGTGGTGGTATAACTGCGTCGGCCGCCCAGCACCCGCGCCGCACCGTAAACGATCAGCGTATCCAGCAGCACCGAGACGATGGTCGATGCCGCCGCATTCAGGCTGAAGCCCGGCGATCCGCCAAACAGACCCATCAGCAGCGCGGCCAGGATCATCAGCACCACAGCCGGCCCGGTCATGTACGGATCGTCGGCCACCTCACGATACGCGCGCCGATCCAGTGTCAGTGCGCGCAGCGCCCGGTCGGCCCACACGCGAAACTGCTTCACGCCGCCGATCAACGTAGTCGTCTTCCACGCGTCCACGCGGACGGCTGGAGCCGCAGGTTTGGGCGGCGGCGGCGGCAGGCCGCGGCGCGCATCCAATAGCGCAAAGACCTCCACGGCATTGCGCGTGGGCGAGACGTGCATATCGCCGGGGTGCAGGATAAAGGCATCAGTCTGCTCGCCGCCCAGCCCGCCATGGCTGCCAACGAGCTCCTCCATCGCCGCCACCGTCCCATCGGGATACAGCGTGCTGTTGACGATCAGATCGCCCGCGTGCGGAAAATCCGCAATCCGACGGATCTGCCAGGCCCGCAGTTCGACCTCGCCATACGGGATCAACGGATCGACGCCGCTCACTTCGCCGGTATGCAAATTGCGCCGACCGGCCTTCCCCAGCACGATGGGCACGGCGTCGGCGTCATAGCCCACCACAAAGCCCACGCCGGCGTGCTGCACTAGGGCATCGATGACACCCGGATAGGCCGTCTCGAGTTCGGCCAGCGTGATTTTGCGCGGATACAGATCGAAGTACACGTGCGCCAGGTTGCCGCTGCCGCACACGATGACCTGCGCCGGCTGAGCCGGCAAGGGTTCATACTGAGCTTCGATGGAGCGATCGGCGGCCCGACGCGCCTGCCGCGCCACCGCGCGCCCCACGTTGCCGCCGACCCCTTGCGCCTGAATGTTGCTCAACTCGCCCGACATCGCTGCCACCGCGATGGTGCCGTCATCGCCACCCGATGTGTGCGAGATGCGCGTCCCGGCCGGCAGCTGCTGCTCGATGAACTCCTTCAACGTGCAGCCATAACGCTGGCGAAACGTGGCGCCCGACGATTGGCCATGATCCGACAGGATGATGACATCGTAGGGGCGCGGCGCTTTGCGTTCGATCACGGACAGCACCCGCGCGATGACGCGATCGTACTGGCGCAGCGTGTGGAAAGCGTGCCGGCTCCACGGCAGCGAGTGATGCGCCACCTCGTCGTAACCCGGCCACGTGACGTACAAAACAGGTGCGCCGCGCACGATGTCGAGCAGGGTCAGATGCGCCGAGATGTCGCGCATGAGGACGGTGGTGGCCGCGCGCACCGCCGGATAGAGATGGCTCAGCCGATTGAGCCGCGGCTGTACGTTGCGCGCCCGATCCAGCAGATACTCGGCCACTTCGCGCACGACGTCAACAATGAACAGCGTGAGCGTGCGCATGATGAAGTACGGATTAAGCATCAGCAAATACATGTCTTCGGCGCGGCGCAGCTGCTCATCGGCCTCGCCGGCCAGCAGATCGGCCATCGTCAGGATCGATTTTTCCGCATCGCCGTTAAGCAGGTTGTTAATGCTGGAGCCGCCGCGCATCAGGCCCCGGCCGGTGGAGAGCCGCATGTTGAGCATGGCCGCGTCCCGGCCGGAGACAATCAACCGATTCTCATCTTTGTCGTACCAGCGGAACGAGGGAATATCGTGGTTGTCGCCAAACATGATGCCGGCCTGGCACGCCGAAGTCTGCGACGGCAAGCCGCAATCGAAACGCGTCAGCCGATAACCCTCTTCGTCAATCAGGCGCTTCAACGTGGGCATGTCGCCGTTGGCCAGCGCGCGCTGCAGATGGTGATAGCTCAGGCCGTCGATCTCCATCATCACCACGCCGCGCCCCGGCTCGGCTGCGCCTTTGAACGGCTGGCGCAGCGCCAGCCGTTCCACCAGACCCTGATACACCGAGTCGTCATCGTCGATGCTGATGGACTCGGTGATCAGTGTGTTCACAAACGAGAAAATCAGGCCGCCGGCAAAGGCGCTCCACGGGCCGGTCACCTCAAACACCGGCAGCAGCCGGCTGGCGATCAGCAGCGCCAACGCGTTGACAAAGAAGCCCACCGCAAACACCGCCACAAAACCAAAGGGCAGCGCCAACAGCAGCACGATGGGTCGAATCAACAGGTTGACGATGCCCAGCAACAGCGCCGCGGCGGCCAGCTCGGCCACATCGCTGCCCACCACAATGCCCGGCAGAATCCCGGCCGCCACCGCCAGCGAGACCATGTCCACCAGCCAGACGACAACCAGCCTGAAGCTGACGCGCGCAGCGTATCGAATCGGTTTCATCGCTCGGTCCGATCGGGCGGGATTGAACGCCCGACTGATCATATCACGAAGATCGACCGCGCATCAATGGCGCCTGTCACGTGTCTGCTCATTACCCTTTGCCGCGCAGTTGCGGTATACTCGACACGCCAGTTTCAACCCGGCAGTCACCTGCAAGGAGCACATCATGCGTCGACAACGTGTCGTCACCAGTCTGGTGTTAGTGGTTGCCCTAAGTCTGGGGCTGGCCGCCTGCGCCGCACCGCAGCCCACACCGCTGCCGCCGCCGCCCACGGCGGAACCGGCCACCGCCGAACCGCCCACGCCCGAACCCACTCCCACCCTGGAACCGACCATCGCACCGACGAGTGTGCCAACCCTTGCACCCACCAGCGCGCCCACGAGCGTGCCCACGGCCACACCGGTTGCCACCCCGACCATGCAAGCCGGCCCGTCGCAGCCGCTCTCGCTCACCGGCGAGCTTACGGGCACGGTCGCCTATCTGGTGCGCAGCGCCCTGCCCGATAAAGCCGTCGTCGAAGTGCTGCTGCAAGACACCTCGCGGGCCGACGCGCCCGCCACGATCATCGCGTCACAGGCCATTGACACCAACGGCCGGCAGGTGCCCATCTCCTTCACGCTCGAATACGATCCGGCCGTGATCGACGCCAACGCCCGCTACACGCTGGCCGCGCGCATCACCGCCGACAACCGGTTGTTGTTTGCCAACACCACCGCCTACCCGGTGCTCACCGGCGACGCGCCCGTTACCGCCGTTGCCATCCAGGTCGAGCCGGTCTCTGTGGCGGCCGCCGCGTCAGCCGCGCCCACCGCCACCCTCACCACTTCTAACACCGCGCAGCTCACCGGCACGGTCAGCTATCGCGATCGCAGCGCGCTGCCGCCCGATGCCTTCATCGTCGTGCAGCTGCAAAATGTATCCAAAGCCGATGCGCCGGCAGACGTTGTGGCGGCCGCGCAGCTGGCGACCGATGGCCGGCAAGTGCCCGTGACATTTACGTTGCGCTACGATCCCACCCTGATCGATCAGTCATCGACGTACGCCCTGCAGGCGCGCATCTTCTCAGCGGATGGCGTCGCGCAATATGCCAGCTCGCAGCGTTATGCCGTGCTGACCAACGGCGCACCGGCCACCGGCGTGGATGTGAGCGTTGAAGCCGTCCGGGGGACTGCGCCCGCCGCTGATCTGGTCACCATCACCGGCACCGTCTCTCAGCCGTCGGGCGTGGCGCTGCCGGCGAACGCCGTCGTCGATGTGCAACTGCTCGACCTTTCCACAGCAGACACGCCCACGCTCATGGCGCGACAGCTGATCACCACGCCCACGGGACAAGTGCCATTCACGCTGTACTACGATCCATTTGCCATCGATCCGGCGGCCAGCTACGCCGTATCGGCGACGATCAGTGTCAGCAACGAGGTCAAATGGCTGAGCGTGCAGACTTATCCGGTCTTGACTGCCGGCGCGCTGACCGGCGTGGACATTGCAACCGGTGAGTTGGGCGCGGCTGCGCCCGCCCCGATCGTTTCTGCCCCGCCCGTCGGCCCGGCGGCCACGCCCGCGCCGCTGCCCGCGCAGCGCGAACTGACCGGAACGGTCAGGTATCAGGAAGCGCTCAGCCTGCCGGCGGGCGCCGTCATCAACGTGCAACTGCTGGATGTGACCAGCATCGAAGCGCCGGCCATCACCATCGGGCAGCAGACCATCCAGACGACCGGTGAGCAGGTGCCGGTGCCGTTCGCCATCACGTACGAGCCGTCGCAGATCGATCCCAATCACTATTATTTGCTGCTGGCCACGATCAGCATCAATGGTGAGTTGAAGTGGCTGAACAACCAGCCGGTCTGGGCCTTGACCTATGGCAACCCGACCGGCGGCATCGACGTGATCGTACGGCCGGTGCCCTGACGCCGTGGCCCGATCCGCCGCCCATGAGTGAGACTCAGGCAACGATCGATCCACCCCGCCCGCGCGTGAAAATACGCGCGGGCGCGCTTGACTCTGATCTGGAGATATGCTATCCTCACTCCGAACTGGTCGGCGAGCGTGCGGCCTGGTGGTTCTCCAAGGAGATGTCTAGATGATGAAGAAATCTGTGTCACCCGTATTGATCATCGGCCTGGCGCTGGTGCTGCTGGTTGCGGCGGGCTGCGATCGGCCGGTGCCGCAGGCCCAGCTGGAAACGCCTCAAGCGTCCGTGCCGCAGGCGCTGCCCACGCTGCCGCCGGTTGCCACGCCCACGCTGCCCGTCGGCGAGATGCCGCCTGATTTGTCGACGACAGTGGCAGCCGAGACTACACCCGCCGCCGAAGCGACACCCACGCTTCCGTTGATCTTTACCCCGGAACCGCCGACAGCCACCCCTGAGCCAGAGTTGGCCACCAGCACACCGGCTGCGCCGGAACCACAGCCCACCCCCGCGGCTCAGACGGTGAATGCCAGCGGCCAGATCGTGTACACGGTTCAGCCGGGCGATCGGCTGTTCAGCATCGCGCGCATTTACAACATTAACCCTTATGCCATTGCTCAAGCCAACAACATCCCGGCGCCCTATTACATTTATCCGGGCCAGCAGCTGATCATTCCGGCGTCGGGCACCACTGTCCCGCCGCAGCCGGGCGTGACACCCGCGCCGCCCACCGGGCAGTGTCGCTCGTATTACGTGGTGAAGCCGGGCGATAATCTGTTCCGCATCGCGTTGACGACCGGCGTGCCCATGGCCAGCCTGGCCGCCGCCAACAACATCACCAACTACAATCTGGTCTACGTGGGGCAGCGGTTGTGCATCCCCTGACGGGATGCCCCGCGCCGGGAGACAATTGAACAAGCACGCTCACCGCTGGACATCTGGACCGTCCAGCGGTGGCTTATTGACCTGACGTCCATGTCGTTTGAAACCATCCTGGCCTCTGAACAAATCTATGAGGGCCGCCTGCTCAGTCTGCGGGTGGATCAGGTGCGCACGGCAAGCGGCGTGGAAAGTGTGCGCGAGATCGTGCAGCATCCGGGTGCGGTGGCCATCGTGCCGATGGACGATGAACAGCGCGTGCTGCTGGTGCGTCAATATCGCCACGCCGTGCGCGCCGAACTGGTGGAAGTGCCGGCCGGCATTTTGAATCCGGGCGAGGACCCGTTGACGGCCGCGCAGCGCGAACTCCGCGAAGAGACGGGCCGGCGGGCCGGGCAGCTCGATCGGTTGGGTGGATTCTACACCGCGCCTGGCTTCAGCACCGAGTATATTCACCTGTATCTGGCGCGCCAACTCACGCCCGATCGGCTGGCGATGGACGACGACGAATCGATCGACTTGCTGGCTGTGCCGCTGCGTCAGGCGATCGACTGGATTTTCACGGGCGAGATTCAAGACAGCAAGACCGTCGGCGCGTTGCTGCTGACGCAGGCCCGGTTGAACCTGTAAGCCGTCAATCCACAAGGGAGGAACACCGTAAAGCGCGGCGAGGCGCGGGCAGCGACAGCGTCTGTCTCGTTACTCGCGGCGCATTACGTCCTATGCATCGAGCCTATCACCGCTGGTACAGTTCGTCATTGCATCGCGACATGGAGTTGCTGGTCTTCGGCCATCATGGCGCGCCCGTCATCGTCTTCCCCACGTCGAAGGGCAAGTTTTACGAGTATGAAGATCGCGGCATGGTCAACGCCCTGCGCGAACATCTGGAGAACGGCTGGAACCAGCTGATCTGCGTGGACAGCGTGGACGCAGAGAGCTGGTATTGCGACTGGGCGCATCCCAGCGGCCGCGTGCAGCGCCACATGGAGTACGACGCTTACATCTATCACGAAGTCCTGCCCTTCATCCGCGGTCAGAACGGCAACGACTTCATCATGACGACCGGCTGTTCGTTCGGCGCGTTCCACGCCATCAACTTCGGACTGCGCCACCCCGATGTGATCCGCCGTGCGATCGGGTTGAGCGGCCTGTACGATATGCGCTCGTTTCTGGACGGCTATTACGACGAGAATTTCTACTTCAACAACCCGATCGATTACACGGCCAACCTAAACGATCCGACCCAGATCGCGCTGTTGAAGCGGCAGGACATCATCTTGGTCATCGGCCGCGACGATCGCGCCCGGTGGTCCAACGAGAAGCTGTCAGAGAATCTGTGGCGCGCAGGCGTGGGCAATGCCCTGCGCATCTGGGACGGCTGGGCACACGACTGGCCGTACTGGATGGACATGATTCGCAAATACATCGGCGGGCACGACTGACAATGGCCCAAATGCAGTGACTGTTGCAGCATGGTCAATCGACCAACGCTCAACAGCCAATCTCCAATTTCCAACAAGGGGGCGCGCATGACAGACGAAGTGAAGCGCATCGGCGTGATGGTCGGTCGGGAATGGTCGTGGCCGCCCGCCTTCATCGAAGAAGTCAACCGGCGCGAGGCGGGCGTGGTGGCCGAGTACGTCAAGATCGGCGGCACGCGCATGAACGAAGCCAATCCGTACGCCGTGATCGTCGATCGGATTTCGCACGAGATCCCGTATTACCGCACCTATCTGAAAAACGCCGTCCTGCAGGGCACCGTCGTCGTCAACAATCCATTCTGGTGGAGCGCCGATGACAAGTTCTTTGGCGCATGTCTGCTGGACAGGCTGGGCATCTCCCACGCCAAAACCGTGGCGCTGCCGTCGCACGCCTACATCGAGGGCGTGGTCACTGAGTCGCTGCGCAACCTGCAATACCCCATCCCGTGGGAAGAGCACGTCGAGTATCTGGGCGGTTTTCCGCTGATCTTGAAGCCGGCCTGGGGCGGCGGCTTCAAGAAAGTCTACAAAGTCACCGATATGCAGTCGCTGTGGAAGGCGTACGATGAAACCGGCACTGAATGCATGGTGCTGCAGCAGTTCATCGACTGGGACAACTACGCGCGCTGCCTGTGCATCGGCCAGGAGGACATCCTGCCCATCAAGTTCGACGTGAACCGCCCGTATCCGCACCGCTACGTGGTGGACGACAACTTCCTGTCGCCGGACCTGCGCGACCTGATCATCAAGTGGGCGCGGCAGATCAACCGCGCGCTGGGCTACGACATGAACACCTGTGAGTTTGCCATCAAGGACGGCGTGCCGTATGCCATCGACTTTACCAATCCCGCGCCCGATTTTGAAGTCACGTCGTTGACAGATCACTATTTCCCCTTTGCGGTGCAGAAGATGGCCGATCTGTGCATCGATCTGGCGCTGGGCAAGCGGCAGCGCGCGCAAGCCCGGCCCGAGTGGAATTCATTGATCTACGGTTGACCGGGATGTAGTGCGTAATACGTATTACGTTTTACGTTTTACGTATTACGCCTTACCCAGCACGTCAGGCAGGTGCTCATGCTCAACGCGGCGATCGACTACTATCACAGCCTCCTCGACGATGAGGCCGCTCGCGCCAGCGATGACGCGCTCAAGGTCGGGTTGAAGCAATACGGCCTGTACTTCGGCACGCGCCCCATCTGCGTGGTGCTGCGTCCGCGCCTGCTGACGCAGGCCCAGTATCACACGTTGCAGCACGTATGCGGCCTGGTCGGCACGGCGGCGCGGCAGGTGGTCAAGTACATGCTGGCGCACGCGCCCACCCGCGCGCTGATGGCCTTCACGCCCGGCGAAGACGCGCTGCTGGCGATGGACGCCGGCTACGACGAAGCCAGTGCCTCGTCGCGGCTCGACTCGTTCTTCGACAACACCACCGGCTCACTGCAATTCGTGGAATACAACGCCGAATCGCCCGCCGGCATGGCCTATGAGGACAAACTGTCTGAAGTGTTTCTGAATCTGCCCGTCATGCGCGACTTCGCCAAACGTTATTCGGTCAGCGCGGTCGAATCGTCGCCGCGCATGCTGCAGACGCTGCTGGAAAAATTCAAGGAATGGGGCAAAGCTGCCGAGCCGCGCATTGCCATCGTCGATTGGAAGGGACTGCCCACACAGGCCGAGTTCGATCTGTTCAAGCAGCTCTTCGAGGCCAACGGCCTCCCGACCGTGATCTGCTCGCCCGATGAGCTGACCTACCGCGATCGGACGCTGTTCGCCGCCGGGCAGCCCGTTAACCTCGTTTACAAGCGCGTGCTGACCAGCGAGTTTCTGGAACGCTACGGGCAGCTCGCCGCGCTGGAGCATCCGCTGGGCCGCGCCTACGCCGACGGCGCCATCTGCCTCGTCAACAGCTTCAAGGCCAAGCCGCTGCACAAGAAGATGATCTTCGGCCTGCTCAGCGATCCGGAGATCATGAGCGCGGCCGGCATCGCCGCCGAGGTTCAATCGGAACTGGCGCAGCACATCCCGTGGACGCGGCGCGTGCAGCCGACGCGCACCACTTATCAGGGGCAGGAGATCGATCTGCTGAAGTTTGTGCGCAACTATCAGGATCGATTACTGCTCAAACCCAACGACGAATACGGCGGAAAGGGCATTACCATCGGCTGGGAGACCAGCCCCGACGAGTGGGATCGCGCGATCGAGGCCGCGCTGGAGTCGCCGTTCGTGGTGCAGGAGCGCGTCCACATCGCGTATGAAGACTATCCTCAATTCGTCGAGGGCCGCCTGCAGCTGGGCCGGCGGCTGGTCGATACGGATCCATACTTATTCGACACCGGCGTGCAGGGCTGCCTGACCCGCCTGTCGACGGTGACGCTGTTGAACGTGACGGCCGGCGGCGGATCCACCGTGCCCACGCTCTTGATCGGGGAGGAGGAACCGCAATGAGCTACTACGATCCGCAGAGCAAGGATTTTCCGTTCACCATCGGCATCGAAGAGGAATATCAGATCATCGACCCGGTCACCCGCGGTCTGCGCTCCTACGTCAGCCAGATTCTGGAGGAGGGCCGGCTGATTCTGCGCGAGCAGCTCAAGCCGGAGATGATGCAATCCGTGGTGGAAGCGGGCACGCACGTCTGCCGCACCGTGGACGAAGCGCGCCGCGAGATTGTGCGGCTGCGCGGCACCATCGCCGGGTTGGCCCGCAACCAGGGGCTGACCATTGCGGCTTCGGGCACGCACCCGTTTTCGTCGTGGACTGATCAGGAAGTCTATCCGCACGAACGCTACTACGGCGTGCTGAACGAAATGCAGGACGCGGCGCGGCAGCTGTTGATCTTCGGCATGCACGTCCACGTGGGCATGCCCGATCTGGAACTGGGCATCCAGATTCAAAACGTGGCGCGCTACTTTTTGCCGCACCTGCTGGCGCTGTCCACCAGCTCACCGTTCTGGATGGGCCGCAACACCGGTTTCAAGTCATATCGATCGATCATCTTCTCCAACTTCCCGCGCACCGGCATCCCCGGCGAGTTCGTCTCGTATGCCGAGTTTGAGAGCTACGTCGATCTGCTGGTCAAGACCAATTGCATCGACAACGGCAAGAAGATCTGGTGGGACGTGCGCCCGCATCCGGTCTTCAAGACCATCGAGGTGCGCATCTGCGACATCGCCACCCGCGTCGACGAAGCTATCTGTCTGGCCGCGTTGATCCAGGCCATCTTCGTCAAACTGTACTGGCTGTTCGAGAAGAACCTGAGTTTCCGCCGCTACAACCGCTCATTGATCAACGAGAACAAGTGGCGCGCGGTTCGCTACGGCCTCGACGGCGAGTTGATCGATTTCGGCAAGCAGGAATCGCTGCCGGCGCGTCACCTGCTGTCGGAACTGGTCGATTTCGTGGACGAAGTGGTGGACGACCTCGGCTCGCGCGAGGCAGTGGAATATGCGTACCAGATCATCGCCGAAGGCACCGGCGCCGATCGGCAGCTGGCGACCTTTGCGCGCACCGGCGACCTCAAAGACGTGGTCGATCAGATCGTGGCCGAGACGCTGGAAGGCGTGCCGGTGGATGTGCCGCCTGAGCGGCTGCAATCCACGCAGGACGAGGAAATGTTGTCATAGGGCGCCGGCACGTCAACCGCGCGCCGATACGCACTTCCAGCCCTCAGACCGCCTTGATGCCCAGGAAGCGCGTCAGGATGCGCCGTCGATAAAAGAGGCGCACCACCCCAAACCAGATCGCCGTGGCCGCGCCGACCAGGAGCCATTCGACGGGCTTCAACGCCGACAGCGCGAAGACGTCGCGCAGCGCCGGCACCAGCGAGATGACGGTAAAGGCGAGCAGCAGTCCGCCGGCCATGATCGTCGGCTTCCAGTCCGTGCTCACCACGTCGCCGCCCGACAGCCATTCGACCGGCGGCTCCACAAACACCACCAGCAGCAGGCCTACCAGCACCAAAAATGACGACAGCGCCGTCTGCGCGATGGGCGTGCCGCGCGCCAGCAGTTCGGTCGCCTGCGCCGACGAGACCCCCGGCGCCGCCAGCGGAATCAGCAGGACTGCGTAGAACAGCAGCAGGCCGATGGCGCTGGTGAAGATCACCGGCGTCAGGATGAAGTTGGCCAGCCGCTGCACCATGGTGCCCTTGGGCGTGGGGCCGGGCCGCGCCCACACGGCCAGCAGCACCGCCGGAATGCCCACCGCAAACAGCGTCACCAGCGAGCCGTGCCGCAAGGCCAGCGGAAACACGCCGATAAACATCGACGACACGATGATCAGCGCCATGGTCAGGATGCGCGTCAGGAACAGCTTCAAAACATCCTGCATGCCGTTGACGATGCGCTGGCCTTCGCTGACGGCGGGCGCCAGCGCCGCAAACGAGTCCTTCATCAGCACGATGTCGGCCACCGCGCGCGTAGCCTGACTGCCGCTCTGCATGGCAATGCCCAGGTTGGCCTTCTTCAAGGACAGCACGTCGTTGACGCCGTCGCCGATCATCGCCACGTAATGGCCGCGCCGTCGCAGCGCGTCCACCAGCTTCTCCTTTTGCTGCGGCGTGATGCGGCCAAAGATCGTGGCAGACGCCGCCGCCGCCTCAAATTGATCCGCGCTCATTTGATCGAGTTCGATCCCGGAGATCAGGTTCACCCCTTCGCCCAGGCCCGCCTGCCGCGCCAGCGCATAGACCGTCTCGGGATTATCCCCGCTGATGATCTTGGGCTGCACGCCCGATCGGATAAACGCCTCCAGCGTTTCCTTCGCTTCGGCGCGCAGCTCATCGCTCAGGCTCAGCAACCCGATCGGCCGCATGCCGCCCGGCAGTTTCGATTCGTCGCCGTCGTCGCGCAGCCGCGCCGGATCGGGATGATGCGTGACCAGCAGCACGCGCAGACCTTGATCGGTTAACGCGCACGTCTGCGTTTGAATGGACTGCCAGAGCGGTGAATCGCTCTCACCGGCCTCACCCAGATACGACCGCAACATCTCAGGCGCGCCCATGGCGTAGATGCCCGACAAAGCGCGGGAAGACGACGCCGCTTCGCCGTCGGGCTGAAACGCCACCGCGCTCCACTTGCGCGCCGACGAAAACGGCACATCGGCCGCCACCGGCTGCCGCTCAGCCGGATACGCCGCCGCCACCGCCTCGGCGGTCTTGTTCATCGTCGCTGCGCTGGCCACCATCGTGCCCAGGGCGCGCTGCAGCTCAGCCGCAGGATAGCCGTCAAGCGGATGCACGTCGTTCACCCGCAGGCGATTGGCGGTGAGCGTGCCCGTCTTGTCCAGACACAGCACATCCACGTTGCTCAGCGACTCGATGGCATTGCTCTGCTGCACCAACGCGCCGAACCGGATGATGCGCACCGCCCCTAATGCGTACGCCACCGAGATCGACACGAACAGGCCGTTGGGCACCAGCCCCACCACCAGCGTCGCGTCGGCGATGCTCTCTGAAGCGCTGATGCTCTTGACGGCCGAGTTGACCAGCAGCAGGAACTCCAGATACAGCACGATGACCAGCATCACGCGCACCACCAGATACACTTCATTCTGCAGCGGCGTCAGCACCCGCCGAAAAGCGCGCGCGCCCGCGGTGATTTCGTTGGACAGGCTTTGCTGTCCCACTTTCTGGGCCACATACAAGGCCGTACCGTTGACGCAAAAACTGCCTGAAAAGACCGGATCGCCGGCCTGCTTGGGGATCAGATTCGACTCGCCGGTCAGCTGCGACTCGTCCACCTGCATGCGACCGTCGCCCACCACCTGACCGTCGAGAATGATCTGATCGCCGGGCCCGACCTTCAACAGATCGCCCACCACCAGCTCGTCGGGCGACACTTGCCGCGTCTGCCCGCTGCGGATGACGGTGGCCGTGGGCCGCGTGAGCAGCGCGATGCGATCGAGCGTGCGCTTGGCGCGGATCTCCTGCACCACACCCACCAGGATGTTCAACGAGATGACGCCCACCGACACCAACGCATCGCCGGCCCGGCCCACCGCGATCAGCCCGATCGCCAGCACAAAGATCACGCTATTGATGAACGTGAAGACATTCTCGCGGATGATCTGGCCGTAAGTGCGGCCGGTGGCCGGCGGCGCCTGATTGCCCAGGCCGCGCGCGCGGCGTTCGGCTGCTTCCTGATCGGTCAGGCCCGTCATCGGTGTGGCAGTGAGTTCGACAGCCATAAACGTCCTTGCTCGTTCCGTCTCAAACCGCGCTCAACCGCGCCATCGACGCCAACCGGCGGCCAGCACCATGATCTGCAGCACGGCCAGCCACGCCAGGATAAACGTCAACCCGCCCGCGATCAGATCGATGATCGGCGGCGCGTTGTCAGCGATCGGCGCGATCAACGCGCGGTAATTGCTCAACTCCGATTGGTACTGCTGCACCACGGTTTTCGCCTTGGCCAGCGTTGGCCCAATCTGCCCCAGCTGCCGGGCAATGTCCAGCACGCCCTGCCCGATGCCGTCCAGGCTGTTCTGGGCCGTCTCCAGATCCGTGCCAATTTCCACCAGCGCCGCCGGCAGCGGATTCAAGCTGATCGCGATGCGGCGGATCGATTCATCCAGCGGCACAGCCGGATCGTAATTCACCTGCAGCAGCGGCAGGCGGCTGAGGCCGCGCAGAAACGTGTCCACCACTTTGGCCGTTGCTTCGGCCGGATCGAGCGCCGTGCGGATCGCGCCGATGGACGCGGGCAGATCTTGTTTCAGCAGGCGCACCGCCCCGTTCAGCGCCGGTTCTGTTGTGGTAATCGCCTCGGCCATGGCGCGTGTGGCCGACTGGATCGCTTCGACATTCTTGTTGATCGTCACCAGCGACTGATCGACCACCGCCAGACCGCCGGCTGTGGTGGACAACGTGCGCGAGATCAGGCCGGTGATCTCCGTCACCCGATCGGCCAGCGGCTGCCGCACGGCCCACACGCCGATCAGGCCGCCGACCGTGGCCGCCAGGCTGAACGCGGCCAGGACAATCATCAACAGGCCGAGCAGGTGTTTCATGACGCGCTCTTTTCTAAGGGCCGCTCATAAACTCGGCGGCGGAATCCGCTTGATCCATCGCGCCAGGGGCGGCAGGCGTTTGTGCGGGTTAAATCGATACCAGCCCAGCTCGGCGCGCACCGCCTGATCGCGCAGTTCGGTCGAGCCCCAGATGAGCGATGCGCCGCCCACCCCGATCAGCGCCGACAGCCAATCGGACGCGACGACGACCGACAGGCCGATCAACGCGAAGCCGAACGCCATCACGTACGGCCACCACAGGTAACCAAAATAGTATTCGCCGCGGATCACCCACACAAAGCCCAGGCCGATGATGAGCAGCGCGGCCGCGCCCAGCAGCACTCCAAAGAAATTCATGGCGTCGTGTCCGGCGGATTGATCGGCTGGCCCGTCGGCAGCCGCGCCAGCCAGTCGATGGTGGTGGCCCGGCCCGCCGCCAGCAGCGGCGCGTGACGCGGATTGCGCGGGTTGGCGGGGGCGTGCCCGCGGGCCACGCGCCTGAACTGACGGCCCAGTTCCAGCGCGTCGAACAGCAGCGTCATGCCCATGATGCCCAGCGCAGCGGCCACATAAGGGTTGCTACTAAACAGAGCGGCCGCCTCGCACACCAGCCCCAGCGTCACGTAGGCGAGGCGCGGCCATGTCAGCGCGGCGGCGTGATACTCCACGTAGCGCACGCTGACGTGACCCAACCACACGCCGACAAAGGTGACCAGCGCGGCCGTCACTCCCATCCAGTTGGGCGTCATACTCAGGTCCTGGCATCAGGCTGGCGCGATGATACCTGATTTGCGGGCGCGGCGCAATGGCCGGCCTAGCGCGCACGATCGATCGTGACCGCGATCGCCTTGTGATCCGACGCCGTGCTGTCGTTGACGTGAAAATCGCGCGCCGTCAGATCGGGCGACAGGTAAATGTAGTCGATGCGCTCGTACGGCCGGTTGCTGGCGTACGTAAAGCCGTTCCCTCCGGCCCCCGATTGGATAAACGCATCCTGCAGGCCCGCGTCGCGCAGCAGCGCCATTTCCGGCGCACCGGGCGTGGCGTTCAGATCGCCCATCAGCAGGGTGGCCGGCCGCTGCGCCCAGGTGGCGATGATGGCCTGCACCTGCGGCACACGCAGCGCGCTGTCCGCCTCCACGTGATGCAGGTGCGTGGCCATGACCCGCAGTGTGTCGTCGCCGACCTGAATCGTCGCCACCACATAGCCGCGCGTCGGCCGCACCACCGCGTTGTTGGGCATGCCGTAGTATTTCACGTCGATCACCGGATAGCGGCTCAAGATCGCATTGCCCCACAGCGGATCGGCCGTCGGCCCCCAGACGTACGGCAGGTTCAACCGCTGCGACAGCCACGTTAGCATATCTACTGAGCCGCTCAAGACCCAGCCCCGCGACACTTCCTGCAGCGCCACCACGGCGGGCTGTTCCGATTCAATCGTCTGCGCCACCGCCTCCAGATCGAGCTTGCCCGTCACGTCGAAGGCCGAATGCAGGTTGTACGACATCACGCGAACCGGCCACTGCCCGGCGATCGGCGATGGTTCGCGCCACGTCAGCAGCGCAATCAGCGGCAGGCTCATCAGCCCCAGCCCGATCAACCCCGCCGTCCAATCCAGCCGTCCGGCGGCGAGAGGCGCTTCGCTCTGCCGCACGGCGCTCACCATCGCCACCAGCAGGCTTGCGGCGGCGATGGGCTGAAATGACCAGAATGGCAGCGGCAGCACAAACACCTGCCCGATGTAGTAACCCAGCAGCAGCAAAAACATCAGCGCCAGGCCAACGCCCGTCACAATCGCCGGGCTGCGACGGCCACGTCCGCCAGTCACAATGGTCAGCCCCACCGCTGCGGCCGCCTGTCCGGCCAGCACTTCCAGCGGCGCCAGCGGATCGCCGACGAGCGGCAGTGACACCACCAGCACGATCAAGCCCACCACCAGCGTCCACGTCCACGCGCGGCGCGGCAAGCGCCCATAAATGCCCGCCGCCAGGATCAGGCTCAGCGCATTGCCCAGCACGATCAGTTCAAACGCCAGCGGCTGGCTGAAGCCCGTCACCACCGTGACATGACCGATGTTTTGAAAAAGCTGCGCCTGCAAGAACAGATACGGCCCAACGGCCATCAGCGGCCAGCTCGCGCCCGATCGATCATCGGCTGCGCCGGCCGTCCCGGCCAGATCGCGCAGCAGCCACCACTGGATCGCCACCAGGGCGGCCACGACCATCAGCGGCAGCGCGCCCGGCAGCCACGAGAGATCGACCGTGCCCGCCGCGCCTTTGATCGCGGTATCGATGCTCAGCCCCAACAGCAGGCTCGTGGCAAAATGCCGATCGAGATCGCGGCCGCGCAGCCACGCATACCCGATCGGGATGAAGAGCAAAAACGCCGCCACCCCGATCGAAGTGATGGCCACGTCCAGCGCCGGCGACGGGTTGATCTGCTCGATCAAGCGCAGCCCGGCCACGCCGCCCGCCACGAGCACGGCGCGTTGGCGCAACAGGCGCTGCAGACGGCCCGCGAAGAACGGCGCGGCAAACACCACCGCGGCCAGCGCGATCATGCCGCCATAGCCGATGTTGGCGACTTCGTTGAGGTAGTTGAACAGTGTATTGATCCAGACTCGCAGCAGCTCCACACCAAAAGCCCACGTGAGTGCCAGCGGGAGGATGACTTTCAACGTAGCAGGACGAATAATGGGCTCATCTCCTCAAACAACATAGAGACGCAGCCGGTTGCTGCGTCTCCATGTTCAATGTGACATCAGGCCAACCCGGCCTACGCCGCGGCCGGCTCGTCCGGCGAGGCCAGCGCCAGGATGTTCACGCCGCCATCGACAAAGAGCACCTGGCCGGTGGTCTGCGCGGCCAGATCGCTGCAGAGAAACACAGCCGCATTGCCCACATCTTCAATGGTGATGGCTTTGCGCAGCGGGGCCACCTCTTTGAACTTGCCGTGCATGGTGCGGAAGCCGGCCACGCCGCTGGCGGCCAGCGTGCGCACCGGCCCGGCGCTGATGGCATTGACGCGCGTCCCTTGCGGCCCCAACTCGTACGCCAGATAGCGGGTGATGGCTTCCAGCGCCGCCTTGGCGATGGCCATGACGTTGTAATTGGGCACGACTTTTTCTGAGGCGTAATAGGTCAGGGTGATGATGCTCGATCCGGGCGACAGCAGCGGCCGGGCGGCGCGGGCCAGCGCCACCAGCGAATACGCGCTGATGTCCAGCGCCAGCTGAAACTGCTCGCGCGTGGTGTCGATGAATTGACCGCTCAGGGCATCGCGCCCCGCAAAGGCCAGCGAGTGTATCAGGATGTCGATCTGGCCGTACTGCGCCTGCCACTTGGCCATGACATCGGCGATCTCGGCGTCGTTTTGCACGTTGCACGGCTCGACGAAGGTGGCGCCGAGGCTGGCGGCCAGCGGTTTCACGCGCCGATCGACCAGCTCGGCGATCGAGGAAAAGCCCACCGTCGCGCCATGCTGGTGCAGCGCTTTGGCAATGCCCCACGCAATGGAATGATCGTTGGCCACGCCAAAGATCAACGCTTTCTTGCCGTCCAGAATGCCCATGACACGTTTCCTCCCTGAAGGGTTTTAGAAATGCTCGCCACCATCACATATTGTGCGGTGCGCAGTGTGTAAGCGCACCGTCCTTACGCCCCGCGCGAGACGAAGGGGTTGTCTTTGATCCAGTAGCGCCACGGTTTGCTCTTCCACGGCTCCGGCGTGTTGAACAAGCCCACCCGTGGGCCGCGCAGGATCGATCGGGCCGGCACCGACCGCCCGTCTTCAATCCACAGGCGGCTGCCCGGATCGCATAGATCAACCCCGTTCATAGCCTGATCGATGCGCAGGGCCTGGCACAATTTGGCGGGGCCGCTGGTCAGGTCGCGCGCGGCGGCGGTATGGCGATGGCGCTCCATGGTCTCCAGCCCCTCCAGCGGTTCCAACGCGCGGATCAGGACTGCCGCCGGAAACCCTTCGGCTTCGCTTACCACGTTCAACAGCCAGTGCATGCCATAAGTGAAGTACACGTAGGCCACGCCGGGCGGGCCGTACATCACAGCATTGCGCGGCGTGCGGCCAAAGCGCGCGTGACAGGCTTGATCGGTTTCGCCGATGTAGGCTTCGGTCTCCACGATGAGGCCGGACAGGCGCCGGTCATGCCAGAGCCGCACCAGTCGGCAGCCCAGCAGGGCTTGTGCCAGCTGGCGGGTGGAACGCTCGAAGGACGATCGGGACCAGCGAACCATAGCGTGTAACTTTACCTTACTCATCGTCATTTGGCAACAGACCGGCGCGAAGTTATAATACGCCCAGGATGGAAGCACTGCGGCGAAGCGAGGGGATGGCGCGCGGCTTGGTCGCGCTGCTGGCGGGGGTCGCCATGCTGACAGGCCAGGGAGGTGGACTGTCTGCGCAAACGACCAGCCCGTTGGCTTCGCCGATCGGCGTGACGGCCACAACATCGCCTACACCAACCATGACTCTGCTGCCTACCCATACTCCGCTGCCCACTTTTACGCCGCTGCCGCCGGTCACAGTTACGCCGGTTGTCACCGGGCCGATACTGCCACAGACTCCGCCCCCTGCGCCCGATCTGAGTTGGCTGCCGCTGGTGCTGGCCGGTCTGGTCGTGCTGATCATTGCGCTGGCGGTGCTGGCGCTGCGCCGTCTGATCGATCGGCAGGCGCGCGCGCAGCAGCCCACCACGCCGGTGTCGCCTGTCAAGGCGCTCGAACCGCCGCCTGCCGCTGCTTCGATCGAGTTTACAGCTGCCGCGGGCAGCAGCCTGTCGTTCGTGCTGGACAAACCTTCGCTCACGCTGGGACGCTCACCCGACAACGACATTGTCATTCCGGCCGATCTGGCCAACGCCGATACCGTGTCAGGCCATCATGCCCAGTTCCGGCGCGATCAGGACGATTTCATCGTGCGCGATCTGGGTTCGCGCAACGGTCTCACGGTGAATGGCCGCTGCACCAATCACAATCTGCTGCAAGACGGCGATCGCGTGAGCTTCGGCGCGGTCGAGGCGATCTTCCACCGACCTTCCCGGGGAGGCGCGGCATGAAGTGCGTCAACTGCGGCACGCAAAACCCGGACGACGCGCGACACTGTCGCCGCTGCGGCGCCGTATTGCCGTTGGAAGGCGAAGTGGCCCAGCCACTGCCGCCGCCCGTCGATGCCGATGAAGGCGGCACGCGGCCGCTGGGTGAAGCGCCGGACAATGGTGGGACGCGGCCGTTGAGCGATCTGGGCGAAACCGGCCTGCCCGCGGTCGAAGCACACGCCGGCCCGGCCACCACGCGCCCGCTGCCGCGCAGCCGCATGTTCTTTGAGCCGCTGCCTGAGCGCGCTCTGCTGGCCGACGATCGGTACCGCGTGCGCGCCCTGCTCGAAGAATCGCCCATGCTCAACGTGTATTCGGCGGTGAGTCGGCGCGCGCTGGTCGAATGCCGCCAGTGCGGTTTTACGCGCAATGCCTATGGCAACGAGTATTGTCAGCAGTGCGGGGCCAGCCTGTCCAATCTGGAACCGCAGTTTCCGGGCTATCTCATCAAGGAAACGCTGGCGGCCGACGCGATCGCGAGCGAGCGGCGGCTGGCGGAGATGGATCTGCATCACGGCGGTGCTCTGCTCCCGATCGAGACGTTTAGCGAAGTGGTGGCTGGCACGCGCCGCGTGTACGTGGTGATACCGGAGCCGTCGCCATACACCGCCACGCGCCTGCCCGCCGCGCCGGAAGCCACCGACGTGGTGTACTGGGGACTGCAGCTGGCCGATGCGCTGGCGTATCTGCACAAGAACAATGTTTCGTTTGGCGCGGCCGATCTGGAGCACATTTCGATCGGCGGCAAGGCCGCCCGCTGGTACAACTTCACGTCTGCCCGCGTGCAAACGCCGGGCACCCGCAATCGGCAGGCTTATACCGACGATGTGGTGACGCTGGGTGCCAGCCTGTTTGCGCTGCTCACCGGCCAGGCTTATTCGCCTTCCATCACGCTGTCGCCGCCGGGGTTGAACGATCTGTTCGCCGGCCTGTTTTCAGGCAAGATCACCACCGCCGCCCAGCTGGCCGATCGGTTGCGCGATGTCGTCAGTGAGATTCGCCGTCCCACCAGTTACGATCTGCGCGTGGGCCGCCTCAGCGATGTGGGGTTGGTGCGGCAGATCAACGAAGACAGCCTGCTGACGCTGGAAGTGGGCCGCGTTCACCGTTCGATCGGCAGCCCGTTGGGCCTGTATGCCGTGTGCGACGGGATGGGCGGCCATTCGGCTGGCGATGTGGCCAGCGGCCTGACCGTGCAAGTGCTGGCAAAGTACGCCGCAGACACGCTGCTGCCCGCCGAGCTCAACGCCAACGGCCAACACGTGGAACCCGCCGCGTGGCTGCGTGAAGCGGTGTCGCTGGCCAACAAGACGGTACACGAGCAGCGGCAGCTGGCCGGCACCAACATGGGAACCACGCTGGTCATGACGTTTGTGGCCGACGGCCGCGCGCACATCGCCAACGTCGGCGACAGCCGCGCCTACCGCATCAACGCCGACGGCATGCAGCAGCTCACCGTCGATCACTCGCTGGTGCAGCGCCTCATCGACACCAAGCAGCTCACCGTGGAAGAAGCGCGCACGCATCCGCAGCGCAACGTCATCTACAAGAACCTGGGCGACCGCGCCAGAGTCGAGCCTGACATCAGCGTGATCGATCTGCAGCCGGGCGATCAGCTGCTGCTCTGCTCAGACGGCCTGAGCGGCTACGTGGACGAAGGCGACATTCTGCAGATCATCCAGACCGCCGAATCGCCCCAGGCCGCCTGCCGCCGGCTGATCGATGCCGCTAATGCCAACGGCGGCCCCGACAACATCACTGCCATCATCGTACAGGTGGAGACTCTGTCATGACGTCCGACGGTCGGCCGGCCGCCGTCGGGCCTGTTGTCATGCTCTGCCACGTGTGCGGCACACCGGCCGAAGCCGGCGCGCGCTACTGCATCCACTGCGGGCAGGCGTTTGACAACGCGCCGGGGCTGCGCTGCCCCGCCTGCGCCGCCGGCAACCTGCCGGGCGAGCTGTTTTGCGAAGCCTGTGGCGCACCATTGCCCGTCACGCCCTATCTGGTCATTACCGATACCGGTCTGCGCTGGCCGCTGCTCACCGCCGGGCAATCGTCGGCCGTCATCGGCCGATCGGACCCGTTGAGCGGCGTTTATCCCGACATCGATCTGCAGCCGTTCGGCGCGGATCGCGCGGGCGTATCGCGTCGGCACGCGCGGATCACGCAGCGCGATGAAGCGTACTGGCTGGAGGATTTGAACAGCGTCAACTTTACGTATCTCAACGATCAGCGGCTGTTGCCCGATCGGCCTGCCCGGCTGAAAGACGGTGATCTGCTGCGGCTGGGGCAGCTGCTCATCACCTTCCGCGCGGGATGAAGGATGAGTGACCGCGAAGACGCGGACAACGCCAAGTGAATCATTGCAATCAAGCCGCACTGGTGTGATATGGAAATGACCATTCCTATACTCGGTCAAGCGTGTTGACGAGGACTATTTTGTCGAGGAATAAGGGCGCTGCCCTTCGGCGATGAGACAGACGATGCCCCACGTCAACGATCAGGCTTTCCTGCTGCACGATCAATACCGAGACTCGGCCAACCTCGAGGCGCGGGTGCGGCTGCATCGTTTGTTTAGCACCAACCCGTATGGCTGGAATCGCTGGTGCTTCGATCAACTCGATCTGCCCGATGGCGCCCGTGTACTCGAAATCGGTTGCGGGCCGGGTCACCTGTGGCGGGAGAATCTCGATCGCCTGCCGACGACGTGGCACGTGACGCTCTCGGATTTTTCGGGCGGGATGATCAATCGGGCGCGGGCAAACCTGAATGGCCGCCCGTTCGATTTCAGACTGATCGACGCGCAGTCGATCCCGTTTGAGGACGATTCGTTCGATGCGGTGATCGCCAATCACATGCTCTACCACGTGCCCGATCTGCCAACGGCATTGGCCGAGATCAGGCGCGTGCTCAAGCCGGGCGGCGCAGCCTACCTTGCCACCAACGGCGACGCTCATCTGCGCGAACTGCACGCGCTGCTGACGCGCTTTGACGGCAGCGGCGTCTTCGACTGGAACGCCCAGGCCTTAGCGCGCTTCTCGCTCGATGGGGGCGGAGAAATGATCGGGGGCGTGTTCAGCCGTTACGAAGTGCGCCGCTACCTCGATAATCTGATCGTCACGGCGGCCGCGCCGCTGATTGAGTATATCCTGTCGCTGGCCAGCCGATCGGATGCGCAGGCGCGCCGCGCCGAATTAACGGCCTTCATCGCAGCCGAATTGCAGACGCGCGGCTCGATCTTCATCACCAAGGATAGCGGCCTGTTCATCGCGCAGCCCTGATTACTCATTACTCGTCACTCATCACTACTCATCACTCACTATTATCACTTAGCGCCGATCACCATGTCCGCCACGCCTCTTGACCCGCCCGCCGACGGCACGCAAGTCGTGCTGCTGTCGCGCGCCAGTTTAATCGTGCGGCAGCCGGACGGCCGCACCCGCACCATCGTGCTGACGCGCGAGCCGCTGACCATCGGTCGTCATCCCACCAACGATGTCGTCGTCGATTTGTCCACCGCTTCGGCCGAGCACGCCGTCATCGAGCACATCGACGGGCAGTATCGCCTGACCGATCGCGGCAGCCGCAACGGCACCTTTGTTAACGGGCAGCGCATCACGATCGCCATGCTGGCCGACGGCGACATCATTCGCATCGGCGACGCGCGCGGCAACTCGGTGAGCCTGACCTTCAACGCCGGCCACGCGCCGCAAACCACCGCCGTGGAAACGTTCGATCTGGCCGCGCACGATACGCTGACCGTGGGGCGCGATCCGGCCTGTGATCTGACGCTGGATTCGCCGCTGGTGTCGCGTCGCCACGCCCGATTGGAACGGGCCGGCCCCTCGCACATCCTGATCGATCTGGGCAGCACCAACGGCACCTTCGTCAACAGCGAGCGGATCGATCGGCGCGTGCTGAGCGCGGGCGACATCGTACAGATCGGGCCGTACCGTCTGACGTACCAACCCGCCGCGATCAGCCAGGTGATGCCCCGGCAGCAGCGCGGCCGGCTGGATGCCCTGCACCTCACCCGCCGCATTGACGGCGGTCGTCGCGGCCACGACGGCCGCCTCATCCTGAACGACGTGTCGCTGTCCATCGCGCCGCGTGAATTCGTCGCCATTGTCGGCGGATCAGGCACGGGCAAGACCACGCTGCTCAACGCGCTGTGCGGTTTCGAGCCGGCTGAGGGTCGGGTCTTGTTGAGCGGTGACGACTTCTACGAGCACTTTGATCTGTATCGCAGCCTGATCGGTTACGTGCCGCAAGACGACATCATTCACCGCGAACTGCCGGTGGGCCAGGCCCTGCGCTACGCCGCGCAGCTGCGTCTGCCGGCGGATACCACCGAGGGCGAAATCGAGGCGCGCATTGAGCGCGTGCTGGCCGAAGTGGATATGAGCGGCCAGGCCGGACACATCATCGGGCAGCTCAGCGGCGGACAGCGCAAGCGCGTGTCAATCGGCGTGGAGCTGCTGGCCGAGCCGGGCGTGTTCTTTCTGGATGAGGCCACCTCGGGACTTGACCCGGGCCTTGAAAAGAAGCTTATGTACACGCTGCGCCGACTGGCCGATGGCGGCCGGACGGTGATACTGGTGACGCACGCCACGGCCAACATCCGGCAGTGCGATCATGTGGCGTTCATGGGCGCGGGCGGGCGGCTGGTGTTCTTCGGGCCGCCCACAACCGCCCTGGAATTCTTCAACGTGCGGGAATTTGCGGACATTTACGGCGAAATCGACGCTGACCCGGCGCTGTGGGAAAAACGCTTCCGAGAGTCCACGTATTACGAGCGATACGTGCTGCAGCGCCTGCCCAACCTCGATCGGTGGTCCCGGGCCGACGGCCGCGCTCCCGCGTCGGCGGCAATGACGGGCGCGCCGGCCCGCCTGGCTCCGCGGGCCCGACCACTGCGGCAGTTCAGCATTCTGACGCAGCGCTACTTCGAGCTGGTGGTGCGCGACAAGATGCTGCTGACCATCCTGCTGGCCGTGATGCCCGCCATCGGCCTGCTGCTGGGATTGATCGCGCAGCCGTCGGCGCTGGTCGGCGATTCAACCGCCCGCATCGCGCAGATCACCGCCGAATCCGGCGTGTACGCCATCGCCGGACAGGCGCAGGTGATCTTATTGATGATGGCGCTGGCTTCGATTTTGGTGGGGGTGTTTGCCGGCTCGTTTGAGCTGGTGCGCGAACGCCCCATCTTCCGCCGCGAACGCATGGTCAACCTGCGCTTGAGCGCGTATCTCACTTCCAAGTTCGTGGTGCTGGCGGGCTTTGCCGCACTGCAGGTCATGGCGTTGATCGTTGTGGTGGCGCTGCGGGTGCAGTTCCCGTTCAACGGCGCCTTGCTGCCCGGCCCGCTGGAGATTTACCTGACCCTGTTGCTGGCTTCGATCGCGGGCATCACGCTGGGACTGTTGATTTCAGCGCTGGCGGCCAGCCAGAACAGCGTCATTTACGTGGTGCTGCTGGTGATCTTCGCGCAGATCATGTTCGGCGGAATCCTGTTCAACGTGCCGCGATCGCTCTCCGCGCTGACCTTGACCCGCTGGACGGTGGAGGCGCTGGGCGGCACCATCGATCTGCCCGCGCTCAACCAGCTGGGCCAGATCGAAGTGCGCCGCATCGTGGACACCGTCGATCCGACCACCGGACAAAAGGTTCAGCGCGAAGTGATCTATCGTGATAAGCTTACGTCCGAGTTCAACGTCGATTACGCGCACTCGCCCGGGCACGTGGCGTCGCGTTGGGCCATTCTGATCGGCCTGGCGGCGATCTTCGCCGCCGGCACGGCCTGGGCGCAGGCGCGCTGGGCCGGGGCCGCAGCAGCGCGCCGCAGATAAGCAGGCCTGCGTATCACGGCGCAGGCCCAGGCTGGACTCGTCACGTCTCATGAACGTTCGTCAACCGTCGCTCATTCGTTCCCGCCTCATCCTCATCGGCATCGTCGCGCTGATCGTGATCCTCGGCGCAGTGTGGGTGTTCGGCCCGGCCGCGCCCAGCCGCGTGATCCCGCCGACGCCGACGCTGGCGCCGCCGCCCGCGGCCACTTTTGCGCCGCCCGTCGATCTAAGCAGCCTGGCGAAGCAGTTTCCGCGCCTGGAAAAATTGTTGACCAATCCCGCGCTGGACTCCGTTTACAAGGAATTTCTGGTAGCCTATGAAAGCGGCGGCGCGGAAGCGGCCGAACTGATGGCGCGTCAGCGTGGTCTGCTGACCGACGATAATCAGATCCGCGTGACGCTGATGCTGGATACGGAAGATTCGGCCGTGCTGGCGCAGGAACTGCAAAACATCGGCGTGATCGTGCGGGGGACCTATCGGGATCTGATCGACATCGGCATCCCGCTGGAGTTGATCGCGCAGACCGCCCAATCGGAAAATCCCGGCGCCGTCTTCGATCAGATCACGCAATTGGAGCACGTCATCGGGCTGCAACTGCCCGCGCCCAAACCCGCCCAGCCCTCCTCGTTCTCGCCCGCGAATTCGTTCGCGGGCCTTTTTCAGCTTGGCGACCCCGTGACCGGCGAAGGGGTGAGTGTCATCGGCGCGGAGGCCTGGCACGCGGCCGGTTTCACGGGCGCGGGCGTCAAGATCGGCATTCTCGATCAGGGCTTCGACCATTATCACGATCTGCTGGGCACATCGCTGCCGCCGGCGGTGACGGTTCGATCGTTTGTGCCGGGCGTCGAAGCCGATGAGACCGGCTCGACACATGGCACCGCCGTGGCCGAGATCATCCACGATGTCGCGCCCGGCGCCGAATTGTATCTGGCCCACTATGACGGCGGCGACGTGAGCATGGGCAACGCCGTGGATTGGCTGATGCAGCAGGGCGTGCAGATCATCTCGCATTCGGCGGGCGGGCTGGCCGCGCCCATGAACGGGACGGGCCGTGACGCCGAGCTGGTCGATCGGGTGGCCGCCGCCGGCATCCTGTGGATCAACTCGGCGGGCAACGCGGCCGCGCAGCACTATCGCGGCGAATACACCGACACCGACGGCGATGGGGTGCACGAATTCGCGCCCGGCCAGACCACCCTGGCCTTTCAGTCCAGCCCCGACGGCCTGACGCAGATCGTCCTGAATTGGGACGATTGGCGCAGCGACGGCACGCAAGACCTGGACCTGTATCTGCTGGACGCCGACGGCAACATCGTCGCCTCGGCGCGCAACTCGCGGCCGGCCGGACGCGATCCGGTGGAGCAGATTCTCTACCAATTCGACGACAGCCGCACCTACTTCATCACCATCAACGGCGTCAAAGTCGATCGCCCGCTGCGGCTTGATCTCTACATTCACCAGACGCCCAACATGGAACTGACCGATCCGGCCGGCAGTCTGGCCACGCCCGGCGATGCGATCGGCGCGCTGACGGTGGGCGCCGTGTACTGGCGCACCGACGAGCTGGAACCGTTCAGTTCGCGCGGCCCCACGGCCGACGGTCGGCTGAAGCCCGATCTGGTGGGGCCGGACGGCGTGTCCAGCCATGTCTTTGCGCCCGATCGGTTCTTCGGCACCTCGGCGGCGGCTCCGCACATTGCGGGCGCGGCGGCGCTGGTCTGGGGCGCTTACCCGCTCAGTACATCCACTGAGATCCGCGCCTATCTGAGCGCGGCCGTCGTCGATCTGCTGGCCCCCGGCCCGGACGACGCCACCGGCGCGGGCCGGCTGCTGCTGCCCGAACCACCCGACCTCGCCGCCACCACGCCGCTCCCCTCACCGCTGGCAACGATCGGCGCGACGCCGGGACAGACCGCCATCGCTGCGCCGGCCGCACCCAGCCCCACGCCGCGCAAGATCGTCATCGCCACGCCGGGCGGATCGCGGCCGCGGCCGCCCGTGGCGACCCCGGCGAGCGACGGCGGCTGGATCGGGTTGATCGCGATCGGGCTGGGGATGACACTGGCGATGATCATCGGTTGGCAGCTGGCGCGGCGGCGCCGTCCAGCGAGCGGCCCGTCCACCACCCGATCGGCCGTCGCGGCCCAATCGATCTGTCCGCACTGCGGGCGCATTTTGCCCGACGACGCCGCCTTTTGCGCGCAATGCGGCCGCCCGATGGGCACTGCAGCAGCGCAGACCAACTGCGCGCGCTGCGGTCGCGCGCTGCGGCCCGGCGCCCAATACTGCGCGCGTTGCGGTCAGGCCGTCAGTCACTCGTCGCCCGGTTGATGTTCGGCGCAAAATGCGCTATGCTGCCATTCACGTGAATTCGGCGCGGAGCAAGACTGTGAGTCTGGAACAACGGTTGATTGTGCTGCACCAGGTCTTTCCCGATCTGAGCGAGTGGTTGTTGACCCACGTCGCCCAGAGTGCGCATGAAGTGACCTATCCGGCGGGCGCCGTCATCGTGCGCGAGGGCGACCCCGGCGACACGTTCTTCGTCATCATGAGCGGGCGGGTGCGCGTGACCAAGTTCCTGGAGCTGGGCACGGAGCGTGTGCTTAACGAGTTGGGCCCCGGCCACTTCTTCGGCGAAATGGCGCTGGTGGAAGAAGCTGTGCGCGTGGCCACCGTCACCGCGCTTGACGACGTGCTAACGCTGACGCTTGGCAAGCGCGACTTTCAAGAGCTCATCACGCAGAGCGCGCAGGTGGGGCTGGCCGTCATGCGCGCCGTCGTCCATCGCTTCCGCGACGCCGACCGCCACGCCATCGACGAGCTGCGCGACAAAAACCTGGAACTGGCCCGCGCCTATGCCGAGCTGGAAGACGCCACGCGCCGCAAGAGCGAATTTCTCACCGTCATCTCGCACGAGCTGCGCACGCCGCTGACCGCCATCCGCGGCTACACGCATCTGATGCGCAGCGGCGCGCTGCCGGTGGCGATGCTGAACAACGCGCTTAATGTCGTGGTGAAGAACACCGAAGCACTGGTCAGCCTGATCAACAATCTGCTGTTCCTGCAGGAAGTGGATTTGATTCCGCCCGCGCTGGAGCCGACGCAGCTGGCGGACATCGTGCAGCCGATCGTGAACGCGCTGCAGCCACGCGCCGATGAAAGCGGGCTGCGCTTCGAGCTTGATCTCCCGCCCGATTTGCCGGAAATCAAGGCCGATCGCGGCGGTTTGACGCAGGCCGTCGGCGCGCTGCTGGACAACGCGGTGAAGTTCAGCCCTGACGGCGGCGTCATCGCCATCGGCGCGTCAGCCGCCGACAACGGCCTCACCCTGAAGATCGCCGATCCGGGCGTGGGCATCTCGCCCGACGAACTCGCTCATATTTTCGATCGCTATCATCACGTGGAACGCAGCGGCGATCAGCTCTTCGGCGGGGTGGGGCTGGGGTTGCCCATTGCGAAGCAGGTGGTGGAACAGCACGGCGGGCGCATTTCGGTCACGAGCGAAGTCAACAAAGGCAGCACGTTTACGATTACGCTGCCGCTGGCTGACAAGAGTTGAAACCACAGAAAACACAGAGGACACGGAGACGCCTTGAAATTTTAAGGTGCGCTCCATGTCCTCCGTGGTCCCATTCAATCAACCTTATCGGAAATAGCAGCACGGGCATCCCCATGCCCGTGATCCGCCGCATGGGGATGCGGCGGCTACGGTAATTCCGATAAAGTCCAATCAACCGCGAATGACCGCGCCCAATTCCTCGCGCAACCGTTGAATGATCGTCTCACGGACTTTCACGACTTCGGCATCCGTCAACGTCCGATCGGCCTGATAGGTCAAGCGGTACGCCAGGCTCTTCTTGCCCGCGCCAATCTGCTCACCCTTGAACAGATCGAACAGCCGCGCGCGCTTGAGCAGGCCGCCCACGCTTTCGATCACCCTCTGCACCTGATCGGCCTGCACTTTGTCTTCCACGATCAGCGCCAGGTCTTCGGTCACTGCCGGGAAGCGCGGCACATCGTTGATGCGGATCGAAGTCGGCGCGCAGGCCATCAAGGCTTCGACATCAAGTTCGGCGGCCAGTATGGGCTGATCGGGCAAATCGAACGCCTCACGCACGAGCGGATGGATCTGCCCCAGCAGCCCGATCGGTTTGTCGGCGACGATCAGGCGCGCCGTGCGGCCCGGATAATACGTGGGATGCTGGGCGGCTTCGTAGCGCGCGGCGTCGATGTTCAACCCGGCCAACAACGATTCGATCACACCTTTGAGATCGTAGAAATCGATCGGTTTGCGATCGCCGCCCAGCCACGATTCCGGCTCGCGCGGCCCCGTCATCACAATCGCCAGGCGACGCGGCTCGTCGGGCAGCGGGCCGTCTTCTGAGACGAGATAGACCTTGTTCAACTCGAACAACGCCAGATGCTCGTGATGATGGACGTTGCCGCGCGCCACGTCGAGCAGGCCGGCCAGCAGCGTGTGCCGCAGATGCGTGCGCTCCGAACTGATCGGATTCGCCACGCCGACGTAGGGCCGATCGTCGGGGCGCTCACCGGGCAGCAGCTTCGCCTCCAGCTGCGGCGTCGTCATCGAATAGGTAATCGCTTCAAACAAGCCTGAATCCACCAGCAGATCGCGCACGCGCTCTTCAAACTCCAGCGGCGGATTGCCGCGCTGCGGCGGCAGCTCGTCATCCATGGCCGTCAGCGGAATACGATCATAGCCGTAGATGCGGGCGATCTCCTCGATGAGATCGTGCGGGCCGGTGATGTCGGTGCGATGATCGGGCGCCGTCACCACCAGCTCTGCCTCCTCACTCCCGTCGGCATACATTGTCGCACGTTTTGCAACCTGGAATTCCAGCGCTTCCAAGATTCGCACGATTTCGGCCCGCGGCACATCGAAGCCGAGAAGGCGTTTCACTTCGGCCATCGTCAGCGCGACCGTGGCGGCTTCGGGCGGGCGCGCATAGTTATCGACGACGCCCGTATCGATGACGCCGCCGCCCAACTGCTGAATGAGATTGGCCGAGCGGATGTTGCCGCGCAGCGCCATGGCCGGGTGGATGCCGCGTCCGAAGCGCGAGGCCGCTTCGCTGGGCAGCTTCATCTGCTGGGTGGTCTTGCGGATGTTGATGAAGTTGAAGTTGGCGGCTTCGATCAGCACGTTCGTCGTGCTGTCATCGACCTCGGTTTCCAGGCCGCCCATCACGCCGGCCACGCCCACCGGCCCCACGCTGTCGCAGATCATCAGGTTGTCGGGGTTGAGTTCACGCTCGACGTTGTCCAGCGTCGTCATGCGCTCGCCCGCCCTGGCGCGGCGCACAATAATCGTGGGCCGCGCACGCTCCGCGCCCTGCGCGGCCGCCCGCCTCAGCAGCTTATCGTAATCGAAGGTGTGAATGGGCTGGCCGATGTCAAACATGACGTAGTTGGAGACATCGACGATGTTGCTGATGGGCCGCTGTCCGACCAGGCGCAACCGCCGTTGAATCCAGTACGGCGACGGGCCGACCTTCACGCCGCGGACAATCGTCGCCGTGAAGCGCGCGCACAGATCGGGATCGAGAATCTGCACTTCAACGCCGTCGGCGGCGTTTGGCCCCGTGCCGTTGAGGTCATACGCTGGCTGCTTCAAGGTCTGACCCGTCAACGCGGCCACCTCGCGCGCCACGCCCAGGATCGACGCGGCCCGCGCGATGTTGGGCAGGATCGAGATGTCCAGCACGGCGTCGCCCAGATAATCGGCGGCGGGCACGCCCACCGGCGCGTCGTCGTCGAGAATGATGATCCCCTCGTGCTCGTCGCTGAGGCCCAGTTCTTTTTCGCTGCACACCATCGAATCGCTGCGGACGCCGCGCAGTTTGGCGGGCTTCAGCGTCATCAACACCTTGCCGGCTTGATGGCCGTCGTACAATACGGAACCTTCCTTAGCGAAGACGACCTTCGGGCCGTTGGCAAGTTTGCCCGCGCCTTTCAAATGAAAGATGTTGGGCGCGCCCGTCACCACCTGATGCAGTGCCTCGCCGCCGTAGTCGATGTCGGCCAACACCAACCGATCGGCGTTGGGATGGGCCTTCACTTCCACGATCTGCGCGATGACGATCTTCGATCGATCCCAGACCAGCTCCGCGCCGGGGATGCCGTAATACTCGATGTGTTCCACCTCCATCCCGGCCAGCGTCAACCGCCGGGCCAGTTCCTCGATCGGGAGGGTGATGTCCACATAGTCTTTGAGCCACGAAATAGGAACTTTCATGATTATCACTCCGAGTCAGGCTGCGGGACACAAGCGGCACGCTGCCTCTCGTGTCCCGCAGCCTGCATTGTGCATCTTGTTAGAACTGTTCCAGGAACCGCAGATCGTTGCCCCAGAAATATCGAATGTCGCTGATGCCATACTTCAGCATCGTGATGCGCTGTGGCCCCATGCCAAACGCGAAGCCGCTGTACACCGACGGATCGTAGCCGCCGTTGCGCAGCACCGTGGGATGCACCATGCCCGCGCCCGCGATTTCCAGCCAGCCGGTGTATTTACAGACGCCGCAGCCTGTGCCACCACAGTTGGCGCACGAAACGTCCACTTCGATGCTGGGTTCCGTGAACGGGAAGTAGGACGATCGGAAACGCGTGGCTCGATCGGGGCCGAACATCCGCCGGTTGAATTCACTCAACGTCCACAGCAGATCGGTCAGGCGCACCTTCTTGCCCACGGCCAGCCCTTCCACTTGATGGAACTGGATTTCCTTCGACGCGCTCATCTGCTCATAACGATAGACCATGCCCGGCAGGATCACGCGGATGGGCTGCGGACAGTATTCGCGCATGGCATGAATCTGCCCCGGCGAAGTGTGCGTGCGCAGAATGACGTTGGGCGTCGTCGTGTAAAACGTGTCCCACATGTCGCGCGCCGGATGATGCTTGGGAATGTTGAGCAGTTCAAAGTTGTACTCGTCGGTCTCCACGTCGCGCGCCTGATAAACCTGGAAGCCCATCGCCGCCCAGATGGCGTACATCTCGCGCAGCGTCTGCGTGGCGGGATGCAGCCGCCCGCGCGCGATGGGCCGACCGGGCAATGTCACGTCGAGCGCGCCCACGGTGAGGCTGTGCTCCAGTTCAGCTTTGCGGATCGCCTCCACCCGATCGGCGTACGCGGCCTCCAAAGCCTGCTTCACCTCATTGCCGCGTTTGCCGATGACGGGCCGTTCTTCCTTCGAGAGTTTGCCCAGCTCGCCCAGGATCGTCATCAGCGGCGACTTCTTGCCCAGCTGCGTCACCCGCCAATTTTCCAGCGCATCCTTGTCATGGACGGCCTGCAATGCTGCCAGAGCTTCGCCTTCAATCTGCGTTAATTTGTCCAGCATCTTCGCCTCCCGTCTTGCGTTGCCATCCGCACTCTGCAATACGTGCAGCGCGCTGCCTTGCAGCGTGCCGTGCAGGTGTCGGAAATCTTCAATCAAAAACGCTCCCGTCCGCAAAGGGACGAGAGCGCGCTCCCGTGGTACCACCCCGATTGACCGAAATCTCTTCGGCCCACTTTGTCGCCGATCACTTTCGGCGCGCCGACCAACATCGGCTGCCCCGATAACGCCGGGCGGGCGGAGTCTTCTACTGCCTCATACGAGGGTTCAAAGATCAGCTCAGGAGTGAACTTCGGCGGCGGCAGTCCGATCGGGGCTTGCAGTCCGTGGCCCCGACTCCCTGGCGGGCGCGCATCCGCGTACTTATCTCCTTCATCGCCTGTGCGCTGAATTATCCGCAAGCGAGGCGATTTGTCAAGCGTACTCCTCTTAGCGCGATTCGGAGTTTGCCAACGCCCGATCGAATTGGTTATAATACCCCCCACTGACGTGCCACAGGAGCGCCGCATGGACCCCATCTTGCTGATCGCCATCATCGTCATCCTCGCTCTCATAAGCCTGTGGCTGTGGTTCAAACGCCGCCAGGCCGCGCAAGAACTGCACCGTTCTCGCCTCGACAACGCGCAGCTGCGCAGCTTTCAATCGGAGATCAAAACCGGCATCGCCCGCGTCACGCGCGAGCGTGACACGCTGGAAAACGCCGCCGCCATCGCCCGCCACGAACTGGCCGAAACGACCGCGCGCTTCGACGAAGCCAGCGCCCGCGCCGCGCAGCTCGATGCCGAACGCCAACAGCTGCGCGCTCAACTCGATGACACGCAGCGCACCGTGCGCGAACATGAAGCACAGATCGATCAACTGACCCGGCAGCACGCGGCTGCGCAAGATCAGCTGGCGCAGGCTCACCGCCTCGCCGATGAGCGCCAGGCCACGCTCGATCGTTTACACGCTGAACGATCAGCTCTTCAAGCCGAACTCGACGCGGCCAATCGTTCCCTCGCCGATCGGCAATCCCGGCTCGACGCGCTGTCCGCCGAGCAGGCTCTTCTTCAGTCGCGGCTGGAAGAAGCTGTGCGGCTGGTGCTGGCGCGACAAGCCGCCTTTGAACACCTCAACGCGCAATTCACCGACATGCAGGTCAAGCAAGCCGAAACATCGCGTCTGGCCGCAGAACGACAGCGCGCCCTGCAGCAGGCTGCCGATGAACGCCTGAACCTGGAAAATCAACTGGCCGAAGCGCGCCAACAGCTGGCCGATCGGCAGTCGGCGGCCGAACAGGCCGAGGCGGAATTGACGGCTCTGCGCGAGCAGCTGGCCGCTGCCCAGGCCGAGCTCGCGGCGGCGCGGCAGACCACCGCCGACCTGGGAGCGCTGACGGCGCAGTTGCAAGCCGCACAGCAGGCCGCGCACGAACGAGAGGCCGCGCTCGCGCAGCAGCTGGACGAGAACGCCGCCCTGCACCGACAGCTTGAGGAGCTGCAAGGCGCGGCGGCCGAGCGCCTCCATCTGCTGGAGCAGTTCGACGGTGAGCGCCAGGACCTGCGTTCGCAGCTGGCGGAGGCCCGGCGCGAGATCGCCGAGCGCGAGGCCGCCCTCGATCAGCTGCGGCGTGAGCTGGCAGACGCGCAGGCCCGGCTGGCAGATTTGGAGCAGCAATGGCGTGAGCGCCAGGCGGCGGCAACCGAACAAGCCGAAGATCAGGCGCAGCGCCAACAACAGCTGGACGCCGCCGCCCGCCTCGCCGCCGAGCGACAGGCCGAGATCGATCGGCTCAACGCCGAGCTGGCCGCCTTGCGCGAGCAGCTG
>CAZKBQ010000039.1:0-46768 GCA_964550855.1 uncultured Anaerolineae bacterium
TCGATGCAGTATCCGGGGCAGATCAAGGTGACGGTCATCCGCGAGACGCGGGCCACGGAGTACGCCAAGTAGTTGATAATCGCGGTAGTTGGATAGTTCGATCGTTCAGCGGCCAGCCTCAAGTGTGAGGCTGGCCGCTTTTCATGTTCGTTCGGCGCTTGGTGCCTGCGCCCGATTGATTGATCTCAACCCTACGGCAGATAGCTGCGCGGGTTCATCAGCGCGCCCAGATAGCGGATTTCAAAGTGGACGTGCGGGCCGGTGGAGTGGCCGGTGCTGCCCGAGTAGGCGATGACCTGCCCGCGCTCCACGCGCTCACCCAATGTGACCGCAAACGAGTTGTTGTGCGCGTACCACGTTTCGAAGCCGTTGCCGTGATCGATGCGAACCAGGTTGCCGTAGCCCACATCCGTCCAGCCGACGAATGAGACGTAGCCGGCATCGGCGGCGCGCACGGGCGTGTCAGGCGGCACGGCGATGTCGATGGCGCGGTGACCCGACCAGTAGTCCTGCGTAATGCGCCCCAGCACCGGCCAGAGGAACTGTCCGGTGCCCACGGCGCCGCTGGGAATGGAGCCGCTGTACGACACCACCGTCTTGACGATGAGCGGCTTGGTGCCGCCCGCCACGATCAGCTTCATACCGGGCGTGATGGCGTAGTCCGGCGGGGTCAGGTTGTTCCACGGCACGTCGGTGATCGCCGTAACGTCCACCTTGTACTTCTGAGCGATGCTCGAGAGCGTGTCGCCCTGCTGCACTTCGTGGTAAACGCCGTCGATCGGCAGGATCACGATCTCCTGTCCGATCTTCAACAGATCGGGCGTGTCCTCCACGGCCGGATTGGACCACATGATGGTTTCCGGCTGCAGGCCAAACGACGCGGCGATGCCCTGCACGGTGTCGCCGAGCTGCACGATATAGATCTCGATCTCGCGTCGCAACCGGGTGGGGATCAGCGTCTGGGCTTCGGCCAGCGGGCTGACCACGTTGGAGTCCAGAAAGAAGCCGCGCTCATAGAATGTTTCCGCAGCGAGCGAACTGACCGGCGGTGGGGCGGGTACGCGATCGGGCAAATTGTTGCCGCCCGGCAGGCCGCGCGCGCCTGCCGTCCGGCTTTGCCCGATCAGCAACGCGGCAATGATCACGGCAATCACGGTGGCGTGCGCCGTCAGGCGCGGCAGTGCGCCCGCCGTGACGGTGCGCAGCGCGTGCGGCAGGACGTGTTCCACGATGACGCGTACTTGATCCAGCGTCGATGGTGGCGCAACATGAAAGTGGTCGTCAGCCGACGCGAGGTCGCCATCGGCGGGCGTGGAATGTTTGAGCAAAGTCGTCATGAGGTCTCTGTGCGCCGCCCGGCCGGGCGGCGCTTCACAGGGCTGAGTATACCCCGATCGGGCAAATGGGCCAATCGGCAGGCAGGGGAACGACAAAGCCCGCGCACTGTCACGGCGCGGGCTTCGATGGTCTGGCTCGAACTGATTTTACGGCGGCGGCAGCACGTTAAAGGGATTGGGGATCGTGCCGTTAAGGCGCGTCTCAAAATGCAGGTGCGGGCCGGTGGAGCGGCCGGTGCTGCCCGCGGCGGCGATGGTGCTGCCCTGGAAGACGTTCTGGCCGCATTCCACGTAGATGGCGCTGTTGTGCGCGTACCACGTTTGCCAGCCGTTGCCGTGATCGATCACGACCAGGTTGCCGTAGCCCCAATCGTTCCAGCCGGCATAGACCACCACGCCATTGTCAGATGCGATGATCGGATCGCCCATCTGCGCGGCCAGGTCCAGGCCGGGATGCCACGGCGCGTAGTTGTTGCCGGATACCCAGTGTTTGGCGGTGGGCCAGATGAAGGTGCCGGTACCGGTGAGGCCGCCGGTGATGTCTTTGCAGAAGCCGACGCTGCCGCGCGCCACCACCGTGCCGCTGCTCGACGGTTGCTGCGGCGCGTTCTCGGCGGCGCTCAACGCCCAGGCTTTGAATTCACGGCTGCCGCCCGGGATGATAAGCGATGCGCCGACGGCCGGCTGTTCGCCGGGCTTGAGCTGATTCCATTCGTAGCCGTCCACGTAGATGGCATCGGGCGTGGCTTTGTATTCTGCGGCGATGCTTTCCACGGTGTCGCCGGGTTTGACGACGTACACAATGCCGTTGACGGGCGGAATGTTCAACTCCATGCCCGGTCTGAGCAGGTGCGGATTATCCTGCAGTTCGTCGTAGTTGGCCCACAACAAGGTTTCGGGCGTCAGACCGTACATCGCGGCAATGCCAAACAGGGTGTCGCCCGCCTGCACAGTGTAGCGGATGATGCCCCGCCGCTCGCGGCTGGGAATGGTGGTATAGGGATTGGCCAGCGGCAGCACAATGGTCTGATCGATAAGGATCGGCCCGCCGTAACCGCTCAGGTTAAAGTTTTCTTCGTCCTCTGTCTGTCTGCTCGAAGATGGCACCAACGCGCCAAAGACTACATTGCCGGGGTCGGGGTTGCCCGGCGTGACTGAGCGCCCGGCTGCATGATCGGGCTTGACAAAGGCTGTCAGTGCACCGGCGCTCAAGATTACCGCCAGCACGACCAGATGCGAGGCCACGCGCCAGATCGCTGCGCGGCCCTGATCGCTGGTGGCCAGCCACGCCACACGCCCCACCTGCACCGCGATCCGCGCGATTGCCCGCTCGATCAACAGACGCGACCGGGCTGCCGGCCCGGCCACGTTGCCGGTAGCTGGCTGGTGCGTTTCGTCGGTGGCAACCGCACGCCCTTCTTCAGTTCGAGGTTCGAGCTGAGTGGTGGGTTCCGGTGTCCGGGGGAGGAACCGGCGTGCTGCGCGAGGCAGTAATTCAGTTTGGCTCATAGGGTGATCGTAGCAACTCTCTGCGCCGCTGCCGGAACTGCAAGGCACCGGACAGGCGATGCTGGCGGTCAGTATCGAGTCAAGATTATACCATAGCCGCTAACCCGCGCCAAACGCCCGAGCGGGTGGGTGAGCGGAGTCTCGACCCATGTTATAGCGGTTTTGGCGGGGCCGTGCCAGTGTCAATCATGCCGCCGTCGGCTGACAGACGGCACGGTCGATGTTGAGAGGGGGTGACAGCCACGTGCAGCCTCTCAAACTTTCCGGCACACCCACCCTTAGAATGCGTCGCGCAGACTGGTCAGAAACTCCGTATTGGTCTTGGTGCGGGCCACCCGGGCGATGAGCGCTTCCATGGCGTTGGTGATGTCCATGCCCGCGCCGGTGGGCGGCGGCGCCATCATCTGAGCCAGCATGCGGCGCATCAGCCAGACCTTGCTTAGGACGTCCGGTTCCAACAGCAGCTCTTCGCGGCGGGTGCTGGAGCGCTCGATGTCGAACGCCGGGAAAACCCGTCGTTCCTGCAGGCGGCGGCTCAGGTGCAGTTCCATGTTGCCGGTGCCCTTGAACTCCTCGTACACGACGTCATCCATCCGGCTGCCGGTGTCCACCAGACAGGTGGCGATGATGGTGAGGCTGCCGCCCTCTTCGATGTTGCGCGCCGCGCCGAAGAAACCCTTGGGCGGGTACAGGGCGGCGGGGTCCAGACCACCCGATAGAGTTCGGCCGCTCGACGGCACAATGAGGTTATAGGCGCGGGCCAGGCGCGTCATTGAGTCCATGAGGATGACGACATCGCGGCCGCCTTCCACCAGGCGCTTGGCGCGCGACAGCGCCATCTCAGCCACGCGCACGTGGCTTTGAGGCGGCTCGTCAAAGGTGCTGCTGATCACCTCGGCCTCGACGGAGCGATCCATGTCGGTGACTTCTTCCGGCCGCTCGCCGATGAGGGCCACCATCAGGTGCACATCGGGATAGCGCGTGCTGATGGCGTTGGCGATATGCTTGAGCACGGTGGTCTTGCCCGATTTGGGCGGCGAGACGATGAGGCCGCGCTGTCCCCGCCCGATCGGCGCCACCAGGTCCAACAACCGCGTCGTCAGATTCTGCGGCTCGGTTTCCAGGTTAAACCGTTGGTTGGGAAAGATCGGCGTGAGCTTTTCAAAGACCGGCCGGGATTTGGCCGCTTCGGGGTCAAGGCCGTTGACGGCTTCGACCCGCAGCAGACCGTAATACTTCTCGCTGTCTTTGGGCGGGCGCACCTGCCCCACCACCATGTCGCCGGTGCGCAGGCCAAAGCGCCGGATCTGGCTCTGGCTGACGTACACGTCTTCCGGGCCGGGCAGGTAATGCTCGCTGCGCAAAAAGCCGATGTTCTCGTCCACCACGTCCAGGACGCCGCCGCCGAAGATGTAGCCCTGCCCTTCGGCCTTGGCGCGCAGCAGGCGCAGGATCAGGTCTTCTTTCTTCATGCGCCGGTAGCCGGAGATGTCCATCGACTTGGCGATGTCGCGCAGTTCGGTCAGTGTTTTAGCTTCCAGTTCTACAAAGTCCACGATGAGCCTCCAATGAGTTCGTCACGCGCGCCCGCCAGCCGTCCGGCGGCTGTTCGTGGGGTGCAGGCGCGGCGCAAGTTGATTTATTCGTAAATGTTCGTCAGCAGGTTCAGCTTGTTCAGGTCGTGCTCCGATTCGATGCGGCGCGTGGTGCCGCTCAGGCTGCGCAGCACGATGGAGCTGGTGCGCACCACGCTGCCGTCGTAGCGCACGCCGTTGACGAGCTGGCCGTCGGTGATGCCGGTGGCTGCGAAGAACACGTTGTCGCCGCCCACCAGATCATCGGTTGTCAGCACCCGGTTCACATCCAGACCGTGGTCAATCGCCATCATCCGTTCTTTTTCGTTGCGCGGCCACAGCTTGCACTGAATCTCGCCGCCCAGGCATTTGAGCGCGGCGGCGGTGATGACGGCTTCGGGCGAGCCGCCGATGCCGATGAGAATGTCTTCGCCCGTGTAATCGAAAGCGGTGACCAGCGCGCCGGCCACGTCGCCGTCGGTGATGAGTTTGATGCGCGCACCGCACTGGCGGACGTCGCGGATGAGGTCTTTGTGCCGGTCTCGATCGAGAATGACCACGGTCAAGTCGTTCAGGTCTTTGCCCAGCGCCTTCGCCACTTTGGTCAGGTTGTCCCTGACGGGCGCGTTGATGTCGATGACGCCTTTGGCGTGCGGGCCGACGGCGATCTTGTCGGCATAGACCAGGTGGCCGGGATTGAACATGGTGCCGCGCTCGGCCATGGCCACCACGGCCAGCGCGCCGGGCAGGCCCAGAGCGGTGAGGCGCGTACCGTCGATCGGGTCTACGGCAATATCCACTTGTGGCGGAACGCCGGTTCCCAGCCGTTCGCCGTTGAACAGCATCGGCGCTTCGTCTTTCTCGCCCTCGCCGATGACGACTACGCCGTCCATATCGACCGTGTTGAACATGAGCCGCATGGCATTGACGGCGGCCTGATCGGCGGCGACTTTGTCGCCGCGCCCCATGAAGCGCGCCGCCGACATGGCCGCTGCTTCGGTGGTGCGGACCAGTTCCAGTGCCAGGTTCCGATCGGGATCAGGTAATACCGTTTCTTGTGCCACAGCTGGCCTCCTCCAACGCCGGCTCGATTGGCCGGTCGATCTTAGTGCATCTGCACAAACCAGATCACGTAGTAGTAACCGACGATGACGCTGAACAACAGGCTATCCAAGCGATCGAGCGCGCCGCCATGACCAGGAATGAGCTGCCCGGAGTCTTTGGCGCCGACCTGCCGTTTGAGCATGGAGATTGATAGATCTCCCAGCGTGCCGATGGTGGCGCCGATCAGGCCCAGCGCCGCGCCGGCCAATAGCGGCAGGCCAAAGGCGGCGGCGACCACCATGTTTAACGTCGGCCCGATGATGATCCCGCCCAACAGGCCTTCCCAGCTTTTCTTGGGGCTGAGCGTGGGCGTCATCTTGTGCCGGCCGAAGGCCGAACCTACAAAATACGCGCCGCTGTCGGCCAGCCATGTCCCGGTCAATGTCAGCAACAGCCAGCGCTCACCCCCGGGCAGCTGGCGCAGCAGCACAAAGTGTTCGCCGGCGATGCCCAGGTACAGCCCGCTGGTCACGGCCAGCGCCCAGTCATTGATGGGCTGGCCCTCCCGGTGCCACAGCTGCCACGTCAACGAGCCGAGCAAGATAAAGGACACGGCCGGGCGCAGCTCTTGCAGCTGCGGTGAAACAACGTCGATCAGCAGCGCCAGCACCAGTAGCACGGCCACGGCCAGCGGCGGCCGATAACCGCCGCGCTGCGTGAGTCGGTTGAATTCATACGCCGCCACGCACATCAGGGCTGTGACGGTGACATAGTAGGCCCAGCCGCCCAGCAGGATCAGGCCGATGGCAGCGGGCAGCAGAATAGCGGCGCTCAGGATACGGGTTCGCATGCAGTGGTGTGGTCGAAGTCAAGCGCCGGAATCGCGCCGGCCTGAGCCACATGGCCGATCGCGCCGGGCAGTATGCCCGATCTTAACTATGGGTTGAGTAAACGTGTTCGTGCTCGATTGTGCGCTACGGGTAGGATGTTGATGTCATGGCGGCTCGCTTGTTGTTGGACCGCGCTGGAATTTGTTCGGCCACCAGCCCGAACCGCCGCTCCCGGCTGGCATAATGGTCTAAGGCCAGCTGCAATTCGTTCTCGTCGAAATCCGGCCAAAAGGTCGGCGTGACGTATAGTTCGGCGTAGGCGCCCTGCCAGATCAGGAAGTTGCTGACGCGCATTTCACCGCTGGTCCGCACGATCAAATCGGGATCAGGCTGACCGGCCGTGTACATATAGCTGCTGAGCAGCGCCTCGTCGATGGCGTCCGGTTCGACGCCGTCTTTGATCAGCCGCCGCACCGCGTCGATGATCTCCTGTCGGCCGCCGTAGTTCAACGCCACGTTCAAGATCAGCGTGTCGTTGTGGCGGGTCAGGTCCACCGCGCGCTGAATCTTCTTCTGCAAGCGCGGTGAAATGCCGGCCTGCCGGCCGAGATGATTGATGCGCACGCCTTCCTGGTTCAGTTCCTGCAGTTCGTGCTCGATCACCTGCTCCAGAATCGTCATCAGGCCGCGGACTTCTTCGGCCGGCCGGCCCCAGTTCTCGGTGGAAAAAGCATACAGCGTCAGGATCTTGATGCCGTGCTTGACGCAGGCGCGCAGGATGCGGCGCAGGTTTTCTGTGCCGGCGCGATGGCCCGCCAGGCGCGGCAACCCACGGGCCTTGGCCCAGCGGCCGTTGCCGTCCATGATGATTGCCAGATGATATGGAACCTGGGTCGGGGTGGATGGGGCACTCATACTGCACGAGAGAGTCAACGCGGCTGCGGGCCGCGCCCGCTCAGACCTCCCGGATCTCCTCTTCTTTGCGTTTGCTCAGCGCTTCAGCCTGCTCGATGTGCCGGTCGGTCAGCTTTTGCAGATCGTCGCGCGCGCGCTTGAGATCATCCTCGGAAATCATCTTCTCTTTTTCAAAGTCGCGCAGCGTGTCTTGCGCTTCGCGGCGGATGTTGCGAATTGAGACCCGGGCTTCTTCCAATCGCTTGTGCACCACTTTGATGAGATCATTGCGGCGCTCTTCGCTCAGGCGCGGAATGGCCAGGCGGATGATCTTGCCGTCGTTGGTGGGTGTCAGGCCCAGATCGGATGACAGGATGGCGCGCTCGATGTCTTTGATCGAGTGCACGTCGAACGGGCGGATGGTCACCAGCTGCGGCTCTGGCGCCGCAATCGTGGCCAGTTGTTCCAGCGGCGTCGGCGTGTCGTAATAGTTGACCATCACCCGTTCCACAATCATCGGGCTGGCGCGCCCGGTGCGGATCGAGCGCAGGTCGAGCTCGAACGCATGCAGGCTTTTCTGCATGTGATCTTCGGCTTCTTTCAACGTGTCTTTGGCCAGAGTTGGATCAGTGGTCATGGTCGTCTGTCACCTTGCGCTGGATCTCCAGTGATCGATGAACTGCAACAAGTGATGTGATGGCTTGGCATGGACGAAGGAACAAGCGTTGCTCAAAGTGAAGGCTGCGACGAGCACAGTGTTGTGTCGGGCGGCCGATGGGGCGACATCATAACTAATCGGCGGCTGGCTGATGCTTATTATAATACGATTTTGTGTAAACGCTAGGGGATGATGCAAGGCGGGTAATGCGGGCGGGCGGCAGTCGTCGCCACCCGCCCGCAAGCTAGCTGTTGGCGATGATAGTCCCCAGCGCCTCCCCGTGAATGACGCGCTCCAGGCTGCCCGGCTGCCACAGATCGATCACCAGGATCGGCATGTCGTTGTCCATGCACAGCGAGATGGCGGTGGAGTCCAATACGCCCAATCGCTGGTTCAGCGCGTCGATGTATGTCAGCCGATCGTACCGCTGCGCGTTGGGATTCTTCCTGGGATCATCCGAATAGACGGCATCGACCTTGGTGGCCTTAATCAGCACATCGGCCTTGACTTCCACGGCGCGCAGAGCGGCCGCCGTGTCGGTGGTGAAATAGGGGTTGCCCGTGCCGCCGCCGATGATGACCACGCGCCCCTTTTCCATGTGGCGGATGGCGCGCAGTCGGATGTACGGTTCGGCGATGGCCTGCATGGTGATGGCGGTCTGTACGCGGCATTGCAGGCCGGCGCGCTCCAGCGCGTCGCGCAGCGCCAACGCGTTCATCACCGTGGCCAGCATGCCGATGTGATCGGCCACCGATCGATCCATGCCATGCGCCAGGCCGTCTTTGCCGCGCCACAAATTGCCGCCGCCCAGCACCAGCGCAATCTCGACGCCCAGCTCATGCACGGCCCGGATGCGCTGCGCCAGGCCCTCCACCTCGTGAACGTCGATGCCGATCTTGCCTTCGCCGCCGGCCAGCGCTTCGCCGCCCACCTTGAGCAAGATGCGTTTGTACTGAATGGTCATGCGCGCCTCCTTGCGAGGTTATAAAAAGGGCAACGGACTTTCGGCCGTTGCCCTTTTTGACTATTCAGCGCCTACTTCATAGCGGATAAACCGCCGCACCGTGATATTCTCCTTCAAGTCCACGATGCCCTGCTGGATCATGTCGCCGATGGTCGTCTTGTCGTCGAAGACGAACGGCTGCCTGAGCAGGCAGGCCTCTTTGTAGAACGTCTCCAGCTTGCCCTCCACAATCCGGTCTATCACGTCCTCCGACTTGCCGCTGGCCACCGCCTGATTGCGGAACTCGTGTCGCAGCTCCGACAGGCGCGCCGCGGGCACGTCTTCCGGCCGCACGAATTCCGGGTTGGCCATGGCAATGTGCTTGGCGATGTTCTGCGTCAGCGTCTTGAAGCCCTCCGTGCGGGCCACAAAATCTGTCTCGCAGTTCACTTCCACCAGCACCGCCACGCGATGATTGTGATGGATGTACGATCCAATCAGGCCGTCCGCCGCCACCCGATCGGCCTTTTTGGCCGCCGCGGCCAGCCCTTTGTCCTTCAGCCATGCCTTGGCCTGCTCAAAATCGCCGCCGGAAGCTTCCAACGCTTTGCGGCAGTCCAACACGCCGGCCCCGGTGGCCTCTCGCAGTTGCTTGATCTGTGCAGCAGAAATGTCCATGTGATTCATCACCCTCGAATTTATTCGTCGCCGCTCTCGTCGCTCTCGGCCTCTTCAAAGTCCAGACCGGCGCGCAGCTTGGCCAGCGTGGCTTCGCCCAGATACTTGTCGTCGGCTTCGGCCAGTTCTTCGGCCGGCTCCACCGGCTGCGCTTCCTTGCGCATCGCCATGCCTTCCAGCACGGCGTCGGCCATGCGCGCCACGATGAGCTTGATCGCGCGGATGGCGTCGTCGTTCGCCGGGATGACGTAGTCGATCGGGTCGGGATCGCAGTTGGTGTCCACCATCGCGATCACCGGAATATTCAGCGCGTTGGCTTCCTGGATCGCCGTGATCTCGCGGTGCGTGTCGATGATGAACAGCAGATCGGGCAGTTTGCGCATATCCTTGATGCCGCCCAGCCGCAGGTTGAGCTTGGTGATGAGCCGCTCCAGATCCAGCGCTTCCTTCTTGGGCAGCAGGGCAAACTCACCGCGATCGCGTCGGCCTTCCAGCGCGTGCAGCGTGTCAATGCGCTGGCGGATGGTGCGCCAGTTGGTCAGCGTGCCGCCCAGCCAGCGATACGTCACGTGCGGCGCGCCGGCCCGCTGCGCCTCTTTGGCGATGGTTTCCTGCGCCTGCCGCTTGGTGCCTACAAACAACACCGTGCCGCCGTTGGCCACCGTGTCGCGGATCAGGCTGTAGGCATTGTCCAGCGCGCTGATCGTCTGCTGCAGGTCGATGATGTGGATGCCGTTGCGCTCGGTGAAGATGAAGGGTTTCATCTTCGGATTCCAGCGCTTGGTGCGGTGTCCGAAGTGGACACCTGTTTCGAGCAGGGCCTTCATTGAGACAACAGCCATGGTGTAACCTCCTGAGTTAGTTTTGGGTCCTCTGCCTCTTTCAACTCGCGCGGAAACTTGAGGGCTGTCGTCTCAAGCACCATCCGGCGATCCGGAGGCATGCGAGATAACACCGCCGGCAAGGGCGGTGCGGGTCACAGTATACCACAGAGGCGGCCGATTCGCAATCGGGCGGCGTGCCACTTACTGGGCCGACGAGTTGAGCTGCTGCTGAACGAGCTTCTCGGCCTTCCACGGCGCGGCGTAAAACCTGAGGTAGGCATCCACCTGGCTGCGCCAGTAGGCGTCCACGTGTTCGCCGGAGCCGATGGTGTAGGTGTGCGGGATGTAACGCGCGTCCAGCAGCCTGCTCAGCGCGCGCGCCGAGTCGCGCGTCCAGTCTCTGTCGCCCGCGTCGATGAAGATCCGCATCGATTCGATGGGCGCGCTCACGGCCAGCTCCATCGGATCGAACCCGGCGGCGGCGTTATTCACGCTGAGCGCGGCGCTGTGCGCACCCACCGACGCGAACAGATCGGGATGGCGGAAGGCGATCTCCAATGCCCAGACGCCGCCGCGCGAAATGCCGCCAACCGCGCGGTCATCACGCTGCCGCAGGGTGCGGTAGGTTCGATCGATGTACGGGATGAACTCGTCGATCATCGCCGCTTCCCACGAGTTATCGCCACCCGACGTGCGGTTGTACACGCCTTCTTTGTCGCCGCGCGGCAGGGCGATGATGAACGGCGGCAGCTCGCCGGAATTGATCAACCGCGCAGCTGCCGAGGCGATGCCCAGGTTGAGCCAGTGATTCTCGTCCATCGGCCAGCCATGGAACAAGTAGATGACCGGATAGCGGGCGGTATTGTTCTCTTCGTCGTAGCACGGCGGCAGATAGATGGCGTAATCGTGCGGGCCGCCAAAGACTTTGCTGGGCCACTTGCCGCGCACCACTTCGCCGCCCGATCGGCAACCGCTGCCCGACGGCGCTCCGGGCGCCACCGTGGCGCGCGAGGGAAGGGTCGGCTCCGGCGGCGCGGGTGTGATCTCGCCGCCGGCAGGAGCCGCTGCGTCGGGAGTGGGAGCGATGTTGATGACGATCTCGCTGTCGGCTGCGGCTGACAGTGGCGCAGTCTGGGCGACGGGCTGAGGCGGCGTCATGGCCAGCGAGGCGCAGCTGCTCGATAGCACTGCAGCCGCCGCCAGCATCAGCCACAGCGCCAGTCTGTTTGACGATTTCACTACGATCCTGCTCTCTGCTTCAAACGCTTCGTGATGGAACACACAACGGGGCGATTCTACCAGAGGCGGGCGAATCTCGCAAAGACCGGGCGGGCCGCGTCAGCTCAATAACGCTTGCAGCTCGTCCGGCGAGGTGACTGGCTTCAGGCATATCAGCCGCCGGCACACATAGGCGGTGGCGCGGTGATCGATCATGGCGCGATCGATCAACAGTGGGATAACGGAAGGCCGATCGGGGGGCGCGGCAGCCACCACCTGATTCGGCTGGTAACCGGTTCGGGCGACGGTTAACAGGGCCTGAGCTTCACTCGATTGGAGATCGCCGACGATGGCGATCTCGCGCGGGGCGGTCAGTGCAAAGTCGAGCGCGCACAGCCACTGCGCAAAGCCGGTGGGCGCCTGGGCCAGCGCGCCTTGCAGCAGGCTCAACATCAGCTCGGCCTGCTTGTAATATTGATCATCGCCGGTGAAGGCGTGCAGCTTTAACAACACAGTGGCGGCCAGGGCGTTGCCCGACGGCACGGCGTTATCCTGCAAGTCCTTGGGGCGCGTCACCAGCGTTTCGTGATCGTCGCTGGTGTCGAAGAAGCCGCCGGCCGGATCGACGAAGTGTTGCAGCATGACGCCGGCCAGTTCGCGCGCGGCGCTGAACCAGCGCTCGTCAAAGGTCGTCTGATAAAGTTCCAGCAGTCCTTCGATGACGGCCGCGTAGTCTTCGAGATAAGCGTTGAGCCTGGCGCGGCCGTCTTTCCACGTGCGCCGCAAGCGCCCGTCGGCGGTGCGCAGCTCGCTCAGGATGAAATCGGCGTTGCGTTCTGCGGCGGCGCGATACACAGCGGCGCGCTCGCCCAGCGAGGCGTCGCGCGCGGCCTCGGCGAAGGCGGCCAGCATCAAGCCGTTCCAGGCGGCCAGCACTTTTTCGTCGCGGCCGGGCTTGACGCGCTGTTCGCGCGCGGCGAAGAGTCTCTGCCGCGCTTCGGCCAGCATCACGTCCAACACGCCCGGCGTCAGTCCGTTGGCTTTGGCGACATCTTCGATCGGTTTGACCACGCTCAGGATGTTTTGCCCGGGCGGCAGGTGCGACTCTGTGAAGTTACCGCGCGGCGTGACGCCATAAACTTCGCTGAAGAGAATCGCTTCGTCGCCGAGGATCGATCGGAGGTCAGACACCGTCCACAGGAAGAACTTGCCCTCCACTCCTTCAGAGTCGGCATCCTGTGTTGAATAGAAGCCGCCCGCTGGATGCGTCATTTCACGCAGGACGTAATCGAGGACCTCGATAGCGATGCGGCGATACAACGGGTCGTTCAGGGCCTGCCAGGCGTGCAGGTAAACGCGCGCCAGCTGGCTGTTGTCGTACAACATCTTTTCGAAGTGCGGCACCAGCCAGTGTGCGTCGGTGGCATAGCGGTGAAAGCCGCCGCCCAGTTGATCGTACAGACCGCCGCGCGCCATGGCGGTCAGCGTGCGATCGATCAGCGCGCGGATGCGGGCATCGCCGGTGTGCGCGTAACGGCGCAGCAGGAACTCCAGCGTCATGGGCTGGGGAAATTTGGGTGCGCCGCCCCAGCCGCCGTTGACGCGATCGAAGCCGCGCTCGAGCGCCTGCAGGGCCTGATCCAGCGTGTCGGTCGTGAGGGCGCGGCCCTCGACTTTTTCGACGAAGTCGGCGGCCTGTTGGAGATAGCCGATCAGCCCCTGGCTGTTCTTGACGATTTCGTCGCGGCGGTTTTGCCACGCATCGGCCACTGCGTTGAGCACGTCGCGGAATGACGGCATGCCATAGCGCGGTGACGATGGAAAGTAGGTGCCGCCGTAGAACGGTTTGCCGTCGGGGGTGAGAAAGACGCTCATGGGCCAGCCGCCGCTGCCCGTCAGCCCCACCACCGCGCTCATGTAGATCGAATCGAGGTCGGGGCGTTCTTCGCGATCGACTTTGATGTTGACGAAGCGCTCGTTCAGGATTTGCGCGGTGGCTTCATCTTCAAACGATTCGTGCGCCATGACATGGCACCAGTGACAGGCCGCGTAGCCGATGCTGAGGAAAATGGGCTTGTTTTCGGTGCGCGCTTTCGACAGTGCTTCGTCGCCCCACGGATACCAGTCCACGGGGTTGTGGGCGTGCTGCAGCAGATAGGGGCTGGTCTCGTCGATCAGGCGATTGGGCATGGCATGGCTCTGGCGAACAGTCTTGAGAAGATTGTATCACGCGCAAAAAACCGCGGAGCCGCGGCGCGTCGAGACGTTGTTCTCGGCGCTCGCCGCGGGCTCCGCGGTGAATGTGCGGCCAGGCGGGCCGACGGGCTACCTGGCGATCTCGGCCATGTAGCGGATGGTTGCTTCGATGCCGTTGAAGAAGTTGGGCAGGTAGAAGCGTTCGTTAGGCGAGTGCAGGCCATCGTCGGGCAGGCCGAACCCCAGCATCACAGAGTCGATGCCCAACTCGGTCTGGAAGGTGGCGACGATGGGGATGGAGCCGCCTTCGCGTTCGTAAGCAGGCTCAGCGTCAAACACCTGCTTCAGCACCTCGGCGGCTGCGCGCATGTACTTGGAATTTACATTGATCAACGCGCCATGCCCGCCGTGCAGCCGCTTCGTCTCGACGGTGACGTAAGGCGGCGCGATGCGCTTGAGATGCTGCTGCAGCAGGTCAGCGATTTCCAGATGATCCTGATTGGCCACGAGGCGGCAGCTGATCTTGGCGCCCGCTTTCGACGGCAGTACGGTCTTGGGGCCTTCGCCCTGAAAGCCGCCCCACAGGCCGTTAATCTCCAGGGTGGGCCGCGCGGTCAGGCGCTCTTTGATGGTGTAGCCATCCTCGCCCCAGGCGGCGGGCACGCCGGTTTCCGCCAGAAAGTCCGCTTCGCTAAAGGGCGTGTGGGCGATGCGCGCGCGCTCGGCGCTGTCTAAGGGGATAACCTTATCGTAGAAGCCCGGCACGGTGATGCGCCCGAAGCGGTCTTTGAGCGAGGCGATCATCTCGCACAGGGCTTGCAGCGGGTTGTACACGGCGCCGCCGTACTGGCCGGAATGCAGATCGCGGGCCGGGCCGGTCACTTCCACCTGAATGTAGCACAGCCCGCGCAGCCCGTATACCAGACATGGCCGGCCGATGCCCAGCATCGCCGTATCGCTGATGACGGCGACATCGGCCTGCAGGGCCTGCTTGTTGGCGATGACGAAGGCGTCCAAATTCGGTCCGCCGATCTCTTCTTCGCCTTCGATGATGAACTTCACATTCACGGGCAGCCGTCCGCTCGTCTTCAAGAACGATTCCACGGCTTTGGCATGGATGAACAGCTGTCCCTTGTCATCCGAAGCCCCGCGCGCGTACAGGTAATCGCCTTTGACTTCGGGCTTGAATGGATCGGTCTGCCACAGCTCGATCGGGTCAACCGGCTGCACGTCGTAATGCCCGTAGATCAACACCGTGGGCTTGTCGGGGCCTGCATCCAGCCAGTCGGCAGTGACAATGGGGTGGCCGGGTGTGGCGTTCACCGTGGCGTGGCGCAGGCCGACCGCCGTGAAATGATCGGCCAGCCAGTGCGCTGTGCGCTGCATGTCGGGTTGGTATTCGGGGAGGGCGCTGATGCTGGGAATGGCCAGCAGCTCCTTCAGCCCGGTCAGATGATCGTCGCGATGCGCTTGCGCGTACTGCAGGGCTAGGTCTGGCATGACACTCCTGTGCGAGATTAAGATATGAGCGGGCGGCTGCCAAAGGCAGAGAGATTATAAGACGTGATGTACAAAGCGGCAAGGCACGGCGCGGGCAACTTCAAACCAATCGGGTTGCGTTTTGCCCCGATGTGCTTTATAATGCCCGCCGTTCAATCAAACTGGAGTTAAGCTGAATGACCGACGACGTGAATGTGCCAGGTGAAATGGAAGCCGGCCCCGAAAACCCGACTTCCATGGAGGATCTTCTCGATGCCGATCTCGGCCTGAAGGAGATCAAGCGCGGCGATGTTTTGACAGGCACCATCCTGCGAGTGTCGCCATCAGAAATCTTGGTGGACATCAACACCAAGTCAGAAGGCGTCATCGCCGGCGAGGAACTGTCCAAAGTTCCACCTGATGTGCTGGCCGAGCTCAAGGTGGGCGACCCGGTGCAAACCTATGTCGTCAGTCCATCCGGCCGCGACGGCAACGTCATCCTGGCGCTGACGCGCACGCAAGCTTCGCGTGACTGGGCCGAAGCCGAAGAGCTCAACACGTCGCAGGAGATCTTTGAGGGCGTGGTGGCCGGTCACAACAAGGGCGGCCTCATCGTCAAAGTCGGCAAGATTCGCGGCTTTGTACCCGCCTCGCAGCTGGTGTCGCTGCCCAAAGAACCCGGCGTCGATCAGGGCAAACAGCTGGCCAATATGGTCGGCAAGAAGCTCTACCTCAAGGTCATTGAGCTCGATCGCGAACAGAACCGGCTCATCCTCTCAGAGCGCGCGGCGCAGCGCCAGGCGCGCAAGCTGCAAAAAGAGAAGATGCTGTCCGAGTTGAAGGAAGGCGATGTGCGCGACGGCGAGGTGATCAGCCTGGCCGATTTTGGGGCGTTCATTGATCTGGGCGGCGCCGATGGGCTGGTACACATCTCCGAGATTTCGTGGGCGCCCATCACGCATCCCAGCGAGGCGTTGAAGACCGGCCAGAAGGTCCGGGTCGTCGTCCTCAAGGTGGACCCGGAGCACAAACGCGTGGGCCTCAGCATCAAGCGCTTGCAGGACGATCCGTGGGCGACCATCGAACAGCGCTACAAGGTGGGTCAGCTGGTCGAGGCCGAGATCACCAAGATGGCCAAGTTCGGGGCGTTCGCGCGCATTCTGGGCGATGATGCCATTGAAGGTCTGGTGCACGTTTCCGAGCTGTCCGATCGGCGGGTGGGTCACCCCAAGGAAGTCGTCAAGGAAGGGCAGCTGGTCACACTGCGCGTCATTCGCATTGAGGCGGCCAAGCGCCGGTTGGGGCTCAGCCTGAAGCGCGTAACGCAGAGCGAATATCTGGACGAAGACTGGCAGCAGGCGCTCGAAGCCGTCAATGACGAAGCAACCGACATCGAGCCGGGGTCGGATGCGACGGCAAGCGAACCAGCCGATGATACCGGGCCGGGGTCCGCTTCCAACGAGGCGGCGTCGGCCTGAGCTGTGTCATCGGTTTCACATCTGAATATCAGCGCGTCAGTGGAGCGTCGTGGTCTGGTGACCCGGCGCTCCCTTCGCATTTTAAAGATCCGTGTTAGAGTTGTGTTAGAAGTCTGGCGGCCCGTCCCAGGCCAGTGGCGGACTCATTCCAGCTAGGTTATAATCCTGAATGTACAGCCGGTGGCCAGCCGGCTTCAGATGAGGTGGAGGTCGCAATCACATGGCAAACAAACTCGATCGATTTACCCAGCGCGCGCGGCGCGTGCTGGCCTTTGCGCAGGAGGAGGCCGAGCGGCTGAATCACAGCTACATCGGCACCGAGCATCTGCTGCTGGGTCTGATGCGCGAAGAATCCGGCATTGCGGGCAAAGTGCTGCGTGATCTCAACGTCAACCCGGAACGCGTAACCGAGCTGGTGGAACGGATCACCGGGCCAGGCCGCCGCACGCCGTTTAGCAAGATCGATCTGACGCCGCGCACCAAGCGCGTGATCGAGCTGGCGGTGGATGAAGCCCGCCGGCTGGGTCAGCATTACATCGGCACCGAGCACCTGTTGCTGGGTCTCATCCGTCAGGGCGATGGTGTCGCCATCGACATTTTGCGGCAGCTGGGCGTCAGCCCGGAGCAGATCCGCCGCGAGACGCAAAAGGCATTGCAAGAAACCCCCCGCCCCTCGGCCGAGGCCAAGGCCGCCGTCCCCAAAAAGGAACGGCCCAAGACGCCCATGGTCGATCAGCTGGCCACCGATCTGACCCAGCTGGCCGAAGAGGGCAAGCTCGATCCGGTGGTGGGGCGGCAGACCGAGATCGAGCGCGTCATCCAGATCCTGTCGCGCCGCACCAAGAACAACCCGGCCCTCATCGGCGAACCCGGCGTGGGCAAGACCGCCATCGTGGAAGGCCTGGCGCAGCGCATCTTCAACGGCGATGCGCCGGAGCCGCTGCTGGACAAGCGCGTGCTGCAGCTGGATGTCGGCTCGCTCGTGGCGGGCACCATGTATCGCGGCCAGTTTGAAGAGCGCCTCAAGCGCGTCATCGACGAGATCAAGAGCAGCAACAGCATTCTCTTCATCGACGAAGTCCATATGTTGGTGGGCGCGGGCGCGGCCGGCTCATCGGTCGATGCCGCCAACATCTTGAAACCCGCCCTGGCGCGCGGTGAGCTGCAGTGCATCGGCGCGACGACCATGAACGAATATCGCAAGCATATTGAAAGCGACGCCGCGCTCGAACGCCGTTTCCAGCCGATCCTGGTGGAAGAACCCACGATCGAGGAAACCGTGGACATCCTGAAGGGCGTGCGGCCACGCTACGAAAGCCATCACAAACTGCGCATCACCGACGAGGCCATTCGCTCGGCGGCCACACTGGCCGAACGCTATATCACTGATCGGTTCCTGCCTGACAAGGCCATCGATCTCATCGACGAAAGTTCGGCGCGCGTGCGCATGTACAAAGCGCCGCAGACCAAGCGCCTGCAGCAGGCCATGGGCGAGCTGCGCGCCACGCAAAAAGAGCGCGAACTGGCGCTGGAAGAACGCCGCTACGACGATGCCGAAGACCTGCGCCTGCGCGAAGAGGATTTGCAGCAGGAAGTCGATCTCCTGCGCGCCCCGTGGGATCCCGAAGCGCCCGACGCGCCCCGGCTGAACCCGGAGGACATCGCCGAGATGGTGGCCATGTGGACGGGCATTCCGGTCACGCAGATCGCCGGCGAGGAAACCGAGCGGCTGATGCACATGGAAGAAGACCTGCACGCGCGCATCGTGGGGCAGGACGAAGCCATCGTGACGATCTCCAAAGCCGTTCGCCGCGCGCGCACCGGCCTGAAAGATCCCAAACGCCCGATCGGTTCGTTCATCTTCCTGGGCCCCACCGGCGTGGGCAAGACCGAACTCACCAAGGCGCTGGCCACGTTCATGTTCGGCAGCGAAGAGGCCATGGTGCAGCTGGACATGAGCGAGTTCATGGAGCGCCACTCGGTGGCGCGGCTCGTCGGCGCGCCGCCCGGCTACGTGGGCTACGAAGACGCCGGCCAGCTGACCGAGGCCATCCGCCGCCGGCCGTATTCCATCATCGTGTTTGACGAGATCGAGAAGGCGCATCCCGAAGTCTTCAACATGCTGCTGCAGATCATGGAAGAAGGTCACCTGTCGGACGCGCGCGGTCGCAAGGTTGACTTCCGCAACACCATCATCATCATGACCAGCAACATCGGCGCCGAGATGATCCGCCGCCAGACCTCGCTGGGCTTCGCCGTCAAAAAGGAAGAGGCCAAGCAGGATCAGGAAAACTACGACGAAATGCGCGAGAAGCTCATGGGCCAGCTGAAGAAAGCCTTCCGGCCGGAGTTCCTCAATCGCGTGGACGCCGTCATCGTCTTCCGCGCGCTGACCCGCGACGAGATCACGCGCATCGTCGATCTGGAGATCGCCAAGGTCGAGGGCCGGCTGAGTCATCAGGAGATCAAGCTGCGCGCCACGCCGGCGGCCCAGCAATACCTGTCGGACAAAGGCTATAACTTTGAATATGGCGCGCGCCCGCTGCGGCGCGTGATTCAGAGCGAGATCGAGGATGCGCTGTCCGATCATCTGCTGTCCGGCAAGCTGCAAAAGGGCGACAGCGTGCAGATCGATCTGGTGGAAGGCAATTTGACCTTTACGCCGGTGAAGACCACCCTGCCGGAGGCGACCGGCGCCGCGCCCGTACGCGAGATTCAGTCGGAAGGCGAGGCCATGCTGCTGGCCTGAGCCTGACTCACCGCATAATCCACGAGCCGGCCGCTGAACGTTCAGCGGCCGGCTCGTTTACGGGTAACTTCGGATCGCCGCCTGCGCGGCCGAATCCGTTCAATCTGCCCCGGCCCCATCAGGCCGGTCGATCGGCCGCAAAGCGTTCGATCAACCGCCCGATAAACCTCAGCCCTTCAAAGTAATCGCTCAGACGGATGTTTTCGTCGGGCGCGTGCGCGCGCGAATCGTAATAAGTCACACCTGCCATCACCGTGGGAATGTTCAGCGCCGTGGTCAGCGGATACATCGGGCCGCTGCCCGCGCTGAGGGGAATCATCACCGGTTCGTGACCATACACCTCGCGCGCGGCGGCCTGGCAGGCCGTGACGATGTCGGCGTTGACGGACGACAGGGCAGGATGTTCGCTGCTGAGCGGCACCACTTCCACGTCGCTAAAGCCGCGCTGATCGAGATGCGCGCGCAGCAGCGTGACGCATAACTCCGGGGTGAGGTCGGGCACCAGCCGGCAATCGATCTTGGCGAAGGCATAGTTCGGCAGCACGGTCTTCATGCCTTCGCCCGTGTAGCCTGACTGGACGCCGCAGATGGTCACAGTCGGGCCGTAATAGAGCCGCTTGAGCACGTCCAGCCCGTGCTCGTCGTTGATGAAGCGCGCGATGCCGAGCGCCGCCTTCTTTTTGTCTTCGTCAAAGGGCATGGCCCGCAGCATGGCCAGCTCCGCCTCGGACGGCGCGCGCACGTGATCGAGATAATGATCGATCGTGATGTTGTCGTGTTCGTCCTTGAGCGTGCCCAGCGCCCAGACCAACCGCCAGACTGCGCTGGGCGCGATGGCGGCGTAGCCCGAATGTAGATCGCGCCGGTTGGTGCGCACGCGCAGCTCCAGATATTGAATTCCCTTGAGTCCCAGCGTCAGCCCGATGCGGTCGTCTTCATTCTTGCCGCCCGTCTCCCACAGGCAGCCGTCGGCCTGAAGCTGAGCTGCGTGATCACGGGCGAACTGCGTCAGGTGCGGGCTGCCGATTTCCTCTTCACCCTCGATGACCCATTTGATCTTGAGGGGCAGATCGCCGATCGAGTTTTGCCACGCCTCGACGGCCTGCAGGCGACACAGGAGATCACCTTTGTTATCGGACACGCCGCGCGCAAACAGCTTGCCGTCGCGCACATCAGGTCCAAACGGCGGGGTCGTCCACAGCTCGATCGGGTCCGGCGGCTGCACGTCGTAGTGATTGTAAATCAGCAGGGTGCGCGGCCCGCGTCCCAGTTCGGCCAGGATTACGGGCGCGCCCCCGGTCTCCACCAATTGAACCTGTGCGCCCAGCGCCCGGAGCCGGTCTTGCACCAGTGTCGCCATCGCCGCCATGCCCTGACCGGTGGCGGCCACGCTGGGCTGCCGCACAAAATCTTTGAGCTCGGCGATGAACCGAGCGCGATGCTTGTCGATATATTGATCGAATTCCGACATGGGTTGGCCTCCAGAGATGACGTCAGTGTAACATGGAACAGACCATGCGTAAAACCGCGGACGGCCTCATGCCTGTGCTATAATCGCGGCTGATCGGGAGACAGTCATGTTGTTGCAGGGGCCGTTGCTGGAATCCATCATTGCCTTTTTGGCCGTGCTGCTGGTGTGCCTGCCCATCCACGAGTTTGGACATGCGTGGACGGCGATGAAGCTGGGCGATCCGCTGCCGGTGCAGCAGGGGCGCGTCACACTCAACCCGATGAAACACATCGACTGGCTGGGGGCCGCCCTGCTGGCGGTGGCGGGTTTTGGTTGGGCCAAGCCGGTGCAGTTCAATCCGCGTGCGCTGTACAAAGCGCCGTCGCTGAAGATGGGCGTAATGGTGGTCGCCTCGGCCGGGCCGGTGATGAATGTGCTGCTGGCGATCGCAGCCGCGCTGCCGTTCAGGCTGGGGCTGGTGAGCGTGCGCGACGTGCTGGCCGCGCAGCCCCTGGCGACGATCTTATACCTCCTGATCTCGATCAACCTGTTGCTGGCGGTGTTCAACTTGATCCCGATCCCGCCGTTGGACGGCTCCAAAATTCTGGCGATGCTGCTGCCGGCGCAGTACGATCGCACCATGTTCACGCTGACGCAGTATGGACCGTTCATCCTGTTGCTGTTGATCTTTCCATTGTTCAACGGGCAGAGCGTGGTCGGGCTGGTTGTCACGCCGATCGTGAGCGCGCTGACGCGTCTGGTGCTGGGTCTGTGAGACTTCGCTACCGGCTGCGCCAGTTTTTCGGCGGTCTGCTGGCGCGCGTCTCCGAAGAAGATCGGCTGGCGGCCGATGCGGTTCTGCCGCCGCCGGCGCGCGCGTGGTTTCGATCGCTGCCGCCCGATTTGCAGTGGCATGGTCTGCACGTGATGCGCGATCTGCAGGCCAATGGCGTCGAGCACGTCGAAGTGTTGGCCGCGGCGCTGCTGCACGACGCGGGCAAGGCCGAAGCGTCCAGTGGCCCGTTTCAGCGTGGGCTGATCGTGCTGGCGCGTCGCCTGGCGCCCGATTGGTTGACGCGGCGATCCCGGCTCGATTGGCAGACCGCGCGCGGGCTTGACCGGCTGGCGGCCGTGGCCGCGCAGCACCCGCAGATCGCAGCCGAGCGGGCCGCGCAGTGCGGCTGCGCGCCGCTGACGGTGGAGCTCATTCGCCGTCACCAGGATCAATCGGTTGGTGATGATCCGGTGCTGACGCTGTTTCAGCAGGTCGATGATCGACATTAGTCACCGAACGACGAGGCGGCTCATGGCTAAAGGACAAATCACGATTGTGGGCATGGATCCGGTGGGCGTGTCGCTGACGCTGGCGATCAAGCGCGCCCGCCCCGATGCGTTCATCGTGGGCGTCGACGGCGACGTGCGCCGCCTGCGCGACGCGATGAAACACGGCCGGCTCGATCGCAACGAATCGAACGCGCTGGCCGGGGTGCGCGAGGCCAGCCTGGTCATTCTCAACGTGCCGCCGGCGCAGCTGCGCGAGACCTTTCAGGAAATGAGCGCGGCGCTGCGTGAGGGCGCGGTGTTGATCGCACTGGCCCCCGTCAACGCCGCGGTGTCCAGCTGGGCCGCGGAGCACCTGCCGGACGGAGTGCGCTACGTCGGCGGCCACCTGGTGCTGCATCCGCACGCCAATGAGCTGGCGGAGCCGTCGCCCGAGATGTTTGACGGCGCGGTGTTGTGCCTGACGGCCACGGCCGAGACGGACGAGGCGGCCATCAAGGCCGGCAGCGATCTGGCCCGGATCATCGGCGCGCGGCCGTACTTCATGGACGTGCACGAGCACGACGCGATGATCGCCGCCGTGGAAGGCATGCCCGGCATCGTCTCAGCAGCCATACTGATGGCCGCGACGCGCTCCAAAGCGTGGCCGGAACTGGCGCAGATCGCCGGCGCCATCTTCGCGCAGGCCACCTACGGGCCGGGGCATTCGGCCATCGACGGGGCGGCGTTGGTGCACAACCGCGCCAATGTGCTGCGCTGGCTGGACGCGTTCTTGAATGAATTGAAGGCCGTGCGGCAGGCGGTGGACTCCGGCGACGCGCCGCAGCTCGACGAGTGGCTGAACCAGGCGCTGGATCAGCGCGCCAGCTGGCTGGCCGCGCGGCCACGCGCGCCGTGGAGCGACGAAGCGGCGCTGCCCGGCCCACCCAACGAGCTGAAACGCTTCGACCCGCTGATGCCGGGCTGGGGACACAAGGAGCCGCCGGGCAAAAGTTAGCCGGGCGCGCAGCGTGGCAAGCAAGCAATGCCTTACGTTTACATGGTCGAGTGCAGCGACGGATCCCTGTACACCGGTTGGACGACGGATGTCCAGCGCCGGGTGAAGGTGCACAACGCGGGGCGCGGCGCCAAATATACGAAGCTGCACCGACCGGTCAGGCTGGTGTATGTCGAAGAACAGTCCAGCCGGGCCGCCGCCATGCAGCGCGAGGCGCAGATCAAAACCTGGCCGCGCGTCAGAAAACTCAAACTCATCAGGAATCAGAGCGAGCCGACCTGAGCTGCTGATCCCTGATCCCGGATCGTTATGCCTTACAACATTCTCATGATTGCCCCCACATCGTTTTTTGGCGACTACGGCTGCCACGTGCGCATCCTGGAAGAGGCGCGCGTGCTGCAGCGGCGGGGGCATCAGATTACGATTGTCACTTATTACAAAGGACGCGACCTGCCGGAATTGAACATCGTGCGGACGCGGCCCACGCCCTGGCGCGCCGATTACGAGGTCGGCTCGTCGCGGCACAAGATCGCCTTCGATGGCTTGCTGTCGTGGACGGCGCTGAAGACCGCGCTGCGCGTGAAGCCCGAGCTGATTCACGCGCACCTGCACGAAGGCGCCTTGATCGGACGCCTGGTGAGTGCTGTCACGGGCGCGCCGCTGATTTTTGACTACCAGGGCAGCCTGACCGCCGAGATGCTCGATCATGGTTTTGTGCGGGCCGGCGGCAAGCGCGAATGGTTCTGGCGCCGGCTCGAAGGCCTGATCGATCGCCTGCCGCGCGCCATCATCACCTCGTCGCAGCACAGTGCGCAGCTGCTGAAAACGCGGTCGCCGGCGCGGGCCGATCGGGTGGTGGCCCTGCCCGATTGCGTGGACACCGACACATTTCGGCCGCGCGCGCCGGAGGATCAATGGGACGTGGCTGCGATCAAGACCTGGCTGGGCATCCCGCCCGATCGGACGGTGGTGCTGTACCTGGGCCTACTGGCGCACTATCAGGGCACGGGCCACATCGTGGCAGCCGCGCAGCGGGTGATTGCCGCGCGACCGGATACGCATTTTCTGGTCATGGGTTATCCCAGTTTTGACGAGTATCGCACGGGCGCGGCGCAGCTGGGCCTGAGCGATCACTTCACGTTTACGGGCCGCGTGCCGTATGAAGACGCGCCGCGCTACCTGCGGGTGGGCGACATCGCGCTGGCGCCCAAGTTGTCGCTGACCGAAGGCGCGGGCAAGATCTTGAACTACATGGCGGCCGGTCTGCCCACCGTGGCATTTGACACGCCGGTGGCGCGCGAGTACATGGCGCAGCTGGGCGTGTATGCGGCGCGCGGCGACGCCGGTTCGCTGGCCGATCGGATCCTGGAGTTGATCGACGCGCCGGCTCGACGACACGCGCTGGGCCAGTCGCTGCGGGCGCGCGCCATGAGCCGCTTCAGCTGGGATCAGGCTGCGCAGACCATCGAAGCAGTCTATGCCGCGGTGCGCGCCCCCCGGCCGGAGCTGCGCGCCGCCGCTTTGTCCCGTCTGCAAGACACTGATCATGCGTTCAAAACTCGTTGAGTTGTGGCGGTACCGCGAACTGATCGCCAACCTGACGTTGCGCGATCTGAAGGCACGCTACAAGAATTCGTTGCTGGGCGTGGGCTGGTCGCTGCTCAACCCGCTGCTGATGATGCTGGTGTTCACCCTGGTGTACACCGTGATGCTGGGCCAGAGCAACCGCGCCGATTATCCCGCCTTCATCTTGTCCGGCCTGCTGCCGTGGAATTTCTTCTCGGCATCCGTCATGGGCGCCACGGCCTCGATTGTGGGCAACGGTCATCTGATCAAGAAGGTGTATTTTCCGCGCGAGGTGCTGCCCGTCTCGATTGTGTTTTCCAACCTCGTCAATTTCCTCGCCGCCATACCGGTGTACATCGTGCTGCTGTACGCGCTGGGCGACCGGCTGACGCCGTGGGCGTTGCTGCTGCCGGTGGTGATCGCCGTGCAGATGATCTTCACCTTCGGCATTGCCTTCGTGTTGTCGTCGGCCAATGTGTTCTACCGCGACGTGCAGCAGGTCATGGAAGTGATCATCCTGGCGTGGTTCTTTTTGACGCCCGTAATCTGGGATGTAAGCCTGCTGCCGCAGACGCGGTTGATCGGCGGCCTCGAGGTGCCCGTCCAGCGCCTGACCTACATCCTCAATCCGATGGCGTCGATCATCGCCACTTACCGCGACATCCTGTTTTACGGGCGCGCCATCGGCCCGGACTTCTTCCTGCGCACGGCAGTGACGGCGGTGATTGTCCTGCTGCTGGGCTTTGCGATGTTCCATCGTTTGAGCGGGCGCTTTGCCGAGGAAGTCTGAAAAAGTGCGGTAGTCAGGTAGTGCGCTGGTTGGGTGGGTGGTTGCACTTTTTTGACGCGCCCACCGGAAATGGGTTATACTTTCTGCACACCCCGGCGCCACTATTGCACTATCACACTAACGCACTTGTTCCACCATCTCACCAGGGAGGTTTCTCATGCACGGTTTCGCGGGCAAGGTTCTGCACGTCAATCTCAGCGACGGGACGCTCTCCGTCGAGCAGCCCGATGAGGCGTTCTACCGCCAATACTGGGGCGGCAGCGCCATGGGCCTGTATTATCTGCTGAAAAACACGCCCCCCAAAGCCGATCCGCTTGGCCCCGAAAACACCCTGTCGTTCTTCGTCAGCGCGCCCACCGGCGCGTCGATTTCCGGGCAGAGCCGCGCCACGGCCACGGCCAAAAGCCCCATCAGTGGCCTCGTCGGCGATTCGCAGACGGGCGGCTTCTGGCCGGCCGAGTTGAAATTCGCCGGCTTCGACGGCATCGTCATCACCGGCAAATCGCCCAGGCCGGTCTATCTGTGGATCAAGGACGGCGCAGCCGAGCTGCGCAGTGCCGACGCGTTGTGGGGCAAAGAGCTGACCACCGGCGAAGCGGAAAAGTTGATCCGCGAGGAGGTGGGCGAACCCAAAGCCGAAGTGATCCAGATCGGCGCGGCAGGCGAGCGCGGTGTGCGCTTTGCGTGCGTGATGAACATGAGCAATCGCGCCTTTGGCCGCACCGGCCTGGGCCTGGTCATGGCGTCCAAGAACCTGAAGGCGATCGCCGTGCGCGGCACGCAAAAACCCGAGCTGGCCGACAAGGCCGCGATAGCCGAGCTCAACCGATCGGGCACGCGGGGCATCCCCGACAACGGCGACGTGAAGGGCCTGCAGGATTATGGCACGGCCAGCGTCGTCAGCTTTCAAAATCAATTAGGCACGCTGCCGACGTACAACTACACCAGCGGCTACTTTGAAAAGGCCGACGACATCTCCGGCGAGAAAATGGCCGATACCATCCTCAAAGAGAACGACACCTGCTTCGCCTGCACGGTGCGCTGCAAGCGCGTCGTCGAGACGGAGTACCAAGGCCGGAAAGTCGATCCGTTTTACGGCGGCCCGGAGTACGAAACCATCAGCACCTTCGGTTCGTACTGCGGCATCAGCGATCTGCAGGCGATTTCGCTGGCGCACCAGATTTGCTCGGAATGGGGCGTGGACACCATCGCCTGCGGCGCGACGATTGCGTTTGCGATGGAACTGTTCGAGAACGAAGTCATCAACGTGGAAGATACGGGCGGCATCGCGCTGCGCTACGGCGACGCCGACGCGATGCTGGCGACGTTGAACCAGATCGTGCGGCGCGAAGGCTTCGGCGCGGTGCTGGCCGAAGGCTCGGAACGCGCCGCCCAAACCATCGGGCGCGGCGCGGAAGATTACTTGATCACCGTCAAAGGCACTGAGCTGCCCGCGCACATGCCGCAGGTCAAACGCTCGCTGTCGCTGATCTACGCGGTCAATCCGTTCGGGGCCGATCACCAATCGAGCGAGCACGATCCGATGTACACGCCCGTGAAGGAAGGCGAGGAGAGTTTGTACCTCACCCGATTGGCTAAGCTCGGCCTCACCAGCCCGCAGCGCGGCAAGGCCATGAATCCCGAGAAGGTGAAGTTTGCGTTTGAGACGCAGAAGAACTATTCGTTCCTGGACACGGCAACGCTGTGCCAGTTTGTGTGGGGGCCGGCCTGGACGCTGTACGGGCCCGACGAAGAAGTGGCGATGATGCGGGCCGTGACCGGCTGGGATGTGACACTGGAGGAAATCCAGCGCGTGGGCGAGCGGCGCATCAACATGCTGCGCGCCTTCAACGCGCGCGAAGGCGCCACCCGCGATCAGGACACGCTGCCCAAAAAGGTGTTGACGCAGCCGCTGAAGGGCGGCCGCAGCGATGGCCTGTTCGTGCCCAAGGACGAACTCGACGCGGCGCTGGACACGTACTACGAACTGGCCGGGTGGGACAAGACGACGGGCAATCCGACGAAGGCGAAGCTGGCGGAGTTGGGGTTGGAGTGGATTGAGTGAAGGGTGAAACGTAAAACGTAAAGCGTAAAACGTAATGAGTAACGAGTAATGAGTAGGGGACGGGGCGATCGACATGATTCGATCGCCCCGTTTTACACCTTACGCGTTACGCCTCACTTCTCAAACGTCACCGCCGTCGTCATCCCCCAGCGCAGGCGCGGATCAGTGGTGTTGAGCTTGATCTTCACCGGATACGTCACATCACCGCTGCGCAGCTGCGACACCGCCCCGATCGATTCCACCGTGCCCGTCAGGCTCAGCTCCGGCAAAGCGTCCAGCTTGATACTGACTGGCTGCCCCACTTGGATCTCCGGCACTTTGATCTCGGTCAAATCGTTCGTCTCGATGATCCAGCCCGACAGATCGGCCAGCACCACCGCCGGCGCACCCGCCGCGATCTGCTCGCCCGTCTTCACATTCAGCTGCGCCACCGTGCCGCCAAACGGCGCAATCAACTCGGTCTCGGCCAGGGCCAACCGCGCCGCCTGCACCGCCGTCTCGGCCTGTTGAATCTGCGCCGCAAACGGGTCCGCAGCCTTACCGGCCCGCTCATTCTGCAGCTGCGTCAATCGCGCCCGCGCAGCCGACTCACTGGCGGTGGCTGCATCGATCTGTGCCACGGCTGCGGCATCCGCCGCTGAGCCGGTCTGCAGCGCGGCGATCTGCTGATCGAGCGCCGCGATGCTCTTCAGCGTGCTGTCCAGCTGCTGACGCACGTTGCGCGCGGCCGTACCCTGGTCCCGATCGTACAGGCTCAGCTGATCGAGCGCGGTCTGCAGCTGCTGTTGTTGATAACGCGCCTGCGCCAGCTGCGCTTGCAGTTCGACGATTGACGCGCTGTGGTTGCGGCCGGCCGCCGTACTGGCGGCCTGGGCTTGCGCCGCGGCCAGCTCAGCTTCGGCCGCCGCGATCTGCACCGCCAGCGAAGCCCGATAGTTGGTCTGACCGGCCTGCACCACCGCCAGCGCCGCCTCGGCTTCGGCCAGCGCCGCCCGCAGCGCGTCCGACTTCAGCCGCGCAATCACGTCGCCGGCTTGCACCACATCACCTTCATTCACCAGCACCTCAACCACCGGGCCGCCGGTTCCAAAGCTCAGCGTCGTCACCTGCAGCGGCAGCAATCGACCTTCCGCCACGCTGGCCGGTTGAACCGTCGGCGCCGGGTTGGTGGCAGCGGCCGCTGTCGGCGGGAGCGTTGTCGGCGCCGGCGACCCGCACGCCGCCAGGGCCACGGCCAACAGCAACAACCCTATCAAACTATGAACTTTCACGATCGCTTCTCCATTCGCCTATTGCTCAAAACTCACCGACACGGTCATGCCCCAGCGCAGGCGCGCGTCGGCGTCCAGCAGTCTGATCTTCACCGGATACACCACATCGCCGCTCTTCTCCTGAAACACTGCGCCGATGGCGACGACTTCGCCCTTCAATTCCACGCCGGGCAGCGCATCGGCGACGACGATGGCAGGCTGGCCGATTCGGACGGCGGGCACTTTGAGTTCCGTAAGATCAGTCGTCTCCACTTGCCAGCCGCTGAAATCAGCCAGCACCCCGATCGGCGATCCCGGCCCCACGGTCTCGCCCGGCTCAATGTCGAGCCGCGCCAGCGTGCCCGCGAAGGGCGCCGTCAGGACCGCGTCGGCCAATCGGATTTGGGCTGAAGCCAGGGCCGCTTCTGCCTGTTGAATCGCCGCCGCGTAAGTCGGATCAGGCTGCCCGTTGGCCTCGGCTTGCAGTTTGGCCAGCTGTGCTTCAGCCGCCGCCAGCCGCGCCTGCGCCGCTTCAATGCCGGCCGCATTAGCCTGATCGTTCAGTGAGCCGCGCCGAATCTGATCGAGCCGGATTTGCGCCGCATCCACCGCGCGTTGGGCGTTTTCCACGTTCAGGCGCGCGGCCTCTTCGGTGGGGCCAAGCTGCTTCTTGTCCAGGATGTCCTTATACGCATCTTCCGCCGCCTTCAGATTGAGCCGGGCCTGCGCCAGTGCAGACTCGGCATTGGCGACCTCCGCTGCGTTGTTCCGCCGGGCGCTCGCCGCAGCGAGTTGCGCCTGTGCAGCCTGCACCTCGGCCTGCGCGGCTGCGATCTGCTGAGGCAGGCTTTCCAAATACTTGGCCTCGTTTGCGCGCGCCGCAGCGACTCCAGCCTCGGCGCGGGCCACCGCCACTTCCAGCGCGTCGGCCTTCAGGCGGGCGATTACTTCGCCGGCCCGCACTTGTGCGCCCTCTTTGACCAGCACCTCTGCCACTTCGCCGCCGGCCGCAAAACTCAGGTTGATCGACTGCCGCGGCTCGATCTGGCCTTCCGTGGAAGTCAGGCCGGTGCTCTTGACCGGCGGCAGCGGCGTGGGGCCGACGGGCGTCGGCGTCTCGGTCGGTTGTGCGCTGCACGCCGACAAGATTAGCACTGCAAGGACGAGATAGATTACGGTCTTCATTCGGGTCTCCGCTTCGATTTCACTTTTTGCAAAACTATTGTACAGTATTTGGTCTGATATTGCAAGGTGTATTTTTGTATCGATAAAGATCTGCAGATTATAAACCGACCGTCGGTCTGTTATTAGTATAGATCACTCCGCACAGGCTGTCAAGTTCGAGCAGCGCTTCGTATGGCGGGCGCACGGCGTTGCCAATCATCGACGGGCCGACGATGGCGCTCGGCCCGGTCGGCGCAACGTTCCGCAAGATTGATAGATCACGGCAAAGTTGATGACTTAGTTGAGGGCGGCTGCTTCTCTACCTGTGCCGGCATGCGCCGTTACCGGGATTTGTCGCCCGATTTGATTGCGCGATCGTCTTCAGGCAGGCGCGACAGCGCCACGATGTCGTCACCGCTGAACGCGCCAATCAGGAGGTGGGTCTTAAAGTCGGAGGGGAAACTTAAGCAGTGCGTCCGGCCCGCACAAACAATGGCCAACGTACTTCGCGCCGCTCGATCTCGCCCCAGGCCGCGGTGAGGTCGGCCCGAATCAGGTCAAACGGATCGAGGCCGCGCGCCTCTCGATAAGCCTGCACACCCGACCAGCTGGACAGATAGCCGATGAGGTCGGCCAGACCCCAGCGTTGCTCGATGACCAACTCGGGCGCCGTGAATTCTCGAAAGGGAAACGGCACGGTGCGATAATGCTCGCGCAGCGGCTGCAGGCGCGGCGACCAGTAATCACGCAGGATTACGGCGTCGAAGTGTTCAATCACCCGATCGATCTCGGGCGCAATCTGGGGCAGATAATACGTCCACGCCGCGATGACGCCGCCGGGCCTGAGCACACGCTGCACCTCGGCATAGAACTGATCGAGATCAAACCAGTGCAGCGCCAGCGCCACGGTGACGGCATCGACCGACTGATCGGCCAGGCCGGAATCTTCGGCGCGGGTCACGCGATAGTCGATCTGGGGATGCGGCCGCGCGTTGGCAATTTGATTCGCGCTGGGATCGGTGGCGATGACCGTTCGGAAGTGGCGCGTCAACCCGATGGCGGCCTGGCCGCTGCCCGTGCCCGCATCCCAGGCGCAATCATGCCCCGGCGCGAGCGAGGCGATCCACTCATACAGCGCCGCCGGATACTGCGGGCGATGGCGCGCGTATGCGTCGGCCTGTTTGGAGAAGTTGTCTTCAAACGCTGCGCTGCTCAAAACTCCACCCGGCTGCCCGCGTTACGCCGCTCCGCCTGTTCATAGACGTACTGCGCCGCGGCCAGATCTTCGATTGCCAGGCCCAGCGATTTGAACAGCGTGATCTCGTCGGGATTGGTGCGCCCCGGCTTCGCGCCGATTAGCACCTCGCCGATCTCGGCTCGAATGTGATCCGGCCCGATGAGTCCTTCGCGCAGCGGAAACAGGTAGTCGCCCGATTCGTTCAACGTCGATTCACGCCGATCGACGAACAGGCTGGCCGCCGCCATGGTGGCCGAATCGACTTCGCGGGCGAAGGCCTGACTTGCACCCACGACGTTGAGATGCGCGCCGGGCGACACCCACTCGCGCTTCAACACCGGCTCGCGTGCAGAAGTCGCAGTGACGATCAAATCCGCGTCGCGCACGGCGGCCTCGATCGTGTTCACTGCTTCGATCGGAAACGGATAGACTGGGCGCAGATCGCTGGCAAATTGCTGCGCGCGCGCGGGATCACGACTCGCCACGCGCACCCGCCGAATCGAGCGCACGCACGCCATCGCCGCAAGGTGCGATCGCGCCTGCACGCCAGACCCGATGATCGCCAGGTCGCCCGCTTCGGCGCGCGCCAGGCTGCGCGTTGCCACACCGGACACGGCCGCCGTGCGAATGGCCGTAATCGCCGAGGCGTTCATCAGCGCCAGCGGTTCGCCGGTTTGGCCGCTGAGCAGCAGCACCACGCCTTGATGCGAATCTTTGCCAAGGGCGGGATTGCCGTTGAACACGCCGATGATCTTGACGCCAAAGGCGGCGTTGTCGCCCGACACGTAGGCGGGCATCAGCGCCAGCACGCCGGCGGCTTCTGGCGGCCGCACCACCATGCGCAGCGGCAGATGCACCTGGCCCTGTGCCAGCGCCATCAAGGCATCCATCATCAGCGTGATGCAGTCCGGCATCGGCAGCAGCTGTTCGATTTCGGCTTGATTCACCACCAGCAACTTCATGAGCAACGCTCCTGTTGACGGTAAGTCCGCTTTAATCCATTGGCGCGGGTGAGAGTCCGTTGACGATTTTGCGCCACGAGCCCGTTACCCAGCCTTCGGCGCGTCTTTCTTCCCGTCGCCGCTGCTGTTCGATGATCTCCCGCACGTGGCCGACCTTTTCTTCGATCGCGGCTTCCAGCCAGCGACGGCCCTTCTCGGCGGTGGCCTGTGTGCCCGCGCCATACGCGCCGCTGATCGTGTCGTCCGTCCACGGCGGATTGGCGATCAACGCGCCGCCTTCGAGCCAGTCCATGTCGTAGTTGGGCGTCGCGGTGAAATTCACTTCGTCCACCGCGCGATCCATGTGGACGAGATCCGGCCGGAGGTGCAGAAGATAGCTCGTCTCCAGTTCGCATGCGTGCCCCATGCCGCCGATGGCCGACGTGCGATACTGCGTCAGCGCCTCGCTCGTCGTGTGCAGGAACGACGTGGCGACGAATGTGTCGGGCCAGCGATCGCCGCAGAACTTGGTGACGTTGACGAGGAAACTGTGATTGCCGCCGTGTCCGTTGATGAGATAGGCCATCTTCAGGCCGCGTTCACGCAGTTGACCCACCACCGCCACAAAGAAATCTTCCCACGTGCGCGGCTCGATCGTCAGCGTGCCCGGATATTGCCGACGATGCATGCTCACGCCATACGGCCACACGGGCAGCCGCAAGATCGTGTCCGGCAATTTCGCTTCGACGCCGCGCGCAATCGCGTCGATGATCAGGGTGTCGGTGTTGAGCGGCAGATGGAAGGCGTGCTGCTCGGTGTGGCCGGTGGGGATGAGGGCGACACGCTCATTTGAGCTGCGCGGCTGTCCAGCGGATGAATCCGATGGCTGATGGGCCAGGTCGGCTGAAAGCCGACTGAGCGGCGCGGCCCGCGTGGCAAACCCCTGCGGCCCGTAACCGTTGATCACCAAGACGTTGGTGAAGCCGTCTTCTTTGAGCGTTGCGATCAACGATTGGATCACGCGCTTGAACAACTTCGGATCGACTTCGAGCGCGCTGCCTCGAAACCCATACGGCACACCGGGAAAAACGCACACCCGATCGGGCGAGGAAGCCGATCGGGTCTGGCGCCAAACCCGATCGGTTACCTTGTCCCAATCGTATTCAGTTGCCTCACCCAGCGGAATCAACAGCGGCGTCTCGCGCGGCAGCGCCTCAACTTCAGGATAAGTGAGTTCGTCATATGCGATGATGTCCGCCTTCATCCCTCATCCTTCCAACGCAATCGGCACAAATTCGCCCGTGCACGGATTGCCGTAGCAATACCACAAGGTGCGCGCCGTCAGATCGATCACGTAGGCGCTGATGGTGACGGTCTGATCGCGGAGCGGCACGTCCTCGGCGTGCGCGCAGATGCTGTAAGGATAGTTGTTGTGATCGGAGAGGATGGCCTTGATCGCGCCGAAATCGATCGGGCCGCGCGCCAGCGCCTGTTTTGCCAGCCGGGTCGCTCGGTTGACGCGCAAAGTCGCGCCGATGATGATCTCCGCTTCGTGATCGCGCAGTCGCGGCGACAGATAGTTGTTGGTGTGAGTCAGATAGCCGTCGGCGGCGTACCGCAGATCGGCGCGCGTGGCCGTCGTCTCCACGTTGTACAGCTCGCCGCTGGCGTCAGCCAGCACGTGATTGTAACCGGCGGCGCGGTGTGCATGCAGCGCGCGTTCGACGGCGACGCCGAGGCGCGGCGCGGCCAGCACGTGCCGCCCGATAAACAGGCGCGGAATGCCCACGCGCGCATCGTCGGGGTACACCGTGTTGATGCACTGGGCCAGGCCGCCGGCATTGAAGCCGACATTGGGCAGCAGGCCGCCATACACCGGCGAAATGAAGGCCGGTTCGTCGTCGGGGCGGGCGCGCACCACGTACTGCCACTCGCGATCGATGGGCAGCCAGTCTTCCGTGTGGCCCAGCAGCACGTGACCATCGACGGTGCGCTCCGGCGCAAAGGCCACGGTGGTGCACTTCTCAAAGAGCATGTCGTCAGTGAGCTCTTCAAAGCAGTTGCATAGCAGCAGCTCGTCAAAGGTCGCGCCGGAACCGTCGGCCAGGCCGCGCAATTCGTCCAGGTACTGCGGCAGGGCTTCTTCGACAAAGGGCAGATACTGGCGCGCGTGGCGGAGAGCCTGCGCCCAGGTGGATTTGAAGCCGGGCAGGTTGGCGAACAGCGTCTGATAGCTGCGGATCATGCCCGCGATGCGATCGGGCACGGCGCGGCCGATGGTGAAGCCAAGGTCGTAATGTGAGCCGGCGGCGTCGACGATGGGAACCATACCACCTGATCCGTAAAACGGCCTGCCCTCAACCGGTGCAGGTCGATTGAGATTACTTCAAATAGATGCCGGTGGGATCGAGCTCTTCACGCAGCAGACGAAGTTCTTCATCGGTGGGCGGCTCGGTCGTCTGGAGGTCGTCGGCCACTTTCAATTTCCAACCGGTATTCTTGATCGCCTGCTCCACTGTTGCGCCAGGGTGCAGCGCGGTCAGGATCAACTCGCCCGTGTCATCGGGTGTGAGAATACCGAGATCGGTCACGACTTCGTGCGGGCCGCCGCCGCGCAGGCCTTTCGCGGCGCGTTCCGCGCGACCGGACAAAAAGCCCGCGCTGGTGATGAAGTCGCACTTCTCCGGGAAACGCCGCGCCTGATGCGGCGTGATGAAGTACACCCGATTGGCCCACGCGGCGATCTCGGCGGCGCCGCCGCTGCCGGGCAGGCGCACTTTGGGTTTGGCATACGGGCCGATGACGGTGGCGTTGACGTTGCCAAACCGATCGATCTGCGCGCCGCCCAGAAAGCCCACGTCGATTTTGCCGTTCTGGAGATAGAACGCGAAGATCTCGTACATGGAGCAGATCGACGCCGCGCCGCTGACCAGGCACGGGTCGCCGATGGACAGCGGCAGACGGCTGGGCTGCGCGCCGATCACGCCCGCTTCGTAGATCATGTTGAGGTTGGGCGCGTGGGTGCGGCGCGCCAGGTTGCACGCCAGATTCGGCTGGCCGATGCCGACGAAGACCACATCGCCGTCGCGCAGCAAGCGTGAGGCGGCGACGACCATCATTTCGGAAGAGGAATAAGCCGTCATGGCGGTGGTTCCAATCCTGCATTTATTTTGGACAATAGATGCGAGCCTGCGGTACAGTATTTCTTCACCGCTGTCCAATTGATTCGTTTCAGGGTTCGCAGTTCACGTGTGTCCGCTTCTGCGTCTTTAAAGTATTGCAGGGCGTAAGCCAGATGAACCGTGAAATCAGGCCGATCAGAATACTTCTGCGGCAACAGTTGAAACAATGTTTCAACGGGGGCAGTGTCTTTGAGGCAATAGAGATCGATGGAGTCAAGCCGCGTACCACGGTCTTTGATCGCGGACAACTTCATGAGGCCGATGTCGATGGGCTGGGCCAGGTGCAGACCATTCACCTCAATCGTGGGAAACAACAAGGGGCGATGTTGGAAAATGAAACTTGCCTCAACGCCCATGATGGTTGTGTAGAGTTGTTCGGCAGACTCGCGCTTGACGCTCACTGAAGGCAAGTGCTGCAACTGACCAATCAACACTGCGCGTTGCACTTCGCCTAGCGGATTTGTGGACGAGAAGAAATCCAAATCGTAAGAGACACGATGCCCAATTTGCAGGGCTAACGCCGTGCCGCCAGCTAGATAAAAATCAGCAGGTAGAGGCAATGCGGCCAGCGCTTCAAAAGCCTGGCGGGTCTCACTGGCGAGTGCTTCCCAATGGATCATGCGGCTCACCTCGCTTTTTCCCACGGTGGCACGGTGTAACGCTTGATGCCCAGCATATTGCGCCAATAATTGAACGCGCGCGGGTCAAGTCGACGGTAGCCATGCGCGCGCACCCACTTGGCAATGCCACGTTTACCATAAGTGTCCAGCAGCCAGCGGATCTCTGCCCATGAGCCACGATCGAGGATGCGTTCGATGATCACGTTGGCGTATTTTTGGGTACGCATGCGCGCGAAGTCGTACTCCGGGAAGAGCCATTCGCTGGAAACCGGCAAGCCATTGGGGGCAAGCTCAACTGACATGCGCTTCACTCTTACTCGTTACTCATTACTCATTAGTATTTCCCATAATTCACCGGCGCGCTGAAGGCCGGCTCCACCTTCAACCGCGTGTGCGTTTCTGCGCCGAGTTTGGCCCAGTACTCCGCGTGATCGGCCACGCCATACACCCACGCTTGCAGCCAGGCGGCCGCCTTGTCCGGCGTCTCGCTGATCTTGTCCCACTCCAGGTAGAAGGCGTTGTCGCGGTCGTAATAGCCCTGGGTGTACGACGGATGCGCGCAGTGCGGCACCTCGCACACGGCGCTGACCACGAAATCCGGGATCAGCGTGCGGTTCGGATCTGATCGGATCACGCTCGCGTCGACGATCTCCTCCACCGTCAGAATCACCTTCTTCGACGCGAAGGCCACTTCTTTCTGCTCGCCGATGATGCCCCAGATGTGCGCGTTGCCGTGCGCATCCGCCCGCTGCGCGTGGATGATGGCGACATCGGGCCTGAGCGCGGGCACGGTGACGAGCTCGGCGCCCGTGTACGGATCGACGATGGTTTTGTACTGCGGATTGGCCTTCGCCAGATCCTCGCCGCCGGTGGGCTGCATCGGCAAAAAGGGCAGGCCGGCCGCGCCCGCCGCCAGCCGGGTGATCATGGCGAAGTGCGAGTATTCCTCGTAGGCCAGCTGCCCGGCTTCCATCGCCTGCCGGATGATCCGCAGCGATCCCACGCCGGGATTGCCGCTATACGAGAAGATGATCTTCCGGGCACAGCCCGCCGCCACCATCTGATCGTAGATCAAATCGGGCGTGGCGCGCGCCAGCGTCAAATCCTTCTTGCCCTGACGGATGATCTCGTGCCCGGCCGCAAACGGGATGAGGTGTGTAAAACCGGCAGCGTAAACGACATCGCCGTCGTGAACATAGCGCTCGATGGCGTCGCGCAATGACATGACTTTGGACATGACAGATCCTTTACGGTTTGCCGGTGACGAGCGTCGAGTACATGAAATCGATGATGGGTTGATAATCGGCCTGGCGATTAGCCGGGAACTCAAACAACAGCGTGATCAACATGCCGTCGATGTGTTCGGCGTAGCCGATCACCTGATGATCGCCCGCCGTGAACGTCAACTTGGTGCGGCCGTCAGGCAACACCTCGCTGCCCGCCAGTCCCAGCGTGCCCAGCAGCTGCCGCGCCTGTGTCAGCGCCGCCTGCGTCAGCGCCGCGGCATCCAGCGTGCCGGCCAACGGCCTCTGCGCGGCCGTGATGGTCAGATCACCGCCGGGCGCCCGGATCTGCTCGCCGCCGGCAATTCCCGTGTGCGCCCAATCCACCGGCACCACCAGCGCAAAATGCGTCTGGTTGATCGGCTCGAAGTAGGTCCCTTCCACGTTTTCGCGGTGCGCTACAAACGACGCGATGACGGGCTGATACTTCGCCTGCAGATCCGTCCAGTCCGACTGCGGGCCGCTGACGAGGACGCCCGACAGGCTCAGATCGCCGTCGCGGAACACGGCCTCGCCAGTGCGTTTGACGTTGTTGCGCGTAAACGTCATCGTGACCTGATAAGCGCCATCGGGTTGTTGCGTGCCCGCGCCAAACTGCAGATCGGCCGGGCCGTTCAGCAGGTTCTTCACCAGCCCCTGCACGATGCGGCTCCGCTCGTCGGCCGTCAGGGTGTGATCGAGCAGGCCCGTGTAACCGATGATCTCAGCCCGGCCCGACGGATCTGAAAAGGCCGCCAGCGCCTCGGTGCCCACTGCATCCTGCGCCTGTTTCCAGCCCTTGGGCACCTGCATCTCAAAGACGCCCAGCCGATGTCTGAACCTGACCAGCTCGCCAAACTCAATCGGATCACTGGCGCAGCCGGCCAGCAGCAGCAACAGCACACCCGCCAGCCACCACAGCCGGCTAGATCGAAAAGTCACCGCCCGAATTCTCGCCATCACGTTCTAATCTCCACTCGTTTGAAATCTCACCTCAAGGTTAAAGCCGCGCTGCCGCGCTTCGGCGACGAAGGCGTGACCGGACACCGCAATCTCCAGCGGCGTCGCGCCCGGCGGCACCCGGCCCTGCGCCATCAGCGCGGCGACGATGGATAAGTGCCAACCCGTAGTGCGCTCCATCGCCGAAAAGCCCGTGACCGGATCGTAACGATCGATCAGATCGATCGTGACCGCCGCCGCCCGACCGTCCTTCCGGCCGATGGCGTGCGCCCGGATCAAACAGACATCCTTCACCACCTCGGCGCGCACTTGCGGCTCGAACAAGGCATGGAAAACCTGGCGCGGCACCACCTCGCAGCCATTGACGTTAATCGGCGCGAGATCGAACAGCCCCAGATCAGAAAACGCCTTAAGCTGGGCAAACGTGCCGGGGTAACGCACAATCTTGAGCTGATACGTTTGCAGTCGATCCTTGAACGTCCACGGCGCGGTGGACACGCCGCCCGCCACCATGAACGCCTCCAGTGTCCCCAACTCCGGCACGTCGATCAACTCCAGTTCGCTGAACACCGGCACGTGCACCAGCTCGCCGTGGCGCAGGATCGTCATGCCGTCATAATACTCGTTGGTCAGGCCCTCAATGTTGAACGACAGCACGTAGTTCCACGGCGGCTGCGGATCGAGCGGCAGGCCGCCATCATACAGGTACACGTGGTCGGTCTCGTCCAGCAGTTCCATGGCGTACACGCCCAGCGTGTTGCCAAAACCCGGCCCCATGCCGCAGTCGGGCACCACGCACACGCCGGCGCGTCTGGCCTCGGCATCCAGCGCGTGCTGCTGCCGCACGATCGCCGTGTTGCCGCCCAGATCGCACCACGAGACGCCCGCGTCGATGGCGAGCTGCGTCAGCGCCAGGTTGAAGTAGTACGGCACGGCGCTCAGTATGACTGTATAGCCGCCGATGGCTGATCGGACGGCGGCCTGATCGCGCACGTCGAGCGCGATCGCGTCGCAGATCGATCGGGTGGTAAGCGCGTTCACCCGATCGGCCGCCAGGCGCGCGATCGCTTCGTCCCGATCGGCCAGCGTCACCCGATCGGCTTTGCCCCACTTCACCAGATCATAAGCGGCGGCAGTGCCCTGCCGGCCCGCGCCCAGCACCAGGTAGTTGATCGGCACGTTTCGCTCCTCACACAACAAATCGCGGAGGCACGGTAATTATACTCCGTGTCTCCGCGACGCCCGGCTGATTGGTGGCCGGCGCTACTCTTTCTCGATGATCGTTTGCGACTGCTCGTGCAGGTATTGCGGCACGTAGTAGATGGAGCCGCCGGCTTTGCCGGTGCTGCCGGACCCCTTCCAACCGCCGAAGGGCTGGTGGCCGGGCCACGCGCCCGTCGTCGCGCCCTGCGGCCGATTGGCGTAGGTGACGCCCGCCTGGATGTTGTCAAAGAACCACGCCACTTCCTTCTTGCCGCCGTAAATGCCGGCGGTCAGGCCGTAGTCGGCGTTGTTGGCCAGCTTCATGGCCGTGTCCAGATCGTCATAGCCGGCGATGGTGGTGATGGGCAGGAACATCTCCACTTTCCACAGGCGATGATCGGTGGGCAGGTAGGCCAGCGTCGGCGCGCAGAAGTAACCCTTGCCCAGCTCGCCGTCTTGCAGCTGCCGGCCGCCGGTCAGAATCTCGCCGCCCTGCGACAGTTCTTCCGCGAAGTTGGCGTAGTCGTGATAGCTGCTCTTGTTGGCAACCGGCCCCAGCCAGTTCTCGCGCTTGGTCGGATCGCCGATGGTAATCTTGTTGGTGAGATCGAGCAGCTTGCCCACGAATTGATCCTTCACGGCGTTGTCCACGTACACGCGTGAGCAGGCCGAGCACTTCTGGCCCTGCAGCCCGAAGGCCGAGCGCAGAATGCCCTGTGCGGCCGCGTCCAGATCGGCTTTGGCCGTGACGATGGCGGGATTTTTACCGCCCATCTCGGCGATGCACGGCCGCGGATACTTGCCCGTGGCGAAGGTCTTGTAGATGTGCATGCCCACGTCGTATGAGCCGGTGAAGGTGATGCCGTCCACTTCGGGGTTCTCGATCAACTCCTGCCCGATCGTCGCGCCGCCGCCCGTGACGTAGTTGAACACGCCGTCGGGCACGCCCGCATCGCGGAAACATTCGGCCAGCAGACGGCCGGCATACGGCGTGTCGGACGCGGGCTTGAAGACCACGGTGTTGCCCGCCACCAGCGCCGCGCCGCTCGGCCCGCCCGCCAGCGCAAAGGGGAAGTTGAAGGGCGAGATGACCACCCACACGCCGTAGGGCTTGAGCACGCTGACATTGCTGGAACTGAAGCCGACGAGCGGATCGGGCTTCATCGGCACAATATAGCCGTTGTTGCGCTCCACTTCGTCGCAGTAGTAATAGATCAGATCGGCGGTTTCCTGCACGTCGCCCAGCGCCTCCATGCGGTTCTTGCCGATCTCCATGGACACGATGGCGCTGATCTCGTACAGGCGCTTCTCGATCTGGCCGGCCGCTTTGCGCAGAATCTTCACGCGATCTCTCCACTTCAGCGCCGCCCACCTGGGCGCGGCCGCGCGCGCCGCCGCCAGCGCTTCGCGCCCTTCGGCCACGCCGCCCTTCTGGAAGGTGCCCAGCAGCCAGTCGGTGTTGATGGGGCTGCGGTCATCGAACTTGGCGTCGATGAAGCGATCCTGCCCGTTGATCAGCATGGGCACATCCTTGCCCAGCTCGGCGCGGAACTTGGCCACGGCCTTGTCGAACGCGGTGTGCATCGACTCGGGCGGGTTGAACATCGTGGCGTAGGTCAGCTTGAAGCTGCCGTTGCTCTTTGCCGCTTTCTTCTTGGTCGTTTTCTTTGCTGCCATGCAAAACCTCCTGAGGATTGTGGGGGAATTTGGAATGCCGAATGCTCAATGCTGAATGCTAATCGAAAAAGTACGGATGCTTCAAGCCGCCCGTGAGTGTCGCCATTTTGAGCCGCAGCGTCAGGCCGTTCAGCCCTTCGCGCGGGATCAGAGCATATTGCCCGATCAGCCTTTCGATCATTTCGCGGGTCAATTCAGATCCCGATTGAACACCGCTCAACTCCACCAGTTCGATCAGCCGGCACTTGAACCGATCGCCCTTTGGCTCGTAACCGGTCACTTCGGCGCGGAAGGTGGCGTGCACCAGTCCCGTGGAAGGTGACCAGGCGAAGTGAACCGGTAGTTGTGTGCCAGTTTCGATTTCACCAGTCACGACAGTCTTCCGGGCAGTTCGGCCGCTTGTCGGTGACGGAAATGCATCCGTCACGAATTCCTCAGCAGCTCTTCCATCACGTCCAGCCCGTGCGCCAGGTCGGCCTGCTCGATCACCAGCGGCGGACTGAGCACAATCAGGTTGCCGCGCACCGCAAACGAGACGCCGCGCCGGCGCCCCTCCGCCACGAATGTCTTCAGCTCCGGCAAAGTCTGCGGCCACGAATACTTCGCCAGCTCCACGATGGCAAACAATCCCTGCCCGCGCACCTCGGCGATGATGTGGGGCCAGCGCGCCTGCATCTCGCGCAAGCGAGTTAACATCCAATCGCCTAAATCACGCGCGCGTTGAATCAGATTCTCGGCTTCGTAGGCATCCACGGCCGCCGCGCCTGCCGCGCACGCGATGGGATGCCCGCTGTAGGTGAGGCCGCTCTCCAGCAGATGATCCTCAAAATAGTCGGCGACGCGTTGATTGACGACCACCGCGCCCAGCGGCATATGCGCGCCGGTGATGCCTTTGGCCAGCGTCATGATGTCGGGCGCATTTTCGAGACCGTAACGCTGCCACGCAAACCATTCGCCCACGCGGCCGAAGCCGCTCATCACCTCGTCGGCGATGAGCAGGATGTGGTAGCGATTGCAAATCTCGCGCAGGCGCGGCCAATATTCCGGCGGCGCGACGATGCCGTTGGTGCCCGCGTGCGGCTCCACCATGACGGCGGCTACGGTGTGCGGCCCAACGTACTCAATCAGATCGGCGATGTGATCGGCGCAGCGGATGCCGCACGCGTCGTACTTCAGGCCGAGCGGGCAGCGATAACAATACGGCGGCAGCGCGTGAACGACGCCGTCGATGCCGGTGTGTGTGTGCCACGCCCGATTGTCGCCGCCCATCTCCAGCGTCATATGCGTGGCCCCGTGATACGAGCGATAACGGGTGATGATCTTGCTCTGGCCGGTGAACCAGCGCGCCAGTTTGACGGCGTTTTCGTTGGCATCGGCCCCGGCCAGCGTAAAGAACACCTTACCGCCGGTGAAGCCAGCTTTCTCGATCAGCCGCCGCGCCAGCTGGGTGCGCGGCTCTGCCCCCCAGCCCGGCTGCACGTAGCACATCCGATCGGCCTGGGCTTTGATGGCGGCGATCACGCCGGGGTGCTGGTGACCCAGATTGCAGCATTCGGCCATGCTGCTCAGATCAAGATAACGACGGCCTTCGCTGTCGATGAACCAGGCGCCGTCACCGCCGACGATGGTGGGCGCGTTCCACTGCGATTGAATCGTCCACGTATGCAGCACGGTGGCGCGTTCGGCGGCGGAAAGATCGAGCGAGGCGGTTGGATGATCGGGAGAGGATTGAGCGCTCATCAGCGCAATTGTAACAGGCAGACACAGGGGCGGCAAGCGCGCAAGTAACGCTTTGTGACATTAGGAACGTCACGTCATACGGGGGGCCATGGAATCTGCCGGTAGCCGGGCAGCGGGCGCGGATAGCAGCCGGCCTGCAACAGCTGATCGGCGCGGCGCTTGAGGGCGTTGATCTCGCGTCTGTCCAGCAGGGCGGCCAGCATTTTCACGGCCTGATCGTCGGGCTGATCCAGTCGGGCGCGGAAGCGCCGCAGATCCGCCGTCAACTCGATCGGCAATTCTTCGCCCGCAAATTCCCAGATCACAGTGCGCAGCTTGGGTTCCACCGAAAACGCGACGCCGTGGTCGATGCCCCAGATGTGATCGGTGCTGTCGCGCAGGCAGTGGCCGCTTTTGCGATCGGCGTTGTTGATGAGCAGATCGAACAGCGCGATGCGCCGGAATTGTGGACGGAATCGATCGTCTTCGCGCAGGGTGAAGTAGTGCTCGTTGGGGTCGCTGTCGATGTAAAACTGGACCATGCCCACGCCCTGCGGCCCGTCGCGCAGCACCGTGGGGGGCACCACATACCAATCGAGGGCGTGGCTGACCACAAAGGCCGCGACTTCGCGCTGGCACAGCGTGCCTTCCGGGAAGTCCCACAGCGGCCGCTCGCCGTCGCGCGGCTTGTAGATGGCGGCTGTTTGCCGGTCGCCGCGCGTGACGGTGACGAGGAAGGTGTAGTTACTGCCCCACGGCAGCAGCCCTTGCTGCTCGATGGTGCCGTCCGACAGCAGGGTGAGCAGCTCGTCGATGGAAATGGGCTGCGGGGCAGAAGAAGCGTCGTCGGCCATGACTGGACGTTGGCGGTTGGAAATTGGAAGCCGGGGCATGCCGATTGATCGAACGGCCCTCCGACTTCTAATTTCCAACTTCTATTGAACGATCAGGTCCCGGGTGTGCCCGTTGCGCTTGGGGCAGAAATGACCATCCGGGTTGATGGGCCGGCTGCACAGGGGGCAAATGGGCCGGCCTTGCGACACGATGTCCAGCGCGTGGTCGGCCATGGCTTTGGCCTGCCCGCGCGTAATCCAGAACCGGGCGGTGACGGCATCGTCTTCGGCTTCGCCCTCGGCCTGCAGGGCCTGCGCCACGATGACGACCAGGTCTTGATCGGAATCGTAGCCCAGCCCCATCTGGCCCACTTTGAATTCAGGCTCAAAGGGCGGCATCAAGTTCAAGTCGCGCTCGTCCACTTCGTCCAGCTCGGCGCGGTCGGGGAAGCGCTGGGTAAGCTCTTCCAGAAACTGGTGAATGCCCAGCGCCAGCGCCCGCACCTGCTCTTTTTCCGTTTCGATGGTAATCGTCGTCGGGCCGTGTCGCGCCTGCAAATAGAACACCCGCTGGCCGGGCTGGCCCACCGCATCGGCCGTGATGGCGGCCACCGGATTCATATCGATATTACGCGCCATGATTAGTGCTTCTTCTTTTTCTGGTCGCAGACGGCCTGGGCGGCGACTGCAGCGGGCCGGTGTCGTTGAGGCGGCCCAGCCGCGCGCCAAACGCCCCCACCATGACGACGCTGATCGAGGCCGGGCTGATGGCAATGCGCTGGAAGTTGTCCAACGCGATGCCGGCGTAGTAGGCGACGATGGCCTTGATGACATCACCGTGCGAGAACAGGGCGACGGTGTCCTGCGGGTGCGCGGCCACGATCTTTTCGACGGCGGCCACGGCGCGATTCTGCATCTCGCGAAACGATTCGCCGTTGGGAAAGGCAAACGTGCTGGGCGCGGCCTGCACGTGTTTCCATTCCTTCTTCTGCGCCAATACTTTCAGCGCCTGCCCCTGCCAGTCGCCGTATTTCACCTCGCCCAGCTGCGGCACTTTGTTGATCTTCAGGTTGCGCGCTTGGGCCAATGGTCGCGCCGTTTCCAGCGTGCGATCGAGCGGACTGGAATAGATCGCCGCAATCTCGATCGGTTTGAGCCGCTCCACCAGGTCCTGCGCCTGTTGCCGGCCCAACTCGTTAAGGTGAACATCCGGCAGCCAGCCGGCCAGCTGCTTGTCGGCCCAATCGTTGTGGCCGTGTCGAATGAGAATCAGTGTTGTCATGAAGTGCGATAATGCGCCAACGATGGAATTGTTTGGACTGGCAGAAATTGTACCACATGGCGCGAAACGTAAGACGTAAAACGTAAAACGTGAGGCGTAAAACGAGCGATTGTGTGCCCGACGAGGCGCGCACATCAAACGAGGCATCAGGTTGCCCCGACGCCTCGTTGCATGCTTCACTTGTCACTCGTCACACATCACATATTATGCCGGATGTGCACGATGTCGCCATCCTGCACGATGTACTCTTTGCCTTCCAGCCGCAGCTTGCCCTTGTGTTTGGCCTGATCGAGTCCGCCCAGTTCGATGAGGTCGGGATAGGCCACCACTTCGGCGCGGATGAAGCCCCTGGCCAGATCAGTGTGGATTTCGCCCGCGGCCTCCACGGCGGTGGCCCCGCGCTTCACCGTCCACGCTCGCACCTCGTCTTCACCCACGGTGAAGAACGATTGCAAACCCAGCAGATCGTACGATAACCGAATGACCTTGCTGCGGCTAAGTTCGGCGATGCCGTATTCTTGCATGAACAGCGGCGCGTCTTCTGGCGATAACTCCGCGATCTCACGTTCCAGCCGCCCGCGCAGCGCGACGACGGCGCTGTGCCGGTGCGGATAATCGAGCGCGGGAGCCTCCCCCTCGTCGCCGATGTTGACGACAATCAGCACCGGCTTCAGCGACAGGAAGCCATAGCCACGCAGCGCGTTGATTTCTTCGGCGGTCAGGTCCATGTCGCGCAGCGGCCGTTCTTGATCCAGATGATTCTTCAGTCGCTCAAACAGCCCCTTTTCCTTCAGTGCCGCGTCGCGATCTTTGCCGCCCTTGCTGATGCTCTCCACGATCTTCTCGTAGCGCCGTTCCACCGCGCCCATGTCGTTGAGCAGAAACTCCGTGTCGAGGATCGCCAGATCGGCCGCCGGATCGATCGGGCCGTCGTGGACCACCAAGGGATCGGCGAACGCGCGCAGCACGATCACAAACGCATCCAGCTGCCCCAGTTGATTCACAAACGGCCCCGGCAGCCCTTTCTTGCTGATGCCTTTGTCCAGCCCGGCAATGTCCGCATAGGTGACGCGGGCATAGATCGTCTTGCGCGGGTTGAACATGCGGCTCAGAATATCCACCCGCTCGTCGGGAACGGCGGCGACGGCCGTGTGAATCTCCAGCCGGCCCGACGAGTAAGCCGAAGTCGCCTTCTCGCCGCCGGCCAGCGCGTGAAAGATCGTGGTCTTGCCGCTTTGAGGTAAACCAATCAGTCCGATTTGCATGCTGCCATTATGCCCGAATCGCCGGCGCGGGTCAAGTACAGCTACTACTACTTGCCGACCGTTTCAACCTCGCCTATAATGACGCTTACTTGAAGCCGGTCCTATGGCGAACGAAAAGCGTCCTCCCATTTTAGTCGTCGATGATGACGTGGATGTGCGCGCAATGCTTCAGGCAATTCTATCGCGCGACGAGTATGACGTGACGACTGCCGCCAGCTTCGAGGACGCCCTGCGCAAATTGAGCGTGCTGACCTACGAAGTCGCCATCGTCGATTTGCGCCTGCCCGGCCTGGACGGCATCCGGCTGCTGCGCGAAATTCAGCGCCGCTGGCCGGACACCGCGACGATCGTGTTCACCGGCTTCCCGTCGCTCGATTCAGCCGTGGCCGCGCTGCGCGCCGGGGCGCACGACTATCTGTCCAAGCCCTGCCCGCCATCCGAGATTCGCCGGAGCGTGCAGGAGGCCCTGAGCAAGCGCCGTGGCTTGATCAAACGGCTGGAACTCATGCGCGAACTGGAACAGCAGCTCATCGAGGGATTGGACGCGCTGCGTGAAGATCGTCAGCCGCCGGTCGCGCCGCCGCCCAGCATCAAGCCGTCCACCGTTAAGAAA
>CAZKBQ010000040.1:0-42542 GCA_964550855.1 uncultured Anaerolineae bacterium
CATCCGCAAAGTGAACGCGCCTCACCTCGATCTCGCGCGTCGTCAAGACGCCGGTCTTGTCAAGGCATACGATGTCCACCTCGCCGATGATGTTCAAGGCGGCGGTGTCGCGCAAACGAATGTGCCGTTGTGCCAGCTGCCTGGCCGTGACTGAAGTAAGCGCGTAGGCGAACAGCGCGTCGTTCTGCAGCAGGATGATCACAATGGCGGCCAGCACCGCCAACAAACCGACCTCGACCGGCCGGCTGCCCTGACGCAGGGCCATCACCACCGGCGGCAGCAGCAGCACCAGCGGTATAAGGTATTTTCCCTTGACAAAGATCAGCGGAGTCTGCCCGGCCCGCTCTCGTGACGGCTTGAGGATCTTGGCGTATTCCGTCTCTTCGCCGGTGGCGATCACCAACCCTTTGCCGTGCCCGCGCGTGATCCGGCTGCCGCGATAGATGACCTCGTCCTCTTCGCCGACACGCCGGGCGGTCGGGACTAGCTCGCCGGTCAATTCCCAATCATCAACTTCCAGACCATCGGCCTCGACGAGTTGGACATCCGCCGGAACCAGATCGCCGGCCTGCAGTAGCACCACATCGCCCCGGCGCAGTTCATGCTCGGGGATGTTGACGATCGTATCGGCTTGCTGGATGGTTACGAAATTGCCGGCCATGTCCGCACTTGATCAGTTTGAAGGGCCCCCATCGGGCGCACGCTAAACGATCGGTCAGGGGAACAAATCCAGCGCCGGCGGCCGATTGATCTCCTGAGCCGATCCGTCCCGCGCCTGAAAGATCGCGCCGCGCACGATGACGGCCGGAATCGCTTCGGCGGCCTGACCCAGCACCAGCGTGGCCGCGGCCGCCAGTTGATCGGCCAGGCCGACTTCGGTGTGCTGGAGCGTGTAACCGAACAGATCGCGGCGTCCGCGCCAGTCTTCCACGCCCGGCAGCCCCGACAGGCCGATGGCCACGCCCACGGTGCCCATGCGGTGCGGGCGGCCGTGACTGTCGGCGATGATCACGCCGGGATCAACTCCGAATCGCTCGTACAAAGCCGATCGGATTTGCTGCGCGGATCGATCGGGATTGACGGGCAGCATCAACACCCGATCGATACCGTCTGGCGCGACGTTGCTGCGATCGACACCGGCATTGGCCGCCACAAAGCCCAGGCGATGCCGCGTGATAATCAGACCGGGCCGCACGCGCATTACTTCGCTGCTCTCTGACAGGATCACTTCGATCAGGCGCGGGTCTTTGTCGCACTGTCGGGCCAGCGTCTGGGCGCGCTCGGAAGGCGTGACCGTCTCCAGGTCCACATAGCGGCCTTCGGCCTTGCTCACGATCTTCTGCGCCAGCACCAGCACATCGCCGGGGTGCAGCGGCGCAGTCGGCTCTTGAGACGCGGACAGACGCTCGATGGCATCGCCCAGGATCCGCGGCAGGTCATCGCCCGGCTGGATCAATGGAATGCCGCTGAGCGGGATAATTTGAATGGAATCCATCACCGTCGGCCTTTATCAACAGAGCGACTGACCTCGCGGGTGCGAGGTCAGCCGCCACTCGTCGTCGATCTCGATTGCGAAGCGGTGTTATCGCACGAACGCCTGGCGTCCCGCGTAAACCGCATCTTCGCCCAGCTCTTCTTCGATGCGCATCAACTGATTGTATTTCTCGACGCGCTCACCGCGGCACGGCGCGCCCGTCTTGAGGTGGCCGGTGCGCATGGCCACGGTGAAGTCGGCGATGAAACTGTCGACCGTCTCGCCGCTGCGATGCGAGACCATGGCCCCCCAGCCGGCCCGGTACGCCATTTCGATCGCGGCGATCGTTTCGCTCACCGTGCCGATCTGGTTGAGCTTGATCAACACGGCATTGGCGGTGTTTTCGGCGATGCCGCGCTGAATGCGCTCCACATTGGTCACGAAGATGTCGTCGCCCACCAGCTCGATCTGGTTGCCGATCGTGCGGTTGAGCAGTTTCCAGCCGTCCCAGTCGTCTTCGGCCAGGCCGTCCTCCAGCACCACGATCGGATACTTCTTCACCCACTCGGCGTACATCTCCACCATCTGGGCCGAAGTGACCTTGCGGCCTTCTGTGCGCAGGTTGTACAACCCGTCTTCATAGAAGCCGCTCGACGCCGGATCGATCGCCAGTGCGATCTGCTCACCGGGCTTGTAGCCCGCCTTCTCGATCGCCTGCAGGATCACCTCGACGGCCTCCGCATTGGTCTTCAACGCGGGCGCAAAGCCGCCCTCGTCGCCTACGCCGACGGAATAGCCTTTGCTCTTGAGCACGCCCTTCAGGGTCTGATACGTCTCGCTGCCCCAGCGCAACGCCTCGCGGAAGTTCGGCGCGCCGACGGGCGCGATCATGAACTCTTGAAAATCGGTGCCCTGCCAGTTGGCGTGCACGCCGCCGTTGAGAATGTTGAACATCGGCACGGGCAGCACGGTGGCGGGCACACCGCCCAGGTAGCGATAGAGCGGCAGGTGAGAGGCCGCAGCGGCCGCGCGGGCCACTGCCAGGCTCACACCCAGAATGGCATTGGCGCCGAACTTGCTTTTGTTGGGGGTGCCATCGCTTTCGATCATCACCCGATCGACCCGTGCCTGATCAAGTGCATCCTGCCCCACCAGCACTCTGGAGATCTTCGTATTGACGTTTTCGACGCTTTTCAGGACGCCTTTACCACCATAGCGCGCCTTGTCGCCATCGCGCAGCTCAAGGGCCTCGTGCACGCCGGTCGAGGCGCCGGAGGGCACGGCCGCGCGGCCGTGTGCGCCGCCGTCCAGCCAGACTTCGACTTCGACCGTGGGGTTGCCGCGCGAGTCGAGGATTTCGCGGGCCAGAACTTTGCTGATCAGTGTGGACATCATGACACTCCTGTGTGGAATCTGCTTGCCGAAGCAAGCGCTGTGTGAATGGGATGTGACGACAACCTTTGCCGCTCGCTGTCGTCGCGATTAGAGGCTGTCAGCCGGGGTTCGGCAATTGGTCAGAGCCAGCGAGCCTCATCACTGGGGTGGATCTTCGGCAGGGATTGTAGGCCGGAAGCATCTGATCGTCAAGCTGGGTCGGCGCCTCCGGCGCCTGGCCTCCCCGGTTGCCGATGAAGGCAGCGTCACGCCTTGCGTGATTTCCCGGCCAGAGTTCAACTCATCTCTCGTAACGCCAGATCAATCGCCTGCTCCAGCGTGAATGTGCGACCTTCCGCAGCCAGCGCTTCAAATGCCATCTCGCCCAGTTGCTCACGCGCGATGTGGATGTGCCGCTCCATCTCAACCCGATCGATCTCTGCAAGTGGAAAGGCCGTTGCTGCGCCATGCGTCTGCGCCGCGCCCGATAACTGTGCCGCGCATTCAGGTTGATTCATCTCAGCAGCGACTGCGGCCACGCCCAGCAACAACGCGCCGACGTTGCCCTGCCGATTTGGCCGCCGCGCCAGATTGAGTTGATGCGCAAAGCGCCGTGCGGCCCGTTCATAATCGTTGCCGTACAGCGCCAGCAGACCCGCCGTATAAAACGCCTCGTACTTGTCCAAACCGTGATCCAGACAAATCTGCACGCAGTTTTCAAAGTACTGACTGGCCTGTTGATGGTTGCCCTCTTGCCGATAGACGTAGCCCAGGTTGCGCCAGCCCTCGGCCATGCCGTCCCAGAATTGAAGTTCAGTATCAATTCTGAGTTGTTGCTCAAAGAACTGTCGCGCCTGCCGATAGTCCTGCTGGCTCAAATTGAGGTGTCCCAGATAGATCGAGACGCGAGACGTAAAAAACAGATCGCCCAACTCACGAAAGCGGCTCAGGCTGCTTTCCAAACGAGCGCGCGCTGCGGCGTGATGGTTCAAGTCAAGTTCGGCGATGCCCAGATGAAAGGTGCTTAACGTCGCGCCGCGCACATCGCCCCATTTTTCGTGCAGTTCGAGGCTGCGCTCAAATAACGTTTTGGCGGCGCGTGCATCCGCATCCTTGAACAAGATCGTGAGGCCCAGCCAGTTCAACGTATCGGCCAGAATCAGTTCGCCTTCAGTTCCCAGTCTTTGAGCGATGGCCTGACTTTCTTCCAGCAAAGTACGCGCCTCCGCGGCGCGATCCTGCATCAAACTGTAACGGGCGATGTGATTGAGCAGGTGCGCGTAACGATCGGGATACCCGTCCACGTCCGGCAGCGCGCGAAGGCGATCGAGCCAGCGCCGCGCTTCGCGATAATGCCCGCTCACTTCCCACGGCCAGCCCAGCGCGCCTAACAGCCGCAGCGCGGCCTCGGTCTGGCCCGTCGTCACGCTCCACTCCAGCGCCGCGTGAAGGTTGTCATACTCACCTTCGATGCGTCGTCCCCATTCGATCTGATCCGGCCCGCGCATTTCACGATCGGCGCGCTCGGCCAGATCGAGGAAGTACGCCAGATGCCGATCGCGCAGCGCCGCCTCTTCGTTTCGTTCCCGCAAGCGGTCGCGCGCGAAATCGTGGATCATCTCCAACTGACTGAAGCGCACTTCAGCGTGCGCCGTGATCGATCGCACCAGCAGGCTCTTGTCCACTAACGAAGTTACATGGGTGATCGAGTTGGGCAATAGCGTGATCGCCCGCGCCGCTTCCAGTGTGAAGCCGCCGGCAAACACCGCCAGCCGTGCCAACAGGGCTTGCTCTTCGCCGCTCAGCCGATCGTAACTCCACGCGATGGCGTTGTGCAGCGTCTTCTGACGCGCGGGCACCCCGCGCATCCCGTCGGCGTGCAGCGTGAAATCGCTCGTCAAATAAGTCAGCAGCGCTGATGGTGACATGAGCCGGAGGCGCGACGCGATCAACTCGATCGCCAACGGCAGTCCGTCAAGTTGACGGCAGATCGCGGCCACCGCCGGGGTGTTGTCGGGCGTCAACGCAAAATCGGGACGCACCGCGCGCGCCCGCTCGGCAAACAGGCGCAAGGCCGAAAATTGATCGACGGTCTGCGGTGTCACGGTTTTCAACTGTGCTTCAGCCGGAACGGTCAGCGACGGCACGGGATACAACCACTCGCCCGGCACGCGCAGCGATTCGCGGCTGGTGACGATGATCTTCAAGTGCGGACACGCGCTCAAGAGTTCAACACACAACGGCGCAGCGTCGATGATCTGCTCGAAATTATCCAGCACGATCAACATCTGCCGCTGGCCGATGCCGCTGATCAATCGATCTTCGGGACGCACGGCGCTGCGTTCCGGGAAATCCAGCGTATGCGCCACCATTGGCGCGACGAGGGCGAGATCGACGATCGGGGAGAGTGGCACGAAGAAGACGCCGTCTGCAAACTTCGAACGCACTTCGCCTGCCACTTGCAGACTCAAGCGGGTCTTGCCGATGCCGGGCGGGCCGATCAAGGTGATGAGGCGTTTATCGGGCGCGAGCAAATAATCGCGCACGGCGGCGACGTCTGTTTCGCGGCCGATGAAGCTGGTCAACGGCGCGGGCAGATTGGTGCGCACCGGCCGTGTGCCGCTCGCCAGATCGAGCAAGCGCTGTGCGAGATCGGGAACGTCGTCGAGATCGAGCGCGGGGATGAACACGGCCGCGATCACGGCGCGATCGGGCACGCGCTGATTCTTCTCCAGCCGCACGATTTGTTCGCGGCTGTAGCCCACCGCGCGGGCCAGTTCGGCCTGTGTTAGACGGGCGCGCTTGCGCAAGTGGATTAGTAAGTCGCCAAACGTTTGAAAGGCGGTGTTTGCCATACACAGAATTATAACCTGAAGCAAGTCACAAAATGTCACCTTTTGCGGAGAAGTTTTTGGTAAAACAGGACGCATGATCAGAGGCGGGGCCGATCGGGCAATGGCCGAGCCCGGAGATTGGCAGTCAAGGGAGGAAACATGAAACACAAATCAGTTTTGATCAGCATGGCGTTAGTGATCTGTGTGTTAATCATCAGCGTCGCGGCCATACAGGCCACGGCGCGACCGCTCGCGCCACAAAGCGTCATCGGCAACGGCACGCCGGGCAGCTGCACCGAAGCGGCCTTTGCCACGGCCTTCAACGCGGGCGGCAGCCTCACCTTCAACTGCGGCGCAGCACCGGTCACGATTACGCTGACCACACGTTACACTGTCACCGTCGATACCGCCATCGACGGCGACACGCTGGGACAGATCATCCTCAGCGGCGGCGATGCGGGCAGCGGGCCGCGCAATGGCGTGGGCTTCTTCGCCGTGCCTGCCGGTCGATCGTTGACGCTGCAAAACATGGCTCTGACTCGTGCGGGCGATACCGCCATCGTGAATGCCGGTCACCTGTCGCTGATTTCAAGCCGCGTCGATTACGCCCGCGCGGCAGCCTGTGGCGGCCTCGATAGTGTCGGCGACGTGCTGACCAATCTCTCGTTGGTGGCGTACAGCACGGTCGATGGCAACGGCGGCGGCGTCTGCATCAAAGGCGGCACCGCCAATCTGCTGAACAGTCAGATCTACGGAAATACAGCCGGAGGCGTAGGCGGCGGCCTGTACAACAACGGCGGCAGCATCGACACTTATGGCCTGTATCTTATCGGCAACACAGCCTTGCGCGGCGCTGGAGTTTATAACGCAGCGAACAGTCATCTGCTGCTGCTCTACGGCGTGCCCGAATACAACGTCGCCAGTTTGACTGATCCGAACGGCATTGGCGGCGGCGTGGACAATCATGGCGTGCTGACGATGACGGGCAACATCGTTCAATATAATCAGGCTTACAAAGGCGCGGGCATTGCCAACGACGGCGTGCTGCGGCTTGAGGGTTCAAACGTGCAATCCAACGCCACGGCCAGCAGCGATCCCGCGAACAACCTCGGCGGCGCGATATTGACCTCGCAACCTATGGTCATCTCCAACACCGCGATCTCGGAGAACACCTCCGGCGATGCGACGATCTACGCGACCGCGCCCGTGACGTTGACAGGCGTCACGCTCTCGGCGAATACGGCGCAGCAAGGCACGAGCGGCCTCGCCGCTTATGCGCCCGCCTCGATCGAGTTCAGTACGTTCTACCACAACGCCTTCTCGGCCCTCTCCCCCCGATCGGCCGCCGCGACGATCAAGGTGCGCGGTACGCTCTTCGACCATGGCGCGTGCGAATTCAACGCGGGCGCGCCGCACGTTGTCTCGCTGGGCCACAACCTCAGCGATGATGACGGCATGACCTGCGGACTGATCACCTCGACTGACATTGCCAATGCCGATCCCTTGCTGGGCGAGTTGATCGTGCCGGGGTGGGGCGCCAGTTTGCGCCAACCGCAGGCGGGCAGTCCCGCGATCGATGCAGGCGGCCTCGATTGTCCAGCGATCGACATCGTGCAGTCCGCGCGGCCGCAGGGCGCGGCATGTGACATCGGGGCCATTGAAATACCCGAAGCGATTCCAACGCCGACGCCGGAACCGACCTTTCAACCGGCGACGCTGCCCGGCGGTGTGCAACCGACGATCAATCTCAATCCCACGCACGCTTATGCCGGTCAAGCCTTGACGATCTCCGGCCAGAGCGTGCCGGGCTATAACACCGTGCGCGTGATGGCGGTGTCGAATGCGCGCACGATTAACTCCGCCGATGTGGCCGTGGCCGCCAACGGCACATACAGTCTGACCGTGATGGTGCCTGCCAGTTTGACGCCCGGCCCGATCGATCTGTGCGCCACCGTGACGGGTACGACCAACGCGCAATTGACGTGCGCCACCTTCACGGTCGATGCGATGCCCACCGCGCAAGTGCAAGGCACAATCCCCACCGTGGCCGGTGCGACGATCAATGCGAAGTTGAACCTGATCGATCCGGGCGGCACGCTGCGCTACGTGACGCCCATCAACAACGCCGGGCAATTCAACTTGACGGGCATCATTCCCGGTAAGTATCAAGCGGTCGTGTCGGGGCAGGTGGCGCAACCGGTGAATCCGGCGGCCATCACCTTGCTGCCTGCCGCGCAGACACAAATCCAACTGCCGCCCAATGTGGAGCTCTGCCGGCCCGGCCAATCACGCTCGACTGCCTACTTGCTGGTGGGCACACCGACGGTCTTGCCGCCCAGCACCAACTATGCGCCAGCCAACGTCACGCCGCTATTCAATGTGCTGGAACCGAATCCCAATCTGCAACTTTCTCAACAATTTCTGGCGCAGCGCCAGCGCGAGTTCTTCGGCCCGTACATCAGTGGCGTCGATCGAGAGGAAGTCTTTTCGGCTTATCCGCAGACTACGCCCCTGGCCCAAGCCGTGATCTTTCAATTGATGGATGCGAGCGGCAACCAAATCTGGTCTTCGCCCGAAGTGCCAGCCTCGTTTTCCTACACCATCAACATGGGATTGCTGCCGCCCAGCGCAGGCAGTCAACATCCGCAAATCTGGGTCACACCCATCGTCAACGGCGTGCATCTCTGCCCCTCGGCTTTTCCCGTGCAGGTCATGGAAGACCCGCTGAAACTGCCCGGCGTCAAAGCGCTGACGGCCACCAAGTGGAACGCCACTTATCGGCGCTATGAATTCGAGGGACTGTTCCCCGGCGCGGCCGATCTCAACTTCCCGATTCCCAGCAAACCCTTGCTGTACTTCGGCAACTTTGACAACCGCTTCCGCGCGGGCGTCCGGCTGAGGGGCACCGTCGATGAATCGGGCAGTGTGCAGATCAATCGGGTACAGGCTGATGTTTATGCCAAAGCGTTGAATGTGGAACTGTACAGCTATCGCAAGACCCTGGACGTTCCCAATCCGCAGTATCTCACGCAGCTGTGGGACGCCGTCAAGAACTGGCGGATCGATCTGGGCACGGTCGAACTGTTGAAAGACAAGCGCCTCGGCCTGCCCTTCATGCACATGCCCGTGCTCGATATCTTCTCGCTGGCGCAGCTGCACGTGGCCAGCAGCGGCGAGGTCAATTACGGCATGTCGCTGGGCGGCTGGGTCAAACCCTTCAAGCCGGAAGTCGGCGCGATCCTCACGGCTACCGGCGGAGCGAGCGCGGAAGTGGGTTATGGTCTGGGCATCCTCGGCGGCATCGCCAACGCGGGGTACACGCTGGGCCTGGGTGTCAGCCTTGATGTGCCCGTACACGTGACCATTATTCCCAAGCCGGCGCTCAACGTGCCCAAAGTGTGTTTCAGTATCAAGGCTTTTTCTCGCATCTGGGCGCAATACCTGTGGGGCATCGATCTGCCCGGCGTCAATACGAATCCATCGTACGTGCAGACCTTTGCCGATGAGCCGCTGGGCTGTCTGGGGCCATTCAACACCATGGCTTCACGGCCCCTGACCGACACGATCGTACCCGGCCCGCCGCCGGAACTGTTTGCCGCGCCGTCAGTGGCCGTCAGCCCGGCGGGGCTGGTGCTATCCGCCGTCGTGGAAGATACCTCGCCGATCACCACCACGCGGCAGGTCCAGATCAGAGCGCGGTTTCAGGATCCGATTAGCGGCCAGTGGCAAGCCCCGATCGCGCTCAGCGACCCGACGCACAGCGCCACCAACCCGATCGCGTTTTTCGCCGGCCCAACGGCCACGCCGATGGTCGCCTGGGCTGAGATACCCATCGATCAGGCTACGGCGGTTTCACTGGGCAGCGATTACAACGCGCATCTCACTCGACAGGAAATCTTCTACACGTCGTTCAAGAACGGCGCCTGGCTCACGCCCACGCGCTTGACGAATGATCTGTTGATCGACGGCATGCCGACGGCGATCGGCAACGCGACCGGCGCGGTGCTGGCGTGGACGCGCGACACCGACGGCGATCTCGCCACGCGCAGCGATCAGCGCATCGCCGTCAGTCAGTTCAATACCGCCACGCTGCAATTCGATCCGCCGGAGCTGCTCAGCGCGCCGGGCGGCGGTCTCAACAACGAAGTGCGCGCCGCGTACGATGCCGCGAATGTGCCGAACCTCGTCTGGATTCACGATGCGGATGGCAACCTCGACACGGCAGATGATCGGCGCATCGCGTGGGCCAAACATGATCCGGGCGGTTGGGTCACGCTCGATCCGCAGCCGCTACCACCCGGCGCGGATTCACCGGCGTTGAGCGTGGGGCCGAATGGCCTGGAACTCGCCTTCGTGGTGCGCCAACCCGAAGTCGATGGCACCACGCCAATCCTCGGCCCGAACGGCGCGCTGTGGACGGCGCAGCTCAATAGCGGGCAATGGACCGCCGCGCCGCTGCGCAACGAAGTCGGCGGACTGGTCTTCGCCGAACAGCCGGTGTTATCCTCGCAAGCCAATGAGACCTTGCTCGCTTTCCGCCGCTTCGATCGAGCGGGCAACAGCAACGCGGCGCTGGGGCAGATCAGCTTGAGCCGCAATGTGGGCGCGAAGTTCTCCGCGCCGATCTACCTCACCGACGAGCCGCTGCAAAACTGGCAGCCCGCCCTGACGGTCAATCCGATCAATCGGCAGGCTGTGATCTTGAACGTGACGCGCATGCAAGCCGCGCAGCGTGATCTCAATCTGGCGTCGATCAGCAGCGAACGATCGATCGTAGCGAGCCAACATGCCGCGCTCAGCGCCAGCGCCAACCCCGTGGGATCGCTGATCGTCGTCGCCACGCCCGATCCCGCGCTCGATCCACTGCGCGCCACGGCCGATGTGATCCCCGCCGGTGAGCCGATCACGGTCTCGGTCACGGTGCGCAATGTGGGACGCGACATGGCGACGAACATGACGGTCACGCTGTATCGCGGGACGCCGGGCAGCGCCACCCCGATCGGGACGCAGATCATCTCCGAATCGCTGGCGATGAACGAGAAGAAGACGATCGCCTTCACCGTGATCAGCAACGGACAGCAATCGATCTACGCGGAAGTGACGACGACAGGCGGCAATGCCAGCACCACGAACGATCGCGCCGCTGTGGTGTTGGGCGTGCCGTCTGCGCCGGAGATCGCCGGCATCGTGGCGAATCCGTGGATGACCAACACGCTCGACATCGGTTGGTCGGTGCCCGCCGACGAACAGCCCACCGGCTATCGCGTCCTGCGCAGCACGACGCTTACCGGCACGTATGAATTGATCGGCGAAGCGGCCACGACGATCTTTGCCGACAATCAGGTGCACTATCGGCAAACGTACTGCTACGCCGTGCAGGCACACAACCACGGCGCGCTCTCGCCGCTCAGCGCGCCCGTCTGCGGCGAACTGCCGCTGAACAAGGTTTATCTACCCCTGGTGCGAAGGTAACCGATCGGGTAACAAAAAGTCCGGTTGTCGATTCACTCGACAGCCGGACTGCTTAAACCGCCTGAATACTCCGCGTGGTTCAATTCCTTTCAATCACGCGCTTGATTAACTCGTAGGCTTCTTCTGCCGTATGCACGGCTTCCGTTGCTTGATCATCGTCAGGTTCAAACTCGACTTCGTACCGGACTTCCACGGCGTAAGGCGCTAAACCGATAATCCGTCCTTCATATCGAGCGACATCTGGCACCAGTGGCTTGACCAGTTCCAGTAGCTCACCCAAATCGTGCCGCCGGGGGTATTCGACTTCATTCAACGCCAGAACAGCCTTGAGGCTCTTTTCTGCGGCTTGCTGAGCATGAAAACACACGGTGTCAAACGCCTCGCCTGCCGCCAGAATGGCGCGCGCCGCAAAAAGATCGTTGGCGGCCTTTTACAGCAGCGCCTGCGCATGGTCACGCGGGGTTTTCATACAGCACGATTCCTTCGCGCAGCACCGTGTTGATGAAGTGTGTCTTCACGTTTCGCCATTCGGCGATTTCTTCCGGCGTCCACCACACGACATCCTTTGACACGCCCATTCCTGCCAGCGCGCGATACACCGGCACCACGCGCTGCCAGCGAGGCTGATCGGACGGCGCCACGATCAGCAGATCGAAGTCGCTGTCGCGTCGTTCATCGCCGCGCGCCCGTGACCCGAAAAGGATCAAACGTTGTGGATGAAAGCCATCCACAATGCGCTGTGTGATTTGCTCAAGTGCTTCTGTGTTTGTCATCGTCTTGATTATAGCACGACGAAAAACGGCGTACAAAAAGTCCGGCTGTCGCCTCACACGACAGCCGGACTTCACCTTGTCACCACGTCATGCAGTAGCCGATGCCGCCCTCATTCCACCTTCGGCCTTCTGCCCGTTGCCCGTATCCTTTTGACCATTGCCGCCGACCGGCTCCTGCCGCCGGAACTGGCTCATGTACAGATCGTAGAAGAAGCCTTTCGCGTCGAGCAGCTCGTTGAACTTGCCGCGCTCGATGATTTCACCGTCTTTCAGCACGAGAATCTGATCGGCGTGCTTGACCGTGCTGAGGCGGTGCGCGACGACAAAACTCGTACGGCCTTCCAACAACTTTTCCATGGCCGCCTGAATCATCTTCTCGGTGCGCGTGTCCACGCTCGACGTGGCCTCGTCGAGCACGAGGATGCGCGGATTCGCCAGCGCCGCGCGCGACCTTCCGCAGCCAGCGCCTCAAATCCCATCTCGCCCAGTTATTCACGCGCGATGTGGATGTGTCGTTCCATCTCAACCCGATCGATCTCTGCAACTGAAAAGGCTGTTGCTGCGCCATGCGTCTGCGTCGCGCCCGATAACTGTGCCGCAGCACGGGGTTGAGCGCGCTGCGCGAATTATGAAGCCCAGTCTTCACACTCACTTCACGGCGACTTCATCGCATTCGATTATCCTGAAAGCGTAGTCGGTTACAGGTTGAACGCCGGCTAACATCACGATCGAAACGATCACAAAGGAGTCTCACATGAAGATCAACCGATTTCTAGCCTTGGCCGCGATTGCGCTGCTGGTCGTCGCGGCGATGGGCGCAGTGACCGCGCAGTCGTACGCGCAGACCGCCACGCCGCCTGCTCCGGCAACCGTTCAGACCGAGCAGTCTGAACCGGCTGAAGCGCTCGGCCCCGATACTGACACCGTTGAACAGCAGGTCGGCGATCAATCGACGGCGGACACGGGCGCGGAAGCCGCCACTGAGGCCGACAGCGGTGCGAACGATCAGACGCCGTTGTATGCGGGCAGCATCACCATCAGCGACACGGCCACCGCCGGGCAGAGCGAATCTGCCGAAGCCGCGGCGCTGGCCGCTCGGGCCAGGATCACGATTGAGCAGGCGAAGGCCGCCGCGCTGGCTGCGAATCCCGGTGCGACCGTCGTCAAGGCCGGGCTCGACAATGAGAATGGCGTGCTGGTTTACAGCGTGGAGTTGAGCACCGGCGCAGATGTGAAGGTGGATGCCGGCACCGGCGCGATTCTGCACACCGATACCGGCGCTGACAACGGCGAAGTGAAGGGCGCCCCGGACACCGACAACGTGCCGGAAGGTCAGGGCCAGCAGGTGGAAGACGGTCAGCCCGATGTGCCCGGCGCGGCTGAAGCGCCTGAGGCGGCTCCGCAAAGCCCGGCCCACTAGCGGCCTCGCATCATCACTGATCAGCAGCGTTCTCCGGCCCTCGCGAAGTTGGCGAGGGCCGGACACTTTTTCAGATCAGCTGTTGGTGGACGCCGGACAAATCAACCCCCTGGTCACGTATGGGAGTCGCTAGGCTGGGGTTATACTGTGAATAATGCTGCAACAAGGGGGCGCGTTCAATGCGATGCAGCTGGACATCAACGGTTTCTATACGCGGTTCGTCACGTATCAAGCGGTGGTCCGATCGAGTTGGTGCGCCACTCGCTGTACTGCTGATGCTGATCATCTCAGGCGGGTATGCGCCGCGCCCGATCGATGATCCTTGCCCGACGGCCACCGGGCAGATGACGCGCCTGACGGTCTCCAGTACGATCTACGGACAGGCGGTGCCGGTCAGTGTTTATTTGCCGCCGTGCTACGCGCCGTCAGGCGATCGTTGGCCGGCGATCTATCTGCTGCACGGCGGCAATGCCGACGAAACGCAATGGCCGGACCTGCGTGTACAAGCCGAGGCGGATACGCTCATCGCGAATGGCATTCAGCCGTTTGTGGTCATCATGCCGGGCGGCGTCTATCGATCGGACGTGGACTATGCAGCGTTTGTGCTCGACGAAGTGCTGCCGACGTTAACCGCTCAACTGCACTTGCGAACCGATGCGGCAGGGCGCGCGATTGGCGGCCTGTCGCTGGGCGGCTATTGGGCGCTGCAGATCGCGTTTCAACACCCCGATCGTTTTGCGGCGGTGGGCGGCTACAGCCCCGTTGTAACGGACCGTGACACGAACCTGATCGATCTGGCTCACCGCGCGGCTGGACTTGACAGGCTGCGCATTGCGTTGGATGTAGGCAATGAAGATTTGTTGGCGGCTGGCACGCAGCAATTGGCGCAAGCGTTGCGGGGCCGCGGACTGTCAGTGCAGTTGACGCTTAATCCGGGTGGGCATAATCGTCCATACTGGCGCTCGCACACGGCTGAGTATCTGCGCTTCCTGGTAACGGCCATGACATCCGCAGCGCCATCGCGCCGGTGTTCTCCTCACTCGTCGATCTCCGATCGTGCTCATCTCTCACCCGCACCCTGAACTAAAAACATGAACATCGATTGGACAGTGACTGCTGTGTTGAATGCGTGGGCGGGCCGCTCGGCAGTGCTGGACGCCCTCGGCATCGGTCTGGCTCAATATGCTTTGGGCCTGTTTGGCGTGCTCCTCATCGCCGCCTGGGGCTGGCCGGGGCCGATCGAGCGGCGTCGCACTCGTCAGCGCTATGTGCTGGGCGCAGTGTTGGCGCTGGGCGGCGCGCTGCTGACGGCGCATCTGCTGGGCGTCTTCTTCTATCGCGCCCGGCCCTTCGTCGATCACACTGTGACCTTGCTGATCGACCATCCCCCCGATGCTTCTTTCCCCTCCGATCATCTCGCCGTGGCCGGCGCGTTGATCGTGGCGCTATGGCCGATCCTGGGACGGATCCGCTGGCTGTGGCTTGGATTGAGCGCTGCGATCGGCCTGGCGCGGCTGTTTGTCGGCGTGCATTATCCCACTGACATCCTCGGCGGATTCCTGCTGGGCGCGGCCTGGGGCCTGTTGGCGCTGTGGCTGGCGCCGCGCGTCGTGACGCAGGAACAACGCCTGTTAACTTTTCTCGCACGCTGGCGGCTGGCGTAACTTGTGGCGCTTCATCCCGACTTCATCTCGCCGTGTTAGACTGCGGGCAGCCTGGACGAACGCGCCGGGTTGGCCGTTCAGTCCGATCACCGGAATCATCCATGCGTATCCTCGTTGTCGAAGACGAACGAAAAATCTCGGCCTACGTCAAACGCGGGCTGGAAGAACAGGGCTATGCCGTCGATGTGGCCTACACGGGGCGCGAAGCGCTCGATTGGGCCGCGGCCGCGCCCTACGATGTCATCATTTTGGATGTGCTGCTGCCGGAAAAGGACGGGTTCACGGTCTGCCGCGAATTGCGCGAGCGCGGCCTGCGCACGCCCATCATCATGTTGACCGCGCGGGACAGCGTGGACGATCGGGTGCGCGGGTTGGACGCCGGCGCGGACGATTATTTGATCAAACCGTTCGCGTTGAAGGAATTGTTGGCGCGTTTACGGGCGCTGGCTCGCCGCTCGATCGATCTCCCCAAAACCACTGAACTGCGCGTGGCCGATCTGGTCATGGATACGGCGACGCGCCAGGTCAAACGCGGCGATCGCCTGATCGAACTGGCCGCGAAGGAATACGCCGTGCTGGAATGCCTGCTGCGCGAATCGCCGCGCGTGCTCACGCGCACGATGATCGCCGAGCACGTGTGGAACTACGACGTGTTCAATCAATCCAACGTCGTCGATGTTTACATCCGCAATCTGCGCCGCAAGATCGACGACGGCTGCGATGTGAAACTTATTCAGACCGTACGCGGCGCGGGTTATCGGTTGGCCGCAGATGAAGCCGATGCTTAAATCGCTCTGGCCGCGCCTCAATACGCTGCGGGTTCGCTTCGCGCTGTGGGTGAGCGGCCTGGTCGCCCTCGTCCTGATCGCGTTCGGCGCTTTCATGTATGCGCGACTGTCACAGGGGCTGTACAGTTCCATTGACGATTCACTCAGCCTGAGCGCCGCGCAAGCCGTTGCGGCCGTCAACATCGAGAACGGCGCGATCAATTTCTCCGACAGCATCCCGGAAGAGACAACGGCCGATCTCAGCGCGCGCGGTCTGACGATTCGCGTTCTCGATACAAATGGTCAGGTGGTGCAAGCAGTCGGGCCGTATCGCGCTATGCCGGTCGATGCCGCCAGCCTGCACGCGGCTCAACAGCAACAACCCGCTTACGCCGAGGCGCGGGGCCCGGCCCACGAAGCCGTGCGCTTCTACACAGTTCCCGTGATCGACAATCAGCGCGTGCTGGGCATTGTGCAGGTGGCACAGTCACTGGTCGCGCCGCAGCGCACGCTCGATCAACTGCTGACTGCCTTGCTCATCGGTGGCCCGGTGCTGATCGTCGTCGCCGGGCTGGGCAGCTATGGATTGGCGGCGCGCGCCCTCAAACCGATTGATGAGATGACGCGCACGGCGCGCGGCATCGCGGACAGCGGCGATTTGTCGGCGCGATTGGCATTGCCCGCGACCCGGGATGAAGTCGGACGGCTGGCCTCCACCTTCGACGCGATGCTGGCAAAATTGGACGAGTCATTTCAACGTGAACGTCAATTCACCACGGATGCGTCGCACGAACTGCGCACGCCGCTCGCCGCGATGCAGGCGATCCTGAGCGTGATCCGCGAAGAGCGCCGCTCGCCTGAGGATTACGAACAGGCGCTGGCCGATCTCGCCGAGGAAACCGATCGGCTGCGCGGGCTGACCGAAGATTTGCTGCGGTTGGCGCGCGGCGCAAGTTCGGTGTCGCCGGTGCGTGAGCGGGTGGATGTGTCGGCCCTGGTGAACAGCGTGGCGGAATCGCTGCGCCCGTTGGCCGAAGCGAAAGGGCTGCAACTGACCTGCACCGTGGAAAACGACCTGGTTGTAATGGGCGATATGGATGACCTGATTCGGCTGCTGGTGAATTTGGTGGACAACGCGATTAAGTACACGGAGCACGGCGCGATCGATCTCGTCGCGCGGCGTCAGGGCGCCCGCCTGATGATCACGGTCGCCGACACCGGCATCGGCATTCCGGCGGAACATCTCCCTCACATTTTTAATCGGTTCTATCGTGTGGATGCGTCGCGCACGACGACCGGCTCTGGCTTGGGGCTGGCGATTGCGCTCAGCATCGCCCGCGCGCAGGGCGGTGCGCTCGAGGTGAACAGTCAGGTTGGCGTTGGAACAACTTTTAACGTATCGCTGCCCTGCTAGCGAATTCCACTTTGATTTAGACTCTGTCACACCGCACTGCAAATCAACCTGAAAACTGCTCTAAGCCGTCCACAACAGTGACGCTATCCGCTGAGTTGTGTATGATCCTGCGCCTCAAGCCGAATCTGACACAGATAGGCGCGATGTGGCACTGAGCCGCTGATCGGATCGATTGCCTGGTTGCCGATGATCAAATTGAAGTTGGCCCCGTCCGAACTAAAGGGATCGTAGCCGGGTGCGTTAATCTCCGCGCAGGCCTGCCACCAGCCGTGTTGACCACAAACGACGCGTGGCTCCAGTGAATCGTTGAATCGAGCGCGGGCGCGAATGCGACCGGTGGGCGTCTCAACGCTGACCCAATCACCGGCGTGGATGCCGCGCTCGGCGGCCGCGGCCGGGTGCAGCTCGACCTCTGGATCCAGCGCCTGCCGACGCAGACTCGGCAGGGCGCGATGTTGACTCTCGCAAAACAGGGCATGCTTGGCGCAGGTGAGAATCAGGGGGTAGCGGGCGGCAAGCTCCGGCTGCGACACGGGACTCATCAGTGGCTCTTCATATTCGGGCAGCGGCGGATAGCCGTGATTCAACATCGTCTCCGAATACAACTCGATCTTCCGGGTCGGCGTATTGAAGCCCTGCGGCACGCCGTCCACCCGATCGGCATACTTGCGATAGCGCGTCTGCTGAGTCACCCGCACGCCGCCGGGCTGCTCGCGCAGCATGTCGAGTGATATGCCGGATGGGCCAAGCCGGTAACGATTAGCGGCGTCGATGTCGCCATTCCAGAAGTGCTCGCCCAGTCCCAGGCGGCTCGCCAACTCGAAGATGATCTCGGTGTCGGAGCGCGCCTCGCCTCGTGGTTCGACCACTCGCCGACGCAACTGCGCGAACGATTGAGCATCCGCACTTATTTCAAAGCCAACCTTCAGGGCCTCGCGCTCGAAGGCGCTCGCCACCGGCAGCACGACATCGGCCAGTTCGGCGGTCGGATTCATAAACAGATCGGCGTGGACGTAGAAGTCAAGCGCCTGCAGCGCTTCCCGTCCGCGGAGTCCATCGGCATGCGAGAGAAGTAGATTCGCGCCAAAGCCGACGAGTCCATGCACCGCATACGGCTGATGCTCCAATATGCCTCGATACAGTTCTTCCGAGGTGGTAAACTGCCAGCGAGCCGGGCCGAGTGGCCGCTCCGAAAAACCAAGCGATCGGGTGCGCTGCTCGATCGGCAGCAGTTCCCCACCCGTAACGTCTGCGGTCGGTATGGCGGCAAATCGCACATTGCCGCCCGGCGCGTCGAAGCTGCCAGTCAGCGTGTACAGCTGGGCAATCGCCCGCGCGATCTGAGTGGCGTTCGTCTGCATCTCAACACCGCTCCACGCATAGTAAGCGATCGGTCGCGCTTCCCATAGCAGCCGGGCCGCGCTCTCGACTTGATCGCGCTCGATACCACAGATCGCCTCCACGCGCTCCGGCGGATAGCGCCGGCACAGATCGGCCGCGAGTTGGAACGCCGGTTGGCAGACGATCTCACCCTGCGATGTCGCCAGCGTGAATGTGCCCAACAGCGCGGGATCGGCATTGTCGGCATCATAACCACCGGTGGCAGGATTGTAAGCGATCGGGCGATTTAGCGTTTTGCTCCAAGCTACGTACTGATGTGCATCGCCTTGCGTGGAGAGATCACGTTCAGTCAGCAAGTGACCATTGTCCACGCGCACCAACAAGGGGCCATTCGTCCAGTCGCGGATGAAGCCACGATCGAACCAACCGCGCTCGATCATGACGTGGGCAAGGCCAAGGGCCAGAGCGCCATCGGTGCCGGGGCGCACTTGCAGCCAGACGTCGGCTTTCTTGGCGATTCCAGTTCGACGGGGATCGACCACGATCAAATGCGCGCCGCGTTTGAGCGCCTCGACCGTGGCCGTGGCATGGCTCAGTCGGGCCAGATTGGGATTGTAGCCCCAGAACAAAATGCAGCCGGCCTGTTCGAGGTCGGGCATATACACGCCGGGAACACCAACGCCGAAGGTATACTGCGTGGCCAGATACCGCCCCCAGCCGCACAGTTCCATCGCCTCGCACAAGTTGGGGCTGCCGAACGCGTTTGTCAGGCGCTGCACCCAGACCAATGAATCATCCGAAGCCGAGGTGGATGGGGATACCACGCTGAAGACCACGCTCTCCCGACCGTGCTCGTCGGCAAGCTGGCGTAGTCGGGTCGCCGTCAGATCGAGCGCTTCATCCCAACTGATCCGCTGCCAGCCGGGATCAGGATCGCCCTTGGGTCGCGTGCGCTTCAAGGGATACAACAGCCGATCGGGATGGTAGACGAGTTCCGGCGCGGCTCGTCCTTTGGCGCAGAGGGCTTTACCGGTGGGGTGCGATGGATTCGGCTCGAGGGCCACAAACCGACCGTTCTCGACGACAGCGGTCGATCCGCAGCGCGAAACGCACATCGCGCAATAACCCGAGATTCGCTCGGCAGCTGGCGTGTCCGCTGACATGGTGCTCCCTTGGCGGGGAAGAGTTGGGTAAGGTCAGCCAGTTGGCTGCTGGACAAACCCTTATTTCAATTATATCCACATCGCGCCGATTTGCGCGGGACAAGCCAGGGGCTTCCATCAGGCATGGCCGCTTCAGCCGCGTGCCGCCGACAAAAGCGGCCATGGTTGCTCATCCCTCACCTTCCTGTCGGGACGGGAGTTTTGGAAAGAACGCGACGAGCGCCACTGTTGCAATCGGCCCCAACAAAATCGAGAGGAGAAACCAACTCAAACCACTGCGATTCTTGCCCTGGGCAAGGCCGGCATTGATGATGGTGAGTGTGCCCCAGCCGACGACATAGGGTTGGGTTTCAGGCACAGGGTTTGTAGTTGTTTGAGCAAAATCCACTGCAACTTGTGCGGTCGTGGTCTGAAGCGCTGTGGCTCGCGCTTCGACCGGCCGGGGGACAAGCACAACCGCCGTGACTGCCATGAGCAGCACGAGGCAAGCGACTTGCCATGGCCGAAAATCCAATCGCTTCATCACCATGCTCCTTTGTCTATAGCGAGTCGCTGCGTCACCAGCTTCAGACGCTGCGCGCGTTGTTGGGATCGACTACTCGATCAATAGCGAAACACGGCGGCCAGCAGTGTCTGGCCGGGGACTTGCTCCGGTTCGACGACGTAAACCGTGCCGCCATTCAACAGCGAGTGTAGGGCGGCGAAATCCAGCAAGTCTTCATCATCGGGCTGCGATGTCGCGCGCAGCTCAACCCGATCGGTAGTCGGCTCATAACGTCCCCAGCGTTGCCTGCCGCCGGCCACCAACAGAGTCTCGACGCGCGCGTGATAGGCCGCCGAAACGATCACGGCCAGATCATTTGAGGCGCGCTCGCCGCCGGCCAGCTGGGTGTAACGGGCGGCGGCCGCCTGCTGCGCTTGCGCGAAGTCGGGCTGCATGATATTCCACGCTTGCCGGTGCAGTTCTTCGGCGGTGAGTGCTTCAGGATTGCCCGTGAGGCCGCGATCCAGCAAATGCCGATAGCGATTCGCCTCCCGGTAGAGCGGCAGCAGATAATCGACCCCGGCCAGCACCAGCGGCGCTTGCTCGTCGCGCAGGACTTCACGCAGGCCGGCATCGATCTGGCGGAAGTAGCGCACGATGTCCTTCTTATCCTCTTCGCTGCCTGCACCGTGGCCGAAGAAGATCGCGCCGCGCTGACCGGCGTTGTCTGTGCGCGTGTGGAACTGGACGGGCCGCCCTTGATCGTCGTGGCGCAGCGTCTCGGCCAGGCTGCCCGGCACGTCGTCCAATTCGATCTCGGCCACGCTGTAGCGTGTGCCGCGCAGCAGCCGCACGCCGTTCTGGCTCAGCGCCAGCACGTAAAACTGTCCATCGCCGCTGAGCAGCGGCAGCAGCGGCTTGACGTGAAAGCGTTGGTTGACGACGACCAGCTCGTCGAACTTGAACGGCAGCCGGTGCGCGTGAAACAGCTCGGCGGTCAGGAACAATGCCAGCCCGTCGGCTAGATGCCGCCAGAACGGCGAATGACCCTCCAGGTCGGAGGCGGGCTGCAGCAGCAAACGCGCGTCAACCGTGCGCGCCCCCGCCGCGATCAGTTGTTCCTCGGCCTGGCGCAGCAAATTCTTGAAGCGGATCGGATCCTGGCGGGTGTCATCGCCGGCCCGGTGTGTCGGCAGGTAAATGGAAACATGCCAGCCGGGCCGCTCGACCATTAAGTCCTTTAGCTCGTCTTTGTTCAGCAAGTTCATTCGTCCCTCAGTCATCAATCTTCTCCGGCAGGCCGCGCACGATCAACACCGAACACCCCGCGTAGTGCACCAGCTTGCGTGAGACGCTGCCCAACCACCAACCTCTGACCGCATCCAGCCCGCGCGAACCGGCGACGACCAGGTCGATCGACTGCAGCCGGATGGCCTCAATGATCTCGGTGGCCGCGTCACCGCGCGCGAGCGTGCCGGTCGCCTTGAGGCCCGCGGCTTCAAGGCTGTCCAGCGCCTCATCCAGAATACGCTGCCCCTCGCGTTCTTCATTTTCGGTTTGTCGTTCGGCGGCAGTCTCAGCATCGACGGCCAGGGTCGGCGGAAGGACAGTGTTGGAATAATGAGTTGGAAACGGCCGGGTCAAGATCGGCAGATCGGGCCGCGGAGGCGGCGGCAAGACGTGCATCACGCGCACTTCGATCCCGGCGGGCAGGGGGAACTGCGTCACATATTCGGTGGCCTGCCGGCTGGCCGACGAGCCGTCGGTGACCAGCAGGATACGGTGCAGGCCGTGATAAGGCGCGCGCACAATCAACACCGGCCAGCGCGCATATTCGACGACCTCCTGCGCCACGCCGCCCAACAGGATGCCCAGCGTGGCGCGCAGACCGCGCGCGCCGACGGCGATCAGCGTGGGCCGATGCGTGTCCGCGTAGTCGACGATCTCGTGCGCCGGATGGCCGTGCAGCAGCCCGGTGGTCACTTTGATGCCGGCCGGCTGCAAGATCGCCTGCACCTCGTCGAGCGCGGCCAGCAACAGCGATCGGCGCGGCGAATGACGCACCGCGTGGACGGCCACGGCCGATACGACGCTGTCTGCCGGCAACGACAGATCGCGGATCAGTTGAGCAGCGGCGATGCAATGTTCTGAGCCATCCACGCCCAACAAAATCTCGAAAGGTTGAGGTGGGCGCATGGGAGTCGTAGTCATGAAGCACCTCCTTATGCTTTCTTCAGCGCGCAATCAGCACCGAACACGGCGCATACTTGATCACTTGATCGGCTACGCTGCCCAGCCCATGCGAGGTGCCGCGCGTCGGGCCGCGCGCCCCGATGACGATCAGATCGGCGTCCTGCTCCTCGGCGCTGGCGATGATTTGCCGCGCCACGTTGCCGCAGCGGATGGCGCTGCGCACCGGCGCGTGACAGCGCTGCAAATGGGCCAGCACTGCGCTGATACGCGACTCGGCGGCGTCGAGCAGGACCTGCCGCACGGCCTCGGGCACATCAGCCGTCGGCCGGCGGTGTTCATAGTCGCCGGCGTCAGCCAGAATACCCACCGACATCTCGGCCACGCCGACTACGGTGATCTCGGTCCACGTCGGTAGCGCCAGATTGCACAGGAGGCTCGCCGCCCGATCGGCATCAGCTGACCCATCGGCCGCCAGCACGACATTTAAGATCTGCCGTCGTTCCGGCGGACGCGCGATCAGCACGGAGCAGTTGGCGTCATGCGCCAGTTTGTGGGCCGTTGAGCCCAGTCGATATTCGGCCGGCGCGCCCAGCCCTTTGGCGCCGATCATGATCAGATCGATGGGCTGTTCAGCCGCGCGTTTCAAGATGACGTCGGCGGAACGGCCGGCGACGACTTCCGCCGCCACTTCCAGATGACGTGTGTGCAAATCCTCCACCGTGCGCGTCACCAACCCTTCGGCGGCGGCTCGATCAATCTGTCGCATTCTCTCCAGCGTTTCGCCCGCCAGCTGTCTGGCTTCCTCGTGAAGTCCCGCCAGCGACCAGCGTTCTGGAACGACGGCCATTACGTGCACCAGCGTCCCGCGCGGCTGGATCAACTCGACGGCCAGATTGATCGCCGCCGCCGAGTGCGTGGAACCGTCGATCGCCAGCAGCACTCTGAACGGCGCATTGAATTGTGTGGCGCTCATGGCATTCCTCCGAATACGCGAACGGCTACTTCACCACCAGCACCGGGCATTCGGCGCGCTGCGTGACCGCCATGCTGACGCTGCCCAGCAGCAGCCCCTGCCACGTGCTCAGGCCGCGCGCGCCAAGCACGAGCAGATCGGGTTTGCGCGTTTCGGCCACGCCGAGGATCACGTTGGCCGCCGGCCCCTCGATGACATCGGTATCAACTTCGGCCACGCCCAACTCACGCAGGCGTTTGGCCGCATCGTCGACCAGCGCGCGTGAACCATCGAGTGTCTTGCGCAGCGCCTCCTCGAAATTCGGCTCGCCCAGGTAACGCGGGATCATGGCAAAGGCGTGCAGCACCATGACTTTGGAGTGATAGCGTGTCGCCAGCGACGCGGCCAGGTCAGCCGCGCGCCCGGCGGGCGCTGAACCGTCGGTCGCCAGCAAAATGTTCTCGATCATCGATGCCCCTCCATAGGTGATTTAGGCGTGCCCGTCGTCCAGCTTTTCCGCAAACTGCACAAACGGTCGCAGTAAGGCCGTGAACTCCATCGGCAGCACGAACTTGGTGGCCGGCGTGTTGCCCAGTGTGCGCAGCGCATCGAGGTATTGCAGGCTCATCGTCTTGGAACCGACGGTGTTGGCGGCCGCTTCGATCTTCTCCAGCGCCAGCGAATAACCTTCCGCCGTCAGAATCTGCGCCTGGCGCCCACCTTCGGCCTTGAGGATGGCCGCCTGCTTCTCGCCTTCGGCCACCTTGATCGCCGCCTCGCGCTTGCCGTCGGCCTCGGTCACCAGCGCGCGCCGGTTGCGCTCGGCCGACATCTGGCGCGTCATGGCATCCTGCACGTCGCGCGGCGGCTGAATCTCGCGAATCTCGACCATCGTCACCTTGATGCCCCAGCGCCCGGTCACTTCGTCCATCTTGACCCGCAGGATCTGATTGATCTGATCGCGCCGGGCCAGTACATCGTCCAGTGCCAGATCGCCCACCACGGCGCGCAGGGTCGTCATGGCGATGCCCTGCGAGGCGTCGCGAAAGCGCTCGACTTCGATCACGCTCGAGCGGGCATCGACCACTTTGAGATAGATGAGAAAATCGATCGAGACCGGCGCATTGTCCTTGGTGATGCAGGTCTGCGGCGGCACGTTGATGACGAACTCGCGCAGGTCCTGCCAGATGGGTTGATCGACAAACGGGATCAAGATCACCAATCCCGGGCCGCGCACACCGATGGCCTTGCCCAGCCGCAGCACCACGATGCGTTTGTATTCCGGCACGATCTTGATGGCCGTGGTCAGCAAGACAATTACAAGCAACACGACCAGCGCGATGATTAAGGTGCTCAGATCGAACATTTCATCCTCCTGATGGAATGGTTGACGACGGCCCGGCCAGTCGTCTGACTTTCAGCACGAGACCATCAATGGCGATGACCTCGACTTTCTCGCCCGTCCCGATCGGTTCATCACCCTCGACGGTCGCCGTCCACAATTCACTGCCGACCTGGACGGTGCCCAGCGGCGCGAGATCGGTGGTCGCGTCGCCGATCGCGCCCACCAGCCGCTGGGACACGTCGCTGACGGCCGGCGCACGCTGCGACTTGATCACTTTGCGGATGGCGAACAGGATGAACGCGCCGGTGCCAGCCGTGATCACGGCGATTAACCAGGGATTGACGGTGACCGTCGGCGTGACGGGCGAAGCCGGTCCGATCGGTTGGTACAGCATCAACGAACCCAGCGCAAAGAAGATCAACCCGGCGACGCCGACCGCGCCAAATCCCGGCGAGGCGGCCTCCACGACGAAGAGGATCACTCCCAGCACGATCAACCCGATGCCAGCCCAGTTGAGCGGCAGGCTGCCAAACGCGACAAAGGCCAGCACCAGCGCGATGACGCCCACGGCCCCCGGCAGGCCGAAGCCCGGCGCTTGAAATTCGATCAGCAGCGCGTACAAGCCCAGCGTCAGCAGCAGATAGGCGATGTTAGGGTCGGTGATGATGTGCAGCAGCTGCTCGGCGAAGTTCATGGGCACATTCTTCACGGCCGCCTGTTGCATGCGCAGCGTCACGCTGCCGGCCGTGGTCGTCACCGTGCGCCCGTCGAGCTGACGCAGCAGATCGTCCATGTCCGGCGCGATGATCTCGATCAGCCCGCCCTCCAGCGCCTCGGCGCTGGTCAGCGAGATGCTGTCCAGCACAGTTTTCTCCGCCTGCTCCGCGCTGCGTCCCCGCTGCAGCGCCAGCGTGCGGGCCGTCGCTGCCGCATCCTGCACGGCCTTCTCATAAGCCACTGCATCCAGTTCGCCGCTCAATGACACGGGACTTGCCGCGCCGATGTTGGTGCCGGGGGCCATCGCCGCCACATGCGACGCGATCGTCAGAAACATGCCGGCCGACGCAGCCCGCGCGCCGGCCGGCGCCACGTACACAATGACCGGCACGCGCGAGCTCAGCATCGCTTGCGTCATCTCGCGCATGGCCGTGTCCAATCCGCCGGGTGTGTCCAGGCGCACGATCAGCGCGCCCGCGCCCGCCTGTTCGGCCTCGGCCACGGCCCGCTCCAGATAGCGCGCCGTCAATGGATTGATGACGCCCTTGATCTCGATCACGTGCACGGGCGCCGGCCCATCCTGTGTTTGCGCGCCGACCGGTTGAAACGTCAGCGCGATGATGATCGCGCCGATCCAGAACACGATCCGCCTGGAAATGTGCGACTTCATGACAGGCTGCTTTTTCCGTGTCGGCCTCATAGGCTGCCGCCTTGACCGGGCATGGCGCCCGCTGCTCGATCGCGCCGATCATCCTCCCAGTCCTGACGCGCGCCGCACTCGCAGGACCGGCCGTTTGAGCAGTCGGCGCAGCAGAAGTCGCGGCGAGCTGTGATGACCGGCGACCACGTGATCTCTGCGCCGCAGCCGTCACACCAAACGGTATTGAGATAGCGCGACATGCTGACCTCCTGGCATAATGCTCGTGGTTTCACTATAGCCGAACGCCGGTGCTTTTCCATCCGCCAAACCGCTGAATCGCTTTGCGCGAAATAGCGGATTCGCCCGCCCGTTCACTTGGGCTATAATGAAGGCGTATGACTGATCACATTCGCATCGTGCTGGCCGACGATCACGCATTACTGCGGCAGGGCACCGCCGAACTGCTGCGCCGCGAACCCGATCTGGAGGTGGTGGGTGAAGCGGACAACGGGCAGCAGGCCATCGATCTGGCCCGCTGTCTGCAGCCGGACATTGTCGTCATGGATGTGCGGATGCCGGTGTTGTCCGGCGTCGAGGCGACGCAGCGCATCCGCGAGGAACTGCCCAAAGTGCAGGTGCTGGTGTTGACGGCCCACGACGACGATCAGTACGTGTTCTCGCTCTTGCAGGCCGGCGCCAGTGGTTATCTGCTGAAGACGGCCCCGGTCGGTGAGTTGATCAAGGCCATCCGGCTGGTGCACGCGGGAGAATCTCCGCTCGATCCCGCCATTGCGCGCAAAGTCGTCGTGCGCATTTCGGGCGAGGGGCGGGCGACACGAGCAGCCGATCAGGGGGTGTCCGCCGTCGAGGAACTGACCGCGCGGGAACTGGAGGTGCTGCAGCTGCTGGCCCAGGGTTTGAACAATCGGGCCATTGCCGAGGCGCTGTTCCTCAGCGACCGCACGGTGCAAAGCCATCTCACGACGATCTTTGCCAAGATGCACGTCACCTCGCGGCTCGAGGCAGTGCTCACCGGCATCCGGCGCGGCTGGTTGTCGCTCGATACCTGATCGCGATCTGAGACCGTCGGTTACTTCCCAACCATTGCACGTTCCCGCCCGCTTCCAGTGGGAATCCAGGCACACTGCCGGCGGTGAAGCTGGCTGCCCGACAGCGGTATTCGGGCCTGACGGCTGAATAAGTAACCGCACTTATCCAGGAAGACCCGCCGCATGGACCTTAATCACCGCTTTCATTCCCTGCTGGCCCAATCCCTGCTGCGCATCGTCCTCCCGCTGGCGCTGGTCATGCTCAGCCTGATCGTCGTGGGCGTGCTGACTTACGAACAGATCGTGACGGGGCTGCTGGTCGGGCGCGATCGCCAGCTGGCGGCGCTGTCGGCGGCGAGTGTGTCGGACGTGGTGCAGGGCTATGTGCGTGTGCTGGAAGCGCTGGCGGCCAACGCCGATGTGCACAGTGCTTCGCCGGCGGCACAGCGCGCCGCGCTGCAGGATGCCGCCGAGGCGCTGGCGATTTTCAACGCGGGCGTCAGCCTGACCGATGATCAAGGCGTAATCCTCGCGTCCATTCCCTCCGAGACCACCGTCCTCGGAACTCGCGTAACCGGGGAGGCCGTCTTTCAGTCTGTGCGCGATCGACGGCAGCCCGCGTTCAGCGATGTGCAGGTCAACGCGCGCACCGGCGAACAGTTCATCGTCATCGCCGTGCCGACCGTGAGTGGAGGCGGAGAATTTGAGGGCGCCTTGCTGGGCGCGTTGTCGCTGCAAAACTCGCCGCTCAGTGAGCCGATCAAGCGCCTGGTCGTGGGGGAAGCCGGTTTCGCGTATCTGGTCGATCGACAGGGGCGGGTCATCGTCCATCCTCAGGCCGAAAACATCGGTTCCAATTATGCCGATCGGCTGGCCGTGCAAAAGGTGATGGCCGGCGAGAGCGGCGGCACGGTGTGGGAGGAACCATCGGGCGAGCGGGTGGTGCATGGTTATGCGCCGGTGAGCGCCACCGGCTGGGGGCTGATCGTGCGCGAGCCCTGGGCGGTGGTTGTTGCCCCGATTGAAGCTTCCGGCGTCGTGGGCGCAATCGCTGCGCTGCTGGTGACGATGGTGGCTGCGTTGTTGGCCTGGTCGGGTGTTCGGCGCATTACGGTGCCCGTCCAGCAGCTCGCCGCTCAGGCCAATCGTCTGGCAGCCGATGAGCAGGTGGAAGCGATCACGGTGGATGGTGTGTCCGAGATCGATGCGCTGGCGCGCGCCTTCAATCAGATGGCGGCCCGCATCACGACGTATCGCGCCGGGCTCCGCCGCTATGCTCACGCCATCACGCGCTCGCAGGAAGAAGAGCGGCGGCGCATTGCGCGCGATCTGCACGACGAGACGACGCAGAGCCTGCTGGCGATCGCGCGGCGCATCGAACTGCAACAAGCCTCGGAAACTGATCCTGAGCGGCTGGCCCGCCTGGCTGAACTCCAAACGATGGTGGGCGAGACGCTGCGCGGCGTGCGGCAGATCGGGCGCGATTTGCGGTCGTTGGCGCTCGAAGATCTCGGGCTGATACCGGCGCTGCGCGCGCTCATTCAGGCGGCGCGCACGGGGGATGGCGCCATACCCGATGCCCGCTTCCGCGTGATTGGCGAACCGCTGGCGCTGGATCCCGAGCAGGAACTGGCGCTGTACCGCATCACGCAGGAGGCGCTGACCAACATCCGCAAGCACGCGCAGGCCAGCGGCGTGCGCGTGGAACTGGCCTTTGAGCCTGCGAGTGTGCGGCTGGAGATCGTGGATGACGGCATTGGCTTTGAGCTGCCATCATCGCTGGCGGAGTTTGCCCAACTGGACAGCTTTGGCTTGATTGGCGTATACGAGCGGGTATGGATGTTGGGTGGACAGCTCTCCATTAAATCGACACCGGGCAAAGGCACACGTTTGAGTGTAACCGCGCCTGTCATCAAGCCCCCGACGACGCCTCAGGATGATCAACAGCGTCAAGTAGCGAAGCGGTGACCCCCATTCACGGTTAAGATGTTGGTCTGTTTGTGAGCACGACTGACCTCTGAACCTCACGGCACAATGTGTTGATCAGGTGCTGCCTGTCATCTGTCATGTGAAACACATGACATCCCGATCTTGAAGGGCCGTCGGCGCGGGGCTACAATCTTATTCGCAGTTATGAATATGCTTTCGGGGGAGAACCATGACCGACTTTGACTCAGCGGCCAAATTGTTCAAGACGTTGATGCACCCGGCGCGGCTGGAGATTCTGGACATCCTGCGCGGCGGTGAAGCCTGCGTGTGTCACATGGAAGCGGCGCTGGGCTATCGGCAGGCGTATATCTCTCAACAATTGATGGTGTTGCGGGAAGCCGGCCTGGTGCAGGATCGGCGCGAGGGATGGAATATTTTCTATCGGGTGGTCCAGCCGGCGGTCTATGAAGTTATCGACGCGGCCCTGCGGACCGTGGGTAAATCCCAGGTCGCGGCCCGGCGCAAAGCGACCCGCATCGCCAGCTGTACGTGCCCCACCTGCCAGCCGCTGGAAAAAACGCCGGCCTGACGAACGCCCGGGGCCGCATTTAGGCTCCGGCTGCGCCAGCTGATCGACCATATCCCGCGCTCGGCGGGGTCTTCTTGGGGCCGAATCATATTCGACGAAACGAATGCGCCGATCAAGAGTCATGAACGACTTTATCGAAAGGAAAACCGTTATGGTGGGGGCGCGGCCTGTTGGAACGTTTGATTGGCTTGCAAACGCCTGTATCCATTTGGGTCGCCTGGATTGTCGCGCCGCTGCTGGTGCTCCTTGGGATGCGCTTTGTTAAGAAACAGTCTCCAGGGAGAAAACACCGTGTTATACATCGTCATCCCGATCGTGTTATTCGTCCTATCGTTTCTGGCCGGCATGATGGGGCTGGGCGTGGCCTTCATCGCCACGCCGACGCTGGGCCTGTTCAACTTCGATCTGAAGCACGTCATCATGCCGTGGTCGTTGTGGCTCAACGGCCTGACGGCCATCTCCGGCGCGATCGCGTTTGCACGGGCGAAGATGGTCGATTGGCGCACCGCCATTCCACTGCTCATCATCACGACGATTGTCGCCCCGCTCGGCGTGTGGCTGTTGCAGTTCGTGCCGACGAACATCGTCTGGTGGATTTACGTCGGCGTATTGATCTTCCTGGCGTATCGCATGGCCTTTCCGCCCAAGATGGACGACAGCGTGAAGCCCGTCATCACCGATCGCACCCGCGTGAAGGGCGGCATCCTCAGCGGTCTGATTGGCGTCTTCGCCGGTTTCCTCGGCGTAGGGCCGGGCTTCCTGCTGATGCCGACGCTGGTCATGCTGGACTACACCGCCCGATTGGCGGCGGCCACCAACAGCGTCATCGTGACGCTGCCGTCGTTCTCGGCCTTTGCCACTCACTTGAGCAGCGCGCAATTCGATTGGCTGATGTTGGCCCTCACGTCGGTGACAGCGGTTGCCGGGGCGTGGCTGGGCGCAAAGTTCATGGCCAAACGCGTGAAGTCGTTGACGCTGAGCCGCATCTTCGCGGCAGCGCTGGTGCTGCTGGCGCTGCAGCGCGTTGCGATCTTGTTGACATCGTGAGGAGTGACATGGGACACACAGATCGCCGGTTTGATCCGCACAAACGATACGGGCTGGTGGACGCGCAGCGACAGGCCCGCTGGGATCCACCACGCTTCCTGACGCGCCTTGATCTGAAAGTCGGACAGGTGGTCGTCGATCTGGGCTGCGGCCCCGGTTTCTGGACGCTGCCGCTGGCCGAGATCGTCGGCCCGACCGGCGCGGTATGGGCGCTGGACGTGAGCCAGGAGATGTTGGACGCACTGGTTGAACGCCAGCCGCCCGCGCACGTGCATCTGATGCGCGCCGAGCTGCCGCAGACGCAGCTGCCTGAGGCTGCCGCCGATTTTGTCTGGGGGGCGTTTGTCTATCACGAGGTCGAGCCGCCGGCGCAGCTGGCGGTCGAACTACGGCGCATCACGCGCGCGGGCGGGCGCGTGGCAATTCTGGATTGGCGGCCCGATGGGGCTACCAACGATGGTCCGCCGCGCCACCATCGGGTTGCGCCGCAGCAGGTGATCGAGCACTTACTCGCCGCCGGCTTTCGATCTGCGGCGCAGACCTGGCAGGATGACGACGCCTATTTGATCGAGGCCCAGTGAGGTAACGACATGCTTCAACCACGCACCGACATCCGCGACGAATGTCACACTTCCGACCTGATGTCTGGCACTGTCTAAGGCGTGGCTTGAAAGTTACAGTATATTCAACTGTCTGAATGTAAAACAGGAGATCAGCATGCCCGAGTTTCTCGAAACCACCGTCGATAAGTTCACGTTCAAAGTCGCCACCGATCGATTCTACACGCGCGAAGGCGTGTGGGCTGCTCCTCTCTCGGAGGGCGAGGGGAAACAGCGGGTGCGCGTGGGCCTGTCGGACTTTTTGCAGCAGCGCAGCGGCGACATCGCTTTTGCGGAAGTGAAACCGATCGGTGCCGAATTAGCGATTGGGGACGAAGTGGCCGCGATCGAAACGATCAAAGTGAACATCGTCGTGGGATCGCCCGTCAATGGCAAAGTGATCGAGATCAATCCTGATATGGAACTCAAGCCCGAAGTGATCAATCAAGATCCCTACGAAGCCGGCTGGCTGGCGACGATCGAGGCGGCCGACTGGGAAGCCGATCGGGCGCAGCTGCTCGATCCGTCGGCGTATTTTGCGGTGATGAAAGCCGAGGCCGAAGAGGAGACGAAGAACCTATGACTGAGTCTCGCCAACGTGTCGTGATCGTGCCGTGCAGCGGCATCGGCAAGACGTATGGCAGTGTGAGCCGTGAAGCCGCGTATGAAGTTACCGAGGATTTGCGGCCTGACGCGGCGGAACTGGTGCCGCTGTCGCTGCTGGTATTGGGCGATGAAAGCGCGCGTGCGTCGGTGGCCGATGCGCCGGCTATCACCATCGACGGCTGCAAGCTGGCCTGCGCCACGAAGATGGTGAAGGAGAGCGGCGGTGAAGTCGCGAAGGATTACGCGGTGTTGGACGTATATCGCCGCTACAAGCAGTTCAAGCCGCAAGGCATCGCCGAGTTGAATGAGGGCGGGCAGCAGTTGGCGACTGCGTTGGCGCAAGAAATCGCGCAAGTTGTCGATGCCCTCACCCTCACCCCCGTCCCCTCTCCCTCAGGGAGAGGGGAGAACGCAGGAGGTCAACATGGTTGATCTGCCGCAGAAGAAAGTGGGCATCGTGGCCTGCTCCGGAGAGGAAATGGCCGAGGGCACGGTGACACGCCTGGCCGCGTTGAAGGTGTTGGAACAGCTGCGCCCCAAAGACACCGTGACAATCTGCCTGCCGTTGTTCCTGGCCGGCGGCGAAGGCGATCGCGCCTTTGCGCGCTTTTATCCGACCATCGCGGTCGACGGCTGTGACAAGCGCTGCGCGGCGAAAGCAACCGAGATGTATTCCGGCAAACCCGCCGCGAGTGTGCTGGTGAGTGATCTGATGACAACGCGCGACATCGGCACGGCGCGCCGTTTGACTGATGAGGGACGCGACTTGGTCAATCTCACCGCCGATCGCACCGCGCAGCTCGTCGATGAACTGTTGGGCAAGCAGTGGGATCGCCGCGCGGGTGAGTTCGTGGGCGAGGCGGACGCAGCAGAAGAAACAGAAACCGTCGAAGCCACGTGCTCGTGCGGATCGGGCATTCCCGTGCAGAAGGTCACCATCGATGGGCAAATGATCACGCTTATCGCGCTGCCCGCGATCTTCCAGCAGTTTCACGAGCAGGGCAAAGTTCCTGGCGATGGCGTGACGCGCGAATTGCTGGATATGGTGAAGATTTACAATCCTGTGCCCGCCGAACAGGAAGCGGGTTACCTGGCGACGCTCGAACGCGAGTACGCGGCGTTCTGTGCGCGGCGCTGAAGACCTCGCAGATTTTACGAGGCGGAGGGCATTTGCGCCCGAACATTCGAACGAACGAGCAGGCATTGCAGGCGGGCGGGATAAAACCGGCGAGGTCTATTCCTACAGGAGCATCATGAGTCGAACGGCGACGTATCACACCACGGTCAACTGGAAGGGCGAGCACTGGGGCCACATCGTGCTGGGCAACGGGCCGGAGATGGATTTCTCCGCGCCGCCCGACGCGCAGGGGCACCCCGGCGTCTTCACGCCCGAGGACGCCTTCGTGGCCGCGGCCAACACCTGCGTGATGATGATGTTCATCTGGGCGGCGGAGCGTTTCAAGTTGAAGTTGATTTCTTACGAGTGCCGCGTCGAAGGCACCAAATTGATCGAGTTGGATCGCACGGAGATTTTCACGCATCTGCGCTTCTGGCCCAAGATCAAAATCGCGGCGGGCGCGGAAGACCGATCGGTGGTGGAAGCCCGCACGCGCCGCGCGCTGCAATCGGCGCAGAAATACAGTCTGGTCGCCAATTCGGTGAAGTCACAAATCATCGTCGAACCGACGATTGAGATCACGGATTGAGTGCGCGTGAGGTTTCGTGAAAAGTGATGAGTAATGCGTAAAGCGTAAGGCGTAAAACGTAATGCGTAAAACGTAAAACGTATTGCGTAATATACGCCGGGCATTCACTCGTCACTCGTTACTCGTTGAACTCAGTTCACATTTCCAACAAAGGAGATCGCCATGTTAGACATCAAAGTGTTAGGCCCCGGTTGTGACAACTGCAAAAAGGTCGAAGCGATCGCGCGGCAGGCGGTCACGAACCTGGGTGCGGAAGCCAAGTTCGAGAAGGTGACCGATCGGGCGGAGTACCCCAAGTATGGCCTGATGTATACCCCCGGTCTGGTCATCAACAACAAGCTGGTCTGCGGAGGCCGCATCCCCACGGAGGCAGAAGTGATGACGTGGGTGGCCGATGCGCTCAATTGATGGCGCGGCATGACCACCAATTACCTTGAACTTCGCCAACATCTGGAAGATCGTCTGACGCAGTTTGGCCGCGAGCTGCCCGGCCCTATGACGGGTTTCGCACGCCTGCACAGGAAAGCCGTGGAAGACGGCGCGTTGAGTGCGAAGGTGAAGGAGATGATGGCGCTGGCGGTGAGCGTCGCGGTGGGTTGCGAAGGCTGCATCGCCTATCACACTCACGATGCGATCAAGGCCGGCGCAACGCGGGCCGAGTTGTTGGAGGCGATCGGTGTTGGGGTGATGATGGGCGGCGGTCCCGGCTCGATCTATGCCGCGCATGCGCTGGATGCGGTCGATCAGTTCCTGGCGGAGTCGATGACTGTCAGTAGTTAGGCGTGCGGGGAGGGCGTGATGTTGATCGAACACTACGATCTCAAGGTCTATACGCCGCCGTGTGATCCGGGCGCGGAGCGGTTCTCGGCGTTTGCCGAATTGGACGTGGACATCTCCGAGGTGCTGCCGTATCTCAACGCCACGCTGCGCGGCGCAGTCTATCATCGCGCCGCCAACGCGCTGACGTGGAAGAAGGGCGGCCACAGCCTGGCCTTTCACGCCTACCAGATCGCCACGAGCAACGTCGAAGACTATGATGCCGCCGTGAAAGAGATCGACGGGTTGGTCAAGCTGATCAATCGGACGTGGGAACGCCGCTCGGAGATCACGCCCGACTACGAGACTCGTCAGCGTCCGCCGTTGATGGTCGTCTACAAGTTGCTGCCGCAGACCAACTGCCAGCAGTGCGGCGAACCGACGTGCTATTCGTTTGCGATCAAATTGGTCGCGTCGCAAAAGAAACTGATCGATTGCCCGCCGCTGCACGAACCGGCTTATGCCGAAAAGCTGGCCGACCTGCAAGACATCGTCATCGAGGCGCCGGCGATTGGATGAGGGCTGCGCTATGAAAAAAGCCACCAGCCTCGTGCTCGAAGACGAGGAAATCATCGAGTTGATCCGCATCCTGATGGACGACGACGCCGACGGCGCGCTGGCCTGGCTCAAGACGCACTTCAAAGGCAAGGCGCGCGATCTGCTGGAAGGCGGTTGAAAGGTGATGATTGAGGTGCCCGGGGCGGGCATGACCCAGATTGGTGGCAATCTCTTTCACTGATGTATCTCGACTCCATCGCACTGACGCGCACACTGCCCTGCCTGGCCGAGCCGGGCAAGATCATCGTGATCGGCAAGCCGAATCGTTCGCTTGACGAGGTGCTGCCGTACCTCGCCACGCTGCCCGGTATCATCGCTTATAATCCCGAAGCGCATACGCTGACGTTTCGGCGGCCGGCGGGCTTCATGACGCTGTACGTCGATCGGGTGTACATCACGCAGATCAAAAATGCCGATGAAGGACTGGAATTACTGGCGGCGTTGAAGGATGCCATCAACGCCACGTGGGACAATCGGGAACAGTTGGTGGCCGTTACAATGGCGCGCCGCGCGCCGCGCCCGTTGGATGTGTGGACACTGCTGCCGCAGACGAATTGTCGGCAGTGCGGCGAAGCAACGTGCATGGCCTTTGCCGTAGGTCTGCTGCAACACAAACGCAGCGTGATCGAATGTCCGCCGCTGCACGCGGATAACAATTTGATCGATCGGCGAGCGACGTTGGAAGCGATGTTTTGAAGCCGTCATGCCTGAATGCTTGTATCGGGCATCCAGGTTCATCAGCAACGAACGTCTGGATTCCCGCCACGCCCTGTCCGCGAAGCGGGGGCGCGCCAGACGGAAGCGCGCGGGAATGACAATGGCACGGAGGCTGAGTGGTTACGGTTTGAAAGGCCAGGTACAGGATGAGTGACTTAACGGCTGTGGCACTTGAAAAGGCACAAGCAATTCTGGGAACGGAATGCAGCCCGATCGGCTTGATGGCGTCCCCGGAAGGTTATCCTCACGTGTGGGCGCGCGACAGTGTGATCACCTCGCTGGGCGCGCTGCTCTCGCCCGGCCACGAGAGTTGCCTGCAAGTCTCACTGCGCACGCTGGCGAGTCAGCAATCGGAATTGGGTGCGATCCCGAATAACGTCAGTGTGGCAACCGGACGGCTCGATCACACCAACGCCGGTTCCGTCGATTCGAATCTCTGGTTCATCCTCGGTCATGCGTTTCAACAGCGCGTGTCGGGCGATGTGGCTTTCCTGCGCGAAGAATGGCCGATGCTGGAGCAGGCGCTGTTGTGGCTGCGTTATCAAGATTCCAACGGCTGTGGCTTGCTGGAAGTGCACGAGGCCGCCGACTGGGCCGATCTGCTGGCGAATCGCTTCAACGTGTTGTACGACAACGTGCTGTGGTATGCCGCCTTGCGCGCGATGGCCGAGATGGCGCGCGCGCTGGGTCTCGACGGTTCGCGCTACGACAGCATGGCCGACGATGTACGCCACAAGATTCGCATCGTGTTGTGGGTGGGCGAAGAGAACAAGGCCGAATGGGGGCCGTCATGCCCCGGCCACACCGAATGGAAACACACGCTCAGCCAGGTCGATCCGGTGCTGGTCAAGCGCCCGTTCTTTCTGCCCTACGTGGCGTTCCGCGACTTCGGCGACTACTGCGATGTGTTCGGCAACCTGCTGGCGATCTTGTTCGATGTGGCGAATCCCGCGCAAGAAAAACGCATCCTCGATTACCTGCATCAAGTTGGCATCGCCGAGCCGTATCCGGTGCGCGTGCTGAACCCGATCATTCATCCCGGCAACAAAGACTGGCGCGAATACTATCGCAACAACAATCTGAATCTGCCGGAGCAGTATCACAACGGTGGCATCTGGCCCTTCGTCGGCGGGTTCTATGTCGCTGCGTTGGTGAAAGCTGGCCGCATGGACGAGGCGCGACATCAGTTGGAAAAACTGGCGGAAGTGAATCGGTTGGGCGTTGAAGAAGAATGGGAGTTCAACGAATGGTGCCACGGTCGCACCGGCCAGCCGATGGGTTATCCGCACCAGGCGTGGTCGGCGGGCATGTATGTGTTCGCCTATCATTGCGTCGAACAAGGCCACGTACCGATCCTTGGCATACGGGAGTATGCCCGATGATTCATCCCCTCTCGAAGTTGGCAGAAGCGATCGATCAGCAGCAACCGGTGGTGCTGGCGACTGTGATTGAAGTGACCGGCGCTTCGCCTGCAAAGGTCGGCGCGCAGATCGTGCGGCTGGCTGATGGCGCAGGTGGAAGTTGCCGCGTTCGATCACCTCACTGATTTTCTCGACGTGCCCGCCACCAACTCCGATCGTGCAAATCCCGTTATTGCCAAATGAAGTGAAAGGTGTAAGAATGCTGACCGAATTAGGCGAGACGATCTACAGGGGGGCGAACGGAGATGCAGATCATCCAATCGGTCGGCTTGTTTTTGATAGCGGGTCTGTGTGAGATCGGCGGCGGCTATCTGATCTGGCTCTGGTTACGCGACGGTAAAAGCGTTTTGCTGGGATTGATCGGCGGTGTCATTCTGGTTCTGTACGGCATCATCCCAACGCTTCAACCCGCCACGTTCAATTTCGGGCGCGTGTACGCGGCTTACGGTGGAGTTTTCGTCGTGTTATCGCTGCTGTGGGGGTGGCAGATCGATCGCAAGCCGCCGGATACATTTGACCTGATCGGCGGGTTGATCTGTTTGATCGGCGTGGCGGTGATCATGTATTGGCCCAGGGGATGAACTCATGAAACGCCGGGTGCTGTTTCTCTGCACTGGCGATTCATGCCAGGCGCAGGCCGATCTGCAGCGGCGACAAGATTTCCGTCCCGGCCATTCGCAAGCGCATTGAAGCATCCGGTATCCTGCCTGATGGTCACCGAAACTGATGTCCGCGCTGCGCTGGAGGACGTGCTTCATCCGTCGTTCGGGATGTCACTGATCGCGCTGGATATGGTGCACGCGGTTCGAACGACCGATGAGGTGATCGAAGTCGATCTGGTAATGAACTGCCCCGGCTGTCCGGCGGGCGAAGTGGCACTGGCGCACGCGCGTCGGAAACTCGTGGCGTTGAATGGCGGCGACGTGCGGATAAATCTGTTACCGTTGGCGTGGAGACCGCCCTGGGAATAGATCGCTGTCGGGGGCGGCGGGAAACTCTACTGAAAAATCACCCGGCTGGCTTGAAAAGCCAGCCGGGTGATTTACTGTCGGGGCGCGGAGATTTGAACTCCGGACCTCACGGACCCGAACCGTGCGCGCTAGCCGGACTGCGCTACGCCCCGAACGGCGGCGCGGGGCCGATTTTGCTTCGGGTCTGCCTCGCGACCGCGCCGCATTATAACTGATTCCGCACAACATTGCAACCCCGCGCCAGGCTTCACGCCGCGCAGGCGCGAGCGTCAGCCGTTCTTGCGTTGAAAGTCCTTCATGAACTCGGCCAGCGCCTGGGCCGATTCGAGGGGCAGGGCGTTATACGTGGAAGCCCGCATGCCGCCGACGGAGCGATGACCCTTAAGGCCAATCATGTTAAGCTGCTTGGCCTCTTTGGCAAACATGTCCTCCAATTCCTCGCTGGGCAGGCGGAAAGTGATGTTCATCTTGGAGCGGGCCTCGGGCAGGGCGTGGCCGCGATAGAAGCCGCCGCTCTCGTCGATCACCTGGTAAATCAGGCTGGCCTTGGCTTCGTTGCGGCGCTGAATTTCGGTCAGCCCGCCCAGCGCCAGCGCCCACTTGAAGACCAGGCCCACCATGTAGATGGCGAAGCACGGTGGCGTGTTGTGCATGGAGCCGCCGGCAACCTGGGCCTTGTAATCCAGCATCACCGGCAAATTGTCGGGCACCCGTTCCAGCAGGTCTTCGCGAATGATGACGACCACCACACCGGCCGGCCCGGCGTTTTTCTGCGCCCCCGCGTAGATCAGCCCGTACTTTGACACATCGATCGGGCGGCTGATGAAATCCGACGACGTGTCGACGATCAGCGGCACGCCGGCGGGCGGCACAGGTTCGTCCTTGAATTCCACGCCGTGGATGGTTTCGTTGGAGCAGAAATACAGATAGGCGGCCTGCGGGTCCAGATTCAGATCCGATTGACCCGGCAGCCCCTTAAAGCCCGCGTTTTCGCCGTTGTAGGCCAGTTTGGTCACGCCGAGCTTCTTGGCCTCTTTGACGGCGGCCTTGCTCCACGAGCCGGTGACGATGTAATCGGCCGAGCCGTTGGGCGCACGCAGATTCATCGGGATCATGGCAAACTGCAGCGTGGCGCCGCCCTGAAGGAATAGCACCTTGTAATTTGACGGAATACCCATCAACGTGCGCAAATCCTGTTCGGCTTCGCCAATGACACCTTCAAATTCCTTGGAGCGATGACTGATCTCCATCACCGACATGCCGGTGCCTTTGAAATCCAGCAATTCGCGCTGGGCCTGTTCCAGTACAGGCAGCGGCAGAACCGATGGGCCGGCATTGAAATTGTGGGCGCGTTTTGTTGCAGTGGACATTTTATTTCTCTCCTGTCGGGTAATTCGGGCGGTGACGCGCACGCAGCGGCGCGCTGGAGGCCCATTATAGCCGCCTGTCGCGCAATTCACAAAGGACATTCGGCACGTTTATCCATTGATAGCCCTCCGTTGACAAAGGTCGGCCCCCTCGTTAGAATGGCAGTTGTGAAATGATCTCAACACTTTGTCGGGACACGCCGCGCGGCTTGTCCCGATTTGTTGACTCGCCGGAATTCATCTGCCAGGAGAATGACACCATGAAGGTGCTGGTCTGCGACAAAACCGAAAAGGAATGCATCGAGCAGCTGCGGGCGGCCGGCCTGATCGTCGATACCGACTTCGAGATTACGCCGGAGCAGTTGATGACGGTCCTGCCCGGCTACGATGTCGTGGTCGTGCGCTCGCGCACCAAGATCCGTCAACCGCTGATCGATGTCTGCCCCAATTTGAAGCTCATTGTGCGCGGCGGCGTGGGGCTGGACACCATCGACGTGGACTATGCGCGCAGCAAAGGCATCGTGGTCAAGAACACGCCGCTCGCGTCGTCGGTGTCGGTGGCTGAAATGGCGATCGGTTACATCTTCATGCTGGCGCGCTCGTTGTACCGCGCCACCGCCGGCCTGAAGGCTGAGAAGTGGGAGAAGAAATCATTTGAAGGCGACGAAGTGGGCGGCAAGACGCTGGGCATCATCGGGCTGGGCCACATCGGCGGCGAAACCGCCAAGCGCGCCATGTTGTTGGGCATGACGGTCATCGCCTACGATCCATCGGCCAAGCCATTGTTCGGGGTGCAGATGGTGTCGCTGGACGAACTGCTGGCCCGGTCGGACTACATCAGCCTGCACGTGCCCAAGACCAAGGACACCGCCAATATGCTGGGGGCCGAACAGTTTGCGCGCATGAAGACCGGCGTCCGTATCATCAACTGCGCGCGCGGCGGCGTGGTCAACGAGGATGCACTCTACGACGCGCTGGTCAGCGGCAAAGTGGCCGGCGCCGCGCTGGATGTGTTCGTCGAAGAGCCGCCCACCGATTGGAAGCTCCTCAAACTGGACAACGTCATCGGCTCGCCGCACATCGGCGCGGCGACGAAGGAAGCGCAGAGCCGCATCGGCGCGGAAGTGGCCCAGATCGTCGTGGAGTTTGCCCGGACCTACGTGCCCGAGCCGCAATTGGCCTGACCTGCGCCGCCGTCAGAGTCACGCGTGCCGACCAACGCGTGACTCTGTTTATCTATCACACTTGAACGGACGATAGTCATGAAAGCATATCCCGATCTCGGCTTGCTCATCCCCGAAGTGTATCTGCCCCGACCGGGCATCGATCTGACCAAATGGGCGGTGATTGCCGTCGATCAATTCACGTCGCAGCCGGAATACTGGGAACAGGTCGAGCGCTTTGTCGGCGATGCGCCGTCCACGTTTCATCTGACGCTACCGGAGATTTACTTGGAAAAGCCGGGCGAAGCCGCCCGCATCGAGCGCATTCAGACGGCGATGCGTCGGTATCTGGACGATGGCGTTTTGGTGCCTCGTGATGGCCTGATCTACGTCGAGCGCACGGCGGCCGGTCGGACGCGCCGGGGTTTGATGGCCTGCCTCGATCTGGAGCGCTACGACTACACGGCCGGTTCGGCCAGCCTGATTCGCGCCACCGAAGGCACCATCGTGGAACGGCTGCCGCCGCGCATGAAGATCCGCGAAGGCGCTCTGCTGGAACTGCCGCACATCCTGGTGCTGATCGATGATCCGCAGCGCACGGTTATCGAGCCGCTGGCGGCGGCGAAGGCCCGCCTTGACCGGCTGTACGATTTTGATCTGATGCTGGACAGCGGACATCTGACCGGTTACGCGGTGACGGATGCCGCGCTTGAAAACGGCGTTATCGCCGCACTGCGCGAGTTGGCGCGTCCCGAGGTCTTTGCGGCCAAATATGGCGTGCCCGCCGATCGGCCGGTGCTGCTCTACGCGCTAGGCGACGGCAATCACTCACTGGCGACTGCCAAAGCCGTTTGGGACAAGCTCAAACCATCGGTGGGGCCGGAACATCCCGCGCGCTACGCGCTCGTCGAAATTGAAAACGTCCACGATGAGGGGCTGGACTTCGAGCCGATCCATCGCGTGCTGTTCGGGCTTAAGCGCGATGTGTACGCGGCGCTGCAAGACTTTTTTGGCGCGCGTCTGACCTACACGCCGGCAGCCGGCGCCGAGGAGATGATGAGGCGGGTGGATGAAGCGCGTGGCCCGCGACATACCATTGGGCTGGTGGGCGGCGGCCGATCGTTCGGCGTGATCGAGATCGATCAACCGGCATCCAATCTGCCGGTCGGGGCGATTCAGCCGTTTCTCGATGCGTTCCTCAAAGCGGGCGGTGCGGAGAAGATCGACTACGTGCACGGCGGCGAGGTGACTGTGGCGCTGGGCAGCCGGCCGGGCAATGTGGGCGTGTATTTGCCGGGCATGGCGAAGAGCGAGTTGTTCAGGACTGTCCTGCTGGACGGCGTGCTGCCGCGCAAAACCTTCTCGATGGGCGAGGCGCGCGAAAAACGCTTTTACATGGAAGCGCGGAAAATTGCCTGACGGCTTAGCTGCGGCATGGTCACAGACGCCTTGCCCTCCGGGCAGGGCGTCTGTATTTTTGGTTCAGGGATTAGTAATGCACGTTGACCAGCGTGCCCACCGGCGCCCATTCGTATAACCACTTAGCATCTGGTGTGGGGGTGTTGACGCAGCCGTGGCTCATGGGATGCCCAAAGTTGTTGTGCCAGTACGTGCCGTGGATGCCGTAGCCTAAGTAGAAATACATAACATAGGGCACGTCCGGCAGGTAGTAGCCCGGCCCGAACATCGTCTGCGCCTCATACTTCACGTAGATGCGATATTGCCCGGTGACGGTCGGCGTATCGGGCAGGCCGGTGGAGACCGTCACCCAGTACACCGCTGTGTCGCCCTCATACGCCACCAGCCGTTGATTGGTCAAATCCACGTCGATCCATTTTTCGCCGGTGGTGCCTGTGGGATTGGTGGCCGGCGGCGAATAGGGCGCGTCGGTGGGCAGCGGCTCCGGCGTCGGCACAGGCGTGGCGGTGGGCTCCGGCGTCGAGGTGGGCGCGGCCGTGGCGGTGGCCGTGGGCGGCT
>CAZKBQ010000041.1:0-39073 GCA_964550855.1 uncultured Anaerolineae bacterium
GGCTGCTCTGGGGCGCGCTGGCCGCCGTGGCGGCCGCCGGCTGGCTGGCGCTGCGCACCCCCGACGGCGGGCAGCTCAACACCGCTGCTGATTACGAAGCCGCGCTTCGAGCGGGCCGTCCCACGCTGGTCGAGTTTTACTCCAACTATTGAATCGCCTGCCTGGCGGCCAGGCCGATCGTGGATCGGCTCGAACAGGACTGGACGGCAGGGCGCGTGATGCGTGTGGACGTTCTCACCCCGGCCGGCCGCGCATTTGCCGATCGGCACGCTTTTCAGGGCACGCCAACTTTTGTGTTGTTTGACGCCAGTGGGAACGAAGTGCGGCGCTGGCAGGGCAGTCCGCCCGCCCTGAGCGAATTGTCGGGCGGCGGGTAACACAAGGACGTGGTCAACAGCGCGGTCGTTTTCCCGCGTCAATCTTTCAGCCGTGCATAGCGATTGGCATAGTACAGCAGCGGCTGCCGCGACTCATCGCCAAAACCGATGGCGACCACCCGCCCGATGAAGATGAGATGATCGCCGCCGTCGTAGGTCGACTCAACGCGGCAGTCATACCACGCGATCGATTGCGGCAGCAGAGGCGCGCCGGTAATCGCCGTCTCGTACGGTACCCCCTCGAAGCGCTCATTCACAATCGGCGCGCGCGCGGCGAAACGCTCTGACAGAAACTCCTGATCGTCGCTCAAGATATTCACGGCAAACACGCCGCCCGCGGCGATCATCTCGGCTGTGGCTGTCTCGCGCGCCAACGCGATCATCACCAGCGGCGGCTCCAGCGAGATGGAGGCAAAGGCGCTGACGGTCACGCCGCGCAGGCGGTCGTCTTGCACCGTGGTGACCACCGTCACGCCGCTGGCAAACAGGCCGCGCAGTCTGCGCAGCGCCCGATCATTAAACGGCTCGACTTCAAAGCCCATGCTGTATCCACTCCCTGTCAACCGGTTCACGACTTATCAGTTCGATCACCCAAACGGCAACTGCCGCCCGGGCCGGGCGGGACCGAAGCCGGTCGGCCACAAAAAACCCGAAGGATCACGTGATCATTCGGGTCCCGGCGTGTGATACACGAGCCGTTCGTCATTCCGGCTGACTCATCAAGTATCGCAGATCGCCGGCGATCTCCTCGGATTTCACACCAAACGGATACGTAACGCGCAGTCGAAACTGCGGATCGATCAGGTAAACGTAGGCGGTGTGATTCATCACATAGCCCACCGCCGGCGTGCTGGCCTTTTTCTCATACTTCACGTTGTACGGCTGCGCCGCCGCCGCAATCTCGGCGGGCGTGCCGGTCAGGCCCTTGAACGTGGCGTCGAAGTGCGCCACGTACTTGCCCATGATGTCGGCCGTGTCGCGTTCTGGATCGATCGTGACGAAAGCCACGCCCAGCGTCTGCTCGTCGGCCCCGATCTGCTTCTTCACGTCCCGCAGAATCGACAGCGTCATCGGGCACACATCGGGACAGTGCGTGTAACCGTACGCCAGCAGAATCCACCGGCCCTTGAAATCACTCAACTTGAAAGGCTGACCGGTCTGATCGGTCAGGCTGAAGTCCGGCGCGGGCGTGCTGCCCGTCACACCGTTGAAGGTGTGCGCACAGGCCGTCAGCAGGACGGCGGCGGCCAGCCACGCCAGCCAGCGCAATCGCATAAGTATCACTCCTTAGCGCGGCGTGGCCTGATCGAACACGTGGCGCAGCGCCAGCTGCGTGGCGCCCGTCAGGCCGGCCGGCTGCACGCGAAACAACACTTCGTAATCCGACGGAAAACCGTTCTGAAACGTGTTGAGGCCGCTGCACTGCGTGAGAAACACCTTGATCTGATCAGTGGCGGAGGCGGGGGAAATCTCGTAGCGGCCAAACGCTTCCAGCGGGCGCAGGTCCTGGTTGTGAATGCGGTAGATCACCCTGACCATCTCGCCGGGGCGCGCCCACACCACCGGCGGGATGGTCTCTGCGACGAACGGCAGATTATCGTGAATCTCCGCTTCGATGCGAATCTCAATCGGCGCGGTATAGCGCCAGATTACCACGCCGCCCGCAACGGCGATCAGTCCGGCGGCCACCAACAACCCGATCAGTTTGCGGCGCGACATCGACTCTTCTTTCCACCCGAAGCAGATCTCGGTTGCATTCTACCACACGGTTCGCCGCCGCGCCCGATCGGCTAGTGCGCGCCGCCGCGGGCCAGCCCGGCCGCCAGCTGTTCTTCGCGACCGGGTTTGATCGCTGCGCGCGCGGCCAGCCACAAGCCCAGCATGATCAGCGCCCAGAATACAAACGGCGCGCGCGGGCTGAAGGCCGCAAACAGCAATCCGCCCAGCAGCGGAGCCAGCGCATTGGCGCCGCTGAGTAATGAGGCGCTGATGCCCAGCATGCCGCCCACCTCGCCCGGCTCGATACGCTTGGTGATGAGGCTGTTGATGGCCGGCTGCAAAATGCCACCGCCGATCGCGGTGGGCACCATCGCCGCCAGCAGCCAGATCAGGCCCAGCCAGCCGGTATTGTCATCGGGCGGCAGCGCCACGTTGGACGCATCACCGCCGGCGGTGGGATTGGAATGCGCGGCCACATTTTCGCGCTGCGACAGCTCGGCCTGCATGGCCGCCCGCGAATAGCCGGGCAGCGGCTGCTGCGGCGTAAAGGCCATCACGCCCAGGCCGATAGCCAGCGCCAGCAGGCCGGTGAACACCAGCCGTCGATCGCCCCACTGGCGGCTCCACTTGCCCACCAGCCCGCCCTGCACGACCACCACGATGATGCCCGCAAACACGAAGATAATGGCATTGCCCGACGCGCCCAGGCCAAGTTCGCTCAGGGTGAACAGCGACAGCAATTGCTCAAATCCGCCGAACGCGATTTGCTGTGCGAAGATCAAAATCAGCAGCAGGCCCACACTGGGATGTCGCAGTGCTGTGAACAGCGTGCGCATGGACAGCGCTGAGGCGCGCGCCGGGCCTGCGCCGCGCTTTTCCAGCGGCAGGGTCTCCTGCAACTTGAAGACGCTTAAGAAAATCGAGATCAACGAGAAGCCGGCGGCTACAAAAGCCGGCATGGCATAGTTGTTATTGCTCAACGCCAGCGCCAGAAAAGCGATGACCGGCCCGATCACGAATCCCAGCCCAAACGCCGCACCGATCAGACCCAGGCCCTGCGTGCGATTGCGCTCCGTGGTGCTGTCGGTGATCATCGCCTGCGCGGTGGACACATTGGCGCCCGACAGGCCGTCGATGACGCGTGACACAAACAGGATCGGCAGCGAACCGGCCAGCCCCAACAGGATAAAGCCGGCGAACGTGCCGATCTGGCTGAAGACCAACACCGGCTTGCGGCCATATCGATCGGACAGGCGGCCCAGCACCGGCGCGCCGATGAATTGCATGACGGGGTAAGTGGCGCCCAGCACGCCGATGGTAAACGCGTCCGCGCCAAAAGTGCGCGCATACAGCGGCAGCAGCGGAATGATGATGGTGACGCCCAGCAGATCGATCAAGACCACCATGAAGATCGGGAAGATCTTCTTGAAGTCGATCTTGTCGGCCGGATCGACCGGCCGCGAATTGTCACGGGTACGGGCCATGATCGCTACCTCGACCAACCGCCGATCACCGCCACGGCGACCACCACCAGCCCCAGCGAGATCACAATGCCCAGCAGATTAGTGCGCGCCATGGCCCTGGCATCGGCCGCTTTCCGGGCGCGCGCCGCAAAGAGGTGCGCCACGACCACGGCCACCACGTTCGTCACGGCGTGCTCGATGCGCGGGAACGGAAAACCGATCGGCGTAGCCAACCCCGACCACAGCAAATAGATCAGCCCCAGCAGCACATTCAGATCCAGCAAGCCCGTATAGGCCGCCATCAGGCCGCGATCCATTTTGCCGCCCGCCGCGCGGCCGATCAACACCCACGCATACCGCCCCAGACTGATCACGCCGGCCAGCACGATCAGCCAGCGCACGATCGAATGCAACATCAACACCAGCTCCATCCACTACCTCCTGATTAGAACCGCGCTATTTTGATTTGCGCTTGAATTTGCTTATCACGGCGTCCAGCCAGTCCAACTCCGCCGCCAGGTGAGCCACTTGATGATCGATGATCAGCTGCAGCGAGCCGCCATGCGGCGGCGCTGCCCGCATCTCTGCCAGTTTCGCCGCCAGGTCCGATCGGCGCTCGGCCAGCAGCGCCAGCACCTCCGCCGGTTCGAGATCGTCGGCGAAGCCCAGCCCCACGTCGCCGGGGAATTTCGTTTCGATGAAGGCCGCCAGATTCTCGCGCAGCAGCCGCTGATAGGCGGCCTCCCCTTTGGCCGTCACCTGATACACGCGCCGCGGCGGCCGGTTGCCATGACGCGCTTCGCGCATCGTAATCCAACCCTGCTTCGCCATCTTGTCCAGCAAGAAGTAGGCGGTGGGCTTTTTCAGATCCGTGCAGGCGGCCATGTTCTGCTCGATGAATTCAGTGAGCCGATAGCCGTGCATCTTCTCACGGCGCAGAAACCCCAGCAGCAGCAGTTCGCGTTCCATGCCTCATGCCTGAATAGTCAGGATTGACTATCGGGATTGTAACAAGCCGATCGGGTCTTGTCAAGAGCAAAATCCCGCTGGCTTTGAACGATGCTTCAGGCCAGCTGCGCCAGCGCGATCGCCCCCAGCAGGCCCGATCGGTTGCCCAGCCCCGGCGGCACGATGTAGCCGTCGATGTGGTGCAGAATGTCCGGCGATTGGACGTAGCCGTTCAACAGGTTCTGAACCTGGCAGCGGATCAGCGGAAACAGGAACTCGTTTTGCATCACGCCGCCGCCCAGCACAATGCGCTGCGGCGACACCGCGCAGATGAGGTTGACCAGCGCCAGCGCAATGTAGTGTGCTTCCAGCTGCCAGACCTGCTCCTCGCCCGTCAACTCTTCGGCAGGGCGGCCCCACCGCCGCTTCAGCGCCGGGCCGGACGCCAACCCCTCGAAGCAGTCACCGTGAAACGGACACGCGCCCGGAAACGGATCGGCGGTCAGGTCGTGGCGCAGCAGCATGTGTCCTGCTTCGGGATGCACGAGGCCGTGCACGGGCCGCCCGTTGATGATTAACCCGGCGCCGATGCCCGTGCCGATGGTGATGTACACGCACGAGTCCACATCCTGCGCCGCGCCCCAGCGATGCTCGCCCAGCGCGGCGGCATTCACGTCCGTGTCAAACCCCACCGGCACGTTCAGTTGTGCGCGCAGCCGCCCCACAAAATCGGTGTTCGCCCAGCCCGGCTTGGGCGTGGAGGTGACATAGCCATAGGTAGGGGAATCGGGCCGCAGATCGATCGGGCCGAAGGCGCCCACCCCGATCGCGGCCAGCGGCCAGCGTTGCCGCTGTTCCGCGAAAAACGCCATGGCCCGCCCGATCGTTTCGTCGGGCGTCGTGGTGGGAAAACGCGTTTCGGCGCGCACGTCAGCCGGCCCCGTGCCAACCGCGCACACAAATTTGGTGCCGCCCGCTTCGATACTGCCGTAAACCTCGTCGGCCATGAATCCTCCTATCGTCGATGCCGCGCTTCGAGTTCAGTTTCCACCTGCGCCAGCGTCACGCCGCGCAGAGCCAGCGCCACCAACAGATGATAGATCAAGTCGGCGGCTTCTTCAACCAGCCGTTGATCCGATTGGGCTTTCGCCGCGAGAATGACCTCGATCGCTTCCTCGCCCACCTTCTTCACGATCTCGTCCGCGCCGGCATCAAATAATGAATGGGTGTACGAGCCGGGTTTCGGATTGACTTTGCGATCGAGGATGGTGGTGTACAAGTCATCGAGAATTTGGGACATGGGTCAACCCTTTTTAATGAGTGACGAGTAACGAGTAAGGAGCTAGTCGTTCATTACTCATTACTCATCACCCGATAGAAACAACTCACTTCGCCGGTATGGCACGCCGGTCCCGCCGGATCGACCAGCAGCAAGATCGTATCCGCATCGCAATCGATGCGCACTTCGCGCACGTACTGCACATTACCACTTGTTGCGCCTTTGCGCCACAGCTCGCCGCGGCTGCGCGACCAGAAGTGCGCCTCGCCCGTCTCCCGGGTCAGGCGCAGCGCCTCAGCATTCATGTAGGCCAGCATCAGCACCTGCTGTGTGGCCGCATCCTGCACGATGGCGGGAACCAGGCCGCGTTCGTCCCATTTGATGTCGAACATGCGATAGATACTCCCATATCGCAGAGGACACAAGAAGTCCCAGCTTCTCCGTGTTCTCCGTGAACGCCGTGGTTATTTCTGAACCGGCCGCACGGGCACCTGATGCTGCGCCAGATAGGCCTTCACTTCGGCAATCGTCAACTGTTGATAGTGAAACAGTGAGGCGGCCAACACGGCTTCGGCTTTGCCCACGGTCACGGCTTCAAGAAAATGCTCCAGCCGCCCGGCGCCACCCGACGCGATGACCGGGATGTTCACCGCTTCGGCCACCGCGCGCGTTAGCGCCAGATCAAACCCGTTGCGCGTGCCGTCGGCGTCCATGCTCGTCAACAGGATTTCGCCCGCCCCGCGCTGCTCGGCCTCACGCGCCCACTCGATCGCGTCGAGGCCGGTCGGGATGCGGCCGCCGCTTACAAAAACCTCCCACTGCGGATGGTCGAATGTCGATTCCGGATTGCTTCTGGCATCAATCGCCACCACCATCGCTTGTGAGCCGGCGAGTTCGGCGCCCTGCGTGATCAATTCGGGATTTTTCACCGCCGCCGAGTTGAGGCTGACCTTGTCGGCGCCGGCGCGCAGGATCGCGCGGATGTCGTCGAGGGTGCGCAGCCCGCCGCCGATGGTGAACGGGATGAAGACTTCATCGGCCACGCGGCGAGCCAGCTCGGCTGCCGTCTGCCGTGCATCGGAGGTGGCGGTGATGTCGAGAAAGACCAGTTCATCGGCGCCAGCCTGATCATAGAGGCGCGCCTGCTCCACCGGATCGCCTGCATCGCGCAGGTTCACGAAGTTCACGCCTTTGACGACGCGGCCGTCTTTGATGTCCAGACACGGGATGATGCGTTTGGCTAACATGGGTAAAGTCGGCGAATGAGCGCCAGAGATCAGGCGGCGGCGTTGGCTGCAAAATCCGCCCAGAAATCGGCCGGAATCTTAATCGGCTGACCGGTCGTCAAATTGACCCACGCGCAATGGGCGTGGACTTGCGCCAGCAGCGCGCCATCGCTGACGCGCGTGATCGCGTAATAGCGCGTGGCCGTCGCGCGCCGCACGCCGTACACCCACGTGGCGATCTCAATCTCATCGCCCAACAGCGCCGGCTGCAGATACTCGATGCGATTGCGCCGCACGAAGATGCCAAAGCCCGCGGCCAGCATGCGCTTCACCGGCCAGCCATACGCATCCAGGATTGCCATGCCTGCATCATCGGCGTATTGCAAATAGACCGTGTTATTCACGTGCCACGCGCCGTCGATGTCGCGCCACACCACTTTGCGCCGCTGAGTGAAGATCGATGGCGGCTCCGGCGGGCGCGGCGGAAACGGCTCGCGTTTTTCTGCGGGCGGCTGCGTGCCGTCGGGCCAGAACGCCGCGATCATGTCCGCCGGCACCGTCGTCGGGCGCTGTGTCGCGTTGTCGATGTACACCCAATCGGTGGCCGCGCGCGCCGTCAACTCGCTCTCGCCCGCTTTGCGGAACTCATACGCCCGCCGCGAACGCACGCGCCGGAAATCGGCCACCCACGTGGTCACCTCAAACGTGTCGCCATACCTCAGCGGCTTCAAATATTCCACCTCGGTTTCACGCACCAGCCAGTACTGACCCAGCGCCTCATAACGGGCAAAATCGTAACCGGCCGCTGCCGACGCATCGAACGCCGTTTCTTGCATGTAACGCACGTATTGCGTGTTGTTCACGTGTCCGTACGCATCGCATTCGCCGTAGCGCACACGAAAAGTGCGCGTATGAGTCAATGGCATGATCACCCCAGTTGGATTAATAACTCACGCAGATTGATCGCGCCGGTATATAACGCGCGGCCGATGATGACGCCTTCAATTTCGGGCGTGTTTTTCAGGCCCAGCACGTCCCCGATCGAATTCACGCCGCCCGACGCGATCACCTTCAGGCCGGTCGCCTTCGCCAGCGCAAGCGACGCTGGTGCATTCACACCCGATAGCACGCCATCACGCCCGATGTCTGTATGCACCACAATTTCCACGCCATTCGATCGCAGCTGCCGCCCGATCGAGATCACGTCGTTCCCGCCATTCACTTGCCAGCCGCGTGTCATGACCTGTCCATCGCGCGCATCCAGGCCGACAATGATGTGTTCCGCGCCGAACGTTCTGATCGCCTCAGGCACACTCGTTGGCTGCTCAATTGCCAGGGTGCCCAAGATCACTCGTTCAACGCCCAGACTCAAGGCCGCTTCGATGTCGCCGATCGATCGGAGGCCGCCGCCAAATTGCACGCGCAGGCCCGCTGCACACAGCGGTTTCAAGCACGCGCGATTCTTCGCAGCGGCGCCCGCGTCATCGCCAAACGCTCCGTCGAGGTTGACCACGTGCAGCCAGGCCGCGCCCGCTTCGGCCCAGCGGTGCGCCACGTTCAACGGATCGCGGTCAAACACCGTCTGCTGATCGGGATCGCCGTACTTTAGACGAACGACCTGACCGTTACGCAAATCAATTGCCGGATAAATGTTCATACTGAGTGACGAGTGACGAGTAATGAGTATCGTCCCTTACTCATTACCCGTTGCTCATTAGCCGCTCATCTCCAAAAAGTTTTGCAGCAGCCTCAAGCCCACCGCCTGGCTCTTTTCGGGATGAAACTGCAAACCGAAGATGTTGCCGCGCCCGACGATGGACGCAAACGGGCCGCCATAGTCCGTCGTCGCCATCACGATGTCTGCCTGCTCAGGATAAACCGCATACGAATGCACGAAGTAGGCATATGCCCCTGATGCGAGGCCGCGCACCAACGGATGATCGCGCACCACATCGAGTTGATTCCAGCCCATGTGGGGGATTTTTAACGAGTGACGAGTGGCGAGTGACGAGTGAGCGTTAGCGCCTTGCCGGATTCTTGTCACACGGCCGGGTAACAGGGCAAGGCCCTCAGTATCGCCCAATTCGTCGCTGGCTTCAAAGAGCAGCTGCATGCCCAGACAAATGCCCATAAGGGGTGTGCCCCTGGCCACCGCCTGCCTGATCGGCTCGATCAAGCCGCGCGCGCGCAAGCCGGCCATGCCCGCGCGAAACGCACCGACGCCGGGCAAAATCAGCCGTTCAGCCCGCGCCAGCTGATCGGGCGTATCGACCAGCGTCACGTCCACGCCCAAATGCGCAAAGGCTTTTTGGACAGATCGAAGATTGCTGATGCCGTAATCGATTAAGGCGATCATACGTTTTACGTTTTCCGTTTTACTTGTGACGCTTTAGTTTTCCACTCAACGTCTCACAGTGTACCCTTCGTCGAAGGTATCACGCCCGCCCGCCGCTCATCCAGTCGCGTCGCCGTGTCCAGCGCGCGACCCAGCGCCTTGAACAGCGCCTCCGCCTGATGGTGATCGTCGCGGCCATACTCAACGCGGGCGTGCAGATTGAGGCGCGCATTAAAGGCGAACGATTCCAAGAAGTGCGGAATCAACGTCGTCGGCAGCAAACCGATCGCGGGCGTATGCCACTCGGCAGCGATCACGGCGTACGGTCGCCCGCTCAGATCGACAGCCACGAAGGCCAGCGCTTCGTCCATCGGCACATAAGCGCTGCCCATCCGCACGATACCCTTGCGATCACCCAGAGCCTGATCGAGCGCCTGCCCCAGCACAATGGCGACATCTTCGACGGTGTGATGTGCGTCGATCTCCAGATCACCGCTCGCCTTGATTTCCAGGTCAAACAAGCCGTGCACGGCGATGTGCCGCAGCAGATGATCGAGAAAGCCGATGCCGGTTGAGACGGTGCATTGTCCGGTCCCGTCAACGTTTAGACTTAGTTGAATGTCTGTTTCAGTTGTTGTGCGGCCAACAGTGGCAGTTCGCATGGCAACTCCGTAAAAGGTAAGGCGTGAAACGTAATACGTAAAGCGTAAAACGTAAGGCATAAATCAGGTTTCCGATAAGGGTACATGGTCAAGCAGGTCTGTCAGATCGGCAAGGTTCAGATCGTTGTCGAACGCCGAGACGTTGACTTCATAAGGGAACGAGTCGTCGCGGAGAAGGCGGCCACGCTGCTGCGGCACCATCGTCAACAACAGGCGGATAATATCTGCCAGCAGCTGCATTCGGTGCCGCACGACTTCTTCGCCAAGCACATGCCGGCTCTTGTAATACCAATCCCGGCTCTCACGAGCGGAGCCCAGCGAATACTCATAAAAGCGGGCGCGATCAGGCCCGGTGCCGCGAGAATAGCCTTCAGCCAAATTAGCGCTCACTGAGCCGAGCGCGCGATAAAGCTGATCCGACAGGCCAATCAGCCGATGATCGCGTGCCAGCTTCGGAACATCTTGCCACCCCAGATCAGTCAAAAACAACGCGATACGATAAGCGTTCATCTTCCACAACGAATCAGCCGTAATCTCTTCCGGCACCGCTTTCAGCCATTCATCATAGTTCATAGCTTCTCCATTACGCTTCACGTTTTACGTTTTACGTTCCACGTTTCACGTTTTACGTCATGCATTTCACGCCACACTCGTCACCGCCCGCAACGCCTCCACCAACGCCGCCGTCTGTTCCGGCTTACCCACGCTGATACGGATGCAATTCTGCAAGCCCGGCTTGTCGAAGTAACGCACCAGCACGCCCTGCCTTTCCAACGCCTGCTTCAAAGCCTTTGCATCGCGATCGATCACGCGACACAGTATGAAGTTCGAATGAGTCGGATACGGCTTCAGAAAAGCGAACTCGTTGAGTTTGGCCCACAGCCGATCGCGCTCGGCCACCAACCGCTCGACGGTGGTCTGCAAATACGGCAGATCGTTCAGCGACGCGATGGCGGCCACTGACGCCGCGACATTGACATTATACGGCTGTTTGATCTTCCACAGGTGCGGCAGCAGCCAGGCCGGGAAAGCGCCGTAGCCCACGCGCAGGCCCGCCAACGCCGCCAGCTTGCTGAACGTGCGTAAGACGACGAGGTTGGGATGATCAAGCGTCCACGCCATGTGGCCCACCGCGCCCGCTGATGAATCAGCGGGCTGATCAGCAGAAGCCTGCTGAAGCAGGCTGGCCGAACGCGATTCATCGCGTTTTTCATTATCGGCCGCGAATTCATTCGCGGCGACCAACGCGGCCGCGGCAAACTCCACATACGCCTCATCCAGCACCACCAGCACCGGCAACTTCAGCAAGCGGCGCAGATCGTCGTCGGCCACGATTGATCCATCGGGGTTGTTGGGCGAGCATACAAACAGCACTTTGGCGCGCGGCTCCGACTTCACTGTCTCTTCAATCGCTTCGATGTCCAACGAAAAGTCTTCACGGCGCGGTACGGCCACATACCGGGCCGCATTCACCGCCGACGAAAACGGATACATGCCAAACGACGGCGGACAATCGATCACGACATCGCCCGGCTCAATCACCGCCCGCAGGATCAGATCGATCAACTCATCCGCGCCCGCGCCCGCCAACAGCCGCTCGCGCGGCATGCCGGTGAACTTCGCCAGCGCTTCGCGCAGCGCCGTCGAATCAGGATCGGGATAGATGTGCAGGAATGGCGCCTGCGCCAGCGCTTCTCGCACTTTTGGCGACGGGCCGTAAGGATTCTCATTCGCGTCAAGCTTGACGATCTGATCGGGTGCGCGCCCCAACTTTTGCGACAGCACCTCAAACGGCAGAATGGGCGTGTAGGGCTTCATCGCCGCGACGTCGGGCCGGACAATATCCGCCACGGACGCAGCGCGCACAGAGGATACGGAGTCTTCCGTGGATCGCCTGGCGTCCTGCGTGTTTGTGCGGTTAACATTTGTCCGCAACAGCGCCGCCGTCGCATGACCATCCAGCTGCTCGGCAAAGGCAAGGCGCGCCGCCTGTTCGCTTAACGCCGCCGACGATTCATCGTCCAACGCAATCAAACTCGTAATCCGCACGAAATCCAGCGCGTTCAGCGGCGACGCAAAGCGCGCCGTGCCGCCCGTAGGCATGGTATGGCTTGGCCCGGCCACGTAATCGCCCAACACTTCAAACGAGCGTTCGCCGATGAACAGGCCGCCCGCATGGGTGATCAGTTTTTCGTATTTGGTCGGGTCCGCCACGGCGAGGCACATATGCTCCGGCGCGTATTCGTCGGCCAGACGCACGGCCTCATCCAGATCGCGCGTGATGACGATGCCGCCCTGCCCCTGCAGCGACGCGGCGATGATCGACGCGCGGCTGCGCTCCTCCATTTGCCGCGCCACCTCGATCTGCACCTTCTCAGCCAAGGCTGTTGACGGCGTAAGCAAAATTGCCGACGCCAGCACATCATGCTCGGCCTGCGCGATCAGATCGGCGGCCACCCACGCCGCGTCAGCTGATTCGTCCGCAATCACGACGGTCTCGGTCGGGCCGGCCAAACCATCGAGTCCCACCAGGCCAAAGACTTGTTGCTTGGCCAACGTCACAAACAAATTGCCCGGCCCCACAATCTTATCGACGCGCGGAATTGACTCAGTGCCATAGGCCAGCGCCGCAATCGCCTGTGCACCACCCAGCGTGTAGATCGTGTCAAGGCCCGCGATATGTGCGGCCGCCAGAATGACATCCGAAATTTTGCCCGTGCCGCGACCCGGTGGCGTGACGGCAACCACCTCCGGCACGCCGGCGACTTGAGCGGGAATCGCGCACATCAGCAAGGTCGATGGCAGCGGCGCCGTGCCGCCCGGCACGTACACGCCCACCCGCGACAACGGCGTCATCTTTTGGCCCAAAACGCCGCCCATGTCAGTGGTGGTCCATGACGGCAGCGGCTGATGCTGATGAAAACGACGAATGCGATCGGCGGCGAACGTTAACGACTCGATCAACTCGTGCGGCAGACGAGCGGTCGCAGCGGCCAACTCCACCCGATCGATCTTCAAGCCCTCAGGTTTTACCCCGTCGATGCGGAACGTCCACTCGCGCAGCGCCGCATCGCCGCGCGCGCGCACGTCCGCCAGAATTTCGGCCACAGCTGCGGCAGGCGTCACCTCGCGGCCAAAGATGCGGCGCAGACTTTGCTTCATTGACTCAGGCAGCGGCATCTCGGCCTTGACGCGATTGAGGAGGGCGGCTCGAGCGTCGGGAACGGAATAGATTTTGAGCATGACAGACTCCATGAAGGGTGAAACGTGAAACGTAAAACTTGAAACATAAACGACTGGCATGGGTCGCATCAGGTATTACGTACTACGTACTACGTATTACGTATTACGTTTTGCGTTTTACGCATTACGTTTTACGCATTACGCTTTACACACCCTACGCCTCAGCATTTTCCAACACGCGCAACAACTGCGTGAAGCGCGGCGGCTCTTCTTCAAAAATATACGTGACCGGTGTGACGACGACGCCGCTGCCGCCGATGGCGCGCAGTTCGTGGATGGTGGGCATGAGCTGGTCCTTGCGCACGACGATGTTGACGTCGAACCACGCGCGATCTTCGCGCGTAATGACGGGCGAGATCGTCGGCCCTTGCAGGCCGCCCAGGTGCGGCTGCGCCAGCATCGCCCGCGCGATGGCGGCCGGCGACTCACCGCGCATGTTGGCGAAGACCAGATAGCTGCCCTGCGCGCGCAAATGCGCTTCGATGAATTCCAGCAGGTGCCGCGCCACGGCCAGCACTTCGGGGCGCTGCTGCAGAGCGGCGCGATTGCCAATCAGCACCGCCTGTGATTTCAAGATCACGCCGTCGGGCAGCGGGCGCAAGCGATTGTCGCGCAGCGTCGTGCCGGTCGAAACGAGATCGGAAATCAGATCGGCGTAACCGATCGTGGGCGCAACTTCAAGGGTGCCTTCGGCATCGATCAGGCGAATATCACTGAGGCCGTGTTGAGCGAGAAACGCTCGAGTAAGATTGGGGTACTTGGTCGCCACGCGCAGCCGATCGGAGTGTTGAGGTTGCCGCTTCACCAGATCGTTTACGCTCAGCACCTCGTCCCACCTTTCAGGCACGGCCAGTGCCAGCGAGCACGTTCCAAAGCCCAGCGCCTCGTGCAAGATCACGATCTCAGCGCCGCCGTTGCGTTTCTCTTCCACCGCATCGAGGCCGCTGATGCCGAAGTCGAGGCTGCCCTGCCGCACGCCCACCACGATGTCGCCGGGCCGCTGGAACAGCACCGACAGATCGGGCACGGCAGGCACGCGGGCCTGGTACTGGCGCGGATTGGGTTTGTCGATGCCCAACCCGCAGGCGTCGAGGAACGCCAACGCTTCTGCTTCGAGTCGTCCTTTGGACGGGAGCGCCAGTCGAATATCAGTACGTCTCATAAGACACCTTTCACGTGAGCGGCCCAAACAAAAAGCCCTTCGAGTGATCGAAGGGCTTTGCCGGGCAGCTGCCAGACGCGATCAGCCAGACCTCCGATCGGGCGGGAAAGGCTGATGATGATGGCTGCGCAGCATCGGTCGCGTCGTCATGGTGAGTGAAACTTTATCACGGGCGGGTGAATTCGTCAATGCCCCGCCCGATTGGTCTTCATTTCTCCGGCGCCCCGGCTTTGATCCAGTCGGTGACTTGCTGCAGTTCGGTCAGGGACAGCTGGCCAAAGTGCGGCGTGCTGGCGCTTTGCTTTTCGATCAGCAGACTGCCGGCCGGATCGCCCGGCACGATGACGGCGCCGTCTTTGCCGCCCTTCAACGCGGCGGCATAGGTCAGGAGATCAAGCCCCGCCATGGCCGCGCTGCCGTGGCACGAACCACAGCGTTCTTTGAAGATACCCTGAATGGCGCCGTCGTAGGTGAGCGCGCCGCCGGTTGACGCAGGGGCGGTGGCCGCCGGCGACGGTGTTGACGACAGGACGGGTTCTTCAGTTTCGGCCGGGATGGGCGTGGGCGCCGGCGTGGGTGTGGGCGGCAGTTGGCTCTGCACCACCTGGCGCACGGCGGGCGCATTGAGGCCGGCATATTGCCAGGTGTTGCCGTGGCAGCCGCTGTTGGAACAGAACGAGCTGTTGTCGCTGCCGCCGGGATTGCCGGTGGTGTGGCAGGCCGCGCACGTGGCATCAAAGGCGTCACGGTGCATCGCCAGCCAGTTGGCGTTCAGGTGCGATTCCGGCTCGGGGCCGCGGCTGATCTCGATATTGGCGACGAATTTATCGGGGCCGACGACGACCGGGATGGAGTGGCACAGGTTGCATTCCAACCGGATGGCCTGTTGTTGCGCGTCGAGGTGCTTGCCGTCGTGACAGCGGAAACACCCCGGCGAGAAGCGATGGCCCACGTTGTTGGCGTGGGTGGACCAATCAGCTTTTTGCTCCGGGAAGAAACTCTGCTTGTAGGTCTCTTGCAGCGTGGCGATGACGCCGTCGAGCTGGGCGGCGTTGGCGCTGTAGTAATCGGGATAGGCGGTCTGGTAGTAGCTCTTAAGCGCGGCGATGCCGTCCATGGCGGCTTGCGTTGTCGCATACGTCTGGCTGAGGACTTCGGCCGCTTTCAGCCGGATTTCGGGAATCTTGGGCGAGATGGTGCCGATGGCCAGCAGCTGATCGATCTCGTCGGACGGCGGCGGAATCAGGTGCGTGATCCGGTTGTGGCAGGTGATGCAGTCCATCTCCTTGAGCCGTTTGGGATCGATCGAGGCGGGATCGAGACCGGCCGTGACATCGGTGTACTCGGTCACGCTGCCGTCGTCCTCGATGACCTTGACGTAGGGGATGGTCTGTTCTTCGGCATCAGTGGGCAGATAGTAAACCTTGTTCTGCACGTGCCAGTGGATGCCTTTGCCCAACCCCAGGCGCTTGCTGCCGCCGCCGGTCTTCAACATGAGGAAGATGCTGGACGGTGTGTTGTCCACATCGGTGGCGTAGCGCTTGATCTCCTTCAGGCTGTCAGAGGCAAATTTGTCCGGTGAGTGACAGCGTTCGCATGTTTCACGGGCGGGCCGCATGTCCTCGGCGCGGATGGGGAACTGATAAGTGGTGAAGACTGTGGCAAAGACGTGCTTGACGTCGCCGGCTTTGCGCAGCACAAAACCGCCGCCCATGAAATCTCGCCCGATGTGGCATTCAACGCATAGAATGCGCGCATGGGGCGAGGTGAGGTAGGCGGTATATTCGGGCGGCATGGTGTGGCAGGTGGTGCCGCAAAACTGCGGGGAATTGGTGTATTCCCAGACAGCCGAACCGCCAGAAAACAGGACGACCACCACGGCCGTCAGGCTGGCCCACGGCAGCAGGCGTCGCCATAGGCGCGCACCGCTGGGCGGGACAAAAAACTGTCGGATTGCTTGCCTGAGCCGCTTCATTCCTCCTCCTTAGAGAAAATTAGTGTAAGGCAGGCTCAGATCAAGGGCCGCTGTCGCGGCCGACCGTCACTCGGTGGGTGTTGCTGCCGGGGCCGCTGACGGGGTGGTCGCCGTTTGAGGCGTCGGTGCCGCTGCGCCGGCTGTCTCAGGTGCGCCAGCCTTGATCCACGCGATAATCCGATCGATCTCGTCGGGCGAGAACTGCCCGGGATGGCCGCCTTTCTGCTGTATTTCAACCAGCAGGCTCTTGGCCGGATCGTCAGGCACGACGGCCGGGCCATCATTGCCACCCTTTAGGGCGTCTTGATACGTCTTCAGCGACAGGCCGCCCAGGTTGTTGTTGACGTGACAGGCGGCGCATTTGGCGGCGATGAGCTGCTGAATGCCGCTATCCCACGTATCAGCCGCCGCGCCGGTCACTGGTGTCCCGCCGCCCGTTTCGCTGGCGCCGTTGGCAATCCAGGCCTGCATCGCCTGCAGCTCGGCCGGACTGACTTTGCCCGGGTGAGTGCCGCCCTGAATCTTGGTGATGATCAAACTGTTGGCCGGATCGCCGGCCTTGACAACCGGGCCGTCATTGCCGCCTTTCATGACGCCTGCATAGGTGCTCAGGTCAAGGCCGGCCACCGAGCCGTTGTGGCACGTGACGCAGTGACGTTCGAAGATCGAGGCGATTGAGTCCCAGTCAGACACGACCACCGCCTTGGTCGGCTCCGGCGTGGCGGTCGGCCGCGGCGTGGGCAGCGGCGTCGGTGTCAGTGGTGAGTACACCACGATGTTGGTGGGAATCGGCGGCGGCACAGTTTCAATTGCCGTCTTCTCAAACGTCATAAACCGATAGATGCCAAACAGCATCACCACGCCGAGGACACCGGCGATGGGGCCGTAACGCAGTTGGCGCTTGCGATAAGCAACAGGATCGATCTGTTTGGCCGGGGTCGTGGCGCCGGCTTTGATCTGGGCCAGTTCAAGCGGGTGTTCTTCCAGCATCTCATGCTCGGTAATCTTGCCGGTGAACATGCTCTTGTTGAACTTGCGCAGGTGGACGCTGTAAAAGTGCCAGATGATCACGGCCAGCACTGCCAGGATGGCTTCGGAACCGTGCGCAACTTTGGCAGCCGGGATGAATTCGCCGGGCAGCAAGTTGGTGGTGGCGATGGGGTTCCACATCATGAAGCCGGTGATCGCCATGATCAGCACGCCCCAGACCAGCGACCAGTATTCCACTTTCTCTTCCCACGTAAACCGATCGCCTTGCGGTCGCTCGCGGCGGCGGCCCAGGTTGTACAGCACCGCGCCCACGCCGTCACGCACGTCGTTCAGGCCGGGCAGCATGGCGGGCCGCACCCGCTGGACATACAGCCGATAGCCCACGGCCAGGATGTGCCACGCCGAGACGACCAGCAGCACGATCGCGGCTACGTGATGGATCTGGCGGGTGGTATCGATGCCGCCGAACAGGCCGATCAGCCCCTGGGCCCAGCCGGCCGTGGCGAACTTTTGAGGCAAGCCCGTAATTGCCAGGATGATAAACGACGTGAACATCGTGGCATGTTCGATGCGCTGGGCCACGCTAAACCGGGTGTACGTTCGCTGCTCGCCGCTCATTTCGAGCCTCCCTTCCGGCGATCGATGAGCCGACGGCCGATGTCTGATATGACAAAGAGCGCCATGCCGCCAATCACCACCGGGATCAAGATCACGTAAAACAGGTTGACCAGATAGACAAGCGGATACTTGTTGAGCGACGGCGTATAGTGGCTCAGCCACGCATCCGGGAAATCGCTTGTCGCAGAAGGATGGCACTTCTGGCAGGTCGCCAGCAGATTTTCCTTGTAGACGGACGAATTGGTGTCCTTGGGCGACAGGATATCGTGAACGCCGTGGCAATCGATGCACAATGGTTGATTGGGCCGCTGCCCCGGATATTTGGGCTCAAAGAGCAGCACCGACGTGCCGTGGAAGTCCGAGATGTAGCTGTTCAGCACGTTGGTGTTCAGGCCGTACTTCGCCATTTTCTGCTCGTCGGTGTGGCAGCCCGCGCACAGCGCCGGCGAAGTCAGCAGAAAATTGGACGTGGTTGGGTCCTGAATGTTATGGACGCCGTGGCAGTCCACGCACGACGGCACGTCCGGGTTGTTGTCATCGATCAACGCTTTGCCATGCACGCTGTTGCGGTATTCTTCGGCGATGGTGCTGTGGCACTTGGCGCAGGTCGCCGGGATCTGCGAGCGGGGTTCGTTTGGCTTGGTGGTGTAATGCGGGTTGTGGCAGTCTGAGCAGACGGCGGCGTTGTTATTGCCCTCGCTGCGTGCGCGCGCATGCACGCTGTCCTGGTTTTTCTCAAATTGCTCGGCGTGGCAGACCTTGCATGCTTCGGAATACTGAGCGGCCACCGCGCGCCGATCTTGTGCCGTAAGCTCGGGATGCGGAAAGCCCACGATATTGGTGTGGCAGTTGGTGCAGTTAACCTGTCCCGACTGGCTGTGCAGTGCGTTGGCATAGGCAGTCGGATCGATGGTCAGATACAGCTGGTCGCCATTGGGCAATTCTTTGATCTGATCCGGCTGGCTGTGGCAAGCGAGACACTGCTTGTCTTGTTCACTCTGGGGCGCAGCGGGGCTGGGGTCACTGCTACTCGGCGCAGGCGCGGCCTGGGCCGCTCCCCACGCAACAGCCATGCCGGCCGCAATTACTATCGCGCCGATGGCTGTCCAACGCGCGAGCCGTCTCATAAACTTCCTCCCACGGAGATTTGCTTCAACGCCGGGCAATTAGACCAGGCGAGCATTGTACCATAATCTTCCACAGAGAGATAATAATATATGAATATATTGATAGGTCAAGTGGATGACTGTCACCCGGAATGAGGACGAATATCACAAACCCAAATAGCCGCACCCGATTACTCAGGTGCGGCTTTTCGGCGACCGATTGGCCGTCTGGTTTATACCCGCCACGGCTGAGGCCGGCGGGTCAACGGATTAACCGGCTGGTTCCAGCGCCGGCTCGATGGCGGCTGCCTCCTCGTGATGCTCCACCGTCTGGCTGTGATCGACCACATTAAACCAGCGCACACCGATGGTGAAGGCGAGCAAACCGTAGGCCACCACCCCTGCGCCGGTAATAAACTCGATCAGCGATGGGAAATAATCAGTGTACCGGGCGGTAATATCGGTCGGCAGGTAAGTCAGCAGCACCAATTGCCCGGCCAGATTAGTGTCCCACCGATAGGCCACTACGCCGCCGACGACCAACGCCAGCGCCGCCATTCTCAGCACCGGATTGCTGCGCCAGCTCTTCTTGAGCAGAATCACAATCGGGATGACGGCGCCCAATAGGATCTCGCCCACCCAGAAGTTGAAGGACAACGGTCCCTGCGTCACCAAGTTCAGACCTTCCGTGCGGCCCGGCGCGTAGGTGTACGTCATCGAGAAGGCGTCCCAGAAGCGGAAGTACAGATAACCGATCAACGCCCATCCCACCACGTGGGCCAGCGTATTCAGCAGATCGTCTTTGACGACCAGCCGCTTTGACAGCCGCCCGGCCACCATGGAACTGAGTGTTGTCAACGAGATGCCGCCTAACACGGCGGAGAACATGAACAACACCGACAGATCGGGCCGGTACCAGAACGGTCGGGCTTTGAGTACGCCGTAAGTGGCGCCCAATGAAGACTGATGCAGCATCGACAGGCACAGCCCCACCACCGCCAACACCGGCGCCAGATGGTGCACCTTCGTCATCAGGCTGGCGACTTTGGGCAGGCGCTTCTGCATCAGCGGCGACTGGCCGATAATGGGCAGCGTCTCCAGCGACAGCACGCACAGGTACAGCGTCACGCACATCGTCACTTCCCACAGCACCGAGTGTGGATTCCAGTACACCAGGGCGTGCCAGAAGCGATCGGGCCGGCCGATGTCCAGCAGCAGGCACAGCACCGCCATGGTGTAGCCAATCAGCCCGATGTACGTGGCCGTGCGCGCCACCGGTTGAAAGCGCTTCAGCCCCACCAGATAGACGACTGCGCACAGCGCGAAAGCCCCAGCGCTCATGGCGATCGATGACAAATCGATGGTGATCCACAGCCCCCACGGCACCAAGTCGGTGAGATTGGTGACCACCAGGCCCTGACTCATGACGATGACGCCGCCCATGACGCCCGCAACCAGAACCGTGAGCAGAAATAGCAGCCACAGATGGATGGGACGCAGTCGGGGCAACAGTTGTTTGGCCGATCGGGTAAGCGTGGTCATGACGTTGCCTCCTTGCGAGCCGGCAGATAATAGACGCGCGGCGCAGTGCCCAGGTCTTCGCGCAGCCGGTACGCGGGATGAGCAGCCAGCACTTTACTAACGTTCGATTCGGGGTCGTTCAAATCGCCGAAGATGCGTGCCTTGACCGGGCAAGCCACCACGCAGGCCGGCGTCGCCGCGTTATCAACGCCCGGTGTCAGGCCGCTGGCCAGGCCGCGATCAATGCGATGCACGCAGAATGAGCACTTCTCAGGCACGCCGCGCGGTCGGCGCGGCACCTCCGGTCGCCCCCAGGTCGGCACCGCCGGGTTTGGCCCGGTATATTCGTCCCAATTGAAGGCGCGTGCGCCATACGGGCAGGCCACTTCGCAATACCGGCAGCCGATGCACTTATCGTAGTCCATCATGACGATGCCGTCGCCGCGCCGGTAGCTGGCGCCAACCGGGCACACTTCCACGCAGGGCGCGTGTTCGCAGTGCATGCAGGGCCGCGACAGAAAGACTTCCTTGTTGCCGACTTTACCGGCGCTGATGACTCGATTCCAGGAGATCTCCGGCCGCACATCGTTGTGGGCGCGGCAGGCGTTGGTGCAGTCACCGCAACCCGTGCACTTGGCCTGATCGATGACCATCACCCACTTGTGCGGGCTGCTGCCGGTTTCGCTGGCGTTGGCCGTCGGCATTTCAACAATCTGCAAGTTCTGCATCAGGTGCATGCCGGCCACGGCCCCCGCGCCCGCTACCGCTAACTTGATGAAATCTCGTCGCCCCAGGGATGACTTGTCCATGATTACGCTCCTTCACTCAGTCCACGCCGCTTGCTGCAGGTATGTCACGGGCGGCCGATCTTGTCTGGCCGCCCGCGATTCGGCATCAGCAGATCTATTTAGACCGCTTAAACAGTTTCTCAAGCCAGGGCGCCAGCACCATGCCCACCGCCAGCCCCAGCAAACCGGAGAGCGTGGCAAAGCCGAAGGGGCTGACCGATTGCGGCGCTTCCGTAACCGTGGCGGTCACGACTGCCTGGCCGGCATCCACGGCGTTGGCCGGCTCAGCCGTGGTCGTGTGCACCGTGGCCGGATCGTGCATCTGATAAGAGTGGCACTTGTTGCAGGCTTCCAGCGTCACATTGAAGCTGTGGTCGCGCTTGGCGTGGCCTTCCGTGCCGGCGTAGCCCGTCGAACCCAGATGGCAGTCGGCGCAGTTCAGGCCGCGTTCCGCGTGAGCGGTATGCGAGAAATTCTGCGACCGATCCTGATGGCACTTGGAGCACAAATCGGATGCGGTTGCGGCTTTCAGGGTGGTCGCATGCGGATCATGGCAGTTCACGCAGGCCATATTCGACTCGCGGTGTTTGCTCACTTGCCACTCAAAGAACGTTTCGGTGTGGCAGGTGCCGCAGTCCTGCGCTTCCCGGGCCGTGGTCATCGGCTCGTTGGGGTGCTTGGCTGTAACCGACTTGTGGCAGGCCGTGCACGAGATGCCTTCGGCTTTCCAGGTGTTCTTAACCGGATCGTAGCCGGTCATGTGACAGGTCATGCAGTCGCCGGAGGCGTTGAGCCCCGTGTGATTGTGTCCAGCTTCGCCCAACGGAGCGGCCACACCCACATCGGCGCTATGGCATTGATTGCAAGTCAGGCCGCGCTGATGCCGGCTGGTCTCCCAAACGGCTTGCACATCGGCATGGCACGTCACGCAGTCTTTGTCAGTCAATTCGCCCTGAGCGGCCGGCAGCGCTTCGGGCGCGTGCGCGGCGGACGCTTGCGCCCAGGCCGTTCCAATCAGCATGACGGGCAGCGCAAAAATCAGTCCGATACAAAACCGGGTGAATAAACTCTTCATGTGATTCCTCCTTCGTCAGCGTCTGCCGGCGCGCCGCGGCTGTTCGCGGCGCGCCGGGTGAATCAGGCGGTTACAGGCGCGGCGGCATTCAAAAACACGTCGCAATTCAGACAGGCCTGCTGCAGTTGTCCCTTCGAATCGCGCTTCACCAGCCAACACGGCAGATCGCTTTGCTGGCAGACCGGACAGACTGCTCGCTGCTCAGGCGAACAGCCGCGTTGTTCCCAGCAGGATGGGCGTTGAGCCGTAGCCAGAGCGATCTGGGCGTGCAGCTGCCGCTCGCCCTGGGCCTGCCAACGCGCATCCAATTTGCGCAGCGCCCACACGATGAAGATGGTCAGCGCGACCGGAAGCGCCAAGCGCAGCAGGAAACCGATCAGCACTGCACCAGCCACAGTCTGAGTTTCCATTGCTACGCCTCCTTTCGATCGGCAGAGCGACTACGACGCCCGCCGCTGCCGGCGCTGAATCAACGTCCCAATCGTCAACAACACGATCACGGGCACAGCGATGCGAAGCAAACCGTACATCAGCACAAACATCAAGGGTTCCATGGCGACCTCCTCTGCTGCTTTGGCCTCTTTTCTACCTGCAGTATAGAGGCCGGAGCAGCCGGTGTAAATTGGCGGTATACCCGATTTTTGAGTGGGCAGTCGGCAGCGAGACCAGGCTGCGCCGTGGAATGTCTGCCCCATACGCATGAACAAAACACCCCAATACCACGTGGGTATTGGGGTGTTCACAACCCGATCGGTTGATCGCGGCCCGCCGGCCGCGCCCGTCACGGCTTGATGATGCCCTTGCGGATGGCGTATTTCACCAGCTCGGCGCGTGAATGCAGATTGAGCTTGTGCATGATGTTATCACGGTGGCGGGCCACCGTCTTGGGGCTGATATTCAGCACCTCGGCGATCTCTTGATTGCCGGCCCCGTCCGCCAGATATGCCAGCACTTCCTGTTCGCGCTCGGTCAGGCCGCCCAGCGCCTCGGGTCGAGCGGCGTCCCGATCACCCGACAGGTAATCGCGCACCAGCAGCTTGGCCAGCGATGGAAACAAATAGACGCCGCCGGCATACGCCGTGCGAATGGCCGTGAGCAGTTCTTCCGGCGCCGCGCGCTTAGGCACATAGCCGTTAGCGCCCGCCTGCAGCATCTTGAAGAAATATTCCTCGTCTTCGTGGATGGTCAAGGCCACCACCGCCACCCGCGGCCAGCTTTGCTTGACCGCCTGCGTCACCTCGATGCCGGTCATGTCCGGCAGGCCGATGTCCATCAGCGCCACGTCGGGGGCGTGTTGCTCGATCAAATGCAGGGCCTCGCGGCCGCTGCCCGCCTCGCCGATGATCTCGATATCCTCTTCGCTTTCAAGCAGCATGCGCAGCCCCGATCGGACCACGGCATGATCGTCCACCAACAGCAATCGAATTGTCATGAATGCTCCTGATTGACCGGTTGATCGTAGGGGATGGTCACTTGAATCAAGACACCCTGGCCGGGCGCCGTCCGCAGCTCAAAGTGACCGCCCAGCAGTTGGGCGCGCTCCTGCATGCCCAGCAACCCCCAGGCGGTGCGCGAAGCCGCAGCCTGAGCGAACGGATCGAAACCGTGGCCGTTGTCCTGTATCTGCAACTGCACGTCGTGCGCGCCAAAATTCAAACGCACCCAGGCGCGCGCCGCACCGCTATATTTCAAGACATTGGTCAGGCCTTCTTGCGCGATGCGAAACAGCGCGGTCCGCACGGTCGGTTCCAGCGGGCGCTCTTCACCGTTGATTTCAAGCACAATGTCAAACGGTACCCGCTCCTGCAGGGCCTTAGTATACCAGCGCAGCGTCGAAGCCAGGCCCAGATCGTCCAGATGCGACGGCCGCAGATCGGCGATGATGTGGCGCAGTTCGTCCAGCGTGACGGCGGTCAGGTTCTCCAACTGCCTGAGCTGCTTCTCCAACGTGGTGTGATCCTGACGCAGACTGGCATTGGCGGCGCCGCGCAAACCCAGGCCGATGGCGGTGAGGGCCTGGCCGGTGGCGTCGTGCAGTTCGCGGGCGATGCGTTGGCGTTCGGCTTCCTGCGCGCCGACGACCCGACGCAGCAGTTCGCCGCGCAAGGCTTCGCGTCGGCGGGCTTCGTCCAGCCGGGCCGATTGCAGTTCTTCAATGTGGCGCTGCGTTTCATATTCAAAGGCACGCAAAAAGCGAATGACGAAGACGGCGATGATCACTGCCAGGAAAGCGCGAATGATCTGCACCGGGAAGCCGAAGATGCGCAGAAACAGCTCCTGGTTCAGAAAATTGGACAGCGGCAACGGGCTGCTGCGCACAAACATCTGCCCGACCAGGCCGTACCAGGCAAAGGCAACAGCCGCCCACAGACTGTCGCGGCCAAACCGGACCATGCCTTGCTGGCGAAAGGCGCGCTGCTGCGCGATGAGGCCGGCGCTGGCCAGCAGCGCCGCCGGCACGCCCAGCACGTAGCGCGTCCACGCTTCGGCGACGTTTTCAAAACCGGTCTGGTAGGTGCCGCGAAAGGCGAACAGGCCCAGTCCCCAGACGGCCACCAGCGCGATCGGCGTGAGATAGCTCAGGCGGCGCCGACGTTCGTCATAAGCCAGCAGCAGCGAGCCAAACGTGGCCAGCGAGAGGAACGAGAAGGCCAGGATCATCAATCGGATGGCCACCCACAGCACCGGGGCTGTCTGCTGCGCGGGCAGCAGCTGCAAGCGCTCAAAGACTTCGAGCCATTCGTGAATGCCGTGCCAGAAAGCGAAGGCCGCCAGCGGGCGCAGCGCAAAGCGCAGCCGCGCGTCGGAGCCGCGGCCGTGTTCCAGGATGATGGCCAGCCCCATGCTGAAGAAGGCCAGGCCATAGATCAGATAGAGCAACAGGAAGGAGAAGTCGCTCATGGTTAAGCGATTGTACATCATTCGCCGGGCGCGGCGTAGTGAAGATGATCACGTCCGCCGGCCCGCCAAAAAGAGACCGGACACCTGGCGGTGTCCGGTCTGGATTACGTTGTCGCGCGGCGAACTACTGCGCAGGCGCGGCTGGCCGGGTCAGGCCCTGTACGTTGCCGCCCAGATCCTTGATGCTGTCATACAGGAACTGGAGGACGTACTTGGGATTGTGCGTGAACGCGCCCGGGTCCTTCTGGACGTACTGATAGTTGTAGGCGGCCCGCAGCAGGCGCGGCGTCCAGGCGTTGTAGCCGATGTTGCCGCCGGTGTCGTTCTTGTCAGGCTCGCCGTTCTTGTCCTTGTCCACGAAGAAGTACGGATAGGCGCTCGCGCTGTAAACGATGGGCGTGCCGGCCGTCTTCTCGGCGTAGTTTTGCAGGGCAGCGTAGAGCCGTTCGGCGAACGAATCGATCTCGGCCTTGATGCCTTCCGTGGTGTTGCCGTTGCCGTTGTAATCCGTCTTGTCCATGCGGATGTCTTCCGGCTTGGTGTCACCGTGGCAGGCCTTGCAGGCGTCGAGCTTGGGTTCCAGCGCGTGAACGTCGTGGCAGTCCTTGCACTTGTTCAGCGGGTGCTCGGTGTTCTGGCCCACGTACTTCTGATCGGCGTATTCGTACGCGCCCTTCACATCCGTGCCGAAGAGCGTGGCGCCGGCCGCGAAGTAGTGCACGTTTCGGAAGCCGATCTTGGCGCTGACTTCGTCATCCTTGGCGCCGCTGCTGGTGATGGTGCGGTTGACGCTGACGGTGGATTCGCGGCCCTGGTGGCACTCAAGACACAGATTGGAGTCGTCGGCGAGGAACTTGCCGTCTGCGTCCTTGCCGCCGAAGCTGACCGTGGCGCCGCTGGGGAAGGCCACCGAAGCAACCTGATAGCGAGCCGGGAAGTTCTTCTCGTCGTGGCAGGTGGTGCACATGAAGCCGTTGGCCGACGGGTTGGAGATGTTGGCGCCTTCCTTCAGGTATTGCGGCAGGCCGGTGGCGCTGTGGCAGCGCGCGCAGGTGCCGGGAACCGTGTAGCCTTCGGCATCCCAGTGGCGGAACGGCTCGGTGTTGCCCGCGAAGTGACCGGCGTCATCGCGCGCCAGCTTGCTGACGTCGCCGCCCAGATCCTGGATCGAGTCGTACAGCAGCTCGACGATGTACTTGTTGCCGTGGGCAAAGCTGCCGGGATCCTTCACCGACAACTGGTAGTTGTAGGCCGCCTTCAGCAGACGCGGCGTCCACTTGCTGAAGCCAACCGCCGCGCCCTGATCGTTCTTGTCGGGCTGGCCGTCGCCGTTGGCATCCAGGAAGAAGTACGGGTAAGTCGCGACATCATACGTGATCCCGTCGCCAGTCTTGTCCTTGGCATACGTCTTGATCTGAGTGTAGAGGATGTCTTGCAGCCCGGCCAGTTCTTCGGCCATGCCTTCCGTGGTGTTGCCGTCGCCGTCATAGTCCTTGGCGGAGCTGACCATGCGGACCTTCTTCAGGTCATCGACGGTCTTGACACCTTCATGGCACTGGGCGCATTGATCGACTTTGACCTGCAGCGTGTGCGCGTTGTGGCAGGCCACGCAAGTGTCAAAGCCTTCCACGTGCTGGTTCTTGGCGTCGTACGTCTTGCCATCGTACTCGTAGCCGCCCTTGACCATGGTGCCGTACAGCGTGGCCGCCGCGGGGAAGTAGTGAATGTTGCGGAAGCCAAAGCGCACATCGTTACCCTGCGCGTCTTTGATCGGCGCCGGGACGGCATCGGGATCGGTGGCTTTGAAGTCGGCGATCTGCTTGTCCACGCTGATCTTGGACTCGCGGCCCTGATGGCAGATCATGCAGCGCGCCTCCGGGCCAAGACCGGTGATCTCAATCCCCGACGGGAACGTCACCGCCGTCAGCGTCGCGGTCTTGTCATTGTGGCAGGCCACGCACTGAATGGTCTGGCCAATGGGCTGATTCTTGTCCACCTTGCCGGCCTCAGAACCATCCACTCCCAGGAAATCCTGGTAGCCGGTGGTCGAGTGGCACCTGGCGCAGGCGGCAGGAATCTCAGGCGGATTGGCTGCATCCCAGTGCTTAAACGCCTCGGCCGTGGCGTCGTTGTGCGGCGAGCCTTCCCACGCGGCCAGATTGGGGATTTCGACTGGCGGCTTGGTCGGTTCGGGCACCGGCGTCGGGGCCGGCGGCTGAGTGGGCGCCGCAGGTTGTGTGGGTGCCGGGGCCTGGGTCGGCGCAGGCGTCGGCGTCGCGCACGCGGCCAATACCAGCATGACCACAACCAACACCCCACCCAATACGGCAAAATACTTCTTGGACATGGTGTTTCCTTTCCTCCTCCGAGATTAACTCCAACTTCAGACTACGGGACAGATTTGGAATCCCACAATTTCAAATATTTGAGCTGCTGTCACCTCCTTGCGCGATATGAGGATTTTCGCAATCAGTCCGGTGGGCTGAATCCGCCACCCGATTGGTTTAACCACCCCACAAGCCTATGGGGAGTCTAACCCAATACTCTAATATTCTGGTGATTGCAAATATATCAGTTAGTGGAATTCGTCACAGACGCACATGACAATCGTCATGTCAATTTGGAGTGGCTGGCATTAAAGACGAAACGGCGGTGAATAAACAAGATGCAGCCAGTTTATCATTGATGAGAATGAAAGTCAATAAAAAAGACGCCGCCCGCTTGCCATTCTGCGGCTTCTCAGCTAAACTTGTGACGGCTGGAGTCTGGAAGTTGGAGGTTGGAAGTTGGCGCGTCTGAATCGCATTTACCACCATTCGTGCGAAACCATGCCCGAGCTGTACGACGAAAGTGTGGCCCTCACGGTCACTTCGCCGCCATACTGGAATGCCATCGATTACAACATCCATGCGGCGGACAAGACCGAGCATTATCGCACCCGCGCCTACGCCAACGGTTATTCGGATTACACCGATTATCTGGCCTGGCTCGACCGCGTTTTCAAGGAAGTCCGGCGCGTGACCAGGCCCGGCGGCTTCTGCGCCATCGTGATCGGCACGGTGCTGCTGAACGGCCAACATTACCCGGTGCCGTTCGATCTGATCGCGCGCCTCACTCAATCGGGCTGGCTGTTTCATCAGGACATCATCTGGCACAAGTGCACGGCCGGCGTTAAACGCGCCGGCGTCACCATCCAGAAACCTTATCCGGGCTACTATTATCCCAACATCATGACCGAGTACATTCTGGTCTTTCGCAAGCCCGGCGATCCAATCTACAAAGGACGCTCGATCGAGGAGAAAGATCGATCGAGTTACCCGATCAACAAACTCTTCACCTACGACATCGCCAATAACGTGTGGCACATCGCGCCCGTGCCGCCCGATCAACTCGATCACCCCTGTCCGTTCCCCGAAGAAATTCCGCAGCGGCTGATTCAACTGTATTCATACCAGGGCGATCTGATCCTCGACCCCTTCGTCGGCTCCGGCCAGACGACGAAGGTGGCGCGCTACTTGAAGCGCAAATTTGTGGGCTACGAGACCATCGAGAAGTACGCCCGCCTGGCCGAAGCGCGGTTGAAGGACAAGCCGCACATCCGCCCGCAGCAGCTCATCGCCCGCTTTGACAAGATCGGCGTGGATGAGCCGGCAGGCGCGGACGCCTCCGCCAGGCGGTGACAGGCTGGGCCGGGCTGCTGGCGCATCGCGACAGGGCCGGTTGGGCTATAATTTCAGTGCACACCGCGTAAGGAGTAACGAGCGGGCCAATCGCCAGCAACAGCGGGCCATGACTCGTTAGTCGTTACATGCATCGCCAAGGAGAAGACTATGCCCCTCATGCCTGTCGACTGGCGCGAAGTGGCGCGCCACGTGCTGACTTCGCGCGCGATCGATTACCTCGAAGAAACCGAGCTGGTGCCCGGCGGCAAAGTGACGTATCAATTTTCTGCGCGCGGGCACGAGCTGGCGCAGGTGCTGCTGGGGCTGTCGCTGAATCAGCCGCATGATGCGGCCGCGCCGTATTATCGCTCACGTCCCCTGTTGCTGGCCAGCGGCCTGACCGTCGAGGAAGCCCTGGCCGGCTCGATGGCCAGGGCGGGCAGCCTGACCGGCGGACGCGACATCGGCGTCGTGCACATGCTGCCGCGGCGCGGTCGCGCGCTGGTGCTGCCCGCCGCCGGCGATGTCGGTTCGCAGTACACACCCGCCGTCGGCTGGGCGCAGGCCATCTGTTATCATCAACGCGTGCTGCACGACGCCGACTGGAACAACGCCATCATCGCAGCGTGCGGCGGCGACGGCTCCACGGCGGCCAACGGCTTCTGGGCGGCCCTTAATATCGCGACCACGCAGCAGCTGCCTTATCTCTTTTTCATCGAAGACAATGCTTACGGCATCAGCGTGCCGAGCGCCTTTCAAACTCCCGGCGGCGATATCGCCGGCAATCTGGCGTCATTCAAAAATCTGTTGGTGTTGGCCGGCGATGGCACGGAACCAATCAAAGTCGCAGATCAGATCGATCAAGCCGTTGCGCACGTGCGCGGCCATAACGGCCCTGCCCTGCTCCGATTGAGTGTGCCGCGCCTCAACGGCCACTCCTTTGTCGATAACCAGAGCTACAAATCGCCAGAACTGCGCGCCGCGGAAGAAGCGCGCGATCCGCTGCCCAGGTTGAAAGCCTACGTGCTGAGCGGCTCGATCATGACCGGCGACGAGTGGACACAGCTTGAGCAGCAGGTCGATCGCGAAGTGCGCGCCGCCTGCGACAGGGCACTGGCGCAACCCGAGCCGGATCCAGCCACGGCGACGCGGCACGTCTTTTACGAGGGTGCGTCGCCGGCAGCGAGCCGGCCTCAACCGACCGAACCCGGCGTGCGATTGAACCTGATCGACGCGGTGAAGCGCACGCTCGAGGTCGAATTGCAGGCTAATCCGCGCCTGCTGATCTTTGGCGAAGACGTGGGCGTAAAAGGCGGGGTGCACGGCGCGACAACGGACATGCAGTTGAAATTCGGCGCGGATCGCGTGTTTGACACGTCACTCAACGAAGACGGCATCATCGGCCGTGCCGCGGGCCTGGCGCTGGCCGGACTGAAGCCCGTGCCGGAGATTCAGTTCCGCAAATATGCGGATCCGGCCACCGAGCAGATCAACAACATCGGCACGCTGCGCTGGCGCACCGAAGGCAAATTCGCCGCGCCGATGGTGGTGCGCGTGCCGGTGGGCTTTGGCCGCAAGACCGGCGATCCGTGGCACAGCGTCAGCGGCGAGGCGGTGCACGTCAAGAGCCTCGGCTGGCGCATCGCCATCCCATCCAACGCGGAAGACGCCGTCGGCTTGCTGAGAACCGCGCTGCGCGGCGACGACCCGACGTTCTTCTACGAGCATCGCGCCCTGCTGGACACCGCCCCCGCGCGAAGACCATATCCCGGTGACGACTACCTGCTGCCGTTCGGTGTGGCCAACATCGTGCAGAGCGGCGACGCGCTCACCGTGGTCACGTGGGGGTCGATGGTCCATCGCTGCGTGGAGGCCGCGCCGGGGCGTGGTTCAATCGAGATCATCGATCTGCGAACCATCGTGCCGTGGGACAAATCAACCGTGCTTCATTCGATCGCGAAGACGGGCAAATGTCTCATCGTGCACGAGGATGGTCTCACGGGCGGCTTTGGCGCGGAGATCGCGGCGACGATCGCGCAGGATGCCTTCTTTGAGCTGGACGCGCCCATCGTGCGTGTGGCGACGCTCGACACGCCGATTCCGTACAACGCGGGTCTGATGCACGCCGTCACGCCGACGGTGGAGAAGATTCGGGCGGCGATGGAGCAGTTACTGCAACTCTAAACAATTCAACCACGGAGGACACGGAGGCTACGCCGCAGGAAGCGTCTCCATACGCGCCACATTGGGCAGCCAGGCAAGCCGCCCTGCGGCTTGCCGTTGAACTCGAAAAATCCGCTGCACCGTGTCCTCTGTAATCTCCGCGGTTAATTACCCTGCCAGTTTCACGACGATCGTTCGCCCGCCAATCGTCACCTTATCGCCGTTGACGAGTTTGCGCCCGCGCCGCGTTTCCACTTTGTTATTGACCCGCACCTCGCCATTCTGGATGACCAGTTTGGCCTGCCCGCCCGTCTCCACCAGATTCTGCCACTTGAGAAATGAATCGAGTTTGATAAAGTTATCGTCAGACATGGCCCGTCCTTAACGCCCCTCCCTCCGTCACCCGATCGGATTTCAACGGCAGAGCGACACGCACGGTTGTCCCGTGCCCCACTTCGCTTGTGGCGCCAATCGATCCGCCGTGCGCCTGGACGATGCTCTTGGCAATTGCCAGGCCCAACCCCGAGCCGCCGCGTTCCCGCGAACGCGATTTGTCGGCACGATAGAAGCGCTCGAATACGTGCGGCAGGTCTTCAGGCGGGATGCCGGTGCCGGTGTCGGCGACTTTGATCACCGCGTATTCGCCTTCGCGGCCCAGCGTAATGTCGATCGATCCGCCGGCGGGCGTGTGGTGCAGCGCGTTGGCGATCAAAATCCCGATCGTTTGCTGCACCCGATCGGGATCGATCTCGATCGCAGGCAGTGGCTCGATCGCGCTGGCGGCCAGCGTCACGCGCTGCGCGGCGGCATTGGCTTGAAATGAAACGAGCGCGGCATCGATCAAGTGTTTAAGATCAGTGGGGCGTTTGGTCAACGGCAATTGACCGGCTTCGGCCAGGGCCAGCGTGCGCAGGTCTTCGACGAGGCGGGTGAGCAAATGGACCTGATTAAGCACCGGCTGAAGGTGCTCGGCGTCGGCGGGATAGACGCCGTCCAGCATCGCTTCCAGATTGCCGCGCATCACGGCCAGCGGCGTGCGCAGTTCGTGGGCGATGTCGGCCGTCATGTCGCGGCGCAGTGTCTCGGCCTTTTGCAGCGAATCGGCCATGGCGTTGAACGTCGCCCCGAGCTCAGTCAGTTCGTCATCGCCCAGACGCGACGGGGGCGCCGCCGGGGTGACCCGCGCGCTCAAATCGCCGCGAGCCAGTGAGTGAGCGGCGCGGCTGAGCTGATCGATCGGGTGGGTGATGGCGCGAAAGACGACGAAGCCCACGACCAGCGCCGCGATCAACGCGACGCCGCCGCCAATGACGACTGCCTGGTTGATGCGCTCAAGCGTGCGCTGCTGCAGCTGCGACGGGCCGTGCATCGCGCCCTGGCCGCCGCCCATCATGCCGCCCATCGGGCCGCCCTGTTCCTGGCCCATCATGAAGGCCATCAATTCCTGGTTGGTAATCTGGCTGGTGATGACGATCACCGCGCCGAGACCGATGGCGACGACGAGCGCGAACGACAGCATGAGTTTCCAGAAGAGGCTGAGTCTCATCGGATCAGGTCTTCGTTGAATTTGTAACCGATGCCGTACACGGTCTGAATATACTTCGGGTTGCGCGGCTCATCACCGAGTTTCTGCCGCAGATTCTTGATGTGCACGTCGATGCTGCGTTCATAGCCTTCGTAAGACTCACCCTGTGCCGCTTCCAACAGGTGCATGCGCGAAAAGGCGCGCCCCGGCCGCGCCGCCAGCGTTTGCAGCAGCGTGAACTCCATGGGGGTGAGATCGATCGATCGGCCGGCCAGCTGGACTTCGTGTTTGACCGGATCGATCACGAGGTCGCCAATCGAGATCGAGGCGGGTTGATCGGCTGCTGCGCCGCTCGATCGGCGCAGCACGGTGCGGACGCGGGCCACCACTTCGCGCGGGCTGAAGGGTTTGACGATGTAGTCATCCGCACCGATTTCCAGCCCGATGAGCTTGTCGGCTTCCTCCACGCGGGCGGTGAGCATGATGATCGGGGTATCACTTTCGCGGCGGATGGCGCGGCACACGTCCAGGCCGTCCATTCTGGGCAGATTGAGATCGAGCACGATCAGATCGGGTTTCTCGTGGCGAAAGGCGGCCAGCGCCTGCTGCCCGTCGGAGGCGGTGATTACGCGGAAACCGCCCCGCTCAAGATAGGCGCGCACCACTTTGACGATGTCGAGTTCGTCGTCCACGACGAGGATTTTCTGGCTCATGAGTTTGATCTTACCACGGAGCACGAGACAAAAGGAAAAGGGCGATCTGCGCAGATCGCCCTTTCACTTGAAGGTGACGAGTTAACCTTGCGGATAAGCGGGCCGTGCGTAACCGCGTCCCATCATGCCGCCGCGCCCGCCCATCATGCCGGGGCCGTATGAGCCGGACTGGCTGTTGTTCTGCCAGCCGCCCTGACCGTTCTGCATGGGGCAATCGCCGTCATTGTCGAGGCCGTACAGCGGCATGGTCTGCATGCGGCTCTTCATCCAGTCGGCTTGCGCCTGCGTGATGACACCCTGCTGAACCAGCCGATCGAGTTCGGCGTTGCGCGCGGTGGCAGCCGCTTGCCGCAGCGTGTCGGCGGACACGCCCTTGGCCGCTGCAATCTGCGCCAGCGTCTGCGTTTGCAGCGCGGCAGTCAGTTGATCGTAGGTCATACCCAGCGCGTTGGCGACGGCCGTCATGACGGTCTGGTGCATGCCGCCCTGGCCCATCATGTAGCCGTATGCCTGGGGATTGCCCATCATGCCACGACCGCCGCGTCCGCCCATCATGCCGCCATAGGGCATGGTGCCGCTGAACGGGCAGGTGTAGCCGTTGGGGCAGACGCCGGCACCGTTCGGCGCGGGCGGATTGCCGTTCTGCGCGTAAGCGACGATGACATTGCCGATCAGGATGACGGCAAGGATGGTAAAAACGATCACGACACTTTTCTTCATGGTTGGCCTCCAATAGTCTGCTTGTTTTGCCTTACGCTCTGACTATAGCAGATGGTTGTTAGGAACTTGTGAAGAGGCCGTGGGGGAAGTGTGAAGAATGTCCAGATGGACGCCGCCTTAAGATCACCCTGCCGCCGATTGTTCAGTCAGTTCCGCTGCGCGCTGGGCAGATACACCTTCAGGCCGTTGATCAGGACGCTGACGCTGGTATGATGCGTCACATTGCCGCCTGCAGCCGTGATCGGGATCGAGTACCAGATCGGCGGTGAGCCATTCGGATGCGCATCGGTGATCGTCAGCGTGATCGTAATCGGCGGCGAGACAACCGCCTGCGACAACTTCCATGTCAGGCTGGGCGAGGGACTGTCGGCTGTGACCGCAATCGTGCTGGTAAAAGCGGCGCTCCTTTCGAAGCGCAGCTGATACGTGGCCACACCGCCCGCGTCGATGGCGCGACCGATCGGGTTGGTCGACACCGTGAAGTCGCTGAGCGCCTGCCCCGAATTCACATTCACCATCAGTGACGACACGTCCACCGCCTCAAAATCGTCGCCCGTCACCACATCGAGTTGATGCAGCACAGTATTGTTCCAGCGCTCGTCGGGCGCGCCGCTGATGTACCAGCTGGAGCCGTTGTCGGCCAGGATCATGCCGTATTTTTTGAGCGCGCGCAGAATGACCTGCGCGAACGGCGAGAAACGATTATCGATCACAAAACTGGCCTTCAGGCGAAAACGCTGGCCCATGGGCGGATACTGTGCGCCGGTCAGGTCAGACGCTTCGTGCCGCGCGGGCCAGACATACGCACTGCGCGTTTGCGGCGCGGTGAAGCGCAGCGCGTGATTGATCTCGCCGGCGGCCACTTCATCGTAACGCGCCAGCCCCGGCAGGATGGGCAGGCCCGCCGCATCGGCCGAAGTCCAACCGGCGGGCCGCAGCGCGTTGGAGTTGAGATCGAAGATGGCGCCGGAGCCGGCCTGCCACTGGCCGTTGACCTGATGCGCGGCGTAAAGTTCGTACAACTTGCAGTTGTCGCGATCGACGATGAGAAGGTGGCGGTCGCCGTCGCCGTTGGGATCGCCTTCAATCGGCGGATTCGGTGGAATGGGATACGGGCCTGGATCGCTTTCACCCGGCCACCAGAAGCTCACCGAAGATTTGGGCTGCGTGCCGGGCACGGTGGTGTACGGGATGCCGATCGGGAAACCGTCCCACGTGCCCGATCCGAAGTCGGCGTGGACGTGGCGCGTGCGCCCGATGGTGTTGACGTAGGCGTCGGACTGCGGATCGAGCGGCAGTTGATCGACGGGCACGTTCCAGATGTTGTCGGCGGGCTGCAAGGGACAGCCGGCAATCGTCGGCGGCGCGGCCTGCGGCTTCGATTGTGCGAACGGCGCAAACGCCAGCGAACTGCCGAGCAGGATGGCGACTAACAGGCTTCTTCGACGGTGCATAGGCTCTCGCGATGCGCAAGGCGCGTCTCTTCTCGCGCACTACGCCTTACTCATTACTCGTTACTCGTTACTCCTCACTCCTCACTGTTTCCTGAACTTCACGGCCACATCGTGCGCCAGACCGCTCACGGCCAGCGCCAGTTTACCATTGGTCACCGATTGTGTGTTCGTCGTCGTCGCGCCGGTGGCGGTGTTGAACCACGTCACCTGATACGTGCCGTTGGGCGCGTTGTTGATCGTCACCGTGCCGCTGGCCGCTGTCACAGCCTGCCCGTTGGCGACGCGCTGCCATGTGTCGTTCGCGTTGTCGATCCAGATCACGCCGCGCCCCGCCGCCGCGCTGAACTTGCCCCACGCGCGCAGCAAACCGGCGGAGCTGGCAACACCGATCGAGCCGGTGTCTGAACCAATGTCGCTGTACGTGCCGTTGGTCAACGGTTCGTTCTGCAAGAACTGCTCATAGCGGAGATAATCGCCCCACAGGTTGTTGTTCGTCAAATAGTCGGTGTACCATTCGCCGCCGCAGTTGTCGCCCATGTTGGCCCACAACTGCTTGTGATAGTAGGTGGCCGCGCCGCTGCCGAAATCCATCGGATTCCAGTCGGCCGACCAGACGCCGGTCTCACCGCGCACGATGGGTTTGGCGTAGTTGAAGTCGGTGTGATATTCGTCGAAGCGCCGCTGGCACTGCCGCACATTACCGGCCGAATCGGTGTAGAGCGTGCTCACCAGCTCGGGATCGCCGGTGCCGGGCCGCGCGTACCAGTGTTTGTCGGCGTAATCGATGAGACTGCCGCGCGTCGGATCGAGCCAGAACTCCGTCACGAACCAGCCCCAGAACGAGTTGGTGAGCAGCAGCGGACGCGGCTGCAGTGAACGCACGTAGCCCAGGATGTCGAAGGCGGTGTTCAGCGCGGCCGCGTCGAAGTTGTTCTCGTTGGCCAATTCGATGGAGTGCAGCGCCGTAGAGTAGCCCCAGCGCGCCACGAAGTAGCGCGCATAGGCTTTCTGATAGCGATTCACCGCCTGGCCCGGCGTGCTGTAAAAGCGGTTAGGATCCCAATCGACCACCGACCCGTCGGGGGCGAGGCTGTCCAGAATCGCGTCGTTCTTGTGAAACAACGTGAGTTTGTGGTAGACGCCGTCCTGTTCGCTGAGCCGCAGCACTTCGTCCAGCCGCGCCGCGCCGACCTGATCGACGAAGTTGTACGTATCGGCGTCGCCGCGCGTGATGAGGTTCGGCCCCCAGCCGCCGCTGCCGGTTTCGTCGCGCTGCACGCGCACGTCGTGCACGTAGATCGCGCCGCTGGTGTTGTCGTTCTCGCTGAAGCCGTCGCGCAGATAAGCCATCAGGGTGCTGCCAGTCGCCGTCGTCTCCAGCGTCACGTCGCGCCAGTCGGTGGCGCGAATCTCCGTCACCACATTGCCGATCTGCGGTCGAAAGACCTTGCCGCCTTCCACCTTGACGCGCAGGCTCAGCCGATAGCGCGCGCCCGGCTGCGTGCGGATGAGCTGGCCGGTGTAATAGTAGGGCACCAGCGAGAACTTGTCAGCCGTCGCCGGATCACTCTCCGGCACTGTCCACGTCGGCCCAAAACCCCAACTACTGCGGATGTCGTCGCCAAACGGCACCACATAGTAGTTACCGCTCTCACCGGTGGGAAACCAGCGCACGAAGCGCACGCCGTTCTGTCCCCACTTCGCAATGTTCGATCGGATCAGATCGAGACTGTTGAGCGGATTACCCCATTCCACGTTGACGAGCGGCGCCAGAAACGGCGTACCGTCGTCAAATTCAAAATAGCGCGGATCGGTGGGACTGACGCGAATGTAACCGTGACTGGACGATGCGACAGCCTCAAACGAGGCAACGGCGCTTTCTTCCGTGCCCGATTGATCGATCAGGCGAAGGCGGTATTGCCATGTCCCGATCGCATCCGGCGCGAAGCGGCAGCGCCAGTCGGGTGAACCGATCGGCGTGAGATTGGCATCCACCGGCTGATAGAAAAAACACGGCGTCGAGCGCGCGCTGCCGTCGGGCGCGGTGAGCAGCATATCCACGCTCACGCCCGCTTCGTTGATGGGCGCGGTGGGATCATAGGGGAAATACAGATTTTTGGCAAAGGTGTCAATCTGGAAAGCGACTTCAAACTTGCCGTAACGCGGCACGCTGGTGGCTGGCGCGGTGATGGCGCGGATGCGGGCGGGCGGCGGCTCGCTGCGGGCGATCAGCGGCAGACGGACGCGATACGTGGCGGCAGGCGCAGCAATGACGGCGGGTGCGTCCCCGGCGCGCGCGGCAGCAATCAACAGCGCCGCGCCCACGCCGATCAGACTCAGCACCCGATTGAGTTTGGCAAACGATGGCATTTCTACCCCCTTAAGATCACCTCCTCCGCGAAGGCTCGCCTGATAGCATAGAGGTTTGCGCGAGGTTTGTCAGTAGTACCAGCGCACCGCAGCAGGGCAAAACGCGGGTTACTTTTGTACTGAAGGATGAAGAGCGACGAGAGAAGGGAGGAACGAGCAACGAGTAATAAGTAAGCGGCAGGCAGTGAGGGGCGATAGGAAATTGGTCACGCGGGACACATGTACCAGATGCCAAACCGCCGGACGACCTCGCGATCACCCGGCGGCTCTTCGTTACGCACTACGCACTACGCATTACTCATTACGTTTTACTCATTACTCATTACTCATCACCTGTCACTCAACCCCTCAATCACTTCCGCCGCTGAATCATACCGCCCGAACATCGGCATGACATACACGCCCTGCACCAACTCGCGCAGCTGGGCCAGCGCCTCCTGCGCGATACGCACACCTTCCCGACGGCCGTCGTCTGCTTTCCGCATCCGCTCCAGCGCCCAGTCCGGCAGGAAGATGCTGGGCAGCTCGTTGTGGAGGAACTCGGCGTTGCGCAGCGAAGCGGGTGGCAGCACCCCGCCCATGATCGGGATGGGCACCGCGCCGAATTGATCGGTGTAGCGCTGAAAGAACGATCGGACGGGCGCCACATCGAAGATCGGCTGTGACACGGCAAAATCCGCGCCCGCCAGGATCTTCTTGCGAAAAGTCTTGATCTCCCGATCGAGATCCGGCGGATTAAAGTTCACCGCCACGCCCACATGAAACGTCGTCGCCGCGCCGATCGTCATGCCCGCCGAATCCTTCCCGGTGTTCAGGCTGCCCTTGATCAACTTCACCAGCCCCGACGGCACGATGTCGTGTTGATCGCCTGCTTCGGGATAATCACCCACCGCCGGCGGATCGCCCATCAAAACAAGGAGATTTCGCACCCCCAGCGCGTGCGCGGCCAGCAGATCGCCCTGTACGCGCAGCAGATTACGGCCGCGCGTGGGAAAGTGCAGCACCGTTTCCATGTCCGTGTCGCGCTGGATCAGGTGCGCCAGCGCCCACGCGCTCATGCGCATGCGCGCCATCGGCG
>CAZKBQ010000042.1:0-10682 GCA_964550855.1 uncultured Anaerolineae bacterium
TGTGGTACAACGGCGCGTGGGCGCAGTACAGCAACGCCGTGTGGACCAACTGGCCGTCGGCCTCCGGCAAGACCAACAACTATCTGCCGGTGACCTGGCGCGGTTACTGGAACATGACCGCCATTCTGATGCTGTGTGATCTGAAGCCGGCCGCCCAATAAGCGGCGTTGAGATCGCCGCCCCTTTGGCTGCACCGCAGTCGAGGGGGCGGCGATTGTCTGACCGGACGGTTGCGCGGGAGGCACAGTGGGACGCTACTTCAGACGCAAAATTGCCATCTATCTGCTCACCTTCTTCATTGCCGTCAGCATCGATTGGCTGATCCCGCGCTTCATGCCCGGCAATCCGGTGGACATCATGCTGGCCCGCATGGGCACACGCGGCCCGGCTGCCGCCGAAGCGATGCGCTCGTACTTCGTGCAGGCCTTCGGGCTGGACGTGCCGATCGGGCAGCAGTACCTGAACTTCTGGAACGCGCTGCTGCACGGCGATCTGGGCCGCAGTGTGTATCTGTTTCCGCAGCCGGTGACCAAGGTCATCCTGGATGCGGTGCCCTACGACATCGCGCTGCTGGTGCCGTCCATTCTGCTGAGCTGGTACGCGGGCAACAAGTTTGGCGCGTTCGCAGCGCGCAACAAACGGCTCGATAATACCATCCTGCCCATCGGTTACATTCTCACCGCCACGCCATACATGTGGCTGGCCATCCTGCTGGCATGGGTGTTTGGCATCGTCCTGCGGCTGCTGCCCATCTCCGGCGCGTACAGCTATGCCATCGCGCAGCCCGGCTTCAACTGGACGTTTATTTCCAGTTTCCTGCAGCACTGGATTCTGCCCTTTGCCTCGCTGTTTCTGGTGGGCTTTGGCGGCTGGGCCATCGGCATGCGCAATATGATCATCTACGAACTGGAAGCGGACTACTCGCACTATCTGGAAGCGCTGGGCGCGCCCCGCAAGTTGATCCGCAAGTATGCGTATCGCAACGGCATCCTGCCGCAGATTACCGGGCTGGCGCTGCAGCTGGGCGTCATCGTGGCCGGCGCATTGGCCACCGAGATCGTGTTCTCATACCCCGGCATCGGCTATTTGATTTTGCAGGCCATCAACAACCAGGACTATTTCCTGCTGCAAGGCTGCTTCCTGTTTATCATCATCGGCGTGCTCATCGCCAACTTCACGATCGATATTGCGTATGTGCTGGTCGATCCGCGGACGCGCACCGGCTTGCAGGGCGAGGGATCGCGATGAAGAAGAAGAAGAACGAACTGCTGTATTTTGCGCTGCGCAACGTCAAACTGCGGATCGGCCTGATCGTCATCCTGTTCTTTGTGGCGCTGACCCTCGTTGGCCCACTGTTCACCCATTTTCAACCGCTGGACTACGTAAATCCGCGCGGGCCGGAAGCGCCATCGGCTGAATACTGGCTGGGCACCACCACCTTCGGGCAGGATGTCTTTACGCAGGTGGTGTACGGCCTGCGCGCCACGTTCTTCGTGGGCCTGATCGGCGGCGGGCTGGGCACACTGATCGGGGTGGTGATTGGCTTTACGGCCGGCTATCGCGGCGGCGTGGTGGACGAAGTGTTGACGATGATCACCAACATCGTGCTGGTGATCCCGGCGCTGGCCGTGCTGCTGATCATCGCCGCTTATCTCAAGGTGCGCGGCATATTTGTGGAAAGCATCTTCATCGCCTGTTTCGCCTGGCCGTGGGCGGCCCGCGCCATCCGCGCGCAGACCTTCTCGCTGCGCACGCGCGAATTCGTCGATCTGGCGAAGCTGACCGGCATGAAAGATCGCAAGATTATCTTCGCCGAGATCGCGCCCAACATGCTGTCGTATCTGGTACTGGTCTTCATCCTGCAGTTCGGCGGGGCCATTCTCACCGCCGCCGCGCTGGACTTCATCGGCCTCGGCCCGACCGACGGCATCTCGCTGGGCCTGATGATGAACAATGCCGTGTTGTGGGGCGCGCTGCTGCTGGGCATGTGGTGGTGGTTCCTGCCGCCGGGCATCGCCATCACCGCCATCGTCGGCGCGCTGTACGTGATGAACGTGGGCCTTGACGAAGTCTTTAACCCCAAGCTTCGAGAGATGTAGGCATGAGCTTACAGGTTGATAACCTCAAAGTTTATTATCAGACATTGCGCGGCGACGTGAAGGCGCTGGACGGCGTGACCTTTGCCCTGGCCGACGGCGAGATTATGGGGCTGGCCGGCGAATCGGGCTGCGGCAAGACCACGCTCGGTCACAGCCTGATCCGGCTGGCCGCGCCCATGCGCTACGTCGAAGGCCGCGTCACGCTGGACGGCGTCGAACTGCCGGTGTGGGACACCGAGCGGATGAACGAGTTCCGCTTCAAACGAGTGTCGATCATCCCGCAATACGCCATGAACGCGCTGAACCCCACGCGCAAGATCGGACGCATGATCGCCGAACTGCTGGAGTCGCGCGGGGTCAGCTTCAAAGCGATCGAGCCGGAACTGAAACGGCGGCTCGATCTGGTGAAACTCGCGCACAGTGTGTTGGACCTGTACCCGATCGAGCTGTCCGGCGGCATGAAGCAGCGCATGGTCATGGTTATCTCCACGCTGCTGGATCCGTCGCTCTTGATCGCCGACGAGATCACCTCGGCGCTGGATGTCTCATCGCAAAAGGCGGTGGCCGAGATGCTGGTGGAGTTCCGCCATCGCGGCTTTGTGAAAAGCATGATCGTGGTCACGCACGATATTTCCGTGTTGTATCAGATCGCCGATACGATCCTGATCATGTACGCCGGCCAGCTGGCCGAGAAGGCGCCGACTGAGACCATCATCCGCGCGCCGCGCCACCCCTACACCCGATTGCTGATCTCATCCCTGCCGGAAGTCGGCGTCAAATACACCGACACGCGCCTGACCGGCATCCCCGGCAACCCGCCTTTACTGTTGACGCCGCCCACCGGCTGCCGCTTCCGCGAGCGCTGTCCGGTGGCCTTTGAGAAGTGCTGCGAAGAACCGCCCTTTGTCGAGATCGCGCCGGGGCATTCCATCGCTTGCTGGCAGGAGGTCGGCGCGCATGCTCAAGCTTGACAACGTCTCCAAAGTCTACAGGGTCGGCACCTTCGGCGGCAAGGAACTGCGCGCCGTCAGCGAGGTCAGCTTCGAGGCGCAAGACGGCGAAGTGATCTCGTTGATCGGCGAAAGCGGCAGCGGCAAAAGCACCATCGGCAAACTGATCCTGCGGCTGATCGCGCCGACGGGCGGGCGCATCCTCTTCAACGGCGTCGATGTGTCCGGTCTGCGCGGTCGGGCTTTGAAGGAATATTATCGCAGCGTGCAAGGCGTCTTTCAGGACCCGTTCAGTTCCTACAATCCCATCTTCAAAGCCGATCGGGTCCTTCACAACGTCCGGCAGGAATTCTTTCCGCGCGTGTCACCGGACGAGTGGCACGACAAAGTCTGTCGGTCGCTCGAGTCGGTCGGCTTAAACCCCGAGCACGTCTTGAACAAGTTTCCGCACCAGTTGAGCGGCGGACAGCTGCAGCGTTTTCTCATCGCCCGCGCCCTGTTGCTGGACATTCGCTTTCTGGTGGCCGACGAGATCATCAGCATGCTCGACGCCAGCACCCGCATCGACGTGCTGAACCTGCTGGCCGACCTGAAAGCGCGCGGGCTGTCGATCCTGTTCATCACGCACGATCTGTCGCTGGCCAACTACATCAGCGAGCGGGCCGTCATCCTCTATCGCGGCTGCGTGGCCGAAATGGGCGCCACCGGCAAAATCTTCGAGCAGCCGCAGCATCCCTACACGCAGATGCTGATGGCGTCGGTGCCGCGGCTGGATCAAAAATGGTCGGCGGGCGAACCGGCGCCCAAGGTCGTACCGGCCAAACTCACGGCCGGCTGCGTCTACTTCGATCGCTGCCCGCTGCCCGCCAAGGATGCCGGCTGCGCCGCCACTCGTCCGCCGCTGATCGAAGTGTCGCCCGATCATTGGGTGGCGTGCAGCAAACTGTAATCGTCGAAGTCATACGAAAGGTTTTGCATGTCGAGTGTCAAATTGATTGGTTCAGCACTGGATAATCTGCCGTGGGAAGAGCGCCCGGCCGGTTCCGCCGAAGTGATATGGCGCTCGGCGCGCAATCCCATCATCACGCGCGCGGCGGTGCCCGATGCCAACAGCATCTTCAACAGCGCGGTCGTGCCGTTTAACGGCGCCTTTGCAGGCGTTTTCCGCTGCGATAACACCGCCCGCGATATGCAGCTGCATGCCGGCTTCAGCGCCGACGGGCTGAGCTGGTCGATCGGGCCGCAGCGCATCCGCTGGGTGTGCGACGACGAGGAGATCGGCCGCTTCGACTACGGCTACGATCCGCGCGTGTGCTGGCTGGAAGATCGCTACTACGTGACGTGGTGCAACGGCTATCACGGCCCCACCATCGGTGTGGGTTACACGCACGATTTCAAAACGTTTCATCAACTGGAGAACGCCTTCCTGCCGTTCAATCGCAACGGCGTGCTGTTTCCGCGCCGTATTAACGGTCAGTACGCGATGTTCAGCCGCCCCAGCGACAACGGGCACACGCCCTTCGGCGACATCTTCTACAGCCAAAGCCCCGATTTGATCCACTGGGGCCGTCACCGGCACGTCATGTCGCCGGTGGGCGGCTGGCAGGCCACCAAGATCGGCGCGGGGCCCACACCCATCGAAACGAGCGAGGGCTGGCTGTTGTTCTATCACGGCGTGCTGACCTCGTGCAACGGCTTCGTGTACAGCTTCGGCGCGGCGCTGCTCGATCTGGATCAGCCGTGGAAGGTGAGGTATCGCACCCGCCCTTATCTCCTTAACCCGCGCGAAAACTATGAATGTGTGGGCGACGTGCCCAACGTGGTCTTTCCGTGCGCGGCGCTGGTCGACGCGCCGACGGGCCGCATCGCCATCTACTACGGCGGCGCGGACACCGTGACCTGCCTGGCCTACACCCGCTTCGACGAGCTGCTGGCGTTCATCAAGGATCAGTCCCTCTAAGCCGCTCTTCGACGCCGCGTTTTGAAGCCTTGATCATCAGGGGATTATCATGCGTTACGGTTACTTTGACGACGCGCGCCGCGAATACGTCATCACGCGGCCGGACACCCCGCTGCCGTGGATCAACTACCTGGGCAGCGAAGACTACTTCGGCCTGATCTCCAACACCGCCGGCGGCTACTCGTTTTATCGCGATGCGCGGCTGCGCCGCCTCACGCGCTATCGCTACAACAACGCGCCGCTGGACCTGGGCGGGCGCTACCTGTACCTGCGCGACGACGCTTCGGGCGACTACTGGTCGCCGTCGTGGCAGCCCACCCGCCGCGAACTGGCCGATTACACCTGCCGCCACGGCCTGGGCTACTCGATTATCAGTTCTACTTATCACGGCGTGGAGGCGCGCACCACCTACTTTGTGCCGCCGGGCGCCAACCTGGAAATCTGGCGATTGGAGATCGCCAATCGGCGCGAGACGGCCGCCTCGCTCTCAATCTTTTCGGCCGTCGAATTCTGTCTGTGGGACGCGCAGGACGACGCCACGAATTTTCAGCGCAATTATTCGATCGGGCAGGTCGAGGTCGAAGACGGCGTGATTTATCACAAGACCGAATATCGCGAGCGGCGCGATCACTTCGCCTACTTTGCGTGCTCGGCCAACCCGATCGGCTTCGACACCCAGCGCGAAGCGTTTCTGGGGCCGTATCGCGGCTGGGAGCAACCGCTGGTCGTCGAGCGCGGCCAGAGCGCCGACTCGCTCGCGCACGGCTGGCAGCCCATCGGCTCGCACCACGTCCAGATCGATCTGCCGCCCGGCGAGACCCGCACCGTGATCTTCCTGCTGGGCTATCACGAAAACCCGCGCGATCAAAAATTCGATCCGCCGGATTCGCAGATCATCAACAAACGCACAGTCAAACCCGTCATCGACTATTATCTCGATCCGGCGCACGCCGCCGAAGCCTTCGAGGCGCTGCGCGCCTACTGGCGCCGGCTGCTGGACGTGCTCTGCGTTGAGACGCCCGACCCGCACACCAATCGCATGGTCAACATCTGGAACGCCTACCAGTGCATGATCACCTTCAACCTGTCGCGCTCCGCTTCGTACTTCGAGAGCGGCATCGGGCGCGGGCTGGGCTTCCGCGATTCCAACCAGGACCTGCTGGGCTTCGTGCACCTGGCCCCGGCGCGCGCCCGGCAGCGCCTGCTCGATCTGGCGGCGACGCAGCTGCCCACCGGCGGCGCCTATCATCAGTATCAACCCTTAACCAAACGCGGCAACAACGACATCGGCGGCAACTTCAACGACGATCCGCTGTGGCTCATCGTGGCGACCGCCGCTTACCTGAAGGAGACCGGCGACTGGTCGATCCTGGACGAAGCCGCGCCCTACGACAATCGGCCCGAACTGGCCGCGCCGCTGTACGATCATTTGCAGCGCAGTCTGCGCTACACGCTCGAGCGGCTTGGCCCGCATGGTCTGCCGTTGATCGGCCGCGCCGATTGGAACGATTGCCTCAACCTCAATTGCTTCTCTGAAGAGCCGGGCGAATCGTTCCAGACCACCACCAACCGCGAAGGCGCGGTGGCCGAGTCGGTCTTCATCGCCGGGCTGTTCGTGCTGGCCGCGCACGAGCTGGCCGACATCGCCGATCACTTGCGCCTGTCGGACGAAGCCGCTCGCTATCGCGCCGAAGCCGATCGGCTGCAGGCGGCCGTAGACGCGCACGGCTGGGACGGCGAGTGGTTCCTGCGCGCCTACGACGCCTTCGGGCGCAAGATCGGATCGAAGGAGTGCGACGAAGGCCGCATCTTCATCGAATCGAACGGGCTGTGCATCATGGCCGGCCTCGGCCTGGAGGACGGTCGGGCGGAGAAGGCTCTGGCAGGTGTCCAACAACATCTGGCCACGCCGCACGGCCTCGTGCTGCAGCAGCCCGCCTATTCGCGCTACTACGTCGAACTCGGCGAAATCTCATCGTACCCGCCGGGCTACAAGGAAAACGCCGGCATCTTCTGCCACACCAATCCGTGGATCATGATCGCGGAAGCGCGGCTGAAGCGCGGCGATCGGGCGCACGATTACTACTCGCGCCTCAATCCCTCGCGCCGCGAAGCGATCAGCGACGTGCACCGCTGCGAACCCTACGTCTATGCCCAGATGATCGCGGGCAAAGACGCGCCCACGCACGGCGAGGCCAAGAACAGCTGGCTCACCGGCACGGCAGCGTGGAACTATGTGGCGATTACGCAGTGGATCCTGGGCATTCGGCCGGCGCTCGACGGGCTGCAGATCGATCCCGTGATTCCCGCCGATTGGCCGGGTTTCACCGCCACGCGACGCTTTCGCGGGGCGACGTATCACATTGAGGTGCGGAATCCCGATCGGGTTGGCGCGGGTGTCCGCTCAATGTGGATCGACAATCGCTCCGTGCCCGGCAACCTCGCGCCGATCTTCGACGACGGTCGCGAACATCACCTCATTATCACGCTGGGCGGCGCGGCGTGATCACATCCGACGTTTGTTTCGATCATGACTGCTGATTTTTTCGGCCTGCCGGTTCACTCGATCGGCAATCGCGCCCTCACGGTCGATTGTCTGGCGCGGGGCGGGCCGCGCCTTGTGCGGCTGCGCCCGGCCGGCGGCAGCGACAATCTGCTGGCCGAGGTCCCCGACCTGCACTGGCCCACGCCCTATGGCGCCTATCACTTGCGCGGTGGACATCGCCTGTGGCACGCGCCCGAAGCGCCGCTGCCGTCGGATGTGCCCGACGATGATGACGTGACCATCGAAGTGACGACGACCACGCTCACGCTGCGCGCGGTGGAACAACCGACCGGGCTGGAGAAAACGATCGCGGTGGCGTTGTGCGGCGACGAGCCGCGCCTGAGTGTGCGACATACGCTGCGCAATCTGGGCACGAAGCCGCTGGATGTGGCGCCATGGGCCATTACCATGCTGCCGCTGGGCGGCCGGGCCATTATGGCGCAGCACCGCGCCGTGGCCGATCAACGCCTGCCCGATCGGCATGTGGTCGCCTGGCCGTACACGCGCTGGCGGGATGCGCGTCTGCACGTTGACGATGACTTCATCATCGTCGACGCGCAGGCGTCAGCGGCCGCCTTGAAGATCGGTTGTTTCAGCGCCGGGTGGATAGGGTACGTGCGCGGCGGCTTCGGTTTGATCAAGCGTTTTGACCCGCAGCCCGACCGGCCGCATCCCGACCGCAACTGCAACGCCGAGGTGTACTGCAATCATCGCTTCATCGAACTCGAATCGCTGGGGGCGGCCGTTTGCCTCGCGCCCGGCGCGGCGACCGAGCACGTGGAGCAGTGGGCGATCATCGCCGGCCTCGAACAGCCGTCTTCGTCTGATCAGCTGATCGATCTGGTAAAATCGCGGCATCTTATCTAAGCGGAGCAATCACGTGACGACCTTTCCGAAGGACTTTGCATGGGGCACGGGCACAGCCAGCTATCAAATTGAAGGCGCGTGGAACGAAGACGGGCGCGGCGAATCGATCTGGGATCGCTTCAGCCACACGCCGGGCCGCACCGCCAACGGCGACACCGGCGATGTGGCCTGCGATCACTATCATCGCTGGCGCGACGATGTGGCCTTGATGAAGCAGCTGGGCGTGAATGCCTATCGCTTCTCCATTGCGTGGCCGCGCGTGCTGCCGCAGGGCCGCGGCGCGATCAACGCGAAGGGGCTGGATTTCTACGATCGGCTGGTGGATGCGCTGCTGGCGGCGGGCATACAGCCGTACGTCACGCTCTATCACTGGGACCTGCCGCAGGCGCTGGATGACGCAGGTGGCTGGCTCAATCGCGACATCGCGGGCGCGTTCGCCGATTATACGTCGGTGGTGGTCAGGCGGCTGGGCGATCGCGTCAAGTCGTGGATGACGATTAACGAGCCGTACTGCGTGGCCTTTCTGGGCTATCGCGAGGGTGTGCACGCACCGGGCCGCCGCGACGAACGGCTGGCGCTGCAGGCGGCCCATCACACGCTGCTGGCGCATGGTCGGGCGGTGCAGGCCATCCGCGCGCTGTCGTCGGCAGCGCAGGTGGGCATCGTGGCGAATCTGTGGACAGTGGATCCGCTGCGTGAAGATGACGAAGAAGATCGCTCGCTGGCCGAGCTGCAGTGGCAGAAGGACTGCGCCTGGTTTCTCGATCCGGTCTTTAAGGCGCGGTATCCCGATCGGGCGTGGGCGGCTTACGGGTCGATCGTGTCTGCGGTCAATGACGGCGATTTTGAGATCATCTCGCAGCCAATCGATTATCTCGGCGTCAACTACTACTTCCGCGCGCTGTTCGATCGGGGCCGGCGCATCGCCGGTCTGCCCGACGCGGAATACACCGACATGGGCTGGGAAGTGCGCGCGCAGGGGCTGGCCGACGTGCTGCTGAAGCTGCACCAAGATTATCCGGGTGTGGCGCTGTCGGTGACCGAAAACGGCGCGGCCTACCGGGACGTCCTGACGCCCGACGGCGTGCATGATCCGCGGCGCATCAATTACCTGCGCGAGCACATCGACGCGGTGGGACAGGCCATTGCGGCGGGCGCGGACGTGCGCGGTTATTTTGTATGGACGTTCCTGGACAACTTCGAGTGGGCGTACGGTTACGACAAGCGCTTCGGGCTGGTGTACGTGGATTATCCAACGCAGCGCCGCGTGCCCAAGGATAGTTTTTACTGGTACGCGCAGACGATAGCGCGTCGCGGCCTGGAATAACCGCTCACTGCCGAAATCAACGTTGATTTCGGCAGTTTTCTTTGATGCTATAATCGTCTGCATCCCAGCTCCGATTACCCGCCCGTGCCCGACGCTCGCGACTACCGCATCTTCATCGGCGCCTTCCCGATTGGCGATCTAGCCGATCGGATCCAGCGCGTGCGCCAGCAGTATGATGCGAAGACGGCGCGCCTCACGCCGCCCCACGTCACACTGGCCGGCACTTACTGGCGCAGCGGCCCACCCACGCCTGAAAATGAAGCCGCGACGATTGAGCGTCTGTTGTCAGTTCGAGATCGACTGCCGCCCATCGATCTGATCCTCGGCGGCGTCGAGACATTCCTGCCGGACGTGCCCGTGATCTATCTGCGCGTCGAGCCGACGCCGGCGCTGCTCGAAGTCCGCCGTGTGCTGATGGACATCGTGGGTTCTGACAAACATCGCGCGTTCACGCCGCACCTCACCCTGACCATGCGCCTGACGGACGATCGCACCCGCGCACTGCTGGCCGAACTGCGCTGCACTGACTGGCAGACCACCACGTTCGCGCAGCGGCTCGATCACGTGCGGCTGATGCAGCGCGGCCCGCATGACCCGGCGTGGCGTGATATTCAGCACATCGCCTTGCGGAAGACTTAACATGAAGCGTAAAACGGAAGCTGGTCACTCATGACACACCCCACCTTGCCCGCCCATGGTCGATCTCGATCAGATGTGCTGGCGGCGATGCAGGCCGCGCGCGATCATGACGTGCGCTGGCGCGAGGGCCGCGTCTTCAGCCTGGTCTTCAATGCCGGCGACGAAGTGAACGATCTGTTGAAGGACGCTTACACGTTGTTCTTCTCGGAGAACGGCCTCAATCCGACCGCTTTTCCCAGCCTCAAGAAATTTGAAACCGAAGTCGTGGCGATGGTCGCCTCACTGCTGGGCGGCG
>CAZKBQ010000042.1:10782-38662 GCA_964550855.1 uncultured Anaerolineae bacterium
CTCAAGAAATTTGAAACCGAAGTCGTGGCGATGGTCGCCTCACTGCTGGGCGGCGCCGAGGGCGTCGTGGGCAACCTGACCACAGGCGGCACGGAGAGCCTGCTGCTGGCCGTGCTGACCGCGCGCGAATGGGCGCGCCGGGCGAAACCGCACATCACTTCGCCGGCCATGGTGCTGCCCGCCTCGGCACATCCCGCGTTCGAGAAGGCCGCCCACTACTTCGGCGTTAAGTCGATCCGCGTGCCGGTGCGATCGGACTTCCGCGCCGACCCGGCCGCAATGGCGGCGGCCGTCACGCCGGACACCATCCTGATGGTCGGTTCTGCGCCGTCGTATCCGCACGGCCTGGTCGATCCCATCCGCGAACTGGCGTCGATCGCGCAGCAGCGCGATCTCCTCTGCCACGTCGATGCCTGCGTGGGCGGCTTGATGCTGCCTTTTGTGCGCAAACTTGGTTATCCCGTACCCGATTTTGATCTCTCCGTCCCCGGGGTCACGTCCCTCTCCGCCGATCTGCACAAGTACGGCTACGCGGCCAAAGGGGCATCGGTCATTCTGTATCAAGACGCTGCGCTCAGGAGACATCAGTATTTCGCCTACACCGACTGGTCGGGCGGCATCTACGCTTCGCCGTCGATGACGGGCACGCGCGCGGGCGGGCCCATCGCGGCGGCCTGGGCGATCTTGAACTATCTGGGCGAGGACGGCTATCTGCGTTTGACCGATCAGGTGATGACGACGGCGCGGCGCCTGCGCGACGGCGTCAACGCCATCGACGGGTTGCACGTCATCGGCCAACCCGAGATGACGGTCATGGCGATCGGCTCCGATCAGCTGGACGTGTACGAAGTGGGCGACGAGTTGACGGCGCGCGGCTGGCATCTCGATCGGCAGCAGTTCCCGCCCAGCCTGCACCTCACCGTCAGTCCTTATCACGCGCAGGTCGTCGACGACTTCCTGTGCGATCTGAATGAAGCCGCCGCCGCTGCGAGAAAGTTCCGTTGGGGCAAGATGACCAATCGGCTGGCGGTAAAAACCGCCAACCTGGCCGCCCGGAAATTACCCCCCAAATGGATCAGCCGCCTCACGTCGAAAACATCGTCGCTGGTGGGCGCTTCGGGCGAAGGGCTGCCGCAACGATCGGCCCCGATGTACGGCCTGATGGGTACGCTGCCCAATCGCGGCGATCTGCATGAGGTCGTGATCGATCTGCTGGATCAACTGACAAAGACGCCGCCGGATAAGATGTGAAACGTAAGGCGTAAAACGTAAAGCGCGAAACGTAAAACGTAAAACGTAAAGCGTAAGGCGCGCAGTATGTTTCACGTCTTACGACTCCGGGAGGGGACATGACGACGAGCACGCCGCGTTTGTCGTTCTGGACGAAGTTGATCTACGGCTATGGCGAATGGGGCGTGGCCAGCTTCGGCACGCTGCGCCAGATCTTCTACGCCATCTTCCTCACTGACACGGTGGGCCTGGACGCGCGCCTGGCCTCAGTAGCCGCCCTGATCGGCGTGATCTGGGACGCCGTCAATGATCCCATCGTGGGCACCCTCAGCGATCGGGTCAAGTCGCGGCTGGGGCGGCGGCGGCCGTTCCTGCTGATCTTTGCCGTGCCCTACGCGCTGGGCTTCCTGTTGTTGTGGTGGGCGCCGCCCATCGAGAACCAGGTGCTGTTGATGATCGTGGTGATGTTCGCCTACATGCTCAGCGACACGCTGCAGACGCTGGTGGTGGTGCCGTACTACACGCTGACACCCGACATCGCACCCACCTACGATCAACGCACCAGCCTTACCGGCTATCGCATGTTCTTCAACCTGCTGGCTTCGCTGGCAACCGCGGTGCTTGGCCCGATGATCGTCAAGGGCACGGTGGCAGCGGGCGGCACCTCGCAGCAGGGCTACCTGACGGCCGCGCTGTTGTTCGGCGGACTGGCGGCGATCCCGTTCCTGCTCATCGGCGCGGTGGTGCGCGAGCGGCACGGCGCAGCCACGGCGGCCGAGCAGGCGGCCTCGTTCCGCGAGGTGGTGCGCATGGCCTGGCGCAACATCCCCTTTCGCTTTGCCACGGCGCTGTACATGCTCAACTGGATCACCTTTGATCTGGTGGCGTTGATGCTGCCGTTCTTCCTGACGTACTGGGTGGCGCAGGGCAATCTGCTGGCCAAAACCACGCTGCTGGGCGAGTCGTTCACGCTGGAGTCGGCGGTCTTAGGGTTGCTCCTGATTACGGCCGTGGTCGCGCTGCCGCTGTGGACGGGGCTGGCCAGGCGCTTCGGCAAGCGTGCAGCCTACATCATCGGCATGAGCTTCTGGGTGGTGGTGCAGCTGCTGATCCTGATCGTGCAGCCGGGGCAGGTCGATCTGATCCTGTTCTTCGCGGTGCTGGCCGGCCTCAGCGTGAGCACGGCGCACGTGCTGCCCGACGCGATCTTCCCCGATGTGATCGAGTGGGACGAGCTGCGCACCGGCCGCCGACACGAAGGCATTTACTACGGCGTGAAGAATTTTGTGCGCAAGCTGACGGGCGCGCTGGCGATCTTCCTCGCTTTGCAGGTGCTGGGCTGGTTCGGTTACACGTCGCCGGCCACGGGTGTCACGGTCTTCGCCCAATCCGATCGGACTCTGGACGCGATCCGGTTCCTCACCGGGCCGCTGGGCGCGCTGCTGCTGCTGAGCGCCATCGCCATGGCGTGGTTCTACCCGCTGACGCGCGAACGGCACGATCGGATCCGCGCGCTGCTGGAGAAGCGGCGATCTCGCGCGAATATTTGATCCACGCGGCCACACGAATCTGCGCGACAGGGAGCCTGATTTCAGCGCGCGTTCGCGCTGATTCGTGCTTCAGATCAAGATCAGCCGCGCGCCCATGACAATGAGCAGCAGCAGCACGACGGTGCGAAACGTGGCGGGGTTGAGGCGCCGATCGATCTTCAAGCCGATGAAAATGCCTAGCAAAATGGCGGGCAGGGCGATGAGGTAGTTCTGCCACACGATCGGCGTGAGGTTGCCCGCCAGCCCGTGGCTGATCACCACCATTGTGTCGTTGACGATGAAGAACGCCTGCAAGTTACTGCGGAACTCGGCGGGTGGCCAGCCCCGGCAGTTGCCGTAGATCACGGCGGGCGGCCCGCCCACGTTGTACGCTCCGCTCAACAGCCCCCCTAAGAAGCCAAAGCCGAACGCCCACGCGGGCCGTCTGAGCTCAGGCAGCTTGGGCGTGATCAGGGCGTAGAGCGAATACAGCACCAGCACTGAGCCGAGGATGGTCAAGACGGCGTCTTCGTCGATCGTTCGGATGGCCGTGAGGCCGATCGGGATGGCAAAGATGGACGCCAGCGACAGCCGCCACACCGCGCCGAAGTTCATCGCGCTGCGAAAGCGGATCAGCAGAATCACTTCCAGCGTGATCGCCATCAGCGCCACCAGCGGCGAAGCGGTGGCAATGCCCAGCAGGCCGGGCAGGATGGACATGGTGACGAGGGCGGAGCCGAAGCCGGTAAGGGTTTGTGTGAAGACGCCAAAGAAGATGGCGATGGGCACGATCCAGTTCATGAGGTGATCCGTGAAGGCGAACCTGCGCGTTCGCCCGCGGATTATACCTCAGTCCGGCTCGCGCTCGGGGCAGCAGTAAAAATGCGCCATGTCACATAGCTTTTCAAAGCCCAGGCGCCGATAGACGTTGAAGCCCATTTCGGAGGACTGCAGCACGCCGGCGCGATAACCGCGCGCCCGCGCTTCAAGCAGCGGCGCCAGCGTCAGGGCCGCGCCGAGGCCGCGGCCGCGCGCGGCGGGTACGGTGGACACGTTAAGCACGCCGGCCACGCCCGCGCCGATGAAGAGCGTGGCAGTGGCGACCGGCTCGCCGTCGAGAGAGCCCAGGTAGTTGCGCATCGGCCAATCGAGGCCGAGGCCGGCCATCAGTTCGTAGAAAGCGTGCTCCCAGCTGTGCGGCAATTCGTATCCGATCATGAACGTATGCGTCCAGGTTCGCAGCATCGCGTCATCTTTTACCGGGGCGATGATCAACCGGTCGGGCGCGGCCACGCGATCGGGCAGGGCGTTGAGCGCAACGGCCATGCCGGGCGTGCCGCGATCGAGCTGGAAGCCGAAGGGGGCCAGCAGCTGCGCCCAGGCGTCGAGGGGCTGCGCGGGCGACAGCCACCACGTGAACGGCGACACGCCGCGCGCGTTGAAGTAGGCAACAGTCTCTTCGATGACGGGGCGATAATCTTCGGTGGGCAGCTGGCGGGCGGCCACGCCGTTGAACCACGGATGGGGAATGCGTGTGTGCCAGCGCGCGATCATTTCGTCGGCGTAGTACTCGGCCGAAGGGGCCCGCTGTATCCGATCGAAGAAGGCCAGCAGATTGCCGGTGATGGCGCGTGTCAGTGCGGGCGTGGACAGATCGGTGAGGATGTGATTCATGACGAGGCCGACTCGGCGGCGGCCAGGGCGGCGCGAATGGATTGCGCCCACGCCCGCACGTTGTCGCAATACGCCTCCACGCCGCCCGCCACCACATCGGCGATCGTCATCGGCCACGTCACGGGTGAAGCGTATGCGCCGCGCGCATCAGCGCGGGCGGTAATCGTCCACGTCCGCGCGCCGGAATCGACGCGGGCGCGGTTGCGCTGCCGCACGGCCTGCGGGCTGAGGCCGCGATCGAGAAAATCGGCCAGCAGCCGCCGCGCTTCGATCAAGCCCTCCGGTGAATACAAGCGGGGGTGCTGCAGGTGATAGCACAACACCATGAGATGATGAACCTGCGCGGCGTAATCGGGATGCTCGGCTTCCCAGAAAAGCAGCTGATGAAAGTGCGCTTCGCACGTTTCGTCAGCGGTCTGGGGCGCGCCGCAATCGGGACAGCGGGACAGAGTGGTTGTCATGGCGACATTTCGCCTTGTTCGCAAACGAACTGAGCGGGATTCCTCGAAGCTAATCAGTGCGCGCGCTTGCAGCCGTCGTTCAGGATGCCGACACGGCTCATGAGTTCTTGTGCGAAGCGCGCGTCGCACCGGCCGCTCAGCGCCGGATGCTGGGCAGGTAATTCAGATACACGCCCGGACATTGCACGCTGCCGTAATTTGCCGCGCTCAAGCCACTCGTTTCGCGCGCGCGGACCGTGTAGGCATGGACATAGCCCAGCCCGGTGCTCGGGTTGCGCGGGCCGCAGGCCACTTTGAAGCCCGGGCCAAACAAATCGCCCGGAATGTACATTGAGGTCTGAAAGAACCCGGCGTGATAAGCCGCGATCTGGTTGTCGATGGCGATCGTCATGCTGATGATATACTGCGAACTGCTTGCCGATACGTTGAGGTAATTCCACGTGATGTAGCAGTCGTTGCGGCTGGCGATCGGCTGCACGCACGTGGCCGACGGGTTGTCGATGAACGAGATCGTCGGCTGATCGACGGTCGTTTCCGACTGGATTTCGCGCCGATTGCCGTCGGCCTCCTCGGCAATCACCGGGCCAATCAGACCGGCCGCGCGCGCGGCCAGTGCGCCGATGGCTAACATCAGCGCGATGACGACCATCACGCCCAGTTTGGATGTGTGCCGGTGGAAACTCATCTTGGCCTCGCTTACGGGTAGTGTGGGCAATACACCGTCCCGTAGTTGGCCGAACCCAGATTGGCTGAATCACGCGCGCGAATGGTGTAAGCATAGGCATTGCCCAGTTCAGGGTTGCCGCCGGCACCGGCGGGGCCGCACGGCACCTTAAACCCCTGGCCAAGCATGTTGTAGGGCACATACATCGAGGTCTGGAAAAAGCCCTGTACGTGCGCCACCGGGCCATAGTTGTTCAGAATGGCCGTCATGGTGATCATATAGTTCGGACTGGCGCTTACCGACAGGTAATACCAGTTGATGTAACAATCGTTCTTCGTCTGATCGGGCTGGTAGCAGGTGGCGCTGGGCGAATCGATGAAGCCGATGTTGGGCTGATCGGGCGCCTTCTCGCCCGGCGGCGTCGTGATCTCGCGGACACTGTCGCCCTGCACCTCACGTTTGATCGACTGTGGAGCGGAGCCTTGTCCCCGCGCCACCCCAATCGTGACAAAGGCCGTCGCCAGCATAAGCGCCGCAACCATCAGCGGCATAGCAAATTTGCGCATGATGTCTTCTCCCTTGGTTGGTTATGGTTCGTGAAACTGGCAGCTGTGTTTGAGTGCTTTCCTTGATCTCTGAATCACCGCTCGTCGTTCAGGAGCTTGTGTTCAAGCGAACTGTTACTTCAAGTGCAGCCTGTGTCTGATAAGGCACCGCACGCCTGCTCGCTACCCACCCCGCGTTCATTGGAATTTCCTCGACACGATCAGCATGGCCGGAGATGGGTGCCTGTTGCCGATACGCCGTCGTTTATTACTATACGCCAATTCGTGCTGGCGAAGGCTGCAACTTGGTTAAGAGTGTGTCAATATCGCGTATGAAAGCTGTGAAATGGCCTGATCGCGTGTTTTTTTACAGACCTTCCCTGAAACGCCGCAATGTGCCAATCGGGTGGTGGAGGCTTCAGTCTTCAACCAGTGGCCTCAAGCGTGACGTGAGATCGCGCTTGCGCCGCCTGGCCTTCAATTCGCGTTCACGTTCCAGAGTCTCCAGCCACGCTTCGCGCACCGGCCTGGGCTGCCAGCCTAACTCGCGCCGGGCCTTTTCGTTGGAAAAACAGTAATTCAGCGAACCGCTGCGCACGGTTTCGCGCGAGATGAAGGCCGTCAGCCCCAGCAGGCGCTGCAGCGGCTCCAGCGGCGCAAACATGATCTCGGCCAGTTTGCCGGGCAGCCACAGGCGCACTCTGAAACGACCGGGTGTCGAGCCCCACAGATCGACCACGGCCTGCATTGTCGTCGTTTCGCCGCAGAGGAAGTACGTCTCGCCGATGCGGCCTTTCTCGGCGGCCAGGGCAATCCCTTCGGCTGTGTCTTCATCCGTGGCATGGACAAAGATGCGGTCTTTGGCCCAGCCCATGGGCGGCATCAGGCCGTTGACGTACAGACGCGCAAAGTAGCCCCAGATCGAATGATCGTTCGGGCCGATCACACTGCCGGGACAAACGATGATCAGCGGCAGACCGCGCGCCTGATATTGAAGGGCCACGGCGTGGGCGTCGGTCTTGGATTGGTCATAAGCGGCGACACAGGGTGTTTGTCGTGTAAAAGTTTCATCGCGCAGCTGCCGGCCGGTTTCGCCAAATGCCACGACGCTGGATACGTACACCGTGCGCGGAATACCCAGTTCCTGTGCCAGGCTCAACACATTCTCCGTGCCGCCGACGTTGATGGCCTGCATGCGCTTCTTCGCCGCGGCGGTCAGACCCAACTCAAACCAGGCCGCAGCGTGTACGACGAGATCGGCGCCCGTCATGCCCGCACGCATCGATTCGCGTTCGGTGATGTCGCCCGCGAGGCAGTGCACTCCCATGTTGTGCAGAGCGCGCGCAGCGGTGCTGTCGGGCCGGCGCACCAGCGCGATCACCTCCCAGCCGCGCGCCGCCAGCCGTCGTGTAAGCGGCTGCCCGATGAAACCCGTGCCGCCCGTGAGAAACACTCTCATGGTCTGCCTCCTGTGACTGGTGTTCGGCCCTGATCGGACTTCGCGCCCCCGCGACCTCCCTCAAGAAAGTTTACCTTGCTCCCTTCACCACCATTTCCCCGGCTTGCGGCGATTCTGCTTCTCTCCACCGATCAAGCGGATCTCGTGCGTGTCATCTGACGACCAAAGGCAGGTGTATATCGAAAATGGGTGTGCCCTGGCCTTGCAGCTTGATGCTCTTGACGCCCGCGTTGGTACTGAAAGTGCTGGTGGCGGAGAAGACGCCCACCACCGTCGGCGAAAACGTGTAGTAGAAATGGCAACTATGTCCGGGCAATACGCCGCCGGGGATATTGCAGTCTTGCGAACCGTTGAACGGTGCCGGCACCGCGCCACCGGCCCAATTCGTGAGCGGCGTCTGCCCGGTGTTGGTGATGGTCACCACCTGCTGCGCCTGCAAATGAAGACCGATCGGGCCAAAGTCAAGCCACAACGGATTCGCCGTCAAACTCGGCGCGAGACCCGTTCCCGCGAGGGTGATCGAGAAACTGCCAAAATTGTCACTCACGTTTGAGACAGCCGAAAATGGTCCGGCTGAGGTTGGATTGAAGGTATAGTAAAAGTGGCAGGTTGACCCCGGCGGGAGGCCGCCAGAAATGTTGCAGTCCTGAGAACCGTTGAAGGGCGCCGGGACGGCGCCACCTGCCCAGCCGGTGATGTTGACAAAGCCATTGTCGGTAACGTCCACGAGCAGCTGCGCAGTGTTACCGAGACCGATTGGCCCGAAATCGATCGAGCGTGGTGTGACTTGTTGCCCGCCGCCAGCCAGCAGGTTGGTATGCGCCTTCCCGCTGAGCGTGATGACAATCGATCCGCCATTCGTGCTGCTGTTGGAGGTGGCGGTGTACGTGCCGGCCGCACTGGTGGAGAAATTGAAGAAATAGTGGCAAGAGTGGCCGGGCAGCACGCCGCCGGAAATGTTGCAATCCTGCGAAGCGTTGAACGGCGCTGGCACGGCGCCACCGGCCCAGCCCGTCAAGGGCGCCAACCCGGTATTCGTGATCGTCACGATTTGAGTTGGCGCGACGCCGGGCGTCGTGCCGTTCGTATAGATGTCGCCAAAATCCAGCGAACGGAAATTGTAAGTGGCCTGAGCGCCCACGCCCGTACCGTGCACAATGATGTTAATCGAACCGGCATTGGTGCTGCTGGACGAGGTGGCCGTAAAGACGCCGGCCGCCGTCGGCGAAAAGGTGAAGAAGTAGTGACACGCGTGGCCGGGCAAGACCCCGCCGGGAATGCTGCAATCCTGCGAGGCGTTGAACGGTGCCGGCACAGCGCCTCCGGCCCAACCCGTCAGCGGCACGTCGCCGCTGTTGGTAATGGTGGCGATCAGCGTGGGGGCGGTCGTCCCCACCGCGACGGGACCAAAATCCAGCTCGAGCGGAGTCACCCATTGACTCGCCGTAAGAGCCACCGCTTGAGCGCCGGGATGAACGGTGATCATCCAGACTGCCAACCCAACGACGCCAACGACCAACATCCGTGATACGGTCTTCATTATCCCACCCTTGACCTGACGACAGCCATCTATGCTTGCCCGATCAATCAGTCGTTACGATTACTTTCGGCCCCTGACCCTCAGCTCATCGACTGCCGGTAATTCATCTTCACCCGCGATCATCACGTTCACCGCGCAGGCCTTGTATTCCGGGATTTTGGCCTGCGGATCGAGCGTGTCGATGGTGAGCAGATTGGCCGCTGCCTCCGCAAAGTGCATCGGGATGAAGACCACGCCGGGGCTGGTCTTGGGCGAGACGTTGAGCCGCAGCACCACCGAGCCGCGCCGCGACGACACGCGCACCACGTCACCGGTCTTCAGGCTCAATCGCGCCGCGTCGATCTCGTGCATGTCGATCAGCGGCGCGGGGAACAACTCGTCCAGCTGCGACTGGCGCGTCATCGAACCGCCGTGCCAGTGCTCCAGCAAACGACCCGTCGTCAAGATGAAGGGATATTCGTCGTCGGTCGGTTCGGCCACGGGCACGTGCTCCACCGGGAAGAACCGCCCGCGTCCCGACGGGAAACTCTCCGCGAACAGGAACGGCGTGCCGGGATGCGTCTCATCGGGCACCGGATATTGCAAGCCCAGCTGATCGATGCGCGCATACGTGACGCCTTTCAGCATCGTCGCTACATCGGCCATTTCTCGGAAGATCTCTTCGGGAGCGGCATAATCCCATCGGGCGCTGGTGGGCCGCCCCAGCCGCGCTTCGATCCGTTTCGCCAGATCGCAGATGATGTCGTAATCGGGCCGCGATTGCCCGCGCGGTTCGATGGCTTTGCGCACGCGCTGCACGCGCCGATCGGTGTTGGTGAACGTCCCCTCTTTTTCGGCAAAAGGTACGGCCGGTAAAAACACATCCGCAAACGCGCCCGATTCGTTGATGAACACATCCTGCGCGACGATGAATTCCAACTGCTCCATGTGGTGGCGCGTCACGTTCAGGTTCGGCTCGGTCATCATGGGATTCTCGCCCATGATGTACAGCGAGCGAATACCGCCGGGTTTCGCATTCGCCAGAATCTCCGTCGTGGTCAGACCGCGCTTGCGGCTTAGCCCGCCCGGCTCGATATTCCAGGCCGTTTCCCACTTTACGGCATTTTCTTCTTTGTCCACTTCCATGTAGCCGGGATAATGAAACGGCATCGCGCCCGCGTCCGACGCGCCCTGCACGTTGTTCTGTCCGCGCAGCGGATTCAGGCCCGTGCCCAGGCGGCCGATGTGGCCCGTCAGCAGCGCCAGGTGAATCAGGCCCAGCGCGCTGGCCGTGCCGGTGGTGAGCTGCGAGATGCCCATGCCCCAGTAGATGGCGCCGTTCCTGGCGGTGGCATACAGCCGCGCCGCTTCGACGATTAAATTCCGATCCACGCCGGAGATCGACTCCGCGTATTCGGGCGTATACTTATCGAGTGAGGCGGCGAATTCCTCAAACCCCGTGGTGCGCGCTTCTACAAAAGCCCGATTGACCAGCCCTTCCTTTACGATCACGTGGGCCATGGCGTTGAAGACCACCACGTTGGTGCCCGGCTGCAGCGGCAGGAACAGCGTGGCATAGTCGCATAATTCGATGCGGCGCGGATCGATCACAATCAATTTGGCGCCGTGCTTCTGAATCGCCTCTTTCATGTGCAGGGCGATGATGGGGTGATTCTCCGTGGTGTTGGATCCGGTGACGATGAACACATCGTTGTGGATCACCTCGGCGGCGGTGTTGCTCATGGCCGAGGTGCCCAGCGACTTCAGCAGCGCCACCACCGAGCCGGCGTGGCACAATCGCGTGCAGTGATCGACGTTGTTGGTCCTGAACAGCGCGCGATACATCTTTTGCAGCAGATAATTATCCTCGTTGGTGGCTTTGGCGCAGCAGTACACCGCCATGGCGTCGGAACCGTCGCGCCGATAGATCTCCACCAGCCGATCGGCTGCGTAATCCAGCGCCTCGTCCCAACTCACCTCGCGCCATTCGGATCGATCGAACGCCTGCGTGCGCGCGCCCGGGTATTGTGCCGTTTTGCGGATCAGCGGCGTGGTCACCCGCCTGGGACTGTAAATGTAATCGTAGCCGAAGCGCCCCTTGACGCACAAATTGCCGTGATTGACCGGGCTGTCAAACGGCGATGTGACTCGATAGATGAAATCGTCTTTCACGTGCAGTTGCAATGTGCAACCCACCCCGCAGTAGGGGCAGGTGGTTGAGACAACTCTATCGGGTTGCAACATGTGTGTCTCCTGTTGGTCACGATTTTACGCCGCGCACCGCCCACGCCCGCGCCATCAGCGGGATCGATCCGTCCGGGGCGAACGGCAAAGTTGCCCGCAGCCGATCACGCAACGCAACTCGTCGTTCTGCGGTCAGCGCAACGGCATAACCGGCCGCCGGACCTTGTCCGCCCAACAGCGGCCGCCAGAAATCGTCAAAGTCTCGAAAATGAGTGGCGATGTCGATGGCCTGCACCACCACGTCGCACAGACCCGCCGCTTCAAACAAAGCCTTTAGCGCCGGCGGCTGACAGATTGAGCAGCGGCGGCCTTCGTCCAACGCCCCGGCCGTCGGGTCAAGCGCGACAGCGGCGTCCCAGAAATACCGCATCAACTGCATCTTATCGGCGTAATCCCACACATACCCCGCTACTCGACCGCCCGGCCGCGTCACGCGGGCCATTTCGTTCACGGCCTGCTGTGGCTGTGGCACGAAGTTCAACATCAGGCCCGACACCACCGCATCAAAACGCACGCCGCCGACGGGCAGCGCTTGCGCGTCGCCCACGATGAATCGGACACGCGGATCGTCGATGTGCGCTCGCACGTGGCCGACGAAGCCGGTGGATCGATCCAGGCACGTCAGGGCGCGCGGCGTCGCCGTCTGCAGGATTGTCTGGCTCAGTGCACCGGTGCCGCAGCCCACGTCCAGCCACACGCCATCAGGTGTGACCTCCAGCCAGTCCAGCAGCCGGGGCGCGATGCCCCGGCTCCACCGTCCGACGTTGCCTTCGTAAGCATCGCCGCTGGCCCAGACTTCCTGACGTGAGGGCGGTTCATCGTGCCGCATCTCAAAACGGTTTCAACACCATCAATCCGACGATGATCACGATGCCGCCGAATTCCAACTGCCGGAATCTGCGCAGGAAAGGATCGGTGAGCGCTGCCGTCAGGGCCGGTGTGATGGCGCCCTGCGCACGCACGTCGTCCAACAGCTCTTGCCGCCGGCGGCGGCGCGGCCCCAGCAGGATTGGTGCGGCGGCCCCCATCGCCACCGTCAGGATCAACGACAGCTGCAGCCAGCTCGTCGCCGTGCCTTGCAGAAAACCCAGCAGCGGCCAGCCTGCCGACCAGGCCGTGATCAGGCCCAGCACCAGCACGGCCAGACTCATCGGGAAAACAAAGCGCAGTTCAAAGACTTCGCTCGTCTTCAGCAAGGCATAAGCAGGTTCGATGTTGGCCGACTTGACAGCCTGTCCAAACGTGACGTTTCGTCCGACGATGCCGGTGACCAGACCCAGTGCGGCAAAGATGTGCAGCAACTTCAGGATGAGCGTCAGACTCATATTAGCCCCCGCTGGCGAACCTGTTATGCTGGTTGTATCACATTTCATACAAGCCAGGTCGATTACCCCACCGCTGTTACTCTCGTTCAAGACTGTGAGGCCATCCTGAATCGCTCATTCCCCCACGGCAGTGAGCTACTTGATCGGCCCGGCAAAATCCTGAGTGTAATAATAAATGCCCGGTCCGGCGTTGTACACGCCAATGCCGATCAAGGTGTTGACCTCATTGAGCAGATTCTGCAAATGCGGTGGATCTTCACTCCAGTATTTCCAGGCGTCTTCGATCGAGGCGAGGCCGCCGTAGATATTCTCCGTCGGACGGCCGCCATAACCCTGGTTGGCAATGCGCTTCGACGCCGATAGGCCGCCGGCCCCGATGTGCGTAATGCCGTTCTGCGCCATGTATTGACTGTGCTCCAGGGCCAGCGCCGTCAGGCCCGCATCCAGCGCATAGGGCGGCAGATTGTATTGTTGGCGCAGCGCATTCGTGCGGCGCAGCAGTTCAGCGGCGATGTCGGCTTCGTTCGTCGGCGGGGCCGCGGGCTTGACCGACGGCACAGTGGTATCGACGAATTCCGCCGACACCCAGCCTTCACGGTTATCGTCGGTCTTGACGTTGAGCCACGTGATGCCGTCTGAATCAGGTCCAAAGTTCAGGCCATTGGTCTGCAGGCGCTGCCCGTTGGCCAGCGTCACCAGCACCGGCGACGACGCGGCGTGATCGGCGCGCAGGTTGAGACCGTTGATCGAAGCGACATACACATAGCCGGGCGCGACCGAAGTCGGTGTGGGCGCAGCAGGCGCAGTGTCTGATAGCAGCTGCGCGGCCACCCAACCCGATCGGCCATCGCTGGTCTGCACGGCCTGCCACGCGAGGCCGCCCGTGTCAGGCGGGGTGGGCTGACCAATCGCCGTGAGAGGTGTGTCTTGCGCCAGCACCAGGATCACATTTGCCGTGGTGCTCGGCCCATCGCGGAAGTTCACGTTGTCGGCATTGACGAACACGGTGCGCGTCGCCGGCGCAGCCGGTGTCGCCGGAATCGAAGTCGGCGCCGGTGTGGGTGTCGCCGCCTGAGTCGGCTCGGCCGTCGAGGTGGCGTTGGCCGTGGGGGCCGTCGTCGGTGCAGGTGTCGTTGCCTGAGTCGGCTCAGCCGTCGAGGTGGCGTTGGCTGTGGGGGCCGTCGTCGGTGTGGCTGCCGCCGTCGTCGCAGTCGGTACTGGCGTTGACGGTGGCGCAGCGGTCGGCGTGCTCGTAGCTGCCACAATCGGCCGCGCCGTTGCTGTCGCCCCTGCCGTTGGAGCGGCCGGCGTCGGCGTCTGACAGGCCGCCAGGGCCAGTAACCCAATCGAGATGAGAACCCCCGCCCGCAACATACTCTGGCTCCTCCCTCAATATCAGATCGAAATCAAGATGACGGCCGTGAGGGCCGCCACAATACCGATCGTCTGCGATCGAGTGAAGCGCTCCTTCAAGATCAACCACGCCAGAATCACCGTCGTGGCCGGATACAGAGACGAAACGACGGCCGCGACATCCAATCGACCGGCTTGCCCGGCCAACGCAAAGAACGCATTGCCGCCCACTTCCAACATGCCGACCAGCACCGCCAACAGCCAATAGCGCTGCTCGACGAGACGCGGCCGACGCTGCACGGTGGCGACGACGAACAGCGTGCTCAACGATACGGTGCGCATAATGGCCAGCGGCCACCACACCGCCCGATCGCTGACCTGACCGATGAAGATGAAGAAGACGCCGAAGCCTGCGCCGGCCACGAACGGCAGACTCAATTCGCGCCAGCGCATCGGCGCCGCCTCCGTCCGCGAGATGAACCAGACCGCCACCAACGCGAGCGCAAAGCCGATGAGCTGGCCCGCTTTTGGCGCGCCGTCCAGCAGGTAACTGATCGGCACGGGCAGCACCGCCGCCACCACGGCCGAGATGGGCGCGGCGACGCCCATGCGACCTTCGGCCAGGGCGCGATACAATGCGATGATGCCGATCGCGCCGCCCAGGCCGCCCAGCGCGCTCAACGCCACATCGCCCGGTGACGGCAGCGCTTCACCGGAGGCGGCGGCCAGAGCCGTGAACATCAACAGGCCGACGATCTGTGAAGACACGATGACACTGTAAACGCTTTGACGTTTGGTTGTCCAGCCGCCCCAAAAATCGCCCGCACCCCACAACGCCGCCGATGCAAGGCCCAATGCGACTGGCGCAAAATCTGATCCGGTCACGAAGCTGCCTTTGTTCAAAGATCTGAGCCGCGAATGACCCCAGCACTTCGCGGCCCGACTGTCAACGCCCTTTCACGCGCGCCGCCGCCGGCGCCCGGTCTGCATCATCGCCGTGATCTCCTCCGGCGTCTTCCCTTCCTCCAGCAGCCATTCGCGCCTGGGCTTCAGTGCGCCGGTCGGGCACACGCCGATGCACTGACCGCAGAACACGCACGTCGTTTGTGGCAGCGGCTTGTCGAAGAACGTGCCAATCGATGTCTCAAAGCCGCGCCCTTCAAAATTGATCGCGTATGCGTATTGCGCGTCGTCGGCGCATACCTGCACGCAGCGCCAGCACAGAATGCACTTCGAGTAGTCGCGCACAAACATCGGATTGTCGTCGATGACGGCGTGCGTGCGCTTTGTGCCATCGCCGAACCGATCGAGATCGGCGTGATATTCCTGCGCGATCTGCTGAATGTCGGGGGCCTCTGACAGATCGACAGCCGCGCCCAGCATTTCCACGATGGTGCGGCGGCTGCGCTCCACCCGATCGGTCCGCGTGCGAATCCGCTGCCCTTCGCCGACCTGCGCCACGCACGCCGGCGACAGCACGCGCGCCCCCTCAACCTCCACCACGCACACGCGGCACAGGCCGTTGGCAGTGCAATGATCGTGATAGCAGATCGTGGGGATTTCCACGCCAATCGATTGCGCGGCTTTGTGAATCGTCGTGCCCGCCGGTACGGTGACGGGCCGGTCGTCGATGGTCAGCGTTACTTGGTCAGTCATCAGTCCCCCTGAGGTGATGCGTGAAACGTGAGACGGAAAACGTGAAACGTAAAGCGTAAAACGTAAAACGTGAAACGTGCTGAAGTCAGTTCACACTCTGCGGCTCACATCTGACACGCCACAACATACGCCTGACGTTTTACTCATTACGAATTACTCATTACTCATTACGTAATTACGCAAACAACTCCGGCCACAGTTTGATGGCGCTCTGCACCGCCCACGACGCCGACTGGCCCAGCCCGCAGATCGAGGCGTCGCTCATCGTCCAGCCCACGTCCTCCAGCCGCTGCCGGTCGCCGGGCTGCACTTCGTCGCGCGCCACGCGCTGCAGAATCTCATACTGCTGCTGCGTGCCCAGCTGGCACGGATAGCACTTGCCGCACGACTCGTGCGCAAAGAAGCGCCCCAGCCGCCGCAGCACGTCGCGCATGTCGCGGTTGGTGTTAAAGACCATCACCGCGCCCGAACCCAGCATCAGCCCTCGCGCGCGCAAGTCCTCAAACGACAACTTCACATCCAGATCGGCGGGCGTGGCAAATGTCCCCGCCGCGCCGCCCATCAGCGCCGCCTGAAACGCGCCGCCACTGGCCCCGCCCGCCAGGTCTTCGATCAGGTGGCGCAGCGTGACGCCGAAGGGCACCTCATACAAGCCGGGGCGCACCACATCGCCGGACACGCAGAACAACTTGGGGCCGGTGGATTTCTCGGTGCCGAAGCGCGCAAACGCCGCCGCGCCGTGCTTGAAAATGTACGGAATCTTCGCCAGCGTCTCCACGTTGTTGATGACGGTGGGTTTGCCAAACAGGCCGTGCGTGGCCGGGAAGGGCGGCTTCATGCGTGGAAACCCGCGCTTGCCTTCGATCGATTCGAACAGCGCAGTCTCCTCGCCGCAGATGTACGCGCCCGCCCCCGATCGCACTTCCACGTCCAGCGCGAAGCTCGTGCCCAGAACGTTCTCGCCCAGATAACCGGCCGCGTGGCACTCCTCAACGGCATGGCGCATCGCCGCCAGCGCTCTGGGATACTCGCCGCGAATGTAGATGTAGGCGGTGTGCGCGCCCACGGCGTACGCGCCGATGATGGCGCCTTCCAGGATGCGGCACGGATCGCCTTCCATCAAGATGCGATCTTTAAATGTGCCCGGCTCGGATTCATCGGCGTTGACGACGAAATACTTGGGCGTGGCTTCGGCTTTGAGCGTGCCTTCCCATTTGATCCACGTGGGGAAGGCCGCCCCGCCGCGCCCCAGCAACCCCGACCGTTTCAGCTCGTCGATCACGGCTTGAGACGTCAAGCCGTCATGCAGCACTTTGCGCAGCGCCGTCATGCCGCCCGCCGCCTCATATTCGATCAACGAGGCCGGGTGGCCGCGCCCGCACAGGGCCGTCACGATGCAAATGTCGCCGCCCACGTAATCATCGGCCTCGCGATGCTGCCCGGTAAAGATCTCGTCGATGGTGTATGGCCGCACCTGCGTGACCGATACATTGTGATAGCCGTCGGCCTGATGGCGCGTGACGTTGACGGCGACGCCGGTGTTGCACAGGCCCAGACACGGCGAACGTTCGATCGTGTATTGGCCGTCGGCAGACGTCTCGCCGGGCGCACTAACGTGGGTGTGACGGCAGGCCATGTCCAGCACACTGTCTGCGCCGCGCAGCGCGCAGGCCGGATCCGTGCAGACGCGGAGGATGGTCTGGCCGATCGGTTGGTTGTAAAACATCGAGTAGAATTCGATCACGCCGTGGACATCGGCCAATGGCACGTTCAGCGCGCGGGCGACTTCGGCCGCGATTGGTTCGGAGAGCCAGCCGTGGATGGCTTGTGCGGCGTGCAGCGCAGGCAGCAGACCCGCCCGTCCCAGAGCGACAAAAGGTTCGATGGCTGACCGCAGCTCGGTCAGATCGAGATCTGGCATGGACTCCTCCGCATTTGATGAGGGTGGGGTAATTGGCTGAGGTTTAGTGTACTCTCTATCGCCGCGCATGGCAAGGGCGTGGGGATGCGGCGCCGGGAGCGCGCGTCAAAGTTTGGCGGCTGCGTGCTGGCGAACTCATTCGCCGGAGAAGTCGGTCGGCAAGACGATGACGCGCCCTCATCAATCGCCGGGCGCTTTTCAGCCGACTTAAATTCGGCTATACTTCCGACATGCCCGCTCATCACATTCACGTCTCCAAGGATTATCTGATCTTCTGCGCCGCGCATTTCATCACGTACGACGGCGAAGTCGAGCCGCTGCACGGCCACAACTATCGCGTCAGCGTCACGGTGGAAGGCGATCTGCAGGCCGATCAGTTCGTCTTCAACTTCGTCACGCTGAAGCGGCTGATGCGGCAGATCGTTGATCAGCTCGATCACCGCACGCTGCTGCCCGCGACCAACCCGCATTTCACCATCACGTGCGCCGACGGCGAGATTACGCTGCGCACCCGCGATCGACGCTATGTGCTGCCCGAAGCCGACTGCCTGATCCTGCCAGTGCCCAACACCACTGCCGAGATGCTGGCCCAGTACCTGGCAGGCCGGCTGCGCGAGCGCCTGGGCAATGTCTCCAACTTGCGCGCCTGCGAGATCCAGGTGGACGAAGTGCAGGGGCAGTCGGCTGTGTACCGCGAGGAGTGGCGCCGATGACGCGCGTGTATCTGGCGTTGGGCTCCAACCTGGGCGATCGGCACGGCCATCTGATTGCCGCCATCGATCAACTGGCGGCGCGCGTCAACATCGACGCGGTGTCGGCCATCTATCAGACCGAGCCGTGGGGCTATGCCGATCAGCCGCGCTTTCTCAATGCCGCTTGCAGCGGCACCACCGACCTGTCACCGGAAGAGCTGCTGCAATTCGTTAAACGGATCGAGGCGCAGCTGGGCCGCGAGCCGAGCTTTCGTTATGGTCCGCGCACCATCGACATCGATCTGCTGATCGTGGACAATCTGGTGATCAACACCGAGCTGCTGCGCGTGCCGCATCCCGGCCTGCCGCAGCGCGATTTTGTGCTGGCGCCGCTGGCCGACATTGCCCCCGGCGTCATCCACCCCGTGCTCGATCAATCGATTGCGACCCTGGCGCGCAGCGTGGATCTGTCCCGGGTCAGTCGCTATGCGCTGCAGCCCACCCGCCTCGGCCGGCGCTGGTTTCACTGGGGGCGGCAGACTTACGTCATGGGCATTCTCAACATTACTCCTGATTCGTTCAGCGGCGACGGCCTGCTGCACGGCCCGGCCTGGCTCGACGCCGTGGTGGAGCGGGGCCAGGCGATGCAGGCCGCAGGCGCGCACCTGCTGGATGTGGGCGGCGAATCGACGCGGCCCGGCGCGCAGCCCGTCTCGGTCGAACAGGAACTCGATCGCGTGCTGCCGGCGATCGAGGCGCTGGTGCGCGCGGGCGCAGGCCCGCTGTCGATCGATACGTATAAATCCGAAGTGGCGCGGCAGGCGCTGGCGGCGGGCGCGGCGCTGATCAACGACGTGTGGGGGCTGCGCCGCGACGAGGCCATGGCCGCGCTGGCCGCGGAACAACACGTGCCCGTCATCGTCATGCACAACCGCTCCAAGCCGCAGGACGCCGATTTCGAAGCGCGGCTGGGCGGCCGCTACATCGGCTCGCATTACGACAATCTAATCGACGATGTCCGCCGCGAACTTCAAGAGTCCGTGGCGCTGGCGACCGGCGCGGGCGTGCCGCCACAGCAGATCATCCTCGACACCGGCATCGGTTTTGGCAAGACTGTGACGCAAAACCTGGAACTGCTCGATCGGACGGGCGAAATCCGCGCGTTGGGGCATCCGGTCCTGATCGGGCCGTCGCGCAAATCGTTCATCGGCTACACGCTGGATCTACCGCCGGATCAGCGTTTGGAGGGCACAGCGGCGGCAGTGGCGGTGGGCATCGTGCGCGGCGCCGATCTGGTGCGCGTCCACGATGTGGAGCCGCTGGCGCGCGTGGCGAAGATGACCGACGCCATTGTGCGGCGAGGGTGAGCATATGATCCCGTTGCGCGATTTGAATCCGGCGCGGCGCGTGCCGATCATGACGCTGGTGCTGATCGGCCTGAACGCGCTGGTGTTTCTTTACGAGCAGACCTTGAGCGTCAACGGCCTGCAGCGCCTCATTGCGCAGTATGGCGTGGTGCCGGCGCGGTTCACCGACGGTGTGATTACGGCGGGCGATGGTCTGACGCTGCTGACCTCCATGTTTCTGCACGGCGGCTGGCTGCACATCATCGGGAACATGCTGTATCTATGGATCTTCGGCAACAACATTGAGGATCGGCTGGGGCCGATCCGCTTTGTGGTGTTTTATCTGCTGACCGGCGCGGCGGCCAGCGTGCTGCAGATCATCATCGATCCGGCGTCAAGCACGCCGATGATCGGCGCCAGCGGGGCCATCGCGGGCGTGCTGGGCGGTTACATCGTGTTGTATCCGCACGCGCGCGTCGTCACGCTGGTGTTCATCTTCTTCTTCGTGCAGGTCGTCAGCATTCCGGCGGTGATCCTGCTGGGCTGGTGGTTCGTGATCCAGTTGTTCAACGGCGTGCTGTCGTTGGGGGACTACACGTCGGGCGGTGTGGCGTTCTTTGCGCACGTGGGCGGCTTCGTGGCGGGCGTGATCTTGATTCGCGTCTTTACGCTGGGCCGGCGATCGGACGACTGGTGGCAGTTCTCGCCCGATGCGCCGGTGCGGCCGCGCGATCAATGGTGGGATTAAGCGCCAGCCCGACAGGCCGGCACGACCCATCGGGCTGGTAAGACGGGGATGGATGGGAGTCGAACCCACCGCCGCCCGCTCTGCGCGACCGGCCAGCGGTTTTGAAGACCGAGGCAGCCACCGGGCCACAACCACCCCCAACGTCGGCCCAATCATACCGGGGATACCCACTCGCGTCAATGAGGCGGCAGTGTTGGCGCGGGTATAATCATCGTGATGGTCGCTGATACGTCGAAACGCTCCGATACGGTCTTTACGGTCGCCACGCTCAATCTGTTGAACGATCTGACCTACTGGGATCGACGCGGTCCGCTGATCGTCGATGAGCTGCGGCGGCTGCAGCCCGATCTGATCGCGCTGCAGGAAGTGGTTTTTCCGCAGAATACCGCGCAGTGGATCACCGATCGGCTGTCGGGTTACACTGTATTAATCGGGCCCAAGGCCGGCCGCCGGGGCGCGCACGAAGGGCTGGCGGTGTTGAGTCGATTGCCGGTGATCGATCACGAGGTGCGGCCGCTGGGTCATCAGGGCCGCGTGGCCATGCGGGTGGCGGCGCGGGTCGATGGGCAGGTTGTGCAGTTTGCCAACGCGCATCTGCACTGGAACCCCTTTAGCGATCTGGCGCGGGTGCGTCAGGCGCAGCTGCTGGCCGATTGGCTGCCTGAGCCGGGCGTCGTCTGCGGCGACTTTAATGCCGAGCCGGACTACCGATCGATTCTTGAGTTTCGCCGCCGCTTCAGTTCGGCCCATCAGCGCGTGCACGGCCGCGAACCGGACTACACTTTTCCCACGCGGTTGTTTCGCGGGCCGCAGCCCAAGGATGCCGCGCGCCGCGCCGTGCTGCGACTGGCCGGCTGGGCGGATAAGGGGCGCAACGTCAACTGGCGCGGCGTCATCGACTATATTTTTGTGGATCAGCATGTGTGTGTGCAGGATTGCCAGCTGGCTTTTCACGTTCACGCCGCCGGCGATGCGCGCCTGTATCCGTCCGATCACCTGGGTTTGTTTGCGCGCCTGTCGGTGGAACGGCCGCACGGTTGACCAAATTGCAGAGGCGGGTATAATTGCGTTCACATCGGGCGGTTAGCTCAGCTGGTTAGAGCACACGGTTGACATCCGTGAGGTCGTAGGTTCGAGCCCTATACCGCCCACTGTCGTTGAACATCAAACACGTTGAGCGGGACGAGTAAGCGGCCGCAGCGCGACAGGGAGAGAGGGTCACCGACTGAAAGCCCTCTTCGCCGCCAGGCCGATGAAAACCACCCGCGAGTGGATCGCCGAACGAGCAATCCATTAAGCGATTCCGGGTCAGCCCGTTACAGCCCAGAGTGCGATCGATGCCTTGATCGATCGAAGTTGGGTGGAACCGCGAGCGCGCCTCTCGTCCCGATGTGGATGCAGAGGCCGTTTGTTTTCCAAGGAGGTGATGCCGCATGACCGGCGATGACACCGAGACTATGACGCCGACATATTTGAAGCAGCGCAGGCGGCGGCAGCACCGCGCCTGCTCGCCGGCGGGGTAATCTGGATGACGGGTTGCCCCGGCCGAATGGGAGGCAGCCATGAATGCTGATCTGTGGGTTCCGCAACAATTAGTTGAATGGGTCGTCGTCGAGGAGGAAGACTGGTCGGGCGTGTATGATTGCGGCGCGATCTTCCAGCCCGACGAGCCACGACTGATCTACGGTGATCGCGACGATTGGCCCATCGAACAATGCAGTTGAATCTGACGAGTAATGAGTGACGAGTGAAAGCAAACTTGTCCACTTGTTTCCTTGTCTGCTCTGGAGGTTAAGATGGAACGTTACGAAGATTCCAAACTGTACAGGATTCGCCACTCGGCCGCGCACATCATGGCGCAGGCCGTCATGGAGATGTTTCCGCCCGGCGAGGCGCGCATCGCCATCGGCCCGCCCATCGAGAACGGCTTTTATTACGATTTCGAACTGCCGCGCAGCCTGACGCCCGATGATCTGGCGCACATCGAAGCCCGGATGCGCGAGATCATCGCGGAAGACAACCCGTTCGTGCGCGAGGAAGTCAGCGCCGAACAGGCCCGCGCGCAGTTCGCCGATCAGCCGTACAAGATCGAGCTGATCGAAGGACTGGAGAAGGGCGGCTTCGACGAGTACGGCAATCCGCTGGCGGAGAAGCCTGTCATCTCGTTCTACCGCGACGGGCCCTTCGTCGATCTGTGCCGCGGCCCGCACGTCGAAAGCACGGGCCGGCTCAACCCGGACGCCATCAAGCTGCTCAGCGTGGCGGGCGCCTACTGGCGCGGCGACGAGCACAACACGATGCTGCAGCGCATCTACGGTACGGCCTGGGAGAATCCGGCCGATTTGCAGGCTTATCTGGACCGGCTGGAAGAGGCCAAGAAGCGCGATCATCGCAAGCTGGGCAAGGAACTGGGCTTGTTCTACTTCAGCGACGACATCGGTCCCGGCCTGCCGCTGTTCACGCCCAAGGGCGCGTTGGTGCGCCAGCTCATGGAAGATTACGTGCGCGAGACGCAGACGCGCTATGGCTACGAGCACGTCTGGACGGGGCATATGGTCAAGGAAGACCTGTACAAGCGCTCCGGCCACTACGACAACTACGCCGACGTGATGTTCCCGCCGATGGTGGACGAAGACATCACGTTCCGCCTGAAGCCGATGAACTGCCCCAGCCACATGACGCTCTACAACGAGATGGGCGTGCACTCGTACCGCGAACTGCCGCTGCGCTTCTCGGAGTTTGCCACGCTGTATCGCTACGAAAAGCGCGGCGAACTGAACGGCCTGACGCGCGTGCGCGCCCTGACACAGGACGACTGCCACATCTTCTGCCGGCCCGATCAGATCGAGGATGAGTTTGCGCTGGCGCTGCAGCTGATCCGCGAAGTGCTGAACACCTACAAGTTCACGGACTACCGCGTCCGATTGTCTTTGCGCGGCTCGACGGGCAAGTACGTGCAGGACGACGAGAAGTGGGAGAAAGCCACTTCGGCGTTGAAGGCCGCGCTCGACAAGAACGCGGTGGCCTACGAGGCTGTCGAAGGCGAAGCCGCATTCTACGGCCCCAAGGCCGACTTCATCGCCAAAGACGTGCTGGGCCGCGAGTGGCAGCTCAGCACCATCCAGGTGGACTTCATCCAGCCCGCGCGCCTGGGCTGCGAGTACATGGGTGAAGACGGCCAGCCGCATACGCCGGTGGTGCTGCATCGCGCCGTCACGGGTACGACAGAGCGTTTTCTGGCGGTGCTGATCGAGCACTTCGCGGGCGCGTTCCCGGTGTGGCTGTCACCGGTGCAGGCCGCCATCATCCCGATCGCGGATCGTCATGTGGCGTACGCGAAAGACGTGCAGAAGCAGCTGAAGGCCGCCGGCATCCGATCGACCGTGGATGAATCCAGCGAACGCATGCAGGCCAAGATCCGTCACGCGCAGCTGCAGAAGATCCCGTACATGCTCGTCATCGGCGACAAGGAACAGGCCGCGGGCGCGGTCGCCGTCCGCCTGCGCTCAGGCGAGGACCTCAAGGCCAGGCCGCTGGCCGAGTTCATCGCCATGGCGCGGGCAGCCATCGACAAGAAAGAGTAGCGGGCTGTTGACGAATACAAATCTCTGTGTTATGATTTTGGCCGGTAGCCGCCCGGGCAGGTTTGCCGGGCGGTTGCAATGAAATCTCATTTCAAGGACAAGTCACATCGCTGCCAAAGACCATCGAATCAACGAGCAAATCCGGGCCCGCGAAGTCCGGCTGATCGGCGCGGACCGCCAGCACATCGGCATCGTGTCCGTGCAGGAGGCGCTGCGGCTGGCGCGCGAAGCACAGCTTGACCTGGTGGAGATCTCGCCGCAAGCCGAACCGCCGGTCGTGCAGATTATGGACTTCGGCAAGTTCCTGTACGAGCAGCACAAGAAGGAACGCGAAGCCAAAAAGGCCCAGAAAGTTATCGAGGTCAAGGAAATCCAGCTGCGGCCCAAGACCGACCCGCACCATCGCGGCTTCAAAGTGCGCGATGCGCGGAAATGGCTGGAAGACGGCATGAAGGTCAAAGTGCGGATCCGCTTCCGCGGGCGTGAAATCGCCTATCCGCATCTGGCAAGAGAAGATTTGGATGACGTGGCGAAAGAGCTGGCCGACATCGCCGTCATCGAGCAGGCCCCCAACATGGAGGGCCGCACGATGCTGATGGTGCTGGCGCCGGCCGCCAAACCCAAGAAGTCGTCTGGAAAGAAGGAACAGCAAGGTGCCCAAGATCAAGACCCACAAAGCAACGAGCAAGCGGTTTCGTCTTAGCGGCAGCGGCGAGCTGCGCCGCACCCGCCTCGGCAAGAGCCACTTGCGCCGCCGCAAAAGCGCGCGCGCCAAGGCCGAATTTGCCGAGCTCAAGACGGTGAAGGACCGCGCGCTCAAAAAGCGCGTCAAGCGCCTCGCGCCGTACCTCAAGAAGAAGTAGCGAACCGACTCCCGCACACCGCTGCGGGAGATTAATCTCGGCGTGCCCGCCGACTCCTGGCGCGCCCGCCCCATTCCTCCCCGTAGGCCTCCGGGCCGAGGGCAGCTCAAGAAGGGATAAATCGCAACATGGCACGTTCAAAAGCCGGGCCCAATCTCCGGCGCAAACACAACAAAGTTCTCAAACTCACCAAGGGTCAAAAGGGCGCCCGCCATCGCCTGTGGCGAAAAGCCAGCGAAGCGCGCCTGCACTCGCTGTATTACTCGTACCGCGACCGGCGCGCGCGCGCCGGCGACTTCCGCCGCCTGTGGATTGCGCGCATCAACGCCGCCTCGCGCCTCAACGGCCTGTCGTACAGCCGGTTCATCTCGGGCCTCAAGAAAGCCGGCGTCGCCATCGACCGCAAGGTGCTGGCCGACATCGCCGTGCGCGACAGCAGCGGCTTCGCGCAGCTGGTCAAAGTCGCCAAAGAAGCCTAAGGGCAACTACAGAACCATCAGGGCGCAGAGACATTCTCTGCGCCTTTTCTATTCCCATGATTACCAGCCCCGGCAACGACAAAGTCAAATATCTTCGATCACTGTATCAGCGCAAGCAGCGTCTGGCCGAAGGGCGCTGCATTGTCGAAGGCGCGCGATTGATCGACGATGCGCTGGCGGCCGGCCTTGTCCCCGATTGGGTCTTCGCGGCCCAACAGCTGCCCGCGCACGCCCGGCAAACCTTGCACCGCCTGCGCGCGCGCCGCATCGACGTGATCGACGTGAGCGACGCCGTTTTCAAGGCGTGCAGCGACACCGAAACGCCGCAGGGCCTCATCGCCGTGCTGCCGCTGCCGCAACTGCCGTGGCCGGCTGATCCGAAGTTGATCGTCGTCGTGGACGCGCTGCGCGATCCCGGCAACTTGGGCACGCTGCTGCGATCGTGCGCGGCTGCGGACGTGGACGGCGTGCTGCTGGCGCCCGGCACGGTGGACGCTTACAATCCCAAGGTGGTGCGCGGCGCGATGGGCGCGCATTTTCGCCTGCCCGTGCGGGAAGCCGATTGGGCCGAGATCGCCGATCGGGTGGGGGGCAGACCAGTGTATGTGGCTGATCAAAACGGTGGTGTGGCCTACGACGAGGTTGATTGGACGCAATCGGCAGCGGTGATCATCGGCAGTGAAGCGGCCGGCGTCAGCGCCGAAGCCTCAAAAATCGCCACCGCCCGCCTGTCCATTCCGCTGGCGCGTGATGTCGAATCGCTCAATGCCGCCGTGGCCGCCAGCGTGATTGTGTTTGAAGCGCAGCGCCAGCGCCGCTGATCACTTGACGAATTTCTTCGCCTGTTTGATCCAGCCCGCGTAATCGGGGACGCGCCACTCTGGCGCCTTGATGATGGCCTGCAGCTGCGCGGGCGTGGCGCGCGAGAGCTGCCGGAAGGTGCGCACGCCGCCGCGCGTCAGTCGGCGCGCAAACACGGCTCCGATGCCGTCGATCATCTCCAGATTGTCCGGCGGTTCGGGGCGGCGCTGTTTGACGCCCTGAGCATAAGTCGCCGCTTCTTTGATCCACGCGGCGTAATCGGGCTTGCTCCACGACTCTGTGTCTACAATGTCGTCCAGCTGTTCCGGCGTCGCCTCGGCCAGCTGCTTGAATGTGCGAATGCCGCCCGCTCGCAATTTCTTCGCAAACACCGGCCCCACGCCCAGCAGCACTTCTAGGTCGTCGTCGGGCACAACTTCAAACACGGGTTGTCCGGGCGCGGCGAGGCCGGCCGCCAGCTGCGCGGCGTGCGTAATCCACTGGGCGTAGTCGGGCTTGCGCCAGGCCGGCGCCTTAACCACCTCTGCCAGCTGCTCAGGGGTCGATTCGGCCACCTGTCGAAACGTCGTAATGCCGCGCGCGCGCAGTTTTTTGGCATACGTGCTGCCCACTCCCAGGATGTCTTCCAGGTTGTCGGCCGTCCTGGCGCGGCGGCTGCCGCGCGCGGTGGCGGCCGCTTGCAGTTTGTCCAGCTCGGCCTTGACGGCGGCGAGTTCGTTTTGAAGCGTCTCCACTTCCGTGTTGCGTGCATCCAGCTGCCGCTTGAGCGCCGCCCGTTCAGCGGTGACCTGCTCCAGCGTGGCGCGCCGCTCGGCCGCCAGTTGATCGAGCTCGGCCAGTCGGCCCGCCAGCTGCTGTTGCTGCGCCAGAGCCTGTTCGGCCGCCGCCTGCCGCGTGTCGGCCAGCCGTCGGATCGATTCCAGTTCGCGCTGGGCGGCTTCAACTTCCGCGTTCAACTTCGATAGCGCCGTCTCCCGCTCGGCCAGCTGCGCCGTGGTCGATTGAAGCTCCGCGGCGGCGCGGCGGGCTTCGGTCAGCTCCAGCTGCAGATCGGCCATATCGCTGTTCAGCGCCTCGATGACGGCCTGCCGCTCGGCGGCCATGTGCCGCACTTCCTCCAGCTCCATCTGCCGGTCGGCGTCCAGACGGCTGGCCGCTTGCAGCCGTGTATCGCGTTCGGCCACGGCGCGGCTGGCCTCGTCGATCTGGGCTCGCAGCTGCTCCAGATCGCCGTTGAGTGTCTGCAGCGCGGCGTCGCGTTGAGCCACCGCCTGCCGCGTGCTTTCAAATTGATGCTGCAGCGAGGCGAACTCGGCGCTCAATTGATCGAGCGCGATCTGTCGTTCGGCCGCAACCTGCTGAACGGTCTGCAGCTGCGCTTGTGCCTGGTCCCGATCGGCCAGCGCCTGATGCAGGGCGGCCTGCCGCTCTTCGGCCAGCTGCCGGGCTTCGGTCAACGCGCCGGCCAGCGCCTGATGCTCCGCGTCGAGCTGCTCGTACCGGCTCTGCTGCTCGGCGGCCACCTGTCGAGCTGCGGCCAGCTCGGCCCGCGCCGTCGATAGCGCGTTGTCCAGCTCGGCAGCCGCCGACTGGTGCGCGGCCGCCTGAATGCGAGATTCCTCATATTGCGCCTCAAGCGCGGCGGCGCGCTCGGCCGCCCGATCGAGCTCGGCCTGCCGCTCGGCGGCCAGCTGCTGGGCCAACAGCAGCGACGCGGTCAGGCTGGCTCGTTCGGCGCTGAGGTTGTCGGCAGCGCGGCCGGCCTC
>CAZKBQ010000043.1:0-37003 GCA_964550855.1 uncultured Anaerolineae bacterium
GGATGGCGTCCATGTCATAGCGCCCATTGTAAATCAATCTCGGTTAACCTGAATATATTGCAGTTACCAACGGCACCATGATGCACTGGACGTTTCTCGCTCAAAAACCGAAAAAACTGCTGCATCAAACAAACAAGGTAAAACTTGCGCCTGACGACAAAGCTCGAGAATTGTGTGTGACATATCCATGTAATCACGTTGCTTACTTAACTCAAATTCTGCCCAATTCCCTTCAAGATTTTGAACACACCATTTCTTAACCCGCGAATCCAGAACTGATACATATCTTGTAAGGCCAAGGGCCTGCCAAAAATTGCGCGACTGTTTCTTGCCGAAGCCATCGAATTCGTCCATGTAATTGGCAGCCTTTTCTTCCATTGAATGATCTAATTGATAGTTCTGCCAATCATGGGGTTTGGCTCGCTGCTTCTTGAGATGATTCGCGTATCTTTTTACCTCTTCCCATTCATCTGCTTCAAATCTATAGAAGTTTTTTGCAGCCATAGAGGGGATACGCTCTTCGCAGAATCGGATTCCTCCATGATTTGTTAGCACTTTGCGGATAAACTCTTGTGGATTCTTGGCTAAGCGACAATTCTGATAGGACAGGGGAAAAGGATCTGCCTTCAATAGGGTAAAAACTGGATCACCTTCTGAGGATGGTTGCTGAGATGTCAATAAGCCCAGCATATGCGCATGCCACAGTCTTTCTTTACTAATACCAGCAGGTGTCCCTGGAACATTTACGTTACTCGCAAGCCTGTCAACGACGATCTTGTGTTGGCGCTGTTGCCTCAGAACTAAGGCAATTGCATCAACATTCTTCTGGGTGATTAATGCTTTTCTGATCGCCATTTGCGCACCACCCTTTGGCCCTCAATAGGTTTCTGTTAGTCTTACCGTCGGGACGCGGATCAACCCTCCCTCAAATCCGTGTTATCCGCGTTAATCCGTGTCCCATTTCTTCGTGTTGATTCGTGTCCTTCGTGGATCGCTTTACTTCACCACACCCGCATCGAGCATCGCCAGATACACCTTCTCCGGCAAATACGGCGGCTCGCCGGGCCGCACGCCGACCGCATCGAAGATCGCATTCGCAATCGCCGGGATCGTCGGCACCAGCGCGTGCTCGCCGATGCCGCGCGCGCCCCACGGCCCGTCGTCCTGCGGCACCTCCACGATGATGGCCTCGACTTCGCGCGGCGCGTCGGCGCTGGTGGCGATGCGGTAATCCACGAAACTCGGATTCTGCATCTTGCCGTCCTTCAACTTGATCGCCTCGAACAGCGCCGTGCTCATGCCCTGCACGAAGCCGCCTTCCATCTGCGCCTTCACCATGTCGGGATTGATCGCCTTGCCCATATCGAACGCGGCCACGGCCTTGATGATCTCGACCTTGCCCGTGTCCATGTCCACTTCCACCTCGACGGCTTGCGCGCCCGTCGTGTAGTGCACCACCGCGCGCGGCCCTTGCCCCGTCTGCGGATCGAGGCCGGTGACGTACGTCGGCATGAAATTGCCGCGTCCCACGATCGGGCCGCCGATCCACCCCTGATCGTTCGGCTTTGCCATGCCGTAAATCACGATGTTTTTCAGCGGCAGGGTTTCTTCGCTCTTGTACGAAATCACGTTGCCGTCGACGATGTCGAGGTTCTCGATGTCTTCGCCCCACGCCTGCGACACCATCTCCAGCACTTGCCGCTTCGCATCGAGCGCGGCCGCTTTCACCGCGTTGCCCATGCTCCACGTCAGGCGGCTCGCTACGGTCTGCCATTCGTACGGGCTGTACTTCGTATCGACCGGCGCGGCGATGCGCACCCAATCGTACGGCACGCCCAGCGCCGCCGCCGCCATCTGCGCCATCACCGTGAACGATCCCTGCCCGATCTCCTGTCCGCCGATCCCGACGGTCACGTAACCGTCTTCGGCCAGTTCCACCCACGCGCTCGATCCGGCATTGGGCGGCATCGCGGGCGCTTTCCACATGATGGCGATTCCCTTGCCGCGTTTTTTATTGGGAGCCGATGGCGCGCGTTTCTTCCCCCACTCGATCGCTTCCGCGGCCTTCTCGATGCACTGCGACAAACCGATCGGATGCATCTTCATCCCGGTGAGGATGATGTCGCCGTCTTTCACGCAGTTGATCTTTCTGAACTCGACCGGATCCATCCCGATCGCTTGAGCTAACTCATCGATACACTGTTCCAATCCCGAGTGCATCTCCGGCATGCCAAAGCCGCGCATCGGCCCGCCGACGGGATGATTGGTGTACACGCAGCGACTGTCGATCTTGAGGTTGGGCACGAGGTACGGCCCGCTGCCGCTGTAGCCCGCCGCGCGCGTGATGTTGACGCCGTACTCGGTGTATGCGCCCGCGTCCCAGTAGTATTTGTTTTCCACCGCCAGCAGTTTGCCGTCTTTGTCGCAGCCCATCTTGAAGTGCGCGACGAGGCCCTGTCGCACGAACGCGGTGAAGAATTCTTCTTCGCGCGTCAGGCGCAGTTTCACGGGACGCCCCGGCACTTTCGTGGCGATGGCGACCGTCAGCGCTTCCATGCTGAGGCCCGCCTTGCAGCCGAAGCCGCCGCCGACGAACGGCGCGATCACTTGCACGTCGCTTTGCGAGACGTGCAGCGCCTTGGCGATCAGGTTGCGCTGCGCGAACGGCGATTGCGACGATCCCCACAGCGTGATCTTGCCTTTCTCGTCCACCTTCGCCACGGCCACATGCGGCTCGATCGGCACGTGCTGCACGTGCGGGATGCGGTACTTCCGTTCCACGATGGCCGCACACTGCGACCACGCGCTATCGACATCGCCCTTGCGAATCTTGAAGTGATTGGACACATTCGTGCCTGGCTGCGGAAAGATGAAGTTGGGCACATCGTACTTGCCCAGATCGGGATGGAGCAACGGCGCTTCGGGGCTTGCGCCGAACTCCGGATCGAGCACGGGTTGCAGCACTTCGTACTCCACCTCGATCAGCTCGACGGCCTTCTCCGCGATCTCTTCGCTGATCGCCGCCACGCCTGCGACCGGATCGCCGACGTACCTCACGCGATCGCGCGCGAAGATGTACCGATCGGACAGGTACAGGCCCGTCAAGCCCGGGAATTCTTCGCCCGTCACGACGGCCTTCACGCCCGGCAGTTTCTTCGCCTTCTCCACGTTGATCGATTTGATCAGCGCGTGCGGATGCGGACTGCGCACGATGCGCGCGTACAGCATCCCCGGCCCGAACTGAATATCGTCGGCGAAGATCGCCGCGCCCGTCACCTTCTCGTGCGCATCAATCCGCGGCACGCTATCGCCCACGGGATGAGGGATTTTCGTTGCTTCTTCGATCATAGTTCCTCCAATAGGAAATCAACCACGGAGTGCACGGAGATCACAGAGTTTTCTAGTTGTTTTTCTCCGTGTCCTCTGTGTTCTCCGTGGTTAATTCTCACTCGCCATCTTTACCGCTTCAATGATGCGCGTATACCCCGTGCAGCGGCACAGATTGCCCACCAGCGCATCGCGGATTTCGTATTCGTTGGGGTGCGGATTGCGGTCGAGCAACGCGCGCGCCGAGATCAAGATGCCCGGTGTGCAGAACCCGCACTGCACGCCGCCCGCGTCGATGATCGTCTGCTGGATCGGATCGAGTTGATGGTCGTGCATTAGACCTTCCACCGTCACGATCTCCGTGCCATCGCATTCCACGGCCAGCACCATGCAGCTGTTCACCGGCTCGCCGTTCCACAATACCGTGCACGCGCCGCACTCGCCCGCCGCGCAGCCGTTCTTCGTCCCGGTTAACGCCAGCTTTTCACGCAGCATTGTCAACAGCGTCATGTTCGAGGGGACATCGACAATCTCTGCTGATCCGTTAATGGTGACTGTGATTCTGTGAAAAGACATATTGCCTCCTGTAGGGGCCGACCCGTGTGTCGGCCTGCGGGCGCCGTGTGTCGGCCCATGGGCGCCGTGTGTCGGCCTGCGGGCGCCGTGTGTCGGCCTGCGGGCGAACACGTGGATTCGCCCCTACCGTAATTTCTCCCAAACGTCCATCAACGCCTTCCGCGTCAGATTGCGGACCATCAATGAACGATACCTTGCCGATCCGCGAACATCATCGATAGGCTTCACGGAATTCATCGCGAACTCCGCCGCCTCGTTGATTGTCTCTTCGGTCACGGCCTTCTCACTCAACATCGCCATCTCAAACAGCAGCGGTGTCGGCGCGACGGAGGCCAGCGCGACGAGGAACCGATAACCCGATGAGGTTCGATCGGGATACCCGAAGGCCGTTACGCCCACAATCGCCAGATCGCCGATCGCGTTGCGGCCCAGTTTGATATACTTGCCTTGCGCGCCTGTCGGTGGCAGCGGATATTCCACCGCGACCACAATGTCGCCGGGTTTCAATACAGTCTTGCCCGGCCCCTTGAAAAACGTGCGCAGCGACTCGACGCGATCACCGTCGACGCCGTGCACGTGGACCTTCGCATCCAACACCAGCCCCGCGCCGATGGTATCACCCGCGGGCGAAGCGTTGCACAAATTGCCGGCCACCGTCGCGCGCGTGCGGAGTTGATAACTCGCCACCGTGTGCGCGGCTTCCGCCAGCACCGGATAATGCGTGTTGACGTCGGGCGAGGCGATCAATCGGTTCATGTTGGCCGCCGCGCCGACCGTTAGTCCCTTTGCCGGATCAAACTTCAAATCGTTCATGCCCGGCAGGCTCTTCACATCGACTAAGTATTTGTCCTTCCACGCCCCGTCGCGCATACGCACGAAGACATCCGTGCCGCCGATGAAGGCGCGCGCTTCGCCGGTATGCTGCGCCAGAAACGCGCTCGCTTCCTCGAGTGTGGTGGGTTTGATGTAATCGAACTCAGGTAAGCCGGGATGTGCTGTGAGCATAGTCACCTCTGAGAGAGACTAACCACGGAGGGCACGGAGGGCACGGAGTGTTTATGGACTTTTCTCCGTGCTCTCCGTGGTTGCTTTACTGCCTATTCGTAATTGATGTTCTCGCGCTCTTCAACGCCAAACTTCGACGGCGGCAGGACCAGGAAGATCAGATTCAGCAGAATACCGACCAGCGCCGCAAACACGATGGCCGGGATGCCGTTCGGAAAGATCACCGGGATCTGGAACGGGAACAGGCCGTCTTGCAGCGCCAGGTTGCCGCCAATGCCCGTGATCAGGATCGTCGCGCCCACGGCCAGCTGGCGCGGTTCAAACAGGTTGACCCGCTCGGATTGGATCAGCGCAATACCCTGCATGCCGATGACGCCGAACAGGTAGATCGACAGACCGCCGGTCACCGCCGTCGGGATTGTCTCCACCAGTGCGGCCAGCTTGCCCACGAAGCCCAGCAGAATCGCGATGACGCCGGCGGTCATCAACACCGGCACCGAGTAGTTGCGGGTGATCGCCATCAGGCTGTTGTTCTCGCCATAGTTGGTGCCCGCGCAGCCGCCCAGAAAACCGACGACGAGGTCGTCGCTGCCGTCGGCCACCAGGTTCAAACCGATCAGCTTCTTGATCTCCAGGGGCGCCCGCTTCAACTGCTTCGCCAGGGCGTCGATATACAGGCTCATCTGATACAGGTGCGCCGTGCTTTCCGGGATCGTCGCGATGGCGATCAGCGAGATGCTGGCGACGACCGCCCACGAGTTGGGATTCTCAAACGCCGGCAACGTAATGCGAGGCAGGCGCACCCAATCGGCAGTCGCAACCGGCTCAAAGTTCACCAGCCCTGCCAGAGCGGCCACCACATAGCCGAAGATCGCGCCGAACAGAATGGGCAGCATGCCCAGCAGTCCTTTGCCCTGCAGATACACCGAAAAAACAATCGTCGCAATCAGCGTCAACAGCGCGATCGCCCAGTTGGCGCTGGCGCTGCCCAGCGCGGCGCCGGCCAGTGCCACGCCGATGACGATGGCCACGCTGCCCGTAATCACCGGCGGCAGCACCTTGTCCAAAGCCGCCTTGCCCACGCGCATGATCAACAGGCCCACCAGAATTTCCACCACCGCTGTGCCCATGATGCCCACCTGCACGATCCGCACGCCTTCACCGCAGTAGGTGGTCGCCGGATCGGCAAAGCAGTCTTTGGCATACAGATTCATCACCGTAATCACGACCGAGATGTAGCTAAAACTGGAACCGTAATACATGGGAATCTTGCGGCGAGAGACCAGCAAGGCGATGATCGTGCCCAGGCCGCTGGCCAGCAGCGTCACGCCGACGTCAAACTTGGTGAGAATGGCGACCAGCACCGTGGCGGGGAACATCGTCAGCACTTGCTGAATGCCCAGGCTGATCATCGAGCCGATGGGGGGTGTATCGGCCGGCAGGTAGCCGATTACTTTACCTTCAGAGACGGCAGTCGTAGCCATGTGAGCGCTCCTTCTTCCTTAGAGGATCGAGTGGACCAGGCGACAAGACGGCAATCACGACGGCATCGGTTCAAACTAAACGTTCAATCGCGGGCGAGTCACCTCCCTGGCAAAATACTCTGGCGCACCCGGCGGCCGGCCCGCCGGTTCCCCCCGACGGCCTGCCAAACGTCGTCAGCGGCTGCGCTCGAACTGTGAACAGACTGGTGAAGCGGGCCTGAGGATTAACTACATCATCCGCATCGAGCCAGCCACTGGCGCAACACTGAAAAGTGAGTCCAATTTGCCACAGATTGATCAGGCTGTCCAATGGCAAATGTCACGCACACGCGGCCCAAACTGCATTTCTGCGCGGGTGCGCCGCGTCATCTACCCTCAATGCTCAACACCCAGACGTGTTCACCCGGCGTCTGCAGATCGGTGATGATATATGAATCGCCCAGCGCTGCCCGCAGTCGCTCGGCCAGGCCAAACGACGCCGCCACCGCATCGGGCACGGCCACCCAGCCCAGACTGCCGCCCGTATTCAGCACCCGCACCGCCGTGCCGGCCACCTCGTAAGGCTGCGGTGCGCCAACATTCACCCGCACTTTCACGGCCACCGGCAGCCCGCCCGCCTGCGGCAGCCCGCCGCACAGCATGACCGTACCCGGCTCCACCAGTCGGGCCGCGCCGTCGATCAGATCGCCCGATCGGGCGGCAAACACATTCACGTAAGAACTCAGCATTTCCTCTGAGAATTCCAGCATCCGCCGCTCGCCCGTTCGCATCGCTCTGGCCGCTTCGATCTGGCGGCTCATCACCGCCGCTCCCTCGCGCGTCACCGGCACAAACCGATCACACGCCGACGGCCCCACCAGAACTTCGCCCGACAACAGCACGCCGCCCGCGATCAGTCCGATGATCACCAGCGCGATCAGCAGCTTCGTCGTCGTGCTCACACCGCCGGCGGCCTTCATCACGCCGATCGGCTTCTCCACCCCGATCGGTTTCTCCGGCTCAATCGGCCTGGACTCTTTCTCCGGCCGCCCCGGCGCGACCGACAGCTGATTCAAGTTGTGCCGCGTTATCGCCGCGCCCGTCGCATCGCCGATCTTCTCGCGCAAATCGAGCGCTTCATGCCAGAAGTGCGCGGCCTCTTTGGCATCCCGACCCAGCGCGCAGGTGCCCAGTTGATGCAGCGCCCAGGCGCGATCGTAACGACGATCGGCCACCTGGCCTGCGGCAGTAACAGCCAGTGTATGCTGCAAGACGGCGCGCCACGCCTCCCACAGGCCCGCGTGCGCCAGATACGGCGAGATGGCGCGACTCAGCGCGATCGCGGCGTCGGTGTGACCATTCGCCGCCGCATACTCAATCGCCCCCAGGACGCTGCCCAGCTCATCGTGGCAAAACTGCGCGTCGCTAAAACGGCCGGCCAGCGCGTCTTGCGCCAGCTGCGCCAGCCAGCGCTCCCCAAAGGCCGCCATATCGCCGGGTGCGACATCGCGCAGGCCCGGCGGAATCCTCAGCCGCGGACTGTTGGCCTGCAGCAAATACAGCCGTTGCAAACGTGCCAGCGCCGCCTCAATGCGATCCACCTCTGCCGATGGCGCTTCGCTGCCCGCCGCCCCGCCCGCTGAATCAGCCTTTGCCACGCGGACGCCGCCCACAATCACGTGATCGCCGGCATCCTTGATTTGCGGCCCGGCAGTCTGGCCGTCCAGCAAAGCGCGCAGCCGTTCCGGATCATTGGACACGGCCGGAAGCGCCGACACCAACTGCAGGATGCGCCGTTCGTCGTCGGTCAAAATGGAATAGGCCAGCTGCCTGGCGCGCTCGATGCCGGCGATCAATGGATCGGCGCGGCCGGCCTGCGCCGCGTCGAGTATGGCCTGCACCTGATCGAGGCTGAAATTGGCTTCACGCTTCACTCCGGCCGCGATGACGATCGCCAGTGGCGCGCCGCCCAGCCGATCGCAGATCGCTTCGATTGCAGCGCGGTTGCCGTCGTCGAGCGTGAGGGCCGATCGGAGGGCGAACAACTGCGCAGCGTCCGCCAGCGACAGGCCGGGCAGATCGATCGGCGCGGCCGCTTCGCCCGGCAGTGATCGTCGCGCCGCGATCAGCACCGCGCCCTGTGGAAAGGCGTTGGGCAGTTGATCGAGATAAGCCGCCGGCAGCTGCACGCCGTCGAGGATGACCAGCGGCTGCGTGTGCGCCAGATGCGTCTCGGCGGTCTCCAGGCTGACCTTGACGGCAGGATCGGAAATGAAGAACTTCTCGAAGAGGCGCTGCGTCAGATCATCGGGGCCGAGCGCTGTGCCGTGCTCGTCGATGCCTTCGATGAAGGCCACCCCGTCGGGCAGCGCGCGCGCCGCGGCGCCGTTGGCGGCCTGCTTGAGCAGCGTCGATTTGCCCGCACCGTCGGCGGCGATCACCGCGACCACTTCGCGCGCCGCGATCTGCTGATCCAGCTGCGCCAGCTCGGCGGCGCGCCCCACAAAACCGCGCGGCCGGCGGGGTGGCAGCGGCTTGTCGGCGCGGCGCACCACCTGTGGCGCGCGCTCGATGACGTCAATGCGCGTATTGCCGCCGTCGCCGGTCGTGACGTTGTACACCTTCAGATCGCCGCCCACCGTCACGATCTTGTCACGGCCCACCACGTCGCCGCCGATGTTGACGGCGTCGGCGGCGATGTTGATGGCCGATCCGGGGTTTTCATCTTGCCGTGCTTCGCCCATGATCGCCTCCGGCGGCACTGCTCAGTTCAGTATGGTTTACCACCTACGAAAACGGGTTGAAAATGATGATTGATGGGGACGGCTGAGCGGATTATATACTATACCCGTGCGCCTGATCAAATGGCGGCTGTTTGTGGCCCGATCGGCGGCCTCAGCCCGCGCACGATTTGATCGACCAGCGCGCCAACTGGTGCTGCCACGTCCAGCGTCAGCGCATCGCGGGGTTCTTCCAGCGCCTCGAATTGACTCGCCAGCATGTTGGCCTTCATGTAATGGCCGGCCCGTTGCTGCATGCGCGACCAGATCAGATCGTAACTGCCTTTGAGGTAAACGAAGTGCACGGCAGGATCGATCGACAATTGATCGCGATACTTCTGTTTGAGCGCCGAGCACGCGAACACCGCCGATCGATCTTGAGCGATCAACTCGCGCATCCGATCGGCGATCGCGGCCAGCCAGCCCCAGCGATCAGCGCAGAGAAACAAGATCAGGGCACTCATGATCACGCCCGTTGTTTCGCGAATTATCCAGCGAATCACGCCGCGTTTGACAGCTGGTGACAGGCCAGCTTGGATTTGCGCCGTCGAGTTCATGCCGCTCCTTAGCCTGGAAAAACCTCACTTAGTCACAGCCTCAGACAGATGACATCGGTTGTATCTATTGGGTTTGGCGCTCACACAGCGACTCTTACCTGGGTCGCAGGCTGGCGGTCGAACGGCGGCTACGATTCCGAAATGACATACAGAGTGTGCTTGACCGTAGCGAAAGGTTCAGGCGACAAAAGGCGGAATTGATGAGCCGCGGCAGAAGCCGTTAATCATTGACGCCGGTGACCTCGCTGCTGGTAGACCCCTCTGTCTGCGGTGATAAACGTCCCTTTGCTATCAACAGTGGCGCGGCCTGCAAGCCAACCCCGCCGGCCGCCGGAGCGCCATCAGGCGGCGGCACTGTCTGGAACTTGAACGAGAGTAAGTTTTGTGGCAGAAGCGGCCGTCGAGCAACGACGCCGGTCGTCTGACCGTCTGCCAGGTATGCACCGGCCGACGGCGGCAGGCAGCCTGAAACACCTGCGGAATCGGTCTTCAGACTTGCATCGTCACTTATGCGTAAGCCAGATTCGTCATACCCGCCTACCGCCAAGCCTAATCGATCGGCCCAATTCACCGGGTCGTTACTCACGTAAGCATATAGATGCCACGCGCCCGCAAACAAGATCGGGTCTTTGGCCGTCCAGCGTCCCGTTGACGGCTGATAATCCCGCGCGCCAAAGCGGATCAACTCGTGTGCGGGATCGCTTAGTCCACCTGCGAAACCAAACGGCAGATCGAAGGCGGGATTTGTGTCGACGAGGAGATTGCCGTAGGCGTCGTAGTCAAGGCGTTTGATCACCACGCCGCTCGCATCGAGGATCAAGCGTGGGCTGCCGAGTCGATCGCTGATGATATGATAGGTTTGTCCGCTGTGCGTCATCTTCACGGGCGTTCCCGCGCCAGCATAGAAGAAGGTTGTGCGCAGTGCGCCGCTGCCGTTGTATTCCGCCAACGGTAGCAAGCCTGTGCCATACGACCAGGCGTGCGTGCGCGCGCCATCATACGCGCGAGCGAGGCGCCGCCCGCCCGCGTCGTACAGATAGCTGATCTGGTGCGCGCCCGGCAGATCGACGCGGGCCAGCGTACCGTCGGTGTTGTAGTGGAAGGTCGTGATCATCGCGCCCGCCGTGATTGTGCTCAATCGCCCATCGGCATCGTACGTGTAGGATGTTGCGCCTGCTTGCAGCAACTTGTGATCGGCGTCGTAGGTGTAATCATTCGGCAGGAGAGTCTGGCCCGTTAATGAGTTGGTGATCGCGAGGCGGTTGCCCACCCGATCGTATACATACGCTTCGACGGACACGTTATCGCGTTTGACATTGACGAGTTGACCGACGGCATCGTAGGCGTAATCCCATGCGTGCGTCGCGCCGCCGACCGTTTCGAGGGTGCGTGTGATGCGCCCCAGCGCATCGTAACTGTAAGTGGCGCTGTACACACTCGCGCCATGACTCACGTTCATCGTCGCGAGTTCGCCATACGGGGTGTATGAGTAGGCGGCGTGATACTCGCCGTCGATTAAATCGGTGAGCAAGCCGTTGTCTGATCGGCGGGTCAGCGTGAACGTGCCGATGCGGCTGGGTAGGCCGTCGCGATCGTAGGTGATCGGAATGGTCGCTCCAGCATAACTCAACTGCGTGACCAGCAAATCGTTCGTGTAGGTATAGCGGACGGTATCGGTCACTTGCCCGCCTAACGTGAGGTGCGTGATCAAACCGCCATCGTAAGCATAGTCGATCGACTGTCCATCGCGCGAGGTGGCGCGACTGAGCAGGCCCGTCGTCGGCGAATACGTGTAGGTATGATTTCCTTCTGGTGTGTGTAGGGTGGTTAATTGATCTTGCGCGTTGTAAATCCACTCGATCGATTGTCCCGATGGATATTGCCGCTTCACCAGTTCACGATCTTTGTTATACGTAAACTGCTCAACCGCACCCAGCGGAGTGTGATACGAGCCGAGTTGATTGATTGGCGTGTAAGTAAACGTATGCTGCGTTGTGCGGTTAGGTTCGGTCAATGTGATCAGGTTTCCGTTTGCGTCCCACTGCATCCCCCACTGCGCTGAATCCGGCTGCGTCAAGGTGATGACCTGCCCCACCGCATTGCGCGTGTACGTGGTGGTGTGGCTCAGCGGATCCGTGCTGCTTTGCAGGTACCCGCTGCTCGCGTCATACGCCCGAACAACGTGACGTGTGCCCTGCGCGTAATCTGTCACGCGGCCTCGATCGTCGTACGTGATTGACCACGGCTGCACACCGGCGATCTGCCTCCCGATCGTGCGGCCTTGTGCGTCGAGCGTCTGCGTGCTGGTGCGGCCTTCCGGCGAGGCGATCGTCCACGTGCGCGTACTGGCCCGATAGGTGCTGGTGAACGATCGGGTGGTGTTGATCGTCAACGTATCCGTCATAACGCCGACGATTAAGGGATCATCTACAGCCCGCTGCCCGGTCACACGGTAGGTCAGGCCGCCGGGTGTCTTTATCGACTGATCGACGCCGCGCGGCGCTTGCAGGCCAAAGCGCGGATCGGGTCCCAACTGCGAAGCGATCTGCGTTTGATTGGTCTGCGTGATGTCTGTGTGATAGTTCGTGCCGATCAGCGCGTGGCTGCGCGTCCCGTCGGGGAAGAGATTCGATCGGGTTTGTTGGCCGGTCGGTAGGAACCCGACCGCATAACGGGTGTGACGACCTTCGGCTGTATCGACGGTGACTGTGTACGCAGCGCCGCTTTCGATCCGATGGAGATCGAGCGAGCCGCCCGCCGGATTTTGATCGGTGATCAATCGGCCTTGCGCGTTGTAATTGAACGTGAACTGCTGGCCGCGTGGATCGATCATGGTCTGCATCAAGCCGCCGCTCGAATACGTGAAGGTATACGCGTGGGTCAGCGGATCAACAACGGTGCGCAAGTAACCATGCGCGTCCAGCGTTAACGCGGTGCGCTGTCCAAATGGCGCGCTAATGGCCGTAGGCGTAAGCGCATTCGTCCGCTCGATTATCGTGGTGTTGTGATTGGCATCGACAATGGTGTCCAGCAAACCGTTGATGTTGTATGTGAAGGTGAGCAGCGCCGTATGATTCAACGCCTCGAACGTGCGCAGGTGGCGGCCGTTCGCGTCGAACTGGTACAACAGTGTGCCGTCGGCTGAGGGCAGAAAGATCGGGCTGGCTTCATATGCAGGCAAGGGCAAACCGATCTGGCGCACGCGTTCGTATTGGGTATCGGCGATATAGAGTTTGGCCGCCGGGCCATCGCTGGGCAGCACGCCCAACCCCGTTGGCCCGCACAATCGCGAATTGACCGCCGGGCCGCCGTCGCCGATGTCGAGTCCGGCGGCGTTCGTGCAGAACAGACCGGAATTGCCGCCCGCCACACTGTGCATGATGCCGTCGGGCGTAACCAGGCGCACCCGGCCTGCATTGCTGCCGCTGCTGTGCGCGAAGTACACGTTGCCGCCCGCATCGACGGCCAGCGCCTGCACGAAATCGAGGCTGACCTGCGTGGCGGGGATGCCATCTGCGTTGCGACTGCCGCCGCCCGCCAATGTCGTGATGATGCCGTTGGTGCCAATGCGACGCACGCGATAGTTATTCTGATCGGCGATGTACACCACGCCAGCCGGTCCAACCTCCACCCCGAACGGATAGTTCAACTGAGCGTTATAAGCCGGACCGTCGTCGCCGCTGAAGCCCGGCGTGCCCGTGCCTGCAATTGTGACGATCACCCCATCGGGGCTGATCTGCCGAATGCGATGATTATTCGTGTCGGCGACATACAGGTGCCCATCAGGCCCCAGCGCCACGGCGCTGGGGGTATTCAACTGGGCGTCAGTCGCCTGTCCCCCATCACCGCTGAAGCCGGCCGTGCCCGTGCCCGCGATTGTGTGAATGAAGCCGGCGGGATCGACGTAGCGAATGCGGTGGTTGCCGCTGTCGGCGATGTAGTAGCTGCCGTTCGGCCCCAACGCGATGCCCCGCGGTCTCTTCAGACCGGCCTGCGTTGCCGGGATTTCATCACCATCGTAACCGCCAGTGCTGTTGCCGGCCACCGTCGTGATGATCCCGGTCGCGCTTACGCGCCGGATGCGGTTGTTCCAACTATCGACGATGTAGAAGCTGCCATCGCGTGCAACTCCCACATCCCATGGACGATACAACATCGCGTCGGTGGCCGCGCCGCCGTCACCACTGAAGCCCGATGGATAACGACCCGCCACCGTTTGAATGCTTGTCGCGAAACTGGTGATGTCTTGACGACTGCCGTCGCCGCCATAGAAAATGCGACTGACGGGATCGTACGCATGATGCACACTCAAACTCCAGCCGCCCAGCCCCGCGGCCCGATTGTCCCACGCGCCGATCGAGGCCCGCCATTTTTGCCAGAACGTCATCTCCAGGCGCGCCGGATCGAGGCTGATCGGCACACCGTTCCCGCCGTGACCAAAGGCGCGCACCAGCGGGCCGGGTTCCTGATAATATGCGTCAAACACGTAACCCACGCGCACGTCGACGGGCTGCGCGCCCTGCAGCCTGCGGCCATACGCATCGAGTCCGTCCCACTCAAACCGATAGATTTGATTGGGCAAGGCGGGCAGTGTGGCGGTGAAGGTGCGACCCGCCACGCCAAGCTGCACGTCGATACGCTTGAGCGACACCGGTACCGTCAGCATGCTGACGGGCACGTCCAACGTGTAGGCCGCTTTGAAATCGCGCGTGCGATCGCTTTGATAGTGCAGCGTGAACGACGTGCCCGCCACGCTAACAGCCTCACCCAGCGTCTGATTCTGCCCACCGACGATCGAACCGAACAGATGGCACAAGCCGATCGAGCACAGCGGATTCTTCAAGAAGTCGATCAATTGTTGTGCAATCTTGGGCGGACCGGCCTCAGGATCACTTAAATCCGGTCCAACCCCCTGATTGAAGTCGAAGAACGAGAAGTGCTGTGTTGGCACGCGCCACAAGGTCTTGCCGGCGGTGAAGAGCTGCGCCAATTTGCCGCGTTCGAGATCCGTAATGCCCAACGTCACGCCGTTGTCGATCACAGCATCGCCGTCGGTATCAAGTTGCGCCAATCCGCCCGAAAGACTGATGATCTTTAACGTGCGGCCATTGTCGGTCGGAATCCACGCGCCTGCGTCGGCGTTGTAATAGCCGGCGGGAATGATCGTGCCGGTTGGGAAGTCGAGGAAATTATCGACGTAGACGAAGACCGGTTGATTGAACACCACGTCTTTGCCATCGATCTTGGCAAGTGCTTCGTCGACGGTGATCTCGCTGGCGTAGGTGTAGCCGGTCACCAAGGGCAGTTCGCCCGGCATTGCTGCGGGTCCGCGCTCGCCCACGGTGAACTCGGTGGCGCGCACATGCAGCGTAGTGATCGTTTGCGTCTCGCCGTTGGCCTGAAAAATCTGAGCTTGTGTGCCAGGTGGAAAGAGTACCGTCACTTGACGCGCGCCGTCGGCGTCCGTCATCACGCTGGCTTGCGCAGCTTGCATGCCGGGCGCAGTCAGATCGACGACCGAGACGGTACTATCACGCTGAATCAACACCACGTCGGGCAGCGCGGCGTAATCCTGCCACGGCGCCTGAACGTGACGCTGCACCGGCAAATAACCGTCTTTGTGATAGTTCATCACCAGTTGTTCGCCGCCGTTTACGGCGAGATCGAACAGGCCATCGGCGCGGCTCAAAGTTTGCCCGTATTCGGGATGAGCGAGGATTGTGACGGTGACGCCCGATAACGGCTGCCCCGATCGATCGAGCACGCGGCCACGCAGCACCGCCACGAAGCGTGGATCGATCGTACCCGGCGCGACGCCCGTTTGGATCGGATCGTTTCCGGTGTAGAGAAATTCAGTCGCAGAGATCAATGTTGTCGCCACGGTGTCATCGAGCGGCGGCGCAATTGTGGCTGGATCAGGCGGAAGATGAGTCTCAACCACTACCCACCCCGCGTATTGCGGCGCAGTTGTGAGGAAATATGGGTACTTACCTGCACTCGTAAAGGTGTAAGTGAACGCCTGTCCCGGCGCAAGAGTGACTTTGAAGAGCGGCGTACCGTTCGAGCGGGTTAACGGCGCCGGGTTGCCTCGCGTCGGCGGTTGAGGAGTCGGTCCGCTGGGTGAGCCACCAGAATTGCGTATGATCAACGGCAGATACAGCCGCTGCGGCTCACCGCTGATCAACACGTGGGTCGAACTTGTCAGGTTGATCCAGCGCACCTCGCTTCCAGCCGCAACGGTCAGTGAAATTGGCGTGCAGCCACTGGCCGTAATGGAAATGGTAGCATGCGCCGATACTGCGGTAATTGCAGAAGTATTGAACGGCAGGTCAGGTGCAGCAATCGGCAAATCATCAGGTGGATCAGACGGAAAGGACGTCGATAGCAAGACAGTGGGTTGAACGGTGAAGAAGCAGCTGACAACCAGCAGCATGACAACGACACAGCGAACGGCCGAGATGTGCCCCATGATGACCTCCCGACATCAGGCTGCCCCCGCGCGCTCATCACCGTTATGCGATTAAATGCTTCCCGACCGGCACGCTGTGCGACGTACCGGCTCACTCTTTTAGTATACAATGAGCGGTCAAGTCCTGGCGATCATTCACGGGCAATTGAGTGCGCGTCAAATTGACGGACATCAACCAATTTTCATGAATTTCCTTGGTACTGTTTGACGATGGCGTCAACCAGTTCCGCCGGCGGCCGGGCGATGTCCAGCGTCAGCGCATCGCGCGGTTCTTCCAGCGCCTCGAATTGACTCGCCAGCATGTTGGCCTTCATGTAATGGCCGGCCCGTTGCTGCATGCGCGACCAGATCAGATCGTAACTGCCTTTGAGGTAAACGAAGTGCACGGCAGGATCGATCGACAATTGATCGCGATACTTCTGTTTGAGCGCCGAGCACGCGAACACCGCCGATCGATCTTGAGCGATCAACTCGCGCATCCGATCGGCGATCGCGGCCAACCAGCCCCAGCGATCGTCGTCGGTCAGCGGGATGCCGCGGCTCATCTTGTCGATGTTGGCCGGCGGATGAAACGCATCGCCGTCAAAGAACGGCCAGCCCAACCGATCGGCCAGCTGCTGCCCGACGGTTGTTTTGCCGCAGCCCGAAACGCCCATAACGATGATGATCATTTGTGTTCTACAAGTCATGCCCGAATGCTTTTATCGGGCATCCATTCTTACTACGCTATCACACCAATCGATATAGATACTCGCCCGCGCGCGGCACCACCAGCAAATCTGGATCATGTCTCGCCGCCCACTCGTTGGGATCGATGGTGGCCGGATCGCGATACCGCAAGTTCACCTGCTCGCACTCTTCACGCGCGATGCCGGTCGCCAGTGTCACCGTGATGCGCGGACGCTCCACGCCGTTTTCATATGTACCGATGCCGCGCAGGTGTGTCGAATGCGCCAGCACCCCCCACGGCAAATCTTTGAACTTGTCCCACTGCTTTACGAAGTAATCGCGCACGTGATAGCCGATCTGTCTGATGACCGCCCCGTGCACCACGCTGATTTCTTTGATGTGCGGCGCATAGATGATCAACTCGCCGCCGTCGGCCACCACCGGCTCCATTTTGTACATGCCCTTCGCGCCGACCCAGATTTCGTCGTACATCTTGGGCATGACGGACAGCACCTGCCGATACGGCCGCTCGACGTAGCGCACGTGCACCTGCGCGGACAGCCTGGCGGCCTGCTGCCAGGCCTCTTCCGGTGTGCCGAAGAACAGCCCCTCCACGCCTTCGTGCGTGACGACGCTGCACAACGCATGGCGTGAAACCGGGATGAAACTCGCGGCCCGATCGATTACGCGGCGCACCGGCGTATCCGCCGTGCCGATGATGATGTACGACGTGATCAGCGCGCCCAGCCAGTGCGTAAAGTCGATGATGTCTGCGCCGGCGATGCCGGGGAAGAAATACTTGTTGCCGCCGCTGAAGCCCACCACCTCGTGGGGAAAGACCGGGCCGCAGATGAGCAACTCATCGTAATCGAGGATGAGTTTGTTCAACCGCACCGGCACAGCTTGTGACAGCAGGCCATGGCTAATTTGCTCGATCTCGCTCGCGGGGATCGTGCCGATGGTGGTCAGTGCGTTCGGATCCTTCCAGGCGTGATTGAGCAATCGGACGTTGGGGTAGCGCGCGGCTTTTTCTTCGGCGGTCAGACCGACCAAATGCAGCAACGCCTCATCACTCAGCGGCGGATGCGTGCCCAACGCCACCAGAAAATCCAGCGCCTTCACGCGCGGCAGCAACTGCTGCGCGATCAGCTTGAAAAACAGCGGCAGCGGCATCGTGCGCGTGGCGTCGGGAATGATGACCAGCACGCGTTTGTCGTTCACTGCCAGACTGTTCAGGCCCTCAGCCACAATCGTTTCGATTTGTTCCTCAGTAAGCATAAGCCACCTCGCCGTGCTGAATTCCAATTGCCGATCGATCGCCCTGCAAGGTCATTCCCGCATGTTTTTAGCAGGAATCCACGGATCAATCAGCAATCTGAAATCTGCAATCTGCAATTGCTATACTCCGCTAAACGCCGAGAACCCGCCATCGATCGGTATCACCACGCCCGAAACAAACGCCGATGCCGGCGACAGCAGCCACAGCACCGCCCCCAGCAAATCTTCAGGCACACCGAAGCGCGCCATCGGCGTATGCGAAATAATGGCTTCGCCGCGCGCCGTCAACGAGCCATCGTCATTCAGCAGCAGGCGTCGGTTCTGTTCGCCAACGAAAAAGCCCGGCGCGATGGCGTTGACGCGGATGTTGGGCGAATATTCCTGCGCCATGTGAACGGCCAGCCATTGCGTAAAGTTGCTGACGCCCGCCTTGGCCGCCGAATACGCCGGGACGCGCGTCAGCGGGCGGAAGGCGTTCATCGACGAGATGTTCAGGATCACGCCGGATTGCTGCCGGGCCATCTGTTGGCCGATGATCTGACTCGGCAGGATCGTGCCCAGAATATTCAGGTCAAACACAAAACGCAGAGCTTCGTCGGGCAGATCGAAGAACGATCGATCGGGTGTGGTGGTGGCCTCCGGCTTGTTGCCGCCCGCGCCATTGATCAGCCCATCGATCTGGCCGAACTCCGCCAGAATCACTTCGCGCGCTTTTTCCAGCGTCTCGCGCTTGAGCACATCGCCGTGGACGACGATGGCGCGGCCGGTCGCGGTCGGCTCGAAACGCTGAATGACCCGTTCGGCCAGGGCCGTGTCCCGATCGAGAATGGCCACATTCGCGCCGCAGCCGACCAGCGCGCACGCCATCTCGCCGCACAGCACGCCCGCGCCGCCCGTGATGACGATCGTGCGATCTTTGAAGTTGTAGGCTGATGTGACATCGTTGAGATTCATGACCCGGTCCTTAACCACGGAGATCACGGAGACAACCAAAGAACCCTCTGTGATCTCCGTGTCCTCCGTGGTTGATTCATCGGTGTGCAAACGGCATTAAGTGCTTCACAAAGTGCGCTTCCAACGCCGCATAATGTTCGGCTTCGTGCGCCATCAGCGTGCCGCGAATATCATCGCCGTACTGCGCCAGCGCCGAACCGAACGTGACGTGCAGCGCCTCGCGCGTGTCGAATTGATCGAGAATTGCAGGCAATTCAGCATCTTGCAACGCTTCAGGTCGGGCCACTTTCGCCACATCGGCCGAGACATGATATGACGCGCAATCAATCGGATAGCGCTCGATCGCCAACGCCAGCAGTTCGCGGAACAGCGGTGCATTCACCCGCGCGATGGCGCGCAGGCCTTCAAGATAACTTGTGCCGGCGGTCTTGAGATGCACCACACCGCGCGCCGCCGAAACGATGAGAGGATACACGCTGAACTTATCCGAGCCGGAATGCAGGCTCAACTTGTACGGCCCAAACGCGCGCGCAATTGCCGCGTGCCCGGCCAGATCGATCTCCAGTGCTTGCAAGTCGCCGATGTAGTCCACGCCTTTTTCAAAGCGGCCCACATAGCGTGGCGCGAGGCTCACCCACTGCACGCCCAACCGTTTGAGTTCGCTCACGATGAAGATGTGCTCGGCGTGTGAGGTGGGCGTCTCGGTCTCGTCGACGGACACTTCCAGTTCAAACGGAATGTTCTTTGAAACCAGATGCCGATACATCAACGTCACGTGCGCGATGGCGTTGCCGTATTTTGCAACGGCTCGCCACGCGGCTTCTTCACTCATCGAAATGCGCTGGTTTTCCAGATCAAAATTGCGCCCCGCGTAACGCCTGATCGTTTCATCCGGCGTCGTTTCCAATTCGCGCCAGCGCAGCGCGGCGGCTTTCTGCGTAATCGCCTCAATCGCCGCCGTGTCGGCTGCGCTATCGACGTGCGCGCCGGGATCGATCGTGTAAAAGCTAAAGCCTTCGGCCGCGCACGCGTCGATGTCGTCGGTTGTCTTCAAGTGATCGGCGTCCGCGCCCAGCCGATCGCGCCAGCCGCCCTCGAACGCCCCCCACGTCGCGTCGCGCATCACATCGGCGGGTGTGCGATTGGTGCGCGTCATCTCGCGGATCGATTGCTGCATGAAGATCGCAGCGAGCGGCTGCGCGCCCGATTGGTTCTTGACGACGTTGAAGGCCCGCACGTGACCGGGCGTGGCCAGGCCCAATCGATCGCCGCAGCCCGCCGAGGTGTCCAGGCCCAGCGGCACGGGATTGAGATTAGGCACGCTTTGTCGGATGGCGCGCGCGTTATGGGTGTCGAGCGGGCAGATCTTCAAGACCCGATCGTCATCAAACGCCGACGAGGCGCCGTCAAACTGATCGAGCCACGCATGCCCGATCGGGGCGGCGACGATTAAGCGTTTCTGTTGATTGATCTTCGCCAACGCTAACGCGGCATCGTTACCTTCGATCAACGAATCGAGGTACAGCTCAGATCCAAAGCGGGCGCGCAACGTCGATCTAAAGTTTGTAGGCATCTTTCACCAGTCCGGTTGCCAGCGCGCTCATCATCTCGTGCGCGTCGTTCAGATCGATGACGTGCCTTGACACCAGGCCGGCCAGCCAGTTTGCGCCGGCGCGCCGCCACACGTCGTGCCGCGCCGGAATCGAGGGGAAGGCGCGCGTGTCGTCGTTGAAGCCGCAGGTGTTGTACAACCCCGCGGTCTCCATCACCAGATCAAAGTAGCGCGCCATGCCGTTGAGGCTGTCGAAGAACCACCACGGCGGGCCGAGCCGCAGCGCGGGATAATGCCCGGCCAGCGGCGCGAGCTCGCGCGCATAGGCCGATTCATCAAGCGTGAAAAGGATCAACGTCAAACGCGGATCGTTGCCGTATTTGTTGAGCAGCGGCTGCAAGTTGCGCGTGTACTCCGTTTTGATCGGAATGTCGGCGCCCTTGTCCGGCCCGAAGCGCTCGAAGATCACTTCGTTGTGATTGCGCAGCGAGCCGGGATGCAGCTGCATCGTCAGGCCGTCGTCGATGCTCATGCGCGCCATCTCCATCAACATGTGGCCGGTGAAGCGCGCGGCATCGTCGGCCGTGGCCTGACCGTTCAAGGCGTGGCGGAAGATCGTGCTCGCTTCGCCGACCGAGAGTTCTTCCGTGAAAGGCGTCAGCGCCGCGTGATCGGTGGCTGTTGCGCCGAGCGACTTGAAGAAGGCGCGGCGATTTTCCAACGCGCGAATATATGCGGCATAATCACGCACCTCGATGCCGCTAATCGCGCTCAGCGCATCGATGTTGGCACGCCAATTCGGTGCGTCGAAGTTGATCACGCCGTCGGGCCGGAAGGTCGGTCGGATGTTGCCCGTCCAGCCTGAATTTTTCAGCGTCTGGTGATGCGTCAGCGGATCGGTCGCTGCGTCCGTCGTGCATAACACTTCGATGTTGAAGCGCTCGAATAGTGCGCGCGGCTTGAACTCGGGCGAAGCCAATCTTTCTTCGAGACAATCATAGATGCGCTGTGCGGATTCGCTGGTGAGTTTCTCTTGAACGCCGAAGATGTTGGCGAGTTCGTCGTTCAGCCAGACGCCGGTCGGCGTGCCGCGAAAGAGATGGAAGTTGTCGGCAAAGATTTGCCAGATTTTGCGGTGATCGGTCTCGACTGCCACGCCGTCGCGGCGCGGCACGCCGAGCGATTCCAACGCGATGCCTTTTGAATACAACAGGCGAAACACGTAATGATCAGGAATGATCAACAGATCGACCGGCGAGCCGAAGGCGTAATCGGGATCGGCAAACAGCCGCGGATCGACGTGGCCGTGCGGGCAGATCAACGGCAGCGCCGCCACCGGTTCGTACAACTCGCGCGCAATCGCGCGCTGCGTTGGTTCGGGATCGAAGAAACGATCGGGATTCATAATGACATCCAATTCTGATCCACGAAGTTCACGAAGAGCACTAAGAGTTTTGAAGTTCTTCGTGTTCTTTGTGTTCTTCGTGGATCGATGATTTAGTACCACTCCGCGTGGAAGACGCCGGGCTTGTCGAGACGCTGGAACGTGTGCGCGCCGAAGTAGTCGCGTTGAGCCTGCGTCAGGTTCGCGGGCAGGCGTTCGGTGCGATAGGCGTCGAAGTAACTGAGCGCGCTCGCCATGGCCAGACACGGAATGCCCAACTGGGTCGCCGTCGTCACGACGTAGCGCAGCGCGGCCTGTCGATTGGCCACCTCGGCCTTGAAGCCTTCGTCGAGCAGCAGGTTGGGCAGATCGGGCTGGCGCTTGAACGCTTCGCGGATGCGATTGAGGAACTGCGCGCGAATGATGCAGCCGCCGCGCCAGATCGCCGCAATCTCGCCGTATTGCAGATCATATTGATATTCGCGGCTCGCCGCGCGCAGCAGCGCCATGCCCTGCGCGTACGAGCAAATCTTCGCCATGTACAACGCGTCGCGCACGGCGTTGATCAACTGTTGGCGATCACCCTCAAACTTCACCTGCGGCCCGGCCAATTCCTTGCTCGCCGCCACGCGCTCCGGTTTGATCGACGAGATGATGCGCGATTCGACGGCGGCATTGATCGTCGGGATTGGCACGCCGATGTCGAAGGCGTTCTGGCTCGTCCACTTGCCCGTGCCCTTTTGCTGCGCCTCGTCGAGGATCAGATCGACCAGCGGCTGGCCGGTCTCGTCGTCGATCTTCTTGAAGATGTCGCTGGTGATCTCGATCAAATACGACTGTAATTCGCCCTGGTTCCATTCGGCAAAGATGTCGGACAATTCCTGATTCGACAGTCCCAACGCGCGATGCAGAACGTCGTACGCTTCGGCGATAAGCTGCATGTCGCCGTACTCGATGCCGTTGTGCACGGTCTTGACGTAGTGGCCCGCCCCGCGCGGCCCGATGTAGGTCACGCACGGTTCGCCATCGACCTTGGCCGAGATCGCGGTGAAGATGTCTTTCACCAGCGCGTAGGCTTCCGGCTGGCCGCCCGGCATGATGCTGGGGCCTTTCAGCGCGCCCTCTTCGCCGCCGGACACGCCCGTGCCGATGAAGACCAACCCCTTGTTTTCAAGGTCTTTTGAGCGCCGCTCGGTGTCCATGAAATACGAGTTGCCGCCGTCGATGATCAGATCGCCCGGATCGAGCAGCGGCACAAGTTGCTCGATCACGGCGTCGACCGGCGCGCCGGCCTTGACCATGATCATGACCTTGCGCGGCCGATCGATCGCGGCGACGAAATCGGCCAGCGTCTCGCAGCCGATCAAGTTCTTGCCGGGGTGCGCAGCCACAAAGTCCTGCATCGTCTTCACGGTGCGGTTGTGCACGGCCACCGTGTAGCCGTTGCGTTCCATATTCAAGACCAGATTCTGGCCCATCACGGCCAGCCCCGTTAAACCAATGTGTGCTTTAGCCATCATGCATCCTTTCGGTTGAGTGTTAGAGTAATTATGCCCCATGCCGGCGATAACGTCGCACAACTTCGTAAAGGGCAAACAGATTTTCATCGGGCGTGCCGTAATCAAGATTGATGCCGCATACGCCCACCTTGTCCAACGGCCCCGCCGCGCGCAGCAATTGCTCGGTGTCCTGGGCAATTTCCTGCGGCGTGCACTGTAGCAGGCGAATGGGGCTGAGCCGCAAATTCAAGAATACGTCCGGCAGCGCCTCGCGCACTCTGGCAATGTCCGATTCCCAACCCGCTTCGACATAGGCCAGCGGCAATTTGGCATACTCGCCTGCCACGCGATGCAGATTGTCGCCGCAGTGATGGATGCCAAAGGGGATCAGTTTCTCGGCCATCTGTTGCTCGATCGGTAACTGCATCTCACGATAACTTTTCGGAGAGATCATCTGCACCGAGCAATTGGCGTGCAAGAACGGTGTCGGCGCCACCCGATCGGCCATCCGGTTCACCGCGATCGAATAACTGTGTGTGCGCCGATGGATGTATGCAGCGACTTCGGCAATCAGTTCGCCGATCAAACCGAGAAAGCGGCGCACCCGATCGGGTGCTTGATAAAAATCGGCGAACAGGTCCTGCCCGTAAAAATGGTACGCCGCGTTGAGCAAGCCATCGGTGTTGAGATCGCCGATCACGTAACCGTACTTCGCTTCGAGCGCGTCCATGTCGGCGATCAACTGTTTCATCGGCCACCGATTGCGCCAGTCGGGAAGATCGAACGCTTCGATTTGCTCCGTCGTCCAGTGCACGGGTTCAGGCTGCGGCGCGGCATCCGCTTCAAATCGAATGGACGCGCCCAGCAGCGCCGGGATCACAAAACCGCCCGCGACGTGCATCGAACCGATGATGGGCCGCGGCTGCGGATCGGCTTCGCCCAGGCCAAATTCGCCGTATTTTTCGTGCAGCACGCGCCGCATGATCACATCGTTGTTGATGCGCGTCTCCGCATCAAGGTAAAACGCTTCGTCAAACGAGATGCCGGCCGTCTTGTGCCACCAGTTCGGATTGAAGACGAGTTCGACCGGCAGGAACTCATCAGGTTGAAGGTCAATCATGCTTCGCTCTTGGCCAGTTGGGCCAGCACGCCCACGCTGTAAATCAAAGCGCGCGCCAGATGGAACGGATCCTTCACCGGCAGCGCGACCAGTTCGTCGATGCGCCGCCCCTGCCGATCGAGATTCTGAAGCCACTCGCCATATTCCGGCACGGGGAAGTGACTGAACGCATAATCATGAACGCGGCGGAACCACTCAAGACACCACGCCTCTTTGGAAATCGAGTAGGCCAGCAGCAGCGCATACAGCGCCTCGGTGTGCGGCCACCAGATCTTCATGTCCCACTTCTTTTCCCAGAACGAGCCTTCGGCGTCACGCGCCAGAAACAGGCCGCCGTATTCATCGTCCCAGCCCAATTCGAGATGCCAGCGCATCGTCTCGATGGCCTGCTGAATGCGCGCGTGATCGTGCTCGCGTTGGTACAGATGAAGCATGAACCACATCGATTCGAGGACGTGGCCGGGATTCACCACGCGGCCCGGCGGCGAAGTCAATGGCGAATCGTCGAGGTTGACGAATTCATACAAGCGCCGATCGGCCGGGCGGCGAAACACGTCCATGACTTGCCGCGCGTGATCGAGCGCCGCCCGCGTGATCGCGCGATCATTCAGATACTCGCCCAACTCGCCGAAGGCTGATGCAAAGATCATCGAGATGCCGTGCGCCTTCGTGCCCGCCGGAATCGGCAGCGGATGAGTCTGATATGTGCCGGGCCGTGCAAGTCGCGGCAGTACGTTCTCATATGCCTGCCGCGCCAACCCGATCGCTTCGCTGTTGCCTGTCGCCCGCGCGAATTCGGTCAAACCGTAAATGGCAAAACCGTCGCAATAGATGCTCGTCGCGCCATCGAACAGCGGCCGCCCGTTGGCGTCGAGACAGAAGTACCACTCGTCTCGTTCATTGCGGCCTCGCTGCTTGATGAAGTCGAAGATGTGCGTCGCAACGTCGAGGTATTCCTGCCGGCGTTCGACTTTGTTGTACAACGCCGAAAACGTCCAGATGGCGCGCAGCTGCGACCACACATACTTGTCGCCGCTCAGCACGCGCCCTTCATCCGAGATGCACGTGCAGATGCCGCCGTGTTCCCAATCGAGGCCGTACTTCAGCCAGAACGGAATCGTCCGCTCCAGCAATTCAGCCCGATAGAGTTGAAGATATTCGTTGAAGTTCACAGACGTCACTCGTCACTCAATGTTAGCGTGTGTTCGTCAAACAAGTCATTCCCGCACGCTTCTGACGGGAATCCACTTGACTATCAATCTGGATGCCCGATAGCAGCACTCGGGCATGACGTGCATCGACATCCCTCATCACTCATCACTCATCACGTAACGCCTCAACCATCGCCACGATGTTTTCCGGCGGCACATCGGCCTGAATGTTGTGAATGGTGTTAAACACGTAACCGCCGCCCGGCGCCAGCGCGTCGATATTGCGACGCACGTTGTCTTTCACGTCCTGAGGTGTGCCAAAGGGCAGCACGTTTTGCGTCTCGACCCCGCCACCCCAGAAAACCACGTCCTGGCCGAAGTCACGCTTGAGCGCGGCCGGTTCCATGCCCGTCGCCGTGATGTGAATGGGATTCAGAATATCGATCCCAATCTCGATCAGATCAGGCAAAATCGGGCGAATGTTGCCGTCGGAATGGAAGAACAACTTCGCATTCGGCGCGAGTTGGTGAATGCGTGCGAACAACGTTTGCAGGCGCGGCTTGAAAATCCGGCGGAACATGCGCGGCGAGATCAACTGCGACGTCTGCGTGCCGTAATCGTCGGCCTCGCTGATCACGTCGATCACGTCGCCCAACTGCGGCAGTGCCGTCTCCCAGAATTTGATCTTCAATTCGACCATCTTGTCGAGGAAGGCGCAGGCCAGCGCTTCATTCGACGCCAGATCGATCATGAGATTCTGCATGCCGCGCACGCGCTGACTCATCTCAAAAATACCGGCCAGCACGCCCTTGATCATCACGGCCCGGCCCTGCGCGCGATAACGCTCGGCCAGTTCACGCAGGCCCGCAATGCGCTGCGCGTCGCCGGTATCCGGCCACGCATAACCTGCCACCTCGTCCACCGTCAACGTCGCGCTGTCCAGCGGCGATTTCATCACCGAAAAATACAGCCCATCTTTCGGACGCTGCTGCGTCAATCCCCACTCGTCGATATATTCCCAGCGGTCGCCCAGATCGGTCAGCGCGATCTGCCAGTTGTGGCTGTTCAACGGAAACAGACCGCGCACGTCGATGCCCAACTTTTCGATCACGTCGTCGTCGGGCAGCGCCAGTCCCTGCACGGTGTCGCAAATTTGCGGCTCAACTTCGGGCAGGCCCAGATACGCGCGCAGCTTGCGATACGCCACTTCGTGAATGCCCGTCACCTGCGTGCTGCCCAGATCGAACGGAATCCGATCGGGTTCTTGATGATTCAACGCCGTCAACAATCGTTCACGCGAATTCATTCCGTCAGCCTCTGCCGCGCGCCGGTTTCGCACGCTCGATACGCGGCTTCCATGATGCGCCACACGGCCATGGCTTCTTCACCGGGTATGGGTGATGGTTGATCTAAGCGAAGTCGATCGATCAAAGCGGCGATGAATTCCGCGTGGGCATAGCGCGATCGCGATAAGGTTAAGACTTGCGTTTCTTCTCCAACCCGATCGACCAGTAGCTGCCCATCGGCCAGCGAGGTGGCGCGCAGTCGTCCCTGCGTCCCGCTGATCTCGAACTCATTCGCGTTGATCGGCGATTGCAGCGTGATCGAAACCGACACCAGCGCGTGCGACATCATTTCCATTTGCACGACGATCGTGTCTTCCGTCTCGAAGCCGCTGACCTGCGACGAACACTGCGCGCTGACGCTGACCACCTCGCCCAACAGGTAGCGCACCAGATCGATCCAGTGACTGCCTGCGTTCGCCAGCGCACCGCCGCCCGAGGCCGCCTTCGACGTCAGCCAGGACCGATCGGGATCGCCCGCAAAATAATCGGCCAGATGAATTCGCGCCGAAACAATCTGTCCTATCGCACCATCATTCAGCAGTTCGCGCATCTTCTGCACGATGGGCCACGCGCGTCGATAATACGCCACGGCCAGCGGGACGTGATTCGCGCGGCACACGTCCACGCACGCCTGTGCCTCGGCCGTGCTGATGCCCAGCGGCTTCTCGCACAGCACGATTTTGCCTGCTTTTGCAGCCATTTCGACGTGCGCGGCGTGTCGGTAATGCGGCGACGCGATGTAGATCGCGTTCACGTCCTCGTCGGCGATCAGCGCCTCGGCGTCGGTGTACCAGCGCCGTGCGCCGTGCCGTTGGGCAAAGTCGGCCGCCTTCGCCACATCGCGCCGCATCACCGCGATCAGTTCCGAGCCGGGCGTCTGATACAACGGCGGCCCGCTCTTGAACTCGGCTACGTTGCCGCAGCCGACGATGCCCCATCGGATCACGTCCATCACAATTTCGCCGCCGAATCCTTGTCGAGAAACAGCTGCGCGTGCGCAGTGCGCCGCAAGATCGAACCAGGGCAATCTTCGCTGATCGGCCCACGCAGCGAGTCGTACACCGCATCGGCTTTGCGCGCTTCCGGCACGATGGCGAGTACGCGTTTGGCCGCCAGCAGCGCCGGGATCGTCAACGTGATCGCGTGGGTGGGCACTTCGCCGATCGAGTTGAAATGACCCTCGCCCACCTGTTGTTGGCGCGATGCTTCGGCTAATCGAATCACTTTCACCCACGCGGGATCATTGAACTCGGCAAACGGCGGATCGTTGAAGGCCAGATGTCCGTTTTCGCCGATGCCCAGCGCGCACAGATCGGCGGGATGCGCGCGCAGCGCCGCCGCGTATTCCTGGCATACATCTTCCGGGAAACGGTTATGGCTGACCACCGGAAAAAACGCCTTCGGCGTGATGTTCGCCAGAAAATGCCGTCGCAAAAACGCTGGAAAACTGGCCGGATGCGATGGCTCGAGGCCAAGATATTCATCCATGTGAAAGACGTTGACCCTGGACCAATCGATCGGCTTGACGCGCAGCGCTGCCAAAAAGGTCAGCTGCGAATTGCCGGTGGCGACGATGAGGTTGGCCTCCCCCCGATTGGCCAACGCGGCCTGAATGATCTTCTCGGCTTCATCGGCCGCCGCTGCCCCCAGGGCTTCATTGCTCTCGTAAACGAACGTCGGTAGATCATCGTACCGGGTCTCTTGCACTAATGCACTCATGCAGCTCCTTGTTATCTTGCTTGCATTCCCCAGGTTGCCATGCAGGTTACGCTGTCATGTCCGAACACTTTTATCGGGCAGCCAGACGGCCTGGGGCACTCACGGCGATAGCAGCTATGGATGCCAGCCTTCGCGGGCATGGCGCAACACCGGTTAAAGCGCAAGTCCAAATAAACCGCCTGCGATGAAGGCCGCCTGTTGGGCGCGCACTTCCGTGGTGAAATGCACGTGATCGACGTACACGTTTGTCCCCAGATTGCGTGTGAATGTGAACAGGTCGATGATTGATACCGCGTGTTCGCGCATGATCGCGTCGGCGATGGCGTTGTACGCTTCGACATCAGCCGCGAAGCGTCGAAACAGCGTGTTCAGTCGATTGTGCCGTTTGTCGATCACGGGCGTGGTGCGCACCCAGATCACGCGCTTCGCCAGGCGCCGGCTTTCAGCCAGAATCGCGCGCAAATTCGCCGCATACAGTTCAGTCGGGATTTGCGGCGCATTGGTCACGAGGTCGCGCTTGATGTCATGCAGTCCGCAATTCAACAGCAGCACGTCAAACGGTTGCTCGGGCTCAAGGCTCTGCAAATACGCCAGCACCAGCGATGAATCGCCGCCGTTGGCTGCGCCCGCCTCGTCGAGGCTGCCGTCAGGCGCGGTTTTGCGCGAATAGGTCATGACGCCGGCCAGCATCGTTTGCAAATATGGGCCGTAGTGAATGGAAATGCTGTCGCCGACGACGTGCAGGGTTGGAAGACTCATTGCGTTTAGGGCAAATTCCTAAATGATGTATGCTCTCAGCGGAGCGTCAGCTCCGTAGGGTAGCGCCGGAGCTGACGCTCCGGCAGGAGCAGAATGTCCGACGAATGAATTCGTCGGCTGCCAGCCAAAACACGTTAAAACGTGTTTCAACACGTTTTGCTTATTTACCGCCGATTTCAATCGGCGCGTCCGCACAGCAACGTTTGCCACGGCGTGAAGTCGTCGTTCCAGATCACGAGGTCGGCGTCTTTGCCCGCCGCCAGACTGCCCTTGCGATCAGCCACGCCGATGATGCGCGCGGGCGTCAGCGTCGTCATGCGCACCGCCTCGATCAGCGGAATGCCCACGACGTTGATCAAGATCGGCAGCATCTGGCCGAGTAGCGTGGTGCTGCCCGCAAACGCCGAGCGATCGAACATCATGCCGACGCCGTCGCTGACTTCGTATTCCATGCCGCCCATCGTGAAGCGCGAACCGTCCGGCAGACCCGCGCCGCTGGTCGCATCCGAGATCGCGCACAAACGATCGGGGCCGAGGCACTTGTATGCCAGCTTCATCAACGTCGGCGGCAGGTGCTTATTGTCCGCGATCATCTCGGCCGTCAGGCCGTCAAACGTCAGCGCCGCTTCCAGCAGGCCGGGCTTGCGCCACGGGCCGTCGCGCACCACCATCGACATCGCGCTCCAGATGTGCGTGACGTGTCGCAGGCCGTGCTCCATCGCGGCGAGGACGTGCGTATCGTGCGCGGAACTGTGTCCCGCCGCCGGCACGATGCCCGCGCGATTGATCTTCTCCGTCAACTCGATCGCGCCCGGCAATTCCGGCGCGAGCATGAAAACGCGCAGCACGTCGGCGTAGTCAAGCAGTTCCTCCGCCGAGCCGTCGTCGGGTGAGCGTAAACAACTCGGATCGAGTGCGCCCTTCTGTGCAAGATTGGTGTACGGGCTTTCCAGATAACCGCCTAACACGTGCGCACCGGTATGCGCTTCGCTGCGCCACGTCCGCATGAATTCAAAGCAGCGTTTCATATCGGCCAGCGGCGCAGGTGCGAGCGTGGCCAGCAGGCTGGTCACGCCGCGCCGCGCGTTCTCGTCGCAGATCGCGGCAAAGGCTTCGCCGGTCGGTTCGTTGAACGTGTGTCCCAGCGCGCCATGCGTGTGAAGGTCGATCAAGCCCGGCGTGATCCATCGGCCGCCGACATCGATCGGGTTGGCGTCGCCGATCGCGTCGCGCGTTATCGCAACGATTTTCCCCTGTTCGATCACCAACGCCTGATCATCGACGATCGCATCCGGCAAAACGATCCGGCCATTGATCAAGGCCGTCCGCTGATTTGGCGCCTGGCTTACCATGGTGTCAGTCATGTGCCTCAACCATCTCACTATCGCACTGTCGAACTATCCAACTAACGTTTTTGCTAAAGTCGCCGCGCGGCTCGCATCGGGCGCGTAACCATCCGCGCCGATGTCGTGCGCGTAAGTCTCCGTCACAGGCGCGCCGCCGATCATGACCTTGACTTGATCGCGCAGGCCCGCGGCCTTCAACGCCTCGATGGTGACCTTCATGTTGGGCATCGTCGTGGTGAGCAGCGCCGACATGCCGACGATCTGCGGTTGGTGCGTCTTTACGGCCTCAACGAATTTTTCTGGCGCAACGTCCACACCCAGATCGACGATCTCAAACGCGGAACCTTCCAGCATCATCGACACAAGGTTCTTGCCGATGTCGTGCAGATCGCCTTTGACCGTGCCGACGACAACCTTGCCCGCCGAGGCGACCTTGGCCTGTACCAGATGCGGCTTCAAGATCGCCAATCCGGCCTGCATGGCGCGCGCCGAGATCAACATCTCCGGCACGAAATATTCGCCCTCTTCAAACAGCCGCCCCACTTCTTTCATCGCGCTGATCATGGCTTCGTTGAGAATGACGCCCGGCTCAAGCTTGGCGTTCAACGCGGCTTCGACGTGACCTGCCGTCTCGTCCATCTCGCCGTTCAGCACGCTGTCGTAAATTTTCTGCAAGTGTTCATCCATGCTTCAGTTCCTTCATTGAAATTTAATTGCTACAGAGCCATTGCGCAGCGCATTGCGGAATGTCATTCCCGTGTGCTGTTGGCGGGAATCCACTACCCTTGCTGCGCGATTTGCTGATTATCGGGTGGATGCCCGACAGAAACATTCGGGCATGACAACCGTGCACCACGAGATTACGCGGCCAACGCGTGAAGGTCTTGATAGAGTTGATGCTGAGCCACCGGGTCGGGCACATAGGTCACCACGATCAACTTCAGGCCCGGCGTCCACAGGCGTTTGGTTAAAGCGATGACTTCATCCGGCGCGCCGACCATGCGTGCGTGCACGCTGATGCCCGTGTTGACGAACGCCTCACGGAACGCTTCGGGCGTGTTCGGATTGGGATCGGTTTGCGGGCTGAACGCGGCATCCACCATGATCAGATTGTCGATCTTCTTGAGCGCGGGCAGCCAGCGCGCATAATCGCCGCACGAATGGATCGCCACGCCGTCAAACGCCCGCCCGATCGCGATGTTGTCGGCGACGCAGAATTTCTCGTACATTTTGGGCGAGATCATCACGAGGTTGTCGGTGCTGAGGCCGATGCCTTTGCCCGCGCGCGAACTGGCAAAGCCGTGACCGGGCCGGGCCAAACGATCGCCGATCAAGTCGCTTTGTTGTCGCGTAAAACGAATGATGACCTCAGTGGCCGCCGACAGGACTTCGCGCACCCGATCGGCCTTCTCGACCATGCCGGTGAAGAACGCACTCGTGTCGATCAATTCCGTGGCGACGTTCAACGGCGCTTGCAGATCGCTCCACGACAGTGGCACGCGTCCCTGAGTTTGATCGAGGAAATACTCGATCGTGTCGAGCGTGTACCGCATGATCGGCACTTGATCAAAATCACGCGGCGCGAGCGGCGGCACGTCGTCGAATGATCGATACATCGGCCGCACGACGGGCGCCTGACCTTCGGGCCATTCGTATTCCGCGCCGAACGCCGAGGCCGTCGTGCCGATGCCGTACCACGGCTCCAGATACATCGGCGCGTCGGTGGCGTAGTCGAGTGATTTTTGCAGTGCGCCTAATTGCAGCCGAAGTGACGCCCGCTTGTCGCGGCAGGCGTCGCGGAAGACCTCGCCCGCGCGCACGCGCTGCCAGACCATCAACCCGCTGGGCTTGCTGAGAAAATCGGCGTAACGCTGATCGGCTTCGGCGGCGTGCGTTTCAAAACGCGCCAGATCAAAGTCACGCGGTTCGATCGGCGTGACAGGCAGCGCCTGCGCGTCTTTGAGCGTGTAGTCAAAAGTTGATGAGGTCATCTCAGGTGCGTTCCACCAGACTGGCCGGATAAGGCCGCTGCCAGCCGGGCTGACCAAACTCGCCGCGACCCTGATAGCGCGATTTCTCCACGAACTTGTCGCCGTTGTTGACCATCAACGCCTCGAGCAAGGCCTGTTGCAACAGCGCATCCATCCGTTTCATTTCAGCAATCGCTGCCGGCTGATAAGCCAGATTGCGCTGTTCGTGCGGGTCTTCACTCAGGTTGTACAACGCCACGTGGCCGTTCTTGTAGCGGCACAATTTCCATTCAGCGTCGGCGATCATCAGGCCGAGATCGGTTGCGCCGAGGACGGTCTCACGCGATCGGGTGCGAGGCCGATCGAGACCGGGCAAGACGATGGCATCGTGCCGCGCCGAAAGAGTTATCCCCGCGACATCGAGCATGGTCGCGGTTACGTCGGTCAACGAAACAAGATCGTCAATCGTGCGCGTCGCCTTCACCTGCGGCGACTTCACGATCAACGGGACGCGGATGCTTGGCTCGTAAAACAGGTGCTTGCCGATCAGATCGTAATCGCCCAGAAAATCGCCGTGATCGGACGCGAAGATGATGAGTGTGTCGTCGCGGAAGCGGCTGGCGTTGAGCGCGGTCATGATGCGGCCAATTTGCAAATCGATCTGATAAACGAGCGCGGCGTAATGTGCGCGAATCTTGCGCTTGTGCTGTTCCTGAAAGTCCGTGTAATCGACTTGATTCCACGGGCGCTTGTTCATGGCGATGACGAGCTCGCGGAAGAGGCGGCTGTCGTCGGTGGCGGGAATGCTGGCGGGCATGTCTTCGGGCCGATACAGATGCGCATACTCTTCGGGCGGATCGTAGGGGCAGTGCGGCCCGGGGAACCCGACCATCAACGCAAAGGGCTTGTCGCCGGTGTAGGTCTCAAGGAATTCGCAGGTTCGATCGGCCACCCACTTGTCCACTTGATGTTCGGCCGGAATCTTGCTGACGATCGCGCCCTTGTTTTCAAAGTACCCATCGTGCTCGTTGCCGTGATATTTGCGCAGGCCGTGCGCTTCAAGATAGACGGCGTAATCGTCGTGGATGTAAATGTGGCGCTTATCTTCGGAGATAATGCGCTGGGCGAAGCCTTCGCTTTTGTCCCACGGATAGAAGTGCATCTTGCCGATGCTGGCCGTGTGGTAGCCGGCTTCGCTGAGCAGTTCGGGCCAGCTGGGCAGGCCGCACGCGGCGCGATCGGGCCGCAGCCAGCTGTAGTTTTCCAACACGCCGTGCTGCGCGCTGTTGAGGCCGGTCAGCAGCGACGCGCGCGCGGGCACGCAGATGGGCGTGGGCGAGACCGCGTGGCGATACTGCACGCCGCCGTCGCACAACGCATCGATGTTGGGCGTAGTCAAGAACTGCGCCCCGTAGCAGCTTAGAAAATCGGGGCGCAGCTGATCGGGCAATAGAAAGAGAATGTTCATGCGGCGACTCCGGCCAGTTGTAGTTCATCCGCGCGATGGCAACTGACGAAGTGATTGGGACTGATCTCGCGATAGACCGGCGCTTCGGTCTTGCAGCGATCGATCGCATACGGGCAGCGCGGATGGAAGTAGCAGCCACCGGGTGGGTTGGCCGGGCTGGGCACGTCACCCTGCAGCTCCACGTCGCCCGACTTCACGCGCGGATCGGCCACAGGCACGGCCGCCATCAGCGCCGCCGTGTACGGATGTTTGGGCGAGTGATACAGCTCGGCGGTGCGCGCCGTCTCCACGATCTTGCCCACGTACATCACCGCCACCCGATCGCAGATGTGCTTGACCACGCTCAGGTTGTGCGCCACAAACAGATAGGTCAGGTGCAGTTCCTGTTGCAGGTCCAACAGCAGATTGAGGATCTGTGCCTGCACCGATACGTCCAGCGCCGACACCGGTTCATCGGCCACCACCAGGCGCGGATTAGAGGCGAGCGCGCGCGCGATGCCGATGCGCTGTCTTTGACCGCCGCTGAAGGCGTGCGGAAAACGCTGCAAAAACTCCGGGCGCAGCCCCACCAATCGGAGCAGCTCCGCCACGCGCGCCGTGCGGTCGGCGCGATTTTTCATGCCGTTCATCAACAGCGGTTCGCCCACGATGTCGAACAGCGTCATGCGCGGATTCAGCGAGCCGTACGGGTCCTGAAAGATCATCTGAATCTGCGATCGGATGGGGCGCAGCCCGGCGCGCGACAACTTGGCCAGATCGACGATTGAGCCGTCGGCGTTACGGAACAGCATTTCGCCGCTGGTGGGCACGTAGGCGCGCAAAATGCAGCGCGAGGCGGTGGTCTTGCCGCAGCCGCTCTCGCCGACCAGTCCCAGCGTCTCACCTTCGTTGATAAAGAAACTCACGTCGTCCACGGCGCGCACCTGCCCCACCACGCGGCGGATGATGTTGCCCTGATGAATCGGAAAGTATTTACGAAGATTTTTGATCTCCAGTAACGGAACTACCGGAGAAGGGGTGGCGTCGGTCACGCGGCAACCTCCACGTCGTGATAGAGGAAGCAGCTGACCAGCTGTCGATCGCCGATCGGCTGCAGCACCGGCGCATGCTGATCGCATTTGCCCGGCATGGCCTGCGGACAGCGCGGATGAAACGGGCAGCCGCGCGGCTTGTTGAACGGATGCGGGATGGAGCCGCTGATGGTGGGCAGCGCGGCGCGCGGCGTCGAGGCCATGCTGGGGATCGAGCGCAGCAGCGCCTGCGTGTAGGGATGTTTGGGCGCGTGGAAAATGTCGTCCACCGGCCCCTGCTCCATCACCAGCCCCAGATACATCACCACCACGTAATGCGCCACCTGCGCGATGACGCCCAGATCGTGCGTGATGAAAATAATCGCGGCGTTGCGCTGCGCCTGCAGTTCGCGCAGCAGCCGCAGCACCTGTGCCTGCGTCGTCACATCCACCGCCGTCGTCGGCTCGTCGGCGATCAGCAGCCGCGGGTTGCACGACAGCGCCATGGCGATGATGGCGCGCTGGCGCAGGCCGCCGCTGAGCTGCCACGCATACGCATCGAGGCGGCGCTCGGGCATGGGCATGCCCACGTCGCGGAACAGATCGATCGCCATGCGGCGGGCCTCGCGCTTGTCCACCTTCCGATGGAGCATGATCGCCTCGACGATCTGATTCCCCACTGTGTGCACCGGACTGAAGGCCGACATCGGTTCCTGCGGGATCAGCGCGATCTCGCCACCGCGAATCCCGCGCATTTCCTTGCCGTTGGGATCGAGCTGCGTCAGATCGACCGTCTCACTGACGGCTGAACCGTTGCCCGATTGAGCTGCGTGCTGCCAGCGGATTTCGCCGCCCTCGATCCGGCCGGGCGGATCGACGATGCGCAGAATGGCCTTCATCGTCACGCTCTTGCCGCAGCCGCTTTCACCGACGATGCCCAGCACTTCGCCGGGGCGCACTTCAAACGTCACGCCGTCCACCGCTTTGACAACGCCTTCGTCGAGATGAAAATACACTTTGAGATCACGCACGGACAAGAGTGGTTCAGTATGGGCCATAAACGTACCTGTCGGATTGTATAAAGTGTGACACGTTATCCGCATCACTCATTACGCATTACTCATCACCCATCACTCGCTAATGACTGTACGGATCCGCCGCATCGCGCAGGCCGTCGCCCACCAGGTTGAACGCCAGCACGGCGATGATCACCACGATGCCGGGGATCAGCAGCCACGACGCCTGCGCGATGGTCTGGATGTTCTGCGCTTCCTGCAGCAGCACGCCCCAGCTGATGGCGGGCGGGCGCAGGCCCAGTCCCAGAAAACTCAAGGAAGTCTCGCTGACGATCATCACCGGGATCGCCAGCGTGGCAGTGGCGATGATGTGGCTCATAAACGTCGGCACCATGTGGCGCGTGATGATGCGCAGCCGGCTGCAGCCCGCCAGCTCGGCCGCCAGCACAAAGTCCTCTTCGCGCAGCGCCAGAAAGCGCCCGCGTACTTCGCGGGCCAGCGTCGTCCAGCCGATGAGCGACAGGATGATCGTGATCGCAAAGAACACCTGCTCCGGCCGCCAGTCCTGCGGCAGCGCCGCCGTCA
>CAZKBQ010000044.1:0-36814 GCA_964550855.1 uncultured Anaerolineae bacterium
GCCGGCAGATGCCGTCGCCGAAGCCTGCGCGGCCATGAACAAGGCCAACGGCAAGTAGCCTGAGTTGAACAAAGACCTGACAGGTTGTAGATTGACCTGTCAGGTCTTTTCCTTATCCAAATCTTGATCTCCGTGATGTTTTGCTGGATAATAAGGCCATCCCCCGGTTGAAAGGATCCAACGACCATGGCTGCGATTGCCCAGAATCAACCCAGCCGGTTCGAAGTGTGGCGCAACCGTACCGCCACGATCCGCACGGCCATTCTTTACCTCGCCCCGGCGTTTATCGTAATGGGGATCATCACCTTTTACCCGCTCGTCTATCAAGTGTGGATGTCCACCACCGATTATGGCGTCAGAAACCTGCGCGCCGATGCGGCCGCGCCCAACCAGGTGGGTTTGCAAAACTACGAACAGATCTTTACGGGCGAACTGCCGGTCGCCATTGCCAACTTCAGTTTCTGGAATGTCCTCGCGTTTAATCTCGTCTGGACGTTCACCAATGTGCCGTTTCACGTCGTCATCGGCGTGCTGATTGCCGTCTTGTTGAACGTGAAAGGTTTGTGGTTTAAACGGTTCTATCGAGCGATATATATTTTGCCGATCGTGATCCCCACGTTGGTGATTGCGGTCGTGTGGCGCAACATGTACGATCCCGACTTCGGCGCCATCAACCTGCTGCTGGCCGAAGTGGGCAAAGTCTTCGGCATTTCGCCGGAAGTCTTCAAGATCAGATGGATCGATCAGGTCGATCCGCCGATCCGCTGGCTGCCGCTGCCGCTATCCTACTTCGCATTGCTCATCACCAACATCTGGCTGGGCTGGCCGTTCATGACCATCGTCGCCACCGGCGCGCTGCAAAGCATTCCGGGCGATCTATATGAGGCCGCCGCCATCGACGGGGCCAGCCCGCGTCAGTCTTTCTGGGCCATCACCGTGCCGTTGCTGCGGCCGGCCATGGTGCCCGCCGCGGTTTACGGCATCGTCACCACGTTCAACCTGTTCAACCTGATCTACCTGCTGTCGGGCGGCGGGCCGCTGCGCAAGACCGAGATCCTGGTCACCACGGCCTACCGGCTGGTCAACGAAAACCGCCTGTACGGTGTGGCCGCCGCTTTCAGCGTGATCATCTTCTTCGTGCTACTGGGGCTGACCCTGATCACCAACCGCATTACCAAAGCGACTGAAAGGTATGATGCGTAATGGCCACTCAAAGCGCAACGCTCCCCAAGCCGCAAGCCACCACCCGCACGCGGCCCCGACGCGAACTGTCGTTGGGCAAACAGCTGCTCTATCAGGCGCTCCTGTTGTTTATCGCCTTCATCGTCCTCTTTCCCATTATGTGGGTCGTCAGCCTGTCGCTGGATCCGCGCAATGTCTCACGCCCCACCGACCTGTATTTAATCCCGCCGGGCGCCTCGCTGGCCGCCTATGCCAAAGTCATGGACAAGCCCACCGCCAATCCCGTGACCTTTGGCGAGCTGGCGCTCAACTCGCTGAAGCTGGCCACCGGCACGGCCCTGTTCTCCACGTTGATCGGCGTCAGCGCCGCTTACGTGTTTTCACGTTTTGACTTTCGCGGCCGTCGCGTGTTGATGCTGATGGTGCTGATGGTGCTGATGCTGCCCTCCATTGGCACCATCGCGCCGCTGTTTGTGCTGCTCAACAAAATCCGGGTCACGATCGGCGATTCCACCTTCATCCTGCGCGATTCGCTGTGGGGTGTGGGGCTGGCCATCATCTCCGGCGCGCTGCCCTTCTCGATCTGGAATTTGAAGGGTTATCTCGACACGATCCCGCGCGACCTGGAAGAAGCCGGCCGCATCGACGGCGCATCGCACAACCAGGTCTTCTTCCGCATCATCCTGCCGCTGGCTGTGCCGGCGCTGGCCGTCACCGCCTTCCTGGGCTTCCTCAGCGGCTGGACGGAGTTTGCGCTGTCGTGGCAGTTCCTCACGCAGCCCAAAGACTTTACGCTGTCCATGTCGCTGTGGAACATGACCGGCCAGTATGCCGGCCAGGTGCCGTGGAGCAACTTCGCCGCCATGGCGCTGCTGGTGGCCGCGCCCGTGGCGATTGTGTACCTGGCGCTGCAAAAGTACATCGTCGGCGGCCTCACCATCGGCAGTGTGAAGTGAGCCTGATGCCGGACCCGAAGGGTGATGCATGACCCTTCGGGTCTTTTTATTGCCTCCATGACATCACGCCTGATTCTGATCCCGATCATGATCGCGCTGCTGACCGCCTGCGGCGGCGCAGCGACGACCACGCCCGCCCCGATCGATCTTCCAACCCCGACCGCGCCGCCTGCGCCGACGGCGGCCAACGAACCGACAGGCGCCGCACAGCCGATCGGGTTGAGCGCCACCCCCGTGTCCCCCGTGATCGGCCTGCCGTCCGGGACCAATGATTATCCCTGGTGGAACGATTCGATCTTTTACGAGATCTTCGTGCGCAGTTTCTACGACAGCAATGGCGATGGCATCGGCGACTTCAACGGCCTGATCGACAAACTCGATTATCTCAACGACGGCGATCCGGCCACGACAACTGATCTGGGCGTGAGCGGCCTGTGGCTGATGCCCATTCACCCGTCGCCGTCATATCACGGCTACGATGTCACCGATTACTATCAGGTCAACCCGCAGTACGGCACGCTCGAAGATTTCAGGCGCCTGCTGGACGAGGCGCATCGGCGCGGCATCCGCATCATCATCGATCTGGTGCTCAATCACACGTCGAGCGAGCATCCGTGGTTTCAAGCCTCACTCGATCGAACCTCGCCCTTTAGAAGCTGGTATGTCTGGTCGGACAGCGATCCGGGGCAGGCGGGCTGGCATCGCGCGTCGACCGGCGATTATTACTACGGTTACTTCTGGGAAGGCATGCCCGATCTGAACTATCGCACGCCCGAAGTCACCGCCAAGATGAACGACATCGTGCGCTTCTGGCTGCAGGACGTGGGCGTGGACGGCTTCCGGCTGGATGCGGCCAAATATTTGATCGAAGACGGCACGTTGATCCAGAACACCGCAGCCACGCATCAGTGGTACAAAAATTTCCGTCCAGCCTACAAGCAGCTCAACCCGCAGGCCATGACCATCGGCGAAGTGTGGGACATCGCGCCGACGGCGGCCTCTTACGCGCAGGGCGACGAACTTGATCTGGCCTTCGATTTCGATCTGGCGCAGGCCTTCATCTTGAGCGCGCGCACCGGCCGCGCCGAACAAACCGTGAAGGCGTATCAGATCAATCAGGCCAACTTCAAGCCGAATCAATTCGGCGTCTTCGTCACCAATCACGATCAGAATCGCGTGATGTCGCAGCTGGGCGCGAATGTCGATCGGGCGAAGATGGCCGCCTGGCTGTATCTGACCGGGCCGGGCGTGCCGTTCGTTTACTATGGAGAAGAGATCGGCATGCTGGGCCGCAAGCCCGACGAGGACATCCGCCTGCCGATGCAGTGGTCGGCGGCGGCACAGGCCGGCTTCACCACGGGCACGCCGTGGCGCGACGTGGACCCAGGCTACACACAGCGCAACGTGGCCGACGAAAGCGTTGATCCCAATTCGCTGTTGTCGCTGTACCGCGATCTCATCCGGGCGCGCAACGAGCACGCCGCTTTGCGCGTGGGCGATTTCAGCGCGGTGACGACGGGCAGCGAGGCGGTGTTTGCCAGCCTGCGGGTGAGCGCTGACGAAGCGGTGCTGGTCGTGATCAATCTGGGCAGCACCGAGCTCAGCAATTACACGCTGGCGCTGAAAAGCAGCGCCGTCAGGCAGGGTGACTACCACGTCGTGTCGCTGTTGGGCAGTGAGGCGGCGGCCGATCTCACCATCGATGCGCAGGGCGGCTTCAGCGATTATCGACCGCTGCCATCGCTGCCGCCGTACAGCGGGCTGATCCTGCAATTGCAACCGAAATAATCCGCAAAATGCGAACCGCAAAGGCGCAAAGAATGCCAGGCCGTTTCCAGTGTGTTCTGCAGCTGTGCGTGATGAGCGGGCCTGACCATAAGGATAAGGGATGACCATTACAACGCCCGATTGGGTGAAGGACGCAATTTTCTACCAGATATTCCCCGATCGCTTTGCCAAGAGCGATCGGGTGAAGAGGGACGGACTGCACCTTGAGCCATGGGACACGCCCCCGACCTCGTTCGGCTTCAAGGGAGGCGATTTGATCGGGGTGATGGAAAAACTGGATTATCTGTCGGATCTGGGTGTTACCGCGATCTATTTCAACCCGATCTTTGCGTCGGCGGCCAATCATCGTTATCACACTTACGATTACTACAACGTCGATCCGCTGTTGGGTGGCAATGCCGCGCTGCGCGAGTTGATCGACGCCGCGCACGCACGCGGCATCAGGGTGATTGTTGATGGCGTCTTCAACCATGCCAGCCGGGGCTTCTGGCCGTTTCATCACACGCTGGAAAACGGCGCGGCTTCGCCGTATCTCGACTGGTTTTACTTCGATCCCGATCGGCTGTACGGGCGCAAGCCGTGGGGGGCCTATCCTGACGCGGCGGCCAAACACGCTCTGGAGCAGGGCAAAGGCAGTTTCAAGTCGATCGGTTATCAGGCGTGGTGGGACCTGCCCGCGCTGCCCAAACTCAACACGCACACGCCCGCCGTGCGCGACTTTATCTGGGACGTGGCGCAGCACTGGATCGAATTCGGCTGCGACGGCTGGCGGCTGGACGTGCCCGAGGAGATCGACGACGACGACTTCTGGCGCGAGTTCCGCCGCCGCGTGAAGGGCGCCAATGCAGACGCCTACATCGTCGGCGAGATCTGGCATGAATCGAAACGCTGGCTGCAGGGCGATCAATTCGATGCCGTAATGAATTATCCGGTTGCGCTGGCGTGCCTGGGCTTCTTTGGCGCGCACACGCTCGATCTGGAGGAGACGCGCAAGGCCGGCGGTTACCGCGGCGCCCGCCCGCTGGATGTGGATGACTTTGCCATGTGCGTCGATCGGATTCTGGGCTGGTACGATCCACAGATCACCATGGCGCAGTTGAATTTGCTGGACAGCCACGACACGCCGCGTTTCATCACCAGCGTCGGCGGCGATCAATCCGCGCTGCGGTTGTCATATCTATTTCTTTTCACGTATCCGGGCGCGCCGTGCCTTTACTATGGCGACGAGATCGGCCTGGCCGGCCGACACGATCCCGACTGTCGCGGCGCGTTTCCGTGGGAAGCCGCCCACTGGGATCACGAGCTGCGCGCCTTTGTGCAAAAAGGCATCGCTCTGCGGAAGGCGCACCCTGTTTTGCGACGCGGCTCGTATCACGGCGTGTATGCCGGCGACGACGTGTACGTGTTCGCGCGGCAGCTCGATCGGGAGGTGCTGCTGATCGCGCTGAACGCCTCGACGGCGCCGAAGCAACTCGACGTGCCGATCAGCCAGATCGGCCTGCCGGACGGCGTGTACACGGACATCTGGAACGGCGGCGCGTCGGCGACGGCGGCGCAGGGCACACTGCACGCGCTCAAACTGGCGCCGCGCAGCGGCGGCGTGCTCCAGCCGATCGGCTGACGGCGGCGAGTCGGCCGCACTTGCGGAATTGGCCTGATCTGCGGTATGATGAAACCATAACCACGCACAGCGACCCTGCTTCGCACCCGCGAGGCTCACATCTTTTTCGGAGGCAAGCAGCCATGGCATCGGTGACCTTTGAGAATGTGGTGAAGCGGTACGGCAACGTGACGGCCGTCAACAACCTGAACCTGGAGATCCCGGACAAGGAATTTCTGGTGTTCGTGGGGCCGTCGGGCTGCGGCAAGTCGACCAGCCTGCGGATGCTGGCGGGGTTGGAAGACATCACGGAAGGGACGATCTACATTGGGGATCGGCCGGTGAACGACGTGGCGCCCAAGGACCGGGACATCGCGATGGTGTTCCAGTCGTACGCGCTGTACCCGCACATGAGCGTGTACGACAACATGGCGTTTGCGCTGAAGTTGCGCAAGATGTCGAAGGCGGAGATCGACGTGCGGGTGAAGAAAGCGGCGCAGACGCTGGGCATCGAGCAGTTGCTGCCGCGCAAGCCGCGGCAGTTGTCGGGCGGGCAGCGGCAGCGGGTGGCGGTGGGGCGGGCCATCGTGCGGGAGCCGAAGGTGTTTCTGTTCGACGAGCCGCTGTCGAACCTGGACGCGAAGTTGCGGGTGCAGACGCGGGCGGAGATCAGCAAGTTGCACCAGCAGTTGGCGACGACGTTCATCTACGTGACGCACGACCAGACGGAAGCGATGACGATGGGCACGCGCATCGCGGTGATGAAGGACGGGCTGCTGCAGCAGGTGGACACGCCGCAGACGCTGTATGATTTGCCGAACAACATGTTTGTGGCGGGCTTCATCGGCAGCCCGAGCATGAACTTCTTTGAAGTGGACGTGACGGGCACGGCCGGCGAGGTGCAGGTGGCGGGCGAGGGGTTCCAGTTGACGATTCCGGCCGAGCGGGCGACGGGGCTGCGGAACTACATTGGGCAGAAAGTGCACATGGGTCTGCGGCCGGAGGACATCTATGACGCCGATTACGTGGCGCCCAACATCCACCCGGGGAACTTCGACGCCAAGGTGGAAGTGACGGAGTTGATGGGCAACGAAGTGTTTCTGTACCTGTTGACGGGCAAGCACTCGTACGTGGCGCGGGTGGATCCGCGCACCCGGGCCAAGGTGGGCAACACCATCCGGGTGGTGGCGAACCTGGACAAGGTGCACTTCTTCGATCAGCGCACCGAGCAGGCCATCCGCTGACTTTCGGGCGCAGACTACACACGCAGGCCCGCCGGATCGATCCGGCGGGCCTGTTTCTTTGTGCGAACCTTAAAATTCTTGTTGGCCGCTTGACATGGGGCCGTTTTTCCCCGATAATGGAACCGGTTCCAAATGAGAGGCCACACCATGACCGCCACTATTCGTGATGTTGCCAGACGCGCCGGGGTCGGGTTGGGAACGGTATCGCGGGTGATCAACGACAGCCCACAGGTCAGCGAGGCCACCCGCGAGCGGGTGCTGGCCGCCATCGCGGCTCTGAACTTTGTGCCCAATCCCACGGCCCGCCGCCTCTCGCTGGGGAAGACGTTAACCATCGCCGTCATCGTGCCGTGGTTCACGCGCCCCGCCGAAGTGGAACAACTGCGCGGTGTGGAAAACACCCTGGCCGAAAGCGACTACGATCTGGTGTTGTACAACGTGGAAACGCCCGCCAAACGCGACGCTTATTTTCACGACTTGCCGCGCGGCGAACGCGCCGACGGTGTGCTGATCATTTCGTTGTCGCCGCGTGACGATGATGTAGAGCGGCTGGCGCACAGCAGCGTCCCCATCGTGCTGGTGGACGCCAGTCATCCAGCCCTCAAGTCGCTCAACCGGGTCATCACCGACAATGTGGCCGGCGGGCGTGCCGCGACCCGACACCTCATTGAGCTGGGTCATACGCGGATCGGTTACATCAGCGATCCGATCGAGACGCCGTTCAACTTCACTTCCAGCCGCGATCGTTTGAAGGGCTATCGGCAGGCGTTGAAAGCGGCTGGCATTCCATTCCGATCCGATTATCATCGACAGGGTGAACACGGCCGCTACGAGGCTCGTCGTCTCGCCGTTGAGCTGCTCCAGCTGCCCGATCGGCCCACGGCCATCTTCGCCGCCAGCGATACGCAGGCGCTGGGTGTTTTGGAGGCCGCGCAAGACCTCCAGCTGCGTGTGCCTGAAGACCTGTCGGTGGTGGGCTTCGACGACATTGAGATCAGCGAATACATCGGGCTGACGACGGTGCGTCAGCTGTTGTATGAGTCGGGCAAGCGCGGCGTGGAGTTGTTGCTGGACGTGCTGGCCGATCCGGCGATGAAGCCGGTGTGTGAGACACTGCCGACTGAGTTGATCGTGCGGAAGACCACCGCCGCGCCGGTCGGGTGACGCAGCGCGCCAGGCCAGGCGCTGCGTTTTTTTGGCGGTTCGCATGGAACCGCTTCCATCCCGTAAAATCCAGAGACTTTGACAAGGAGGCGCTTTATCGAGTAGCAGCGACGCCGGCTTTCAAACGCACACCATCGATGCCGATCATTTTCAATCAGTCAATTCCCCAAGGAGGAAAAGAGCATGAAGTCCCGGAAGACAGCAGTAGGGGTGATCGTTTCAGTCTGGCTGATCGCGGCGGTGATCGTGAGCGCCTGCGCGCCCGCGGCCGCGCCAGAAAAGATTGTTGAAACCCGTGAAGTGGTCGTCACTCAGGAAGTGCCGAAGGAAGTCGTGGTGCAGGCGACTGCCGTTCCCGGCTACCAGGGGCCTAAAGCGCGCGTGAACCTGTGGCACACCATCCCGACGGATACCGAAACCTATTTCGTCGGCGAGTTGATGCCCAAGTTCAATGCCTTGCACCCGGAGTGCAACGTCGTGGTGCGCAACCTGGGCGTGGAAGATGCTTCGATCGTGCGCACCGGCCTGGCGCTGCCGTTGGATGACCCCAATCGCCCGCATCTGTGGTGGATTGCCAGCTCGGAAACCGGCGCCTACGTGGAAGCCGACGTGCTGGCCGATGTGGACGGCTGGCTGAACGCGCATCCCGACATCAAGAACAACATCATCCCGGCGCTGCTGACGCTGTCTTCGTGGGAAGGCAAAGTTCGCAGCATTCCGTGGATGACCAACAATACGGCGATGTGGATCAACGTGGATGCGTTTGAGAAGGCGGGCGTGCCCATTCCCTCGCAAGACCCGGAAAAGACCTGGACGTGGGAGGAATTCGCCGACGCCATGAAGAAGGTCACCGCCGCGAATCCCGGCATGAAGGGCTTCCTGGAGACGGTCAACACCGGCTGGGATTTCTGGACCTATCATGCGTGGTACGGCGCGGCGGGCGGCGATGTGTCTGGTCTGGCCAAGCTCGACAGCCCTGAATCGATCAAGGCGGTGCAATTCCACAAAGACTTGATGACGGCAGGGGTGGCGGCCACCACGCCCACCGGTTGGGATGCAGCGCCGTGGTATGCGGGCCAGGTCGCCGTCACGGCGAACGGGCCGTGGAACTTCCCCAAGCTCAGCACGTTCACTGATTTCAAGTTCACCGTGGTGCCCTATCCGCGTGACGTGAAGCCGGCCACGAACCTGGGCGGTGATCAGCTGTTCATCGGCAAGACACCCACGCCCGAGCAGGAAGCCTGCACCTTTGCCTTTGCCGAATGGATTCTGACAGATGATTTCCAGATCGCCTTCCAGAAGCAATCGGGCAACCTGCCGGTCACCAAATCGGCGGCCGAGAGCCAGGAATATCAGGCGCACCTGGCCAAGTATCCGTTCATGGCGGGCTTCGTGAACCAGACGCCGTACGGCGTGTCGCGGCCTCCGCTGCCGCAATTCAACGACATCTCCAACGCCTTTACGCCCGCTTGGGATAGTGTTATCCTGCAAGGCGCCGACGTGAAAGACGCCATGACCCGGCTGCAGGCCGAGGTCGATCAGATCCTGAAGCAGTAACCTGCATGCGACCGGGCTGGCGGGCTGTTCGCCTCGGGCAGTCCGCCAGCCTCTCTCCAAAGAAGGAGGAGCCATGATCAGCGCACACCGGAAGAACCGCCTCAGGAAGCATCTCGCCGGTTACGGGTTTGTTCTGCCCGCGATCCTGCTGGTGGGGGTGTTTCTGGTTTACCCGATTGCCTTTGTGATCTTCATCAGCTTCCACAAGTGGGGGATTCTGGGTGATCCCAAGTTTGTGGGGCTGGACAACTACCTGTCGATCTTCAGCGATCCGAATTTCTGGCAGGCCTGCCTGAACACCCTGTATTACATGGTCCTGGCCGTGCCGACGCAGATCGGGCTGGGGCTGCTGCTGGCGGTGCTCCTCAACAAGAAGTTTGCCGGGCGCAGCCTCTTTCGCACCATCTACTTCATCCCGCTGGCGATTTCCTTCGTGGCGGCCGGCATCCTGTTCACCTGGATTTTCACGACGACGCCGCTGCAAGGGTTTGTCCCCAATCTGTTTCGCAGCCTGGGCCTGTCTTTTCCGCAGTGGCAGACCACGGACACCGGCTGGTCGATGGTGATGATCGCGATCATGAATACCTGGAAGTCGGCCGGCTACTGCATGGTGATCTACATCGCCGGCTTGCAGGGCATCAACACCGATTACTACGAGGCCGCGCAGATCGACGGTGTCAAATCGGAATGGCAGATGTTCCGGCACATCAGCTGGCCGCTGCTGGCGCCCACCACGTTCCTGCTGGTCATCTCGACCATCGTCTTTACCGTGCGCGGTTTTGAGCCGATCTTCGTGATGACGGCCGGCGGGCCGTCGGGCGCCACCACCACGCTGGTGTACTATGTGTTCAAGAAATTCCCCAACCTGATGGGCGTCTCGTCGGCCGCTTCCACGTTCCTGTTGGTGGCGATCATGATCATTGCGCTGGTGCAGTTCATCGGCAACCGCCGGCGCGAAGCGTACTACTAGGCGAGCGGGAGGTTGATCATGCCTAACAAAGCGAGTCTCAAGACCTGGCTGCTGCTGATTGTGCTGGCGGCGCTGTTTCTCTTCCCGTTTGTCTACCTGATCGGCGGCGCGCTCAAAACCAACGATGAGGCCCTGACCAAGCCCGATCAGATCTTTGGCTCGTCGCTGCACTTTGAAAACTTTGCGGAAGTCTTCAAGATCAGCCAACTCGATATTCCGCGCCAGACGTTGAATTCCCTGATTGTGACGTTCGCCGTCACGTTCGGACAGATTCTCATCGCGGCGCTGGCCGGCTACGCTTTTGCCCGGATCAAATTTCTGGGACGCGATCCGCTGTTTGTGATCTTTCTGGCGACGCTGATCGTGCCGTTTGAGCTGCTGTTTGTGCCGCTGTACATCATGCTGGCGCGCTGGGGCTGGATCAACTCGTACCTGGCGTTGATCATTCCCAGCTTGGCCAATCCGTTCGCCATCTTCATCTTCCGCCAGTTCTTCCTGACGGTGCCCACCGAGCTGGAAGAGGCGATGACAGTGGATGGCGCCGGCTACCTGCGCATCTTCTGGAATCTGATGCTGCCGCTGTCCGTGCCGGCGGCTACCACGGTCTTTATCCTGACGTGGCTGGCCGAGTGGAGCGGCCTGCTCAAGCCCATGCTGTTCACCACTTCGCCCGATATGTGGACGCTGCAAGTGGGGCTCAACTTCCTCAATCGCGGCGCGCAGGTGACCACGCCCACCATTGCCTATCTGATGGCCGGCATCGTGCTGGCCAGCATTCCGCCCATCATCATGTTCCTGCTCCTGCAGCGGCGCTTCGTGCAGAGCATCGCCGCGACGGGCTTGAAGGGCTAGTCGGCGGCGCGCTGAGAAGGGATCGCCATGGAAGCGTGGTCAACGGGGTTGGTGACAGCCAATGGGTTGCAGGTGTTCTATCATCGCAGCGACCCCACCCGCGGCAAGCCGTCCCTTGTGTTATTGCATGGCATTACGGACAACGGGCTGTGCTGGTCGCGGGTGGCCCGCCATCTTGAAGCGGCCTATGATGTGATCATGCCCGACGCCAGAGGGCATGGACGCACCATCGGTCCCGTCAACGGCCTCGCCTTCGACGTGCTGGCTCAAGACCTCGTCGCGCTCATCCAGAACCTGGAACTGGAAAGGCCCTATCTGTTCGGCCATTCGATGGGCGCGATGACGGCGCTGGAGGTGGCCGCCAATCATCCTGACCTGGTGAGCGCCGCCGTGCTGGAAGACCCGCCCTTTCGCGATCACAATCCCTCGCCTGCCGAGCGGGCCCGGCTCCGGGAGAATGCACAAGCCGGGTTGGCCTTCCGGTCGCTGCCGTTGGCCGATCGTCTTGCGCGAGGCCGGGCGGATAATCCCGGCTGGTCAGAAGAGGAAATTTTGCCCTGGGCTGAATCCAAGGGCGAATACCAGCCCGAGATCATGAACTCCTGGCTTGGCGGGGAATCGAGCATTCCGCTCTGGCGGGAGACGCTGTCAAGAGTTGGCCGCCCGCTGCTGCTCATCACTGGCGACACAGACCGAGGCAGCCTCGTCACAGCCGAAGCGGCTCAAGAGGCCTCTCGACTGTGCAGGCCGTGCGAGGTCGTCCACGTGAGCGGCGCGGGTCACTGCATTCACCGCGACCGCTTCGCCGAGACGATGCAGGTCGTCCTGGATTTCCTGGGAAAGCATTAGCCGGTTGCCATGCTCGCTCACGATCCGCATCGCCCTCGCTATCACTTTATGCCGGAGGCCAACTGGCTGAACGATCCCAACGGCTTGATCCAGTGGCAGGGTCAGTATCACCTGTTCTATCAACACAATCCCACCGGACCCTATCATGGCAACGTCCACTGGGGACACGCCGTCAGCGCCGATCTGGTACATTGGCAGCGTCTCCCCATCGCGCTGGCGCCGGGCTCCGATGGGCTTGATCAGGACGGCGTCTGGTCGGGCTGCGCGGTCAACAATCACGGCGTGCCCACGCTCCTTTACACCGGCGTGTTTCCGCCGAGGCAGTGCCTGGCCTGGAGCGACGATGATCTGCTGACGTGGCGCAAGCATCCGCAGCCGATCATTCCTGCCCCGCCCGCCGGGTTGAACCTCGCCGGCGGCCGGCATCCCGACTGGCGTGATCCGTGGGTGTGGCAGGGCTCCGATCGTTGGTACATGCTCATCGGTTCCGGTATCCGTGACGTGGGCGGCGCGGCGCTGCTTTATGAATCGCCGGATTTAGTGCAATGGACCTATCGGCATCCGATTTTGATCGGCGATCAACACGACTTGGGCGCGGTGTGGGAATGTCCCAGCCTCTTCCCGCTCGGCGATCGGCACGTGCTGTTGATTTCAACCCTGCCCGAATTTCGTCACACGTACTATCTCATCGGCGACTACACGCAACAGCGCTTTCACCCGGCGCGGCGCGGCAAAACCGATCATGGCGCGTATTTCTACGCCGCCCAAACATTGCTGGACGACACGGGCCGCCGCCTGATGTGGGGTTGGCTCAAAGAAGGCCGCACGCGTGAAGCACAGTTGACGGCGGGCTGGTCGGGCGTCATGTCACTGCCGCGCGTGCTCAAGCTGCTGCCCGACGGCACACTGGGCATGACTGCCGCGCCGGAACTGACGGTGCTGCGCGAGCAGCACGTTCACCTGACGAACCTCGTGGTGTCTGCCCACGCCGCTGAAACGGCGCCTCGTTTTCACGGCCGCTGCCTGGAGATCAGCGCCGAGTTTGAACTGTTGGACGCAGACAGATTCGGCTTCTGGGTTCACTGCGCCCCCGGCGGCGATGAGCGCACGCTGGTGGCTTACGATGTCGATGATCAGGCGCTCATCATCGATCGACGGCAGTCCAGTCTTGATCCGACCGTTGATAAAGCGCTCGAAACGGCGCCGCTGGCGCTGCCCGCCGGCGAAACGTTGAAGTTGCACATTTACCTTGATCAATCCGTGATCGAAGTCTTTGCCAACGAACAGCTCTGTCTGACCAGCCGCGTTTATCCGACCCGCTCTGACAGCGACGGCGTCAGCCCGATTGCCTTTGGGGGGCGAGTTGAGTTAAAATCGCTCGACCTCTGGCGGATGAAAGCGCTTGAATTCAGTCAGTGGACGCCAATCACAGGATAAGCACCGCTCATGTCACACACCACATCCTGGGCCTGGTGGCGCGACGGCGTCATCTATCAAATCTACCCGCGCAGCTTCGCCGATTCCAACGGCGACGGCGTGGGCGATCTGCCCGGCATCATCTCTAAACTCGACTATCTGCACTGGTTGGGCGTCGACGCGATCTGGCTCAGCCCGATCAATCCTTCGCCGATGGCGGACTTCGGCTACGACGTCAGCAACTACCACGACATCGATCCGGTCTTCGGGTCGCTGGCCGATTTCGATCGGCTGCTGAGCGAAGCCCACGCGCGCGGCATCCGCGTCGTGCTGGACATGGTGATGAATCACACCTCCGATCAGCATCCGTGGTTCATCGAATCCCGATCGCGCCGTGACAACCCGAAGCGCGACTGGTACATCTGGCGCGATCCGAAGAACGGCCGCGAGCCCAACAACTGGGAATCGGTGTTCGGCGGCAAGGCGTGGCAGTTCGACGCGCGCACCGGTCAATATTATTTGCATCTCTTCGTGCCCGGCCAGCCCGATCTGAACTGGCGCAACCCGCAGGTGAAAGAGGCGCTGTTCGGCGAATGCGCCTTCTGGCTGGATCGCGGTGTGGATGGTTTCCGGCTGGATGTGGCGCACATGTTTGTCAAGGCAGAGGGCCTGCCCGACAATCCAGCCAGCAAGTTTGCACTGCGCGCCTACGATCGGCAAGATCATTCGCATCAAATCAACCAGCCTGAAACGCACATGATTTGGAAAGAGTTCCGGCAGTTGTTGGATCGCTACGGCGGGCGCATAGCCGTGGGCGAGGTGGAGCCGATCGGTGCAGAGGGTTACTACGGCAGCGGCGACGACGAATTGCATCTGGTCTTCAACTTTGCCATGCTGTACCAGCGACGTTGGGATGCGCGCGCCTTCCGCGATCTGGTGCAGGCCTGGTACGACAAGCTGCCGCCGGGCGCGTGGCCGTGCTGGGTGCTCAACAATCACGACAACCGCCGCTCGATCAGCCGTTATGCCGCCGGCGCGCACACCGAGCCGCGCGCGAAAGTGGCGGCGACGATGCTGCTCACGCTGCGCGGCACGCCGTTTCTGTATTACGGTGAGGAACTGGGCCTGCGTCAGGGCCGCATCCCGCGCGCCGAAATTGTCGATCCGGTCGGCCGCAAGTACTGGCCGTTTAACACAGGTCGTGACGGCTGCCGCACGCCGATGCCGTGGACGGCCACGCGCAACGCCGGCTTCTCAACCGGCCGACCCTGGCTGCGCGTCAATCCCGATTACGCGCGCGTCAACGTCGAAAGTGCGCGTCGCGATCCGGCCTCGCTGTTAAACTACTATCGGGAGCTGCTGGCATTGCGACGCGCCTCGCCCGCCCTGCAACAGGGTGCGTATCGCGCGCTCGATCCATCGGATAACGTCTTTGCTTACGAACGTGCCGCCGCCGATCAGTGTATGTTGATCGCGCTGAATTTCGCTTCGCGCCCGGCGACGATCAGCCTCGACGGCGCGTGGCGCGTGCGCCTGTCATCGCTCGGGCGCGCCGAATCAAACGTGAGTGACACATTGATCGTAGCCGCCAATGAGGCGGTAATATTGGAACGATGATCCACTTCAACCCGGACACGCGCACTTTCAATCTGCACTTGCGCACCAGCTACTATGCCTTTCAAGTGGACGAGGCGGATCGCGTCGTGCACCTGGGCTGGGGGCTGCGCCCCGATCGATCTTCACCCACCGATCGGATTCGCGGCGAAGCGGCCTACCTGATCTACGACTCGCCAGCCAGCTTCATCACGCAGTATCGTCCCGACGAGGTTCTGACCTTTGGCGATTTGACGGTGCGCCACGTCACACTGAAGGCCAGTTTCCCCTCGCTGCCCATCGCGCCAGAAGACGGCGAGACGCTGCATCTGCCCATCCGCGATCTGCGCCTGCGCTACGTCGATCACGAAGTCGTGACCGACGCGCAGCCCGGCCTGTCGCCCACTCACGGCCAGCCGGTCAAGAACACGTCCCCGCGCCAAACGCTGCGCGTGCGCTTGAAGGACCCGGTTCAAAATTTGTTCGTCACCGCGTGCTATCGTCTCACACCGGAGCACGACATCATCGAGCGCTGGCTGGAACTGGAAAACGCGGGACAGGCTGCCGTCACCTTTGAAGTGTGCAACTTCGCTTCGCTGCATCTGCCGCGCGGGGCAAACGAATTGACCTACGTCAGCGGTACGTGGGCGCGCGAATTCACGCCGCACCGCCAGCGCTTGTCGCCCGGCACGCACCTCATCGAGAGTCGCAGCCTGCAGACCAGCCACTTTACCAATCCGTTCTTCATGCTCAATCGCCCCGGTCAGGCCTGGGAAGAGGCGGGCGCGGTGTACTTCGGCGCGCTGGCCTACAGCGGCGCGTGGCAGATCGCGGTGGAGCAAACCGACACGTGGGCGGTGCGCGTTCACGCCGGTTATCAACCGTTCGATTTTGCGCTTGAGCTGGCGCCCGGCGAAAAGCACATCACCCCCGCGCTGGTGTGCGGCGTCAGCGCCGATGGCTGGGGCGGCGCCAGCCGACGATTGCACGCCTTCACGCACGAGCGCGTACTGCCGCACCCGCAGACTCGCCCCGTGTTATACAACGGCTGGGAGGCGATGTACTTCGATCTCAGCCTCGCTGGGTTAAGCGCGCTGGCGCGCAAAGCGGCTTCGATCGGCGTGGAGTTATTCTGCGTTGACGACGGCTGGTTCGGCGCGCGGCGCCATGATCACGCTGGCTTGGGCGATTGGGTGGTGCGGGCCGACGCCTTTCCGCAGGGCATGGAACCGTTGGTGCAGGAAGTCCATCGACTGGGGATGAAATTCGGTCTGTGGATCGAACCGGAGATGGTCAACCCCGATTCCGATCTGTATCGTCAACATCCCGATTGGGTTCTGCACTTTCCCGGCCGCCCGCGCACCGAGGCGCGCCATCAATTAATCCTCGACTTCGGCCGCCCGGAAGTGGTGGAGTACCTCTTCAACGCGCTGGACGCACTGGTTGCGCGCTACGACATCGCCTTCTTCAAATGGGACATGAACCGCCTCGTCACCGAACCGGGCTCCGTGGCCGGCAAAGCGATCTGGCGCAAGCACGTGGCAGGCGTCTATTCGATCATGGATCGACTGCGCGCCAGACACCCGACGCTGGACATTCAAAGTTGTTCGGGCGGCGGCGGACGGATCGATCTGGGCATCCTGGCGCGCGCCGATCAGGTCTGGGTCAGCGACAACACCGATGCTTACGACCGCATCCGCATTCAAGAGGGTTTCAGTCTGGTCTATCCGGCGCGCTGCATGGAAGCGTGGGTGACGCACGAGCACAGCCACATCACGCAGCGCGTGACGCCGCTCAGTCTGCGCTTTGATGTGGCAATGCGCGGCGTGCTGGGCATCGGTTCCAGCCTCAACGACTTGAGCGAGGCTGAACTGGCGGAGTATGCCAGTTACATCGCTTTCTACAAGCGCATTCGGCACGTGATTCAAGACGGCGTTCAGTATCGGCTGGAACGGCTGGAGGAATTTCAGACCTCGGTCGTGGAGTACGTCCTGTCGGATGGGCGCGAAGCCGTGTACTCCATCGCCGTCCGCGATCATCAGATCGGCAGCGTCCGGCCACCGGCTTTGCTCAAAGGCCTGATCCCGTCGGCGATCTACACCGTCGCCGATCGGCAGGGCGCGGAAATTCATCGCGCCAGCGGTTACGAGTTGATGACGCTCGGGCTGCCGCACGACCTTACCGAGCACGTGGGCTACAGTCGCACGTTATATCTGCAGGCGATCTGACGAAGAGGCCTTCGATCATGAATCCAGACGCGCTCTTTTTCACGCCGCACCGCCGTTTGAATGCGCTCACCGGCGACTGGGTATTGATCTCGCCGCATCGCACCCAGCGACCATGGCAGGGCCAGGTCGAAAAAGTTCCAAGCGATCAACGGCCTGCCTACGATCCGACGTGTTACCTGTGCCCCGGCAACACGCGCGCGGGCGGCGTCCACAATCCAGCCTACGCCAGCACTTTTGTCTTCGACAACGATTACGCCGCCCTGCTGCCCGACACGCCGCCGGCTAGCTGGGTCGCGAACGATCTCGTCGTGGCGCAGGCCGAACGCGGCCTCTGCCGCGTCGTGTGTTTTTCGCCGCGTCACGATCTGACGCTGGCGCAGATGGACTTGCCAGACATTCGCCGCGTGGTCGATGTGTGGTCGGATCAATACGAGGAACTCGGGGCGCGGCCGTGGGTGCAGCACGTGCAGGTCTTTGAGAATCGCGGCGCGATGATGGGCGCCAGCAATCCCCATCCGCACGGCCAGATCTGGGCCGACGAAACGATTCCGCTCGAACCGGCTAAGGAGATCGCGCGCTGCGCCGACTATCAGGCAAAATCCGGCCATTGCCTGCTGTGCGACTATCTGGCCTTTGAGCTCGAGGCGCAGACGCGCCTCGTCTGCGCCAACGATCACTTTGTGGTGGTGGTGCCGTTCTGGGCGGTGTGGCCGTTTGAGACGCTGCTGCTCGCGCGCCGCCACGTCAACACCATCACGGCGCTCACCCCGGCGGAGCGCGATGGATTGGCCGACATCCTGCGGCGGCTGCTGATCCGCTACGACAACGTGTTTGAGATTTCGTTTCCGTACTCGATGGGGTTTCACCAACGCCCGACCGATCAGCTGCCCCACGACGAGCTGCACCTGCACGCGCATTATTACCCGCCGCTGCTGCGCTCGGCCACCGTCCGCAAATTCATGGTCGGTTACGAGATGCTGGGCCAGCCGCAGCGTGACATCACGCCCGAACAGGCCGCCGATCGGCTGCGAGCCATGTCGGAAATTCACTACACTCAGCGAGGTTCGATGTGACGCTTCAAACACGAGTGGCACAGGAATTTGAACGACGGTTTGGCTCGCCGCCGCACGCCGTCGTGCGCGCGCCGGGCCGCGTAAATCTGATCGGCGAGCACACCGATTACAACGACGGCTTTGTGCTGCCGCTGGCGATCGATCGCGCGATCTGGATCGCGCTGCGGCCGCGCGACGATGGCCGCGTGCGCGTTCACTCGCTGGACTTCGATCAAACGATCGAGTTTGCGTTGGACGATCTTCACGCCGGCTCAGGCTGGGCCGAATACCTAAAAGGCGTGGCGTGGGCGTTGCAGCAGACCGATCGGCCGGTGCGCGCCTTTGAGGGCGTCGTGGCGGGTGACGTGCCGATCGGGGCGGGGCTGTCGTCATCGGCGGCGTGGGAACTGGCCGCCGCGCGCGCCTTTTCAGTGGTCTCCGGCTTTGCCTGGGAGGCGGCGCAAATGGCCTTGCTCGGCCAGCGCGCCGAGAACCAGTGGGTGGGCGTGAACTGCGGCATCATGGATCAGATGATCTCGGCGGCGGGTAAAGCCGATCACGCGCTGTTGATCGATTGTCGCTCTTTGGAAACGCAGGCCGTGCCGCTGCCGCCCAACACGGTCGTGGTTGTGCTGGACACCGCCACGCGCCGCGGCCTGGTTGATTCGGCTTACAATGAGCGCCGTTCGCAATGCGAAGCCGCCGCGCGCTTCTTCGGCGTCAAAGCGCTGCGCGATGTCAGCCTCGATCAATTTGAAGCCCGGGCTGATCAGTTGGAAGCGGTCACCCGGCGCCGCGCGCGGCACGTCATTACCGAAAACGCGCGAACGCTGCAGGCGGCGGAGATGATGAGGCGCGGCGATCCGATCGGGTTGGGGCGGTTGATGAACGCCAGTCATCTCAGTTTGCGCGATGATTTTGAAGTTTCCAGTCACGAGCTCAACGTGATGGTTGACTGCGCCAATCGGCAGGCGGGCTGTTACGGCGCGCGCATGACGGGCGCGGGCTTTGGCGGCTGCGCCGTGGCGTTAGTGCGGGCCGACGCGGCCGAAGACTTTGGCCGCAGCGTAATCACCGAGTATCAAACGCTCACCGGGCGCGCGCCCAACGTGTATGTGTGCCGCGCGACCAATGGGGCTGAAATTGTGGCGTGATCAAACATGACGACAGCCGACTCGCCCGACCAGACCTGGTATGAGACCCAAAACCGCCGCACGCTGGAGCGGCTGCTGCCTCGCCTGAAACAACGCTACCGCCGCGCCGCGGGCGCCGCGCAGTGGTGCGCCTTCACGCGGCGGCTTGATGCGCACTTTCCGCGCCTGTTCAGCTTGCTGCATCGCCTCTACGGCCGGCAGTATGATTTCTTCTACTATCTCGAACAGCTGCTCGACATTGCCGCGCGACTGTGGTTGGCCCGCGCGGCTGAGCTGAAGGCGCTGGATGAGGCGCGCGAACAGCAGCCGCAGTGGTTCCAGTCGAATCAGATGCTGGGCGGCGTGTGCTACGTCGATCTGTTTGCGGGCGATCTATCCGGTCTCCGATCGAAGATTCCGTACTTCAAGGAACTCGGTTTGACCTATCTGCATCTGATGCCGCTGTTTCGCAGCCCGGCCGGCAACAACGACGGCGGCTATGCGGTAAGCAGTTATCGTGAGGTCGATCCCCGGCTGGGCACGATCGATCAGCTGCGCGAACTGGCGAATGAACTGCGCGCCAACGGCATCAGCCTGGTGCTGGACTTTGTGTTCAATCACACTTCCGACGAGCACGCCTGGGCCTTGAAGGCGCGATCGGGCGATCGGGAGTTTCAGGATTACTACCGCATGTTCCCCGATCGCACCCTGCCGGATGCTTACGAAAAGACGCTGCGTGAAATTTTCCCCGATGAACATCCGGGGGCGTTCACTTACTTTCCTGACATCGAGCGGTGGGTGTGGACGACGTTCCATACGTTCCAATGGGACTTGAACTACGCCAATCCGGCCGTGTTTAACGCCATGGCCGAAGAGATGCTGACGCTGGCGAATGTGGGCGTGGAGGTGCTGCGGCTGGACGCGGTGGCCTTTATCTGGAAGCAGCTGGGGACCAGCTGTGAGAATTTACCGGAAGCGCACCTGCTGATTCAGGCGTTTAATGCGGTGGCCCGCATTGCGGCGCCGGCGCTGCTGTTCAAGTCTGAGGCGATCGTGCATCCCGACGAGGTGGTGAAGTATATCGGGGTGGATGAATGCCAGCTGTCCTACAATCCGCTGCTGATGGCGCTGTTGTGGAATTCGCTGGCGACGCGCAAGGTGCGCCTGCTCAGTTACTCCATGCGCTCGCGCTTCAAAATTCCGCGGGGCTGCGCCTGGGTCAACTATGTGCGCTGCCACGACGACATCGGTTGGACGTTTTCCGACGAAGACGCCGCCGTGCTGGGCGTCAACGGCTACGATCACCGTCGCTTTCTCAACGCGTTTTATACCGGGCGGTTTGAAGGCTCGTTTGCGCGCGGCCTGCCGTTTCAGGAGAATCCCAAAACGGGCGATTGTCGCATCTCGGGCACGTGCGCGTCGCTGGCCGGGCTTGAAAAAGCGCTGGCTGAAGAAACCGAGGTCGAAGTGGAACTGGCACTGCGCCGCATCCTGTTGATGCACGGCGTCAGCCTGTTCATCGGCGGCATCCCGCTGCTTTATCTCGGCGACGAGCTCGGCCAGCTCAATGACTACAGCTTCTATGACGATCCCGCCAAGGCCGACGACAGCCGCTGGGTACACCGGCCTTTCATGAAGTGGGACAAAGCCGAGCGGCGACTGGACGCCGCCGCGATCGAAGGGCGGTTGTATCAGCGCCTGCGCCGGTTGATCGAGCTTCGACAGCAGTGCCGCGCGCTGGCCGACGGCGAGATGGAAGTGCTCGACAGCGGTAGCGAGCACGTCTTTGGCTTCGTTCGCTCACATGGCGGCGAGCGGGTGGCCGTACTGGCCAACTTCACCGAGCAATCGCAGACCGTCGATGCGTATCGCGTGCGCCAACAGGGTTTCACGCAGACCTGTGTTGATCTCGTGACCGGAACTGCCGTTGTGCCGGAACATACCCTGACGCTTGAGCCGTTTCAATTGTGGTGTCTGAGTGTGCAGAAACAATAACCCCAATCATCCCAGGAGGATAAACCCATGGCATCGGTGACCTTTGAGAATGTGGTGAAGCGGTACGGCAACGTGACGGCCGTCAACAACCTGAACCTGGAGATCCCGGACAAGGAATTTCTGGTGTTCGTGGGGCCGTCGGGCTGCGGCAAGTCGACCAGCCTGCGGATGCTGGCGGGGTTGGAAGACATCACGGAAGGGACGATCTACATTGGGGATCGGCCGGTGAACGACGTGGCGCCCAAGGACCGGGACATCGCGATGGTGTTCCAGTCGTACGCGCTGTACCCGCACATGAGCGTGTACGACAACATGGCGTTTGCGCTGAAGTTGCGCAAGATGTCGAAGGCGGAGATCGACGTGCGGGTGAAGAAAGCGGCGCAGACGCTGGGCATCGAGCAGTTGCTGCCGCGCAAGCCGCGGCAGTTGTCGGGCGGGCAGCGGCAGCGGGTGGCGGTGGGGCGGGCCATCGTGCGGGAGCCGAAGGTGTTTCTGTTCGACGAGCCGCTGTCGAACCTGGACGCGAAGTTGCGGGTGCAGACGCGGGCGGAGATCAGCAAGTTGCACCAGCAGTTGGCGACGACGTTCATCTACGTGACGCACGACCAGACGGAAGCGATGACGATGGGCACGCGCATCGCGGTGATGAAGGACGGGCTGCTGCAGCAGGTGGACACGCCGCAGACGCTGTATGATTTGCCGAACAACATGTTTGTGGCGGGCTTCATCGGCAGCCCGAGCATGAACTTCTTTGAAGTGGACGTGACGGGCACGGCCGGCGAGGTGCAGGTGGCGGGCGAGGGGTTCCAGTTGACGATTCCGGCCGAGCGGGCGACGGGGCTGCGGAACTACATTGGGCAGAAAGTGCACATGGGTCTGCGGCCGGAGGACATCTATGACGCCGATTACGTGGCGCCCAACATCCACCCGGGGAACTTCGACGCCAAGGTGGAAGTGACGGAGTTGATGGGCAACGAAGTGTTTCTGTACCTGTTGACGGGCAAGCACTCGTACGTGGCGCGGGTGGATCCGCGCACCCGGGCCAAGGTGGGCAACACCATCCGGGTGGTGGCGAACCTGGACAAGGTGCACTTCTTCGATCAGCGCACCGAGCAGGCCATCCGCTGACCGGCCGGCTCGCGGCATCGAGACCCTCGACACTGCGTCGGGGGTCTCTTCATTTCTGAAGGGCGCGGTTGGCCGATCGGGGGTAATGAAGCGCCGATCAGGCGAATGCGCGTCAAAGTTTGGCGGCGGTTGCAGGCTGGCGATTGAAATCACGCCTGTGGAGCCACAGGCTGAACGTCCACCTGCGTGGACGTAATCTCGGCGGCACGCCCATCAGACGCGGATTCATTCGCCGGAGAAGTCGGTCGGTAAAACAATGACGCACACTCGATCAGGTGGCGGGCTTTGACTAGCGTTTCAGCCTGTGCTAGACTTGTCTCGCGTTTAGCCGCTTAGCCAAAGGCAACCTCATGGCCTCATCGCCAACTTCGCTCAAGGTGTTGTTTGTCGCTGCCGAGTGCGCGCCCTTCTACAAGGTCGGCGGCCTGGCCGATGTGATCGGCTCACTGCCGCAGGCTTTGCGCGCGCTGGGTCATGACGTGCGCGTCATCCTGCCGCGCTACCGCCCCATCGACGCGCGCCGCTACGGCTTGAAACACGTCAAGCGCCTGATCAACGTGCCGGCCGGCGATACCCTGCGCACCACCGAAGTGATCGAATCGCACGCGACGGGCGCGCCGACTTACTTTGTGTGGGACGAGCGATTCTTCTATCGCGATCGCGTGTACGGTCAGCCGGATGAGGCGATGGCTTATACGTTCTTCAGCCGGGCGGCGATAGAGTTTCTGCGCGCCGGCGATTGGGTGCCCGATGTTGTGCACGCCCACGATTGGCACGCCGGCGCGGCCGTGGCTTATCTGGCGTTGCGCGGCCGCCGTGATCCCGTGCTGCGGGGCGTTGCCAGCGTCTTCACCATTCACAACCTGTTCTATCAGGGTATCAGCGGCAATGCCCTGCTGCGTTTTGCTGGCTTTGGCGATCGTCTTCGGCGCATTCCCGGCGAGCCGCCCGGCTCCGTCAATTGGATGGCGCGCGGCATCGCGCACGCCGACCTCGTCAACACGGTCAGCCCCACCTATGCGGCCGAGATCCTGACACCGCTGCGAGGTGAGGGGCTGGACGGGCTGCTGCGGGCGCGACGCGAGCGGCTGAGCGGCATTCTCAACGGTATCGATTATGCCGAGTGGAATCCCGCCACCGATGAGCTGTTGGCCGCCCGCTTTGACACGGCGTCCGTCAAGCGTCGATCGCTTAACAAACGCGCCGTGCAAGATCGTCTGCAGCTCAAACGCCAGCCGCGCACGCCGCTGGCCGGCATGGTGTCGCGGTTGTACGATCAAAAGGGCCTGGACATTTTGATCGCCGCGGCCGATCAGCTGCTGGCGCGCGGCATGCAGCTGGCTGTGCTGGGCAGCGGCGACGAGAAGTATCACGCGGCCTTGAAGGAATTGAGTGAGCGGTATCCGGGCCGCGTGGGTGTGGAACACGAGTTTGACGAGCCGTTGGCGCGGCTGATTTACGGCGGCAGCGATCTGTTTCTGATGCCGTCGCACTTTGAGCCGTGCGGGCTGGGCCAGATCATCGCCATGCGCTATGGCGCGATTCCGGTGGTGCGCGCCACCGGCGGCCTGGCCGACACGGTGATCGACGCTGGTCGCTCGCCCAAACGCGGCACGGGCTTTGCGTTTAAGCCCGCCACCGCCGATGGGCTGATCGGCGCGATCGAACGCGCGCTGGCCGCCTATGCCGATGCGGATCGTTGGGCGGCCATTCAACAGCGCGCCATGCTCGCCGATTTTTCGTGGTCGAAGTCGGCGGCCGAATATGCGGCCCTGTATCAACGTGCGGTGGACTTGCACCGGGGTTAAACAGCCGGGGCGGGGGGACTGAAAAACCGATCGGGCGGGGGCGTGATCGGGGCAGGCTTAATCAGTCGTCTGTCACTTTACCCATGATTGCTCTGCGTTCCCAACGCCTGGCGGGGCCGGTTCGGCCGAGCCAGTCAATCAATCAGCTCACCTCAAAGGATTGATCATGCAAGCACTCGCCATGATCCTCGCCGGTGGTCGAGGCAGCCGGCTCAGCATCTTGTCGCAGAAGCGCGCCAAGCCCGCCGTGCCGTTTGCGGGCAAATACCGCATCATTGATTTTGTGCTGTCCAACTGTACCAACTCCGGCATTACCACCGTGGGCGTGCTGACCCAATACCGGCCGCGTTCACTCAACGATCACATTCGCACCGGCTCGCCGTGGGATCTGGACCGGCTGCACGGTGGCGTGTGGCTGCTGCAGCCCTATGCGCGATCGGGCGAGGCGATGGAGGTTTACGCCGGCACGGCCAACGCAATTCAGCTGAACTTTGATTTCATCCGGCACAATCGGCCGGATTACGTGGTGGTGCTGGGCGGCGATCACATCTACAAGATGAATTACGACGACATGCTGACCTTTCATCAGGAGAAACGCGCCGATCTGACGATTGCCACGTTGAAGGTGGCGCCGGAGGAGGCGTCGCGCTTTGGCATCATGGAGACCGACAAAGACGGTCGCATCGTCGGGTTTGAAGAAAAGCCGCTGATGCCCAAGAGCAACCTGGGCTCCATGGGCATTTACGTCTTCAACACCGAGGTGTTGAGCACGGTGCTGCGCGAAGACGCCGACGATCCGACTTCGGCGCACGACTTCGGCAAGAACATCGTTCCCAAGATGATCAACACCTACAAGGTCTATGCTTATCCGTTCAACGGTTACTGGGTGGATGTGGGCACGGTGCAGGCCTACTGGGAAGCGCATATGGACCTGCTGGCCGATCAGCCGCCGCTCGATCTGCTGGATCGCAACTGGGTGATCCACACCCGATCGGAAGAGCGGCCGCCCGCCAATATCCGCACGGGCGCGGTGGTTGCGCACAGCCTCATCACCGATGGGTGTGTCATTGAAGGCACGGTGGAATACAGCGTGCTGTCGCCGGGCGTGCGGGTGGGCCGGGGCGCCGTGGTGCGCAACAGCATCGTCCTGACCGACAGCATCATCGAAGTGGGCGCCATGGTCGATCGCTCCATCGTCGATAAGGAATGCCACATCTATCCCAACGCCCACGTCGGCTACGGCGTCGATTACAGCCCCAATCCGCTGGGCGATCTCACCTCGGGCATCACGCTGGTGGGCAAGAATGCGGCCGTGCCGGCGGGCGTGCGCGTGGGCCGCAACTGCATCGTGGCCGGCGACGTGCGCGAGAGCGATTTTCCCGGCACGATGGTGCCCAGCGGCACGACGGTGGGCGTCGTCCCGGCCGGTTAAGCAGTTCCACTAAGCAGGCCGCCCATGAACAAAATTTACCTGTCCCTTGTCCTGCACAATCATCAGCCGGTGGGTAACTTCGATTTCGTCATCGAGGACGCCTATCACAAAGCCTACGAGCCGATGCTGGCCGCCCTGGAGCGCCATCCCGGCGTGCGGCTGGCCATGCACTACAGCGGCCCGCTGCGCGACTGGCTCAAGGCGCACAAGCCCGACTTTCTCAAACGGGTGCGGACGCTGGTCGGTCGGCGGCAGATCGAAATCCTGACCGGCGCGTATTATGAACCGATTCTGGTGACGCTGCCCGACACCGACAAGGCCGGGCAGATCGCCAAGATGACGCAGAGCATCCAATCGGATTTCGGCGCGGAGCCGATCGGGGGGTGGCTGGCCGAGCGCGTATGGGAATTGCAATTGCCCAAGGTGCTGCATCAGGCCGGCGTCGAATACACCGTCGTCGACGATACGCACTTCAAGTATGCGGGCTACACCGACGACGATCTGTTCGGCTACTATGTCACCGAAGAGCAAGGCTTTACGTTGAACATCTTCGGCACGTCCAATCACTTGCGGCTGAACACACCCTGGACGCCCGCCGCGCAGATCATCGACTGGCTGCGCCAGCACGCCGGGCGGCCCGCGCAGCTGGGCGGCCCGCCGCGCGTGGCCGTGATGGGCGACGACGGCGAGAAGTTTGGCCTGTGGCCCACCACCTTCGATCACTGCTGGACCAACGGCTGGGTGGACGAGTTCTTTGCGGCGCTGGAAGAAAACGCCGATTGGCTGACCACCTGCCCGCCGGGCGATATTCTGCGCACGCTGCCGCCGCTGGGCCGCATCTATTTGCCGGCCGCCTCTTACGACGAGATGACCGAGTGGTCGTTGCCGGCGGCGCAGGCCCACGAGCTAAAGACCCTCAAGCAGCAGCTTCGCGCTGAAAAACGCGACGACGTGCTGCGCTACATCAAAGGCGGTATCTGGCGCTCGTTCCTGGTAAAGTATCCCGAAGTGAACACCCTGCACAAGCGCATGTTATACACCAGCGAGCACGTCCACCACATCAAGAAACCGGCCGCGCGCAGCGCGGCGCTCGATCACCTGTGGGCGGGCCAGTGCAGCTGTCCCTACTGGCACGGCGTGTTTGGCGGCGTGTATCTGTTTCACATTCGCGAGGCCAACTTTGCCCACTTGATCGAAGCGCAAACCATGGCCGACCGCATGTCGCACTCCGCCGCCGAGTGGCTCGAGGTGAAGTCGCTGGACTTTGACTGCGACGGCCGCGACGAGGCCGTGGTGTCCACGGATTCGCAATGGCTGTTGATTGATGCGCCGCGGGGCGGTGCGCTGATCGAATGGGACTGGCGCGCCCGCGGCCGCAACGTCATCAACACGCTGACGCGCTGGCGCGAAGGCTATCACCAGGATCTCATCGATGCCGCCGCGCGCAATGCCGTGGCCGTGGTGGGCCGCTCCGGCAAGCTGGAGAGCCTGCACAACGCCCCGGTGCGCGCCAAAGAACCGGGGCTGGAGAAGAAACTGATCGTCGATTGGTATCGGCGCGCCAGCCTGATCGATCACATCTTTGCGGCCGATGAGACACTCGATCGGTTCTACCGCTGCCAGCTCAAGGAACTGGGCGACTTTGTCAACCAGCCCTATCAGCTCAAGACCTCGCGCAGCAGCCGGCGCGTTACGCTGGCGCTGGAACGCGAAGGCGGCGTCTGGCTGGATAGCGTGCGTCACCCGCTGCACATTGAAAAGAAGATCGTCGTGGAGCCGGGTCAGCCCAACCTGACTGTGCTGTACACGCTCACCAATCTCGCCGAAGAGTCACTGGCGGTAAGGTTCGGCGTGGAGACCAACTGGGGCCTGTCGGGCGGTGATGCAGCCGAAGGCGCGTATATACTGTATGCGGGCGGCGTGCTGCATCGCCTCAACGCCATCGAAGCGGTGCCTGCCGCCCGGGAGGTCGCCGTCGTCATCGAACGGCTGGGCCGCGCCCTGCTGCGCGTCAGCGAGCCGGCGCACTGGTGGCAGTTCCCGTTGGAAACCATTTCGCTGTCCGAAGCTGGTTTTGAGCGCGGCTATCAAGGCACTACGCTCATGGCCCACTGGCCGCTGCAGTTGGCTCCCGGCGAAGTTTTGAAGTTGAAATTGCAATTGAGCCTGGTGCCAAGTGCGTGACGCCAGTCTGGCCGCGCCCCGCAGTAAGCCGCTTCGACGAGACACAGCGCGTCGGGCGATGAGCCGGCCGGGTGTATTGTCTGTGATAGACCGACCGTTGTCATGACCCGTTACTTCACCATTCACGGCCACTTCTACCAGCCGCCGCGCGAAGATCCGTTTACCGGCCAGATGCCGCGCGAGGCCGGCGCCGAACCCTATCACGACTACAACGAAAAGATCACAGCCGAGTGCTATCTGCCCAACGCGCAGGCCGGCAATTTCGATCGGATCAGCTTCAACATCGGGCCGACGCTGATCGGCTGGCTGGCACACTATCAGCCGGAAACCTATGCGCGCATCCTGCAAGCCGATCGCATCTACCGCACCCTCTACGGCGTGGGCAACGCCATCGCACAGAGCGCGCATCACACCATCCTGCCGCTGGCGCGCCAGCGCGACAAGCGCCTGCAGATCAGCTGGGGCATCGCGTCCTTCCGCGCCCGCTTTCAGCGTCAACCGCGCGGCCTGTGGCTGCCGGAAATGGCCGTCGATCTGGCGACGCTGGAGATTCTGGCGCAGAGCGGTCTGTCATTTACCATTGTCAGCGAAGAGCAGGTGCGCGGCGATCTGCGTTTAGGGGCCGGCCCTTATCGGGTGCGGCTGCCGAGCGGCGGCTATTTCGTCGTCTTTGTGCGCGACCGCTTTTTGTCGAACGAGCTGTCGTTTGACATGGAGCACATCGCCGACAGCCGCCGCTGGCTGGAATGGCACCTGCGCACCCGCAACGGCCTGACGTTGATTGCCACCGACGGCGAGACCTTCGGGCATCATCACCGCCAGGGCGTACAGCTGCTGTTCAATCTGCTGGCCGACTACGCCGACGGCGATTACCGGCCCATCGCGTTGTCGCACTACCTGTTGACCCATCCGCCCACCGCCGAGATCGAATTGAACGAGCGCACCGCCTGGAGCTGCAGTCACGGCGTGGCACGCTGGGACACCGGCTGCAGCTGCACCCCCGGCGATCACCAGTGGAAGCCGATCCTGCGCTCAGCGCTGGACCTGCTGGCCGACGAGATCGATGCCATTTATCAGTATGAAACGCGCCATCTGATGACAGCGCCCTGGCTGCTGATCGAGCGCTACATTGACGTGGTGCTGGGCAAGATCGATCCGCTGGCGCTGACCCGCCAGATTGCCCACGCGCAGCTGACCAGCGACCAGACCCAACGCGTGGCCAAACTGGCGCAGGCGCAGCTGCATCGCCAGCGCATGTTTACCAGCTGCGGCTGGTTCTTCGAGAAACTCGACCGGCCCGAGCCGCGCTATGTGATCGCGCAGGCGATGCGCGCCATCGAGCTGGTGGAGCAGGCCACCCACATCGACCTGGGGCCGAATTTCCGCGAATCGCTGTCGGCCGCGCCCAACCATCACGGCGGCACCTCGGCGCTGACGGGCCACCCCATCCGATCGGCTGCTGATCTCTACGACGAGATCGACGCCCGGCGCACGGCAGTCCAGCCCGGTTGACGCCGGGCAAAAAACGAGGCTGCTGACGATCGTCAGCAGCCTCGCGTTCGGGTAAAGACGCATCCGCTCAGTTGGCGGTTTCCCTGGCTTGCAGCACGCGCTCCACGCTTTGCAGCAGTTCCTGCGGGCCGAAGGGCTTGGTCACATAATCGTCCACTTTGGCAATGTGCAGCCCCAGAATCTTGTCGATGCTCTGCGCCTTGGCGGTCACCACAATGACGGGGATCGTCTTCAGCTCGGGATCGGCCTTCATCTGCTGATAAACCTCCCAGCCGTCCATGTCCGGCATCATCAGATCCAGTAAGACCAGATCGGGCTTCACCTGGCGGATGGCCTGCAGGCCTTCCAGCCCGCCGGTCGCACCGGTTAGATCGAACCCTTTGCGCCCCAGAATCAAGCGGATTAACTCGATAATCTCAGGCTCGTCCTCGATGCACACCACTCGCTTCTTGTTTTCGGCCATTGCTGATCTCCTAAGGCGTGTGCTGCGCGTACAAGTGTACTCGCATTCGGAAAGTTCGTCAACAAACCGTCAAGCAGGCGTGCCCATCCACCCGATTATAGCACGTTCCCGGTCGATACGCGCCGCTACCGCGCCGCGCAAAAATCGTCCACCACGTCGGCCAGCACGCGCACGCCAAAGGCCAGCGCCTTCAGCGTAATCCGCTCGTCGTGACCGTGAATCAGCCCGTCAAACGCGTCGCCCGGCTCAATCAGCATCGGCGCAAAGCCGTAGCAGTGCGTGCCCAATTGCGCAAACAACTTGGCGTCCGACGCGCCGGCGGCCATGTAAGGCATTACCACCGCGCCGGGGTCCACCATGTTCAACCGCCGCTCGATCGATCTGAACAGCGGCGTCCCGGCCGGCGACTCCAGCGCCGGCGAAGCGTGCTCGATCTCGATCTCGAACGATTTGCCCAAGCGCGATCGGACTTCGTCCAAAAACGTTTCGACATCGCAGCCCGGCACCACGCGCCCGTCCAACCACGCCTCCGCCTCGGATGGAATGACGTTGACCTTGCTACCGGCGCGCAGCATGGTGGGAGACACGGTATTGTGCAAAATGGCGTGCAGCGAGTCGGCCAGCGAGCGATCGGGAATGGCCCACAACGCAGCGTCGTGCAGCAGCGGTTGCAAGAGCGCTGTCAGCAGCAGACCGGTCGACCCGCCCACGGCGTGTGCGATGCGCTGCACGCAGGCCGTAGCGGTCAGCGTCAGGCGCAGCGGCAGCGGGCGGGCGGCCACCCGCTCCAATGCACGCGCCAGATGAACCACGGCGTTGTCGGTGTGTGGCACCGCGCCGTGGCCCGGGCGGCCGGTGGCGCGCACGCGCAGCCAGCAGGTGCCCTTCTCGGCCGTCATCACAGGGTAAAAGCGCTTGCCCTCAATGTGCACCGTCTGGCCGCCCATCTCGCTGAGGCCGTATTCGGCGCGCACCAGATCAGGGTGATGCTTTACCAGCCAGGCCGCGCCCACGTCACTGTCGATCTCTTCGTCGGAAGTGGCGGCCAGGATCACATCGCGGTGCAGCGGCGCACCCTGGCGCTTCGCATTCAGGAACGCCATCAGCTGCATCACGGTGACGCTCTTCATATCCAGCGCGCCGCGTCCCCAGATGCAGCCATCGGCGATGTCGCCGCTAAACGGTGGATGTGTCCACTGCGCCGGCTCGGCCGGCACCACGTCGAGGTGGCTGTATAACAACAGCGGCGGCAGCGAACCGTCGCCGGCAAGCCGCGCGACCAGGTTGCCACGCTGCGGCGCGGATTCCAGCACGATCGGTTCTACCCCCTCGGCGCGCAGCACGCCCGCCACGTACTCGATGGCGGGCAGCTCGTTGCCGGGCGGATTGGTCGTATCAAAACGCAGCAGCGCCTGCAAGTGCTGCACCGCTTCCTGTGTCAGGGCCTCCCACCGGGCATCCATACGTGTAAGTATACCAAACGATTGGCGCAGCGCGTAGTGCGCCGTGGCGGCGGCGTGCTATAATGTCTGCTCATGACCGAACGACTGGTTCAACCCAACGATACGGCTTTGTTCATCAGCCGTGATCACAAACGCTTCCTGGTGCGGCTGACGCCGGGCGAGACGCTGCACACGCATCGCGGCACCATTCAGCACGACGACTGCATCGGCGGGCCGTGGGGCCGTGAACTGCTGACGCATTTGAATTATCCCTTTTTGCTGCTTGATCCTTCGACGGCTGATCTGGTGCAGGATATCAAGCGTACCACGCAGATCATCTTTCCCAAGGACATTGGCTACATCCTGCTGAAGTTGAACATTCAGCCGGGCGTGACCGTGCTGGAAGCGGGCAGCGGCTCGGGGGCGTTGACGCTGGCGCTGGCGCGCGCGGCCATGCCGGGCGGGCGCGTGGTGTCATACGAAGTGCGGCCAGACATGCAGAACCTGGCGCGCAAGAATCTCGATCGGGCCGGGCAGCTCGATCGGGTGGAGTTCAGGCTCAAGGATATCGAGCAGGGGTTCGACGAAACGGACGCGGATGCAGTGTTTCTCGACGTGCCGGAACCATCCAGTTATCTGGGTGTGGCCGCGGCCGCGCTGCGCAGCGGCGGTTATTTTGGCACGCTGGTGCCCACCACCAATCAGATTGTTCGATTGTTGGGGCGCATGAGCCAGTATCCGTTTGGGCTGATCGAAGTTGAAGAATTGTTGTTGCGCGGCTACAAGACGGTGGCCGAGCGTTTCCGCCCGATGGATCGCATGGTGGCGCACACCGGTTATTTGTTGTTCGCGCGCAAATTTGAGCGGGCGATCATCGAAGACGAAGCGGGGACAGAGGCCGCGCCGGATCAATCGGGCGTTGGGAGTGAGCCGGCCTAGCGGCCGTTGAGCGCACAAAAAACCCTCCGGACGATCATCGCCCGGAGGGTGGTGAGTGGCATCGCCGCTATTCGGCTTCGCCCTCGGCTTCTTCGGCCTTGCCCTTCTTGATAACTTCCGGCTCGGGCGCAGCGGCCGCGGCACCCTCGACTTCTTCGGCCGCCAGGTGCGAGACGCGGACCACCAGGTCGTCGGCGTTGGCCAACACTTTGATCGTGTCGGGCAATTTGAGATCGCTCACGTAGATGGCCGCGCCCACGTGATCGAGCGTGCTCAGATCGACGGTGATGCCGTCGATCAGGTCGCCGGGCAAACACTCAATCTCGATCGTTTCGGAGCCGTAGTTTAGCACGCCTTCGTTGCGCGTGACCACGGGCGACGCGCCCTCAAACCGCACGGGTACAGCCACAGTGATCTTCTCGCTCATCGAGACGCCGTAGAAGTCCACGTGCAGCAGGTCGCCACGAATCGGCTCGCGTTGCACTTCGCGGACCAGCGCCATGCGCGCTTCGCGGCTGCCTTCAATGTTGATCTTGACGAGACGGCTGCCGCCGGCGCGTGTCAACACGCGCATCAGCTCGCGGCCGTTGGCCTGCAGCGATACCGGCTCGGAGTGGCGGGCATACAGCACGGCTGGCACGATGCCTGCTCGGCGCAGTGTGCTGACTTGCTTGCCCGTGATAGTCCGGGGCTGCACGTTCAGTTCGATCTGTTCCATGTTTCCTTATTCTCCTGCGGGTGCCGTCGGCTCGTCACCCGTGTTATCAAATTCCGGCGAGGTTTTAGCGTCGCCGGTTGGTCAACCTGGAAATGAGCGCGATGGCTGCGCCCAGACCCGCGCCCAATGCCAGCGCGCTGGCCGGCGTGAGCAGGGCGGTTACGTCGCCTTCAACCTGGCGCGCCACCAGCCACACGGTGCGCAGATTGGCCGCCTGAACGTGATCGGCGGCCAGTACAAACACGCCGCTGTCGGCAATGGTTGCATCGCCAACGCGCAGCAGCCCCAGACTGGATTGCTCGGCCGCCAGCGTTTCGGTGCGCGCCGAACCGCTGCTGCTCTGCACCAGGCGGACGGTGTCGGCCTCGACGATCAACGCGGCCGAGTTGTGCATTTCCAACGCATCGGCGTCGACTGATTGCGCGGCGGAATTGCGCATCTCCACCCGATCGGCGTTGATCACGCCCGCGGTGGCCTCGGCGCTTTCAGTTGCCGGCGACTCCATCGGCAACGGCTCATCGGTCATGTCATTCTCCTGCAAACAGGCAAACGAAAGGGCGCGGCCAATTGCGGCAAGCGCCCTGCGGCCCTACAGACAACGGGCCAGATTGTACCTGCGCCGCCGGGATTCGTCAAGCCGCGGATGGCGGCGCGTGCATGCTGGCGATTGAATTCGCGCCTTTGGAGCCGTAGGCGCCCGCCCGCCAGACGCGAATTCATTCGCCGGAGAAGTCGGTCGGCTGACACGTACGCCGGCGACGCGCGTTGACGTGTGCCGGTTCTATGGTACAATCGCACCGCAATCGACATACACGGCCCCGCGTCACAGCCGCGGCGCGCGTGATACCTTAAGGAGTCAGTAACATGCTGTCGAAGGACGAGAAAGACACGATAATCAGCCAATACCGGACGCACGACGGCGACACCGGTTCACCCGAAGTGCAGATTGCGCTGCTCACGGCGCGCATCAATCAGCTGACCGCTCACCTGTCGGCCCACAAGCACGACGAAACATCGCGCCACGGTCTGCTCAAGATGGTGGGTCAGCGCCGCCGCCAGCTGGCCTATCTCAGCCGCACCAATCCAGCCAGCTACAAGGAAATGCTGGTGCGTCTGGGTCTGCGCAAGTAAGTTGTATATGGTCGTGCAGTGACAATTCAATGCGAGTAACGGCCGGGCAGCGGCCGCTACTCGCGTTGTCGTTGTAATGGCAGGCGGCCGGGCCGTCTGCCGTCGAAACTCAAGACGTGGCTTGGAGAGCAGGTATTGGAGAAAGCAATTAACAATCGGCAATGTGCAAAGCAGTCACTTTGTTCATCGCAGCTTGTTTATTGTTTTCTCCAGTCCCTGACCTCCGCCGCGTGATACCTTAACCGACCACTGGAGGTCAAATCTAATGAACGAAGCACATGTATTTACGACCACCCTCGGTCGTGACACCATCACGATCGAGACGGGCAAACTGGCCAATCAGGCCAGCGGCGCGGTGACGGTGCGCCTCGGCGACACCCTCATCCTCACAACCGCCACCATGGCCAAATCTCCCCGCGAAGGCGTGGATTTCTTCCCGTTGAGCGTGGAATATGAAGAGCGTCTCTACGCGGCCGGCCGCATTCCCGGCTCGTTTTTCCGACGCGAAGGCCGCCCCAGCGAGGCGGCGATCCTGATCTGTCGCCTGACCGATCGGCCGCTGCGCCCGCTGTTTCCGGCCGATTTTCGCAACGACGTCCAGGTCGTCATCACCTCGCTGTCGTCCGATGCCGAGCACCAGGTGGACATCCTGGCCATCAACGGCGCGTCGGCTGCGCTGACGATCAGCGACATCCCCTTCGACGGGCCGGTGGGTGCAGTGCGCGTGGGTTACATCGACGGCGAATTTGTCGTCAATCCCACTTCCTCGGAGATGGAGCGCAGCGATCTGGACCTGCGCCTGGCCGGCACGGCTGACGCGATCTTGATGGTGGAATGCGGCGCGAACGAGCTGCCCGAGGCGCTGATGGTGGAAGCGCTGGACTTCGGCCACAAAGCGCTGCAGCCGATGATCGATCTGCAGAACCAGATGCGGGCCGCCGTGGGCAAGCCCAAGAACACGACCTATCCGAAGTTTGCCGTGGAGCCTGAAGTTGTGGCCGCGGTGCGCGAAGCCGTCGGTCGCGGCCTGGTGGATGTGTTTGAAAAGGGCGGCACCAAGAACGACATCAACAGCGGTGTTGACGCCGTTCAAGCCGCCGCAGTGGAGGCCTTGAAGGACAAAGTCGATCCGAAGATCATCGGGGCGGTGATGCACGATCTGGAAGCCGAAGTTGTGCGCTCGCGCATCCTCGACAAGGGCATCCGGCCCGATGGCCGCGGTCTCACCGACATCCGTCCGCTGGCCGCCGAAGTGGATCTCAGCCCGCGCGCGCACGGTTCCGGCCTGTTCACCCGCGGTGAAACGCAAGTGTTGTCCATCGCGACGCTGGGCACGTTGAAAGACGCGCAACAGTTGGACGGCCTGGCGCCGGAAGACACCAAGCGCTATCTGCATCACTACAACTTCCCGCCCTACTCCACCGGCGAGGCCAAGCCCATGCGCGGCTCGTCGCGGCGCGAGATCGGTCACGGTGCGCTGGCCGAGCGCGCGTTGCTGGCCGTCATCCCGTCGGAAACGGAATTCCCGTACACCATCCGCGTGGTTAGCGAAGTCATGTCATCCAACGGTTCCACCTCCATGGCGTCGGTGTGCGGTTCCACGCTGTCGTTGATGGATGCGGGCGTGCCCATCAAGGCGCCCGTCGGCGGCATTGCCATGGGCCTGATCAGCGACGGCCACCGCTATGCCGTGCTGACCGATATTCAAGGCATCGAAGATCACCTCGGCGACATGGACTTCAAGGTGGCCGGTACCACGCAGGGCATCACCGCGCTGCAGATGGACATCAAGATTAAGGGTCTCTCCAAAGAGATCATGGAGCAGGCACTGGCGCAGGCGCGAGAGGCGCGCCTGACGATCCTCGACGTGATCAAAGGCGCACTGGCCGGGCCGCGCGCCGAACTCAAGTCGCACGCGCCACGCATCACGACGATCCACATCAGCCCCGATAAGATCGGCGCCCTCATCGGCCCCGGCGGCAAGACCGTGCGCGCCATCCAGGACGAGACCGGCGCGACGATCGACATCCACGAAGACGGCACGGTGTACGTGGCCGCCACCAGCGGCGTCAGCGCCGACGCGGCCCGCGCCAAGATCGAGGCGCTTACCGAGTCGGTGGAGATCGGCAAGATCTATACCGGCAAGGTGGTGCGCATCACCGACTTTGGCGCGTTTGTGGAAATCGCGCCCGGCACCGATGGCATGATCCACATCAGCCAGCTGGCCGACTATCGCGCGCCCACGGTCGAATCGGTGGTGAAACTGGGCGATGAAGTGATGGCCATGGTCACCGACATCGATCCGCAGGGCAAGATTCGCCTGAGCCGGCGCGCGGTGCTGGAAGGCTTGACGCCTGAAGAAGCGCGTGAAGCCGACAAGCCCCGCTCGGGCGGCGGCGATCGACCGCGCGGCGGTGGTGGTGGCCGGCCGCGCGGCGGCGATCGCCGTGGCGGTGGTGATCGGCGCGGCGGCGGCCG
>CAZKBQ010000045.1:0-36512 GCA_964550855.1 uncultured Anaerolineae bacterium
TTCAGTGGATCGATGTGCCCACGTCGCTGCTGGCGATGATCGATGCGAGCATCGGCGGCAAGGTGGGCGTGGATTTGCCCGCCGGCAAGAACCTTGTCGGCGCGTTTCATCCGCCGCTGTTGACGATCAGCGACATGACGACGCTGCACACCTTGCAGGGCCGCGAATTTCGATCGGGCTTGGCGGAAATGATCAAAGCGGGCGTGATTGGGGATGCTGAACTATTCGAAATGTTTGAAGCAGGCGAAACCGACTTGCCGGAGATGATGCGGCGCGCGATCCAAGTGAAAGTCGATGTCGTGCGGGCGGATCCGTTCGAGCAGGGACGGCGCGCAGCGCTGAATCTGGGCCACACGATCGGCCACGGCCTCGAAACGGCCTCGAAGTTTGAACTGCTGCACGGCGAGGCGATTGCGATTGGGATGATCGCCGAGGCGCGCGCCGCCGAACGGATCGGGCTGGCGCGATCGGGCCTGGCCGAGCGCATCGAGCGCGTGACTGAGCGCGTGGGTTTGCCGATTCGGTACTCGGGTCTTGATGTTGAGGAGATCGTCACGCTGATGCAGGCTGATAAGAAGAAGAAGGGCGGGCGTTTGAAGTACGCGCTGCCGCGCGACATCGGCGACGTGGTGATTGGCGTCAACATCAAAGATGAAGTGCTGGTCGAAGTGCTGAATGAGATGAAGGAGTCGGCATGAAGATTCTGGTGCTGCACGGGCCGAACTTGAATTTGCTGGGCACGCGCGAGCCTGAAATTTACGGGCGAACGACGCTGGCCGACATCGACGCGGCGGTGCGGGCTGAAGGTGAAAAATTGGGATTGGAAGAGGTGCGGTGTTTTCAATCCAATCACGAGGGCGGCTTGATTGAGGCTTTGCATGAGGCGCGAAGTTGGGCCAGCGGCGTGGTGTTCAATCCCGGCGGCTATACGCACACGTCGATCGCGCTGCGCGATGCGATTGCGGCGATTGGTCTGCCGGTGGTCGAAGTGCATCTATCCAACATCCACGCGCGCGAAGAGTTCAGGCATAAGTCGGTGACGGCAGCGGTGTGCGTGGGTATTATCGGCGGTTTTGGCTGGCGCAGTTATTTGCTGGGTCTGCGCGCGCTGGTGGAGTGGCTGCGCGAGCGCGAGGCGTAGCGATTCCTCGGCCTGCGGCCTCGGACTGACACGCTACGCAACTATCGCACTATCACGCTTCCCTCGATTTTTGCCGGTTGACAAGTCCCCGCGTTTCTGATATTCTGTATCCACGCTAAAGTCTATTGCATTAGTATACTTTTGGAGTTTGAATGAAACTGTCCAAACGCGGCGAATACGGCCTGAAGGCGATGATCGATCTGGCTTCACAGGACGAGCCAACTGCCGTCACTCAGATTAAAGACATCGCCGCACGCCAGCAGATTCCGGTGAAGTTTCTGGAGCAGATTTTGCTGACGTTGAAAAACGCGGGTTTGCTGCGTAGCCGGGCCGGCGTGGGCGGCGGCTACTATCTGGCGAAGGCGCCGGACGAGATCACGCTGGGGCAGGTGGTGCGGACACTGGACGGGCCGCTGGCGCCGATTCCGTGTGTGAGCCAGACGGCGTATGAACGCTGCGTGTGCGACGACGAAGCGACGTGCGGCCTGCGCCTGACCATGCTGGACGTGCGCAACGCCATCGCCAATATTCTCGATCAGACGACGCTGGCCGATGTGTCGACGCGCGTGGTTCAAGCCCAACGGAGCAGCAAGCGCCGCACCAAACAGTAGACCGATCGGGCCGCCGGGGACAATCGGGCGGCAGTTTTTTTGCGCTTAAACTATACTAAACAAATAGACTTTATAAACAATAGTGCCTTGTACAAAATCCTGTTCCGAATGGAGATCGATAATGAAACGTTCGAGCGTGGCAGCAGTCGTTATCGTCGCGGGTTTACTGGCGGGCTGCGTGGCGCCAGTCGCCGCACCGTCAACTGGCGGTGACTTGAAGGGCACCATTACGGCGTCGGGCGCGTTTGCGCTGTATCCGCTGATGGTGAAGTGGGGCGAGGAGTTTCACAAGGTGCACCCCGGCGTGGAGTTTGATATTTCGGCGGGCGGCGCGGGCAAGGGCATGACGGATGCGCTGGCCGGGCAGGTGGACATCGGCATGGTGTCGCGCGAGATTAAGCCGGAAGAAGAACAGCAGGGTGCGTACTGGGTGTCGGTGACGAAGGATGCGGTGTTCGGCATCGTGAACGCGAAGAATCCCGTGCTGCAAGATTTGAAGAGCAAAGGCGTCTCACGGCAAGTGCTGATCGACATCTACATCACGGGCAAGATTAAGACGTGGGGTGAGGTGGTGGGCAGGCCAGAGATCACGGACGCGATTCACGTCTACACCCGATCGGATGCAGCGGGCGCGCCCGAAACATGGGCCAAGTATCTGGATAACAAAAAGCAGGAAGATTTGCAGGGCGTGGGCGTGTTTGGCGATCCCGGCATCACGGATGCGGTGGCGAAGGATCCGTTGGGCATCGGCTACAACAACCTCGGTTATGCCTACGACACGGCAACCGGCAATCCCATCAACGGGATCGACGTGCTGCCGATCGATGTAAATGCCGACAATCAGATCGATGCCGGCGAAATGCTTGCGACGAAGGCGCAGGCCATGGCTGCGGTGGCCGCGGGGCACTATCCGTCACCGCCGGCGCGCGCGTTGAACGTGGTGACGAAAGGCAAGCCTTCAGGGTTGGTGCAAGCCTTCATCTTGTGGGCATTGACCGACGGTCAACAGTATGTCGATGATGCGGGTTACATCCCGCTCACACAGGCTCTGTTGGATGACGGCGTCGCCAAACTCAAATAACTTATCGGCCGGAGCGTATGCGGCGGCGAGGCGACCTGCGCTTCGCCGCCAGCGCGATCGGGCGGCGGGGCGCGTATTCTTGATCGCGGCGCTGCTGCCCGTCGGTCTGGTGATCGTGATGATCGTCGGGCTGACGCTGCGCGCGCAGCCGATCCTCGCCAGATACCCGATCGGCGAGCTGCTGACCGGCGAAACGTGGAAGCCGTTGCAGGGACAATTTGGCTTTGCGCCGTTTATTGTTGGCACGGTGTGGGTGACGGTGCTGGCGATGATCATCGCCGTGCCGGTGTGCGTGTTGACGGCGATTTATCTATCGGAGTACGCCGGATCGCGCACGCGAAACTTGATGAAACCGCTGCTCGACATTCTGGCGGGCATCCCCTCGGTCATCTACGGCATCTGGGGCGTGATCGTGATCGTGCCGTTGATCAACACGGTGATCGAACCGGCGCTGCGCCAGACGCTGGGTTTCATGCCGTTGTTCAATACCACCAACCCGACCGGCTTCAGCGTCCTCGCGGGCAGTCTGGTGTTGGGCCTGATGGTGACGCCCGTCATCACGTCGGTGGCGTATGAAGTGATGCAGACGGTGCCGCAAGGTTTGCGCGAAGCGTCACTGGCGGTGGGCGCGACGCAATGGCAGACGGTGAAATTTGCGGTGCTGCGCAAATCGGCGCCGGGCCTCATCGCGGGCGTGGTGCTGGGTTTTTCACGCGCCTTCGGCGAAACCATCGCCGTGCTGATGGTGATGGGCAACGTGCCGCAAATGCCCAGATCGATCTTCGATGCGGCCTATTCGCTGCCCGCGCTCATCGCCAACAACTACGGCGAGATGATGTCGATTCCACTCTACGACGCGGCGCTGATGGGCGCGGCGCTGGTGCTGCTGGTGCTGGTAGTGGCGTTCAATCTGTTGGCGACGGTGGCGCTGCGCCACGCGGTGCGGAGGGCGGCATGAAACGCGCTCGATTGGAAGAGAAAATATTCATCGGCTTGATGCGCGGCGCGTTTGCATTTGTTGCCCTGGGTCTCATCATGATCCTCTTGACCGTGATCGTCAAGGGACTGCCCGCGTTGAATTGGGACATGATCACGCAGACGCCGAAGGGCGGTTTCTATCTGGGCAAAGAGGGCGGCATCCTCAACGCCATCGTCGGGTCGTTGTATCTGGCGGGCGGCGGTACGTTGTTAGCATTGATTCTAAGCCTGCCGATCACGCTGTATCTGGCGATCTACGCCACACGCTCGCGCTGGATCCCGATCGTGCGGTTGGCGCTCGACGTGTTGTGGGGCGTGCCGTCGATCGTGTACGGCGCGTTCGGTTTTATCGTGATGCTGGCACTGGGCCTGCGCACGTCACTGCTGGCCGGCATTCTGGTGCTGACGCTGCTGGAACTGCCGATCATGGTGCGCGCGATGGACGAAGTGATCCGCACCATGCCGATCGAGTTGGCGGAGGCTTCCTACGCGCTCGGCGCGACCCGATTGGAAACCGCGCTGAAAGTGATCGTGCGGCAGGCGCTGCCCGGCATCGTCACGGCGATCTTGCTGGCCTTCGGGCGCGGCATTGGCGACGCGGCGTCGGTGTTGTTCACGGCGGGCTATACCGATCGATTGCCGGATTCGCTGCTGCGGCCGGCGGCCTCGCTGCCGCTGGCGGTGTTCTTTCAACTGGGCACAGCCATTCCCGAAGTGCAACAGCGCGCGTACGCGTCGGCGTTGATCCTGACGGCCATCGTGTTGATCATCAGTCTGGGGTCGCGCTGGCTGGCGCGGCGCTTATCAAGGAATGTGGTGAAGTAACTCTCACGCAAAGCGGCTAAGATGCAAAGGTCTTTATCTTCTTGGCGGCTTTGCGGCTTCGCGTGGGGAACGGCATGGACGCACATATTCAAGTAAAAGAACTAAACGTGGAATACGGCGGGCATCCCGCTTTGAGGAACGTCTCGGTGGAAATTCCCAAGGGGCAGATTACGGCCATCATGGGGCCGTCGGGCTGCGGCAAGACGACGCTGCTGAAGAGCATGAATCGCTTGTTGGAAGTGCACGGCAGCGCGCGCATCAGCGGGCAGGTGTTGATCGACGACGTTGACATTTACGACCCCGCGGTCGATGTGACCGACATCCGCAAGAAGACGGGCCTGCTGGCGCAGCGGCCCTATCCACTGCCAATGTCGATCTATGAGAACGTGGCATATGGCATGAAGATTCACGGCCTGAAGAAGGGCAAAGAACTCGATCGGCAGGTGCAGCATTATCTGGAGTTGGCGGGGTTGTGGGACGAAGTCAGGCACCGGCTGAAAGCACCCGCCACCGGCCTGTCGATCGGGCAGCAGCAGCGGCTGTGTCTGGCGCGTGGGTTGGCGGTGGAACCGGAGATTCTGCTGGGCGACGAGCCGACCTCGGCGCTCGATCCAATCTCGGCCCAACATATCGAGAGCCGCCTGCAGGAATTGAAGCAGCAGTACACCATCGTGCTGGTGACGCACACGCTGCGGCAGGCGAAGCGACTGGCCGATTACGTGATCTTCATGTATCTGGGCGAAGTGGTGGAGCAGGGGCCGGCGCGCGAGGTGTTTGAGCGGCCGCGCGAGGAGCGGACGCGGGCGTTTATCAACGGGGCGATTGGGTGAGGGATGAGGGAAGAGTGACGAGTGATGAGTGAACTTGGCGCAGACGCGGTGACTGTGCGATAATCAAGTCATGCAAGCCCAACTCTTCTATCGGGTGATCACCATGGACCAGTCGAATCTATTGGAGCGATTATTGTCGCTGTTCGACGAACATGGCATTCAGTACTGTATCATCGACGGGCAGGCGGTGAACGCCTACGTCGAGCCGTTGGTCAGTCTTGATCTGGATGTGGTGATTGCCGCTGAGCAGTTGGCGGAGGTTGAGGCGCTGCTGGATCGTGAGTTTGGCGTGAAGCGTTTTCCACACAGCCTGAACGTCTCGGTGGCGGGATCAGATTTACGGGTGCAGATTCAAACCGATCCGCGCTATTTGGACTTTCCCACAAGAGCGGAAGTGCACCAGACACTGGGTCGCCCGCTGCGGGTGGCGTCATTGCCCGATGTGCTGCAAGGCAAAATCTGGGCGGTGCAGGATTCGGCGCGGCGCGGCAGCAAACGTCAGAAGGATCTGGCCGACATCGCGCGGTTGATTGAGGCGTATCCGCAATTGCGGGAACGTGTGCCGGCCGAGATACTGGAGCGGTTGATGTAAGATCAACTTCGCGTTGATAAAACCACAGCGACACAGAGACACGGAGATTTCGATTGAGAACTCCGTGTCTTTGTGTCTCTGTGGTAAGATGAACTCTGACACCTCCGGGAGGCGGCCACGATGGACACGCTTGAGTCTCAGATCGACGTAAACGCGCCGCAGTTCAAAGCGAACGCGGCGTATCACAAATTGTTGGCGGAGGAACTGCGTGAGCGATTGAAGACGGCGCGGCAGGGCGGCGGGCCGAAGTATCAGCAGCGCCAGCGCGAACAGGGCAAGTTGCTCGTGCGCGACCGGATCGATAAATTGCTCGATCAGGGCTCGGCGTTTCTGGAGTTGTCGCCGCTGGCCGCGTTTGAGATGTACCACAACGAAGCACCGTGCGCCGGCATCGTGACCGGCATCGGGCGGGTGAGCGGGCGCGAGAGCCTCATCGTGGCGAACGACGCGACGGTGAAAGGCGGCACGTATTATCCGCTGACGGTGAAGAAGCACCTCCGCGCGCAGCAGGTGGCTGAAGAAAACAATCTGCCGTGCATTTATCTGGTCGATTCGGGCGGGGCGTTTCTGCCCATGCAAGACGAGGTCTTTCCCGACGTGGATGACTTTGGCCGCATCTTCTACAATCAGGCGCGGATGTCGGCCAAGGGCATTCCGCAGATCGCGGCGGTGATGGGCAGCTGCACGGCGGGCGGGGCGTATGTGCCCGCGATGAGCGACGAAACCGTGATCGTCAAAGGCACCGGCACGATCTTCTTAGGCGGGCCGCCGCTGGTGAAGGCGGCAACGGGTGAGGAAGTCACGGCAGAGGAACTGGGCGGGGCCGACGTGCACACGCGTCGATCGGGCGTGGCCGATCACTTTGCCGACGATGACGAACATGCGATCGAGATCGTGCGCGGCATCGTCGAGACGTTGAACATGAGAAAGCCGATCGGGTTGGAGACAGCCGCTCCCGAGCCGCCCTTATATGATCCGGGCGAACTGTATGGCATTTTGCCCGCGTCTTTTCGGGAAACGTATGATGTTCGCGAAGTGATCGCGCGGCTCGTCGATGGGAGTAAATTCAGAGAGTTCAAGGCGTTGTACGGCACGACGTTGGTGTGCGGCTTTGCACGGATTGAAGGCCTGCCGATCGGCATTGTGGCGAACAACGGCGTGCTGTTCAGCGAATCGGCGTTGAAGGGCGCACACTTCGTCGAGTTGTGCACGGCGCGCGGCATTCCGCTGCTGTTTTTGCAGAACATCACCGGCTTCATGGTGGGCCGCGAATATGAAGCGGGCGGCATCGCCAAAGACGGCGCCAAGCTGGTGCACGCCGTGGCAAACGCGAACGTCCCCAAATTCACGGTGATTATCGGCGGGTCGTTTGGCGCGGGCAATTACGGCATGTGCGGACGCGCCTACGGGCCGCGCTTTTTATGGATGTGGCCCAACGCCCGCATCAGCGTGATGGGCGGTGAGCAGGCGGCCAATGTGCTGTTGACCGTGAAGCAGGAGCAGTTGGCGCGCTCGCATCATCCGCTGCTGAACGAAGAACAACAGATCGAATTCAAGCGGCCGATCCTGGAGAAGTACGAACGCGAAGGTAGTCCGTATTACTCGACGGCGCGGTTGTGGGACGACGGGATTCTGGACCCGATCGAGACGCGCAGAGTCCTCGGGCTGGCGTTGAGCGCGGCGCTGAATGCGCCCATCGGCAAGACGGAGTATGGGGTGTTCAGGATGTAATCGAGGTTTTCAGCCCAGTTGTGTTACAATGGCGACATGGGCGGATCGCCGGGCAGCCAGCTTGACAGGCGCAGGAGCAGACCATGGAAGTCGTAATCGTCGTCGCCATTGGCATCGCCCTGTGGGGCGCGATTACGATTGCGTGGGTGTTGTCCTCGCAGGGCGCACCGCGCGCCGCCGCGCCCGAAGCCCCCACCGACGCGTCGACTGAGGCTCCGCACGACGCCATCGAAGACGCTCCACCACCCGATTGGGCCGCCGAAGCCATGGCGGCCGCCATCGAGGCCGAACCCGCCCGACCGGACTCTCGCGCCGCCGAGCCGGCACCCGCGCCGGAGCCTGGCATGCCGGTTTATACCGGCTCGCGCCGCGACGAAGTGGTGATGCCTGTCAACGCGCTGCAACTCAACGCCATCGAGATCATCGCCGGGCAGGTCGAGCGCCTGCAGGCCGACTACATCCGGCTTGAGACCGAGCGCGAACGATTGGCGCAGGAATTGCTCACCAGTTACCTTATCGAGAAGATCGAGGGCTCTGCCGGCCGCCTCAAAGCCGAGACGCGCAAAGAGGCCCAGGATCTCCGGAGCCAATTGGTCAAAGTCAGCGCCGAATTTGAACGCGCTCAATTCCGCCTGGCATCGCTGGAACATCTTCAAGCCCGGCTCGATGATCCGCGCGTGGCCCGCCAGATCGATGAGCTGGTGCGCGCCGTCCGGCATCTGGCCGGCGAGCGCTAGTCGGCGCGCGGGGTGCGCCCATGGCGCGGTTGCGCCGATCACGGCTGCTGCTCATCTTCACATCGGGAGGAGATTGCATGTCCATGCCAGATCAAACCGGCCCCAAAATCGTCGTGGAACGCAATGGACCGTATCACGTCTCGGGCGGCGTGCCGCTGGTGCGCAAGACCCAGATCGTCACCGAGTACGGCGAGCCGGTTGCCTGGCAAAAAGGCGAGACGCTGCCCACCGGCGAGACCTATCGCCTGTGCCGCTGCGGCCAGTCTGCCAACAAACCCTTTTGCGACGATTCGCATCTGCGCGTCAACTTCGACGGCACGGAAACCGCCGAAACGTCACTCACTGTCGAGCGCCGCATCACGCTCAAGGGCGGCACCCGCATCGTGGTGCGGCGCGACTACTCGCTGTGCATCGATTCCGGCTACTGCGGCAACCGGCTGACCAACATCCAGAAGATGGTGCCGCACACCGATGATACGCAGGTGCGCGCTCAGGTCATCGCCATGGTCGAGCGCTGCCCGTCCGGCTCATACACCTACGCCATCGAAGAGGCCGGCCCGGACATCGAACCCGATCTGCCCGTGCAGATCGCCGTCGTCACCGAGATCACCTCGGACGGTCCCATCGCCGGGCCGCTGTGGGTCACCGGCGGTATTCCCATCGAACGATCGGACGGCCAGCCTTTTGAGACGCGCCAGCGCGTGACGATTTGCTGCTGCGGCCGATCGAAATGCAAGCCGCTGTGCGACGGCACTCATCGCGAAGTGATCGCGGCAAACCCATAAACCCGATCGGCGCAGCTGACCCGTCGGGCTGCGGGTTGGCCGTCATCAGATTTCACACTTGAAGGTAGCATTCGTGGGTAGGCTCACTTGAGCCAAAGGGGGGCCATGAATCCGATCGGGCGGACTATCGCCGCGCTGCTGGCTGCGGCCGTCTTATTGTCGGGCTGTGCGGGGCTGGCGCTCACGCCCGCGCCTGTCGAACAGGCGCGAACCGGACTGGTGCCGGCCGGGCGGCTGCCGCCGTCGGGCAATACCAGCGCCCAGCCTGAGATCACTTCCACCCCTGCACAATCACCGCTGCCCGAGCCGTCGATCACTGCAACGCTTGAGTTGACCGAGACGCCCACACTGACGCCCACCCTCGAAATGACTGTGACGCCCGCGCCCGTCATCACGACCACGCTCACGGCAACGCCTACCGCGACGCCTACGGCGACGCCCACAACGACGATTTCGACCACGACCGAACTGACGCCCACGCTCGAACCGTTCGCGCCGGTCGTGCTGCTGGACACCGTCGATCTGGGCTTCCGGCCCAATCCCGACGGGTATGTCTTTGCCAACTACGGCGGCGTGACACGCAGCGACTACACCATCGGCGACATGCGCCGGATGTTCGGCGACGCGGCGGTGTGCGTCTCGACGCGCGGCGTCTGCGTGGCGCAGCGCGCGGCCGTGCAGTGGAACAACCTGGTGCATTCGTTGATGACAGGCGGCCACTGTGACGGTTTCACCGTCACCGGCCTACGGTTCTTCATGAACATCGACGCGCGGACCGCCTTGCAGACGCGCATCACGCAGACCTATCAGCTGCGGCAGGCGCTGGCGCGGCGCAATATCGCCTATTTTTGGACGCTGCAGGTGCCCGATCCGGTGGGGCTGGCGCGTTACGAAAATGTGCAGAAGTCGCCGCTGGAAGTGTTGGAGCAGATCTACGCCGCCTTCACGGCCCGTCCGCCTGAGCCGACGACGCTGCTGGTGTACAACAGCCAGCGCACGTCCGGGCATTCGATCACGCCTTACGCCATCGAGCGCGCGGGCGCCGACGTGTGGCGGCTGCGCGTCTACGACAGCAACTGGCCCAACGATCCCAACCGCGCGGTGGTCATCACCGCCGCCACCAACACGTGGAGTTATGATCTGGGGCGCGGCATTGGCGTGTGGTCGGGCGATGCCAACTCGCACTCGCTGGGCGCGGTCCCCATCGCGCTGTACGCGCAGCGCCCCGATTGCCCGTGGTGCCAGAACGCGCACGCCAGCGCCGGTGTGGCGCACGCCCTGGTCACCAGCGAGGGCGGCAGTCAGCTGGTGATCAGCGATTCGCAGGATCGGCAGATCGGCCTGACATCGGCCGGCGCATTGTCCGATCTGCCCGGCGCGTACAGCACTCTGCTGCCCGGTGGTCTGGGCTACCTGGACCCGTCGGTGTATTACCTGCCCGTCACCGATACTTACACGCTCACGATTGGCTCCCGGCTGCCCATCAGCGACTCGGCACCGCCGGCCTCGCCCGCCGTGACCGTGCGCGAATTTGGTCCCAGCTATGCCGTGGCGGCCACCAACCTCTCGCTGACCGGCGATGACACCAGCCAGTTCGCCGTGCGCGCCGACGGGCAGCAGCTGGTCTATCGGTCCGGTACGGACGATCGGTTGTCGTTGGATCTCGCCGCCGAAACGCCCGGCTTGAGCCAGGAAGTGGAATTCGGGCATATACTGATTGGCAACGGCCGCGCGGTGACCATCACGCTGGATGCCGAGCGGCAGCGCGTGATCCTGGACAATACGGATAACGTGACCACCACGTATGACCTGACCTACACTCGGGTGGTCACGTCGATCGAGCAGACGTTCACCACGTCCGGCGCGATCGCCGGCGGGGCCGATACGCAGATATTCGACTTCAGCGCGTGGTCGGGCAGCGGGCCGATTACCGTGACCATCCAGACGGGCGGCACGCTCACGCAGACCGCGCCGCTGCCGCTCATGCCTTATCGGTGGCGAGCGCCATTCGTCAGCGGCTGACCGGAGCGCCACGCGCATCTCTTTCCACGGAGGGATCATATGGCTGTCAACTACAAAGCCGAACTGGTCGGTGTGTTGGGGTATCCTGTCGCCGAGAACCCCACCGGTGTGATGCAAGAAGCGGCCTTTGCCGCGCTGGGCTTGCAGTGGCGCTATCTGACGATGGAAGTGCGGCCTCAGGATTTGCCCGCCGCCATCGCCGGCGTGCGCGCGCTGGGCTTTCGGGGCATCAACTTGACCATTCCGCACAAGGTGGCCGTGATGGCGCTGCTCGATGCGATCTCGCCTGATGCTGAACTGATCGGCGCGGTGAACACCGTGCGACGCGAAGGGGATCGACTGATCGGCGAGAACACGGACGGCAAGGGCTTTTTGCGCGGCCTGCGCGAAGGTGCGGGGCTTGACCCCAAAGGCAAACGGGTGGTGGTGCTGGGCGCGGGCGGCGCAGCGCGGGCCATCACGGTTGAGCTGGCGCTGGCCGGCGCGTCGGCCCTGACTATCGTCAACCGCAGCCTTGATCGCGGGCAGGCGCTGTCTGACGATCTGGCCTCGCGCACCGGCGTGCATGCGCGCTTCGTGCCGTGGGATCGGCCGTATCCGGTTGAAGCCGACGTTGATGTGCTGGTCAATGCCACCTCGATCGGCCTGTTTCCCGATGTTGACGGCCTGCCGCCGGTCGATCTGTCGGCGGCCCGATCGGATTTGCTGGTCTGCGACGTGATCCCCAATCCGCCGGAGACGCGCTTCATCCGGGCGGCGCAGGCCCGTGGCCTGAAGACGCTCACTGGGCTGCCCATGCTGGTCTATCAGGGTGCCATCGGCTTTAAGATGTGGACAGGGCAGGCCGCGCCGGAGGCGGTGATGACGGCTGCCTTGGCGCAAGCCTTTGGTGTGAGCGCAGGCTGATTGGCCGCCCGGCGGTGGCTCTGCCGCTGGCGGGTGGAAACCGGCCGATGGGCTGGAAGGCCGATCGGTTGGTGATTGAGGCCCCGATAACGCGCCCGACATTACGGCGACATCGAGAGCTAACCGTCAACTTCGACAAACGATTTCCCCGGCTATGAAGTGCTGCGAGGTCGATCTGGCGCGCCTGCCATCGACCTCGTAATGTTTCGGAGGCGTGTGTAATCCGGCGCAGGCGTGTCAAACAATGTGCAAATTTGACAAGAATCTTGCCAATGGACGAAAGCGGGCCAATACGCTAAAATTCCGGTATCTCGACTGCCGGAAAGAACCATGGCCCGAACCCGCACGCACAAGAAACACATCGCCTGTCTGGAAACACTCTGGGATACCAACATCCAGGAGCGGCTGAATGTGGTGCCGATTCTGGAGCTGGCCTCGCTGGTAAACAAAGTCGAGTTCACCTACATGACGTGTCACACCCGCGCCGAGCTGCGCTATAACCTGCGCATGCTCAAGCGCAAATCGGGCTATGGCATTCTGTATGTGGCCTTTCATGGCGGCCCCGGCGAAATCTATCTGCACGACGGCTCGACGGTGTCGCTGGAGGAGTTTGCAGAGCTGATGGGGCGCGGCTTCAACGATTGGATCGTGCACTTCAGTTCGTGCGGCACCATCGGCGTGGAGCGGCAGCGCCTCGTCGATTTCATGGCGGCCACCAACGTGGCGATGATGGTGGGCTACAAGCGCGATGTGGATTGGATGGAAGGCGCGGCGCTGGACCTGCTGTTGTTTTCGTGGCTGCAATCGTACAAGAACATGCGCCACTTCTGGGCGCGCTTCAAGAAGCAGTACGCCGGCCTGATTACCGCCACCGGCCTGCAGGCCTTTCACGGCCCGGCCCGGGTGTGATCAGCTGGCGGCGGGTCGATCAACGCCCCGATCGGCCCGCCGTTCCCCGCGGTTTATCCGGCCGGCACAAAGTACACGTCGGTCGGCTTTAACTTGCTGTTCCGCAGATACCGCGCCTTCACCTTCATGCCGATCCAGTCGAGCGAGGCCGCGTCCGGATCGACGCCCATCAGCCGCGTGAGAAACAGCGTATTCGCGCCGTCAAACTCGATCAGCGCCAGCACGAAGGGACAGTCCGGCAGGAACTCTTCCGAGCCGAAGTGACAGACGGTGAAGGCGTGCACCGTGCCCTCGTTGGGCAGCACCACCCACTGCGTCTCGTCGCCGGTGTACATATCGTGGCCGCGCGGATTGGCGTAGGTGTAGCCCGTCTTCGGCTCACGCGAGCCGAGGAACACGCCGTTGGTCAGGCCGGCAAAGAAGGGCGAATCCTGTCCGTAGGAATGCAGATATGTGATCGAGTACACCTGCTCGATCTGGATGGGCGTCATCTGTTTGAGCAGCGCCAGCGTCTGGGCGTTGAGCTCTTTTGGAAAGGGTAGATTGTGGACGATGTACCCGCCCAGCGATTCGGGCCGTTGATCGGGTAGGGTGGTCATGGTTCATTCTCCGTTGCAACCGTGCCAGGGTACTGCCTGCCCGCACGGCTGAGTATGGATGATCATCCGGTCGAAAGGGATATGGCCGATCCTCGCAAGTGCATGGGAAACTACGCTTCGCGTTCCAACACCGACACCGTTACATACGTGCCGGTGCCCGCATGCGAGTGGATGGCGCCGCGCTTCGCGTTTTTCACCTGCAACTCGTCGCGGCCAAAGTGCTTGCCGATCGTCCCCTGCAGCTGCCAGATGGCGAACACGGCCTGCATCAGGCCCGTAGCACCCACCGGATGGCCGCAGGCGATCAGCCCGCCGGAGGGATTGACGGGACAGATCGGCTCATCGGGCAGGGGCAGACCGTAATCGAGGCCGGGCATGAACGCCTTGCCCGACGCCGCAAATGGCCCGCCTTCGCCGTATCGACACAGTCCCAAATCCTCATACGTCTGGATTTCGCTCGACGTGTACGCATCGTGCAGTTCGATGAAGTCCAGTTCGCGCAGCGGCTCGACGATGCCGGCGTGTTTGTAGGCCATGTTGCCCGCCGTGCGCCCCGCGCGAAACGAGTGCACGCCCGGATAGCGAAAGCCCCGATCCCACAACTGCCGATAGTACGCGCGCGTCTCCACTGACGACTTCTCCTGCTCGGTGGCGTAATGCCGCATGAAGTCGTCGTAGTCCACGTGCGGCCGATCGGCCATGCGCATCGCGTCGGTGCCGCGTCCGATGCCGGTGACTTTCACCAGCGGACGGGTAATCTGCGCGCCGGCTCGTTCCAACTTCGCCAGCCCGTCCTCGTTGCACAAGATAGTTGCCGCCGCGCCGTCCGACATGACGCAGATGTCCAGGCGGGTGAGCGGCCAGGCCACCATCGGCGCGCGGCGGATGTCCTCAATCGTGTAACGCTGCCGTTTCTGTGCGTACGGATTGAAATAAGCGTTGCGATGGTTCTTCACCGACACGTGCGCCATCTGCTCCACGGTCGTGCCGAACTCCTTCATGTGGCGCGTGACCATCATGGCGTAGTAGCCGGAGTAGAAACCGCCCACAGGATAATCAAAGCTCACATCGGAGGCCAGCGCGATGAACTCGTTGCCCTTCCACGTCTCCACGTGGCTCATCGTCTCGAAGCCATAGGCGACGCAGATGTCCATGTGGCCCGACGCCACCGATTTCCACGCTTCCTGGAAGCACAGGCCGCCCGTGGCGCCGCCGCCTTCCACGCGATGGCCGGGCTTGGGGCACAGGCCCAGATAGTCCTGCGCCATGATGCCTGACATCAACTGTCGTTGAAAGTGATCGGAGAAATACGAGGCCACTGAGCCGTCCACCAGTTCCGTGAACGCCTCGAACGACAGGCCCAGATCGTGAATGGCATAATCGTACGCTTCCTTGACCACGGCCTGAAATGTCTTGTCCGGCCGCGCCTTGGCAAACTTGGAGACGCCGCCGGCTACCGCATACACAGTGGGAGACATAGGCTTCCTCCGAGGGGATGGGATAATCTCAAAGTAGTCGCAATGCGGTCGGGCGATAAGTAACGAATGACACCAAACGTCGCGCAGATTGCCACAGGGCGCGGCCGGCTTCGTGCTACAATTGGTTCGTATGCCATTAACCAAAATCCTCATCGCTAATCGCGGCGAGGTCGCCGTGCGGATCGCGCGCGCCTGCCGCGAATTGGGCATCACCCCGGTGGCGATCTACTCCGACGCCGACATTGACGCCCTGCACGTGCGCGTCGCGGCTGAGGCCATCCCGATCGGCCCGCCGCCGCCCGCCGAATCCTACCTGCACATCGAGCGCATCCTTGATGCCGCCAGACGCTCGGGCGCGCAGGCAGTACATCCCGGCTTCGGCTTCCTCTCGGAAAATGCCGACTTTGCCGACGCGGTGCGCGCCGCCGGCCTGCTCTTCATCGGCCCGTCCGGCGACGCCATCCGTCAGATGGGCAGCAAGACGCACGCGCGCGCCGTCATGGAGCGGGCCGGCGTGCCCATCGTGCCCGGCTATCAGGGCGCGGTCGAGGCCGACTTTGGCGAAGTGGCCGGCACCATCGGTTATCCGATCCTCGTCAAAGCCGCAGCCGGCGGCGGCGGCAAAGGCATGCGTATTGTGCACCGGCCCGATGGGCTGAGCGAGGCGATCGCGGCCGCGCAGCGCGAAGCGCACAAGGCCTTCGGCGACGATACGATCTTTCTGGAAAAATACGTGGAAGGCGCGCATCACGTGGAATTTCAGATCTTCGGCGACGAACACGGGCACATCGTTCACCTGTTTGAGCGCGACTGCTCGACGCAGCGCCGCCATCAGAAGATCATCGAGGAATCGCCTTCGCCGCTGCTGAACGACGAGCTGCGCACGCGCATGGGTCGGGCGGCGGTGGCCGCCGCGCAGGCTGTGAACTACACCAACGCCGGCACCATCGAATTCATCGTCGATCCGCGCACGCGCGAGTTCTACTTTCTCGAAATGAACACGCGCCTGCAGGTCGAGCATCCCGTCACGGAGGCCATCACCGGCCTCGATCTGGTGAAGCTGCAGATCGCCGTGGCGCAGGGCCAGGCGCTGCCCTTCACTCAGGCTGACCTCACACGGCGCGGCCACGCCATCGAAGCGCGCGTCTATGCCGAAGACCCCGCCAACGGCTTTCTGCCCGCCGTGGGCACAGTGCTACTGGCGAAGTTTCCGCACGCGCCCGGCGTGCGCGTGGATAGCGGCGTGGAAACCGGCGACGAGATTACCATCCACTACGATCCCATGATTGCCAAGGTCATCGCGCACGGCACGGATCGCGCCGACGCCATCCGCAAGCTTGACGCGGCGCTGGCCGACACGATCATTCTGGGCGTGACCACCAACCTGCCGTTTCTGCGTGACGTGCTGGCGCATCCCGCCTTCCAGCGCGGCGAAGTGACCACCGACTTCGTCGAGCGTGAATTTGCGGCGTGGCAGCCGCGCCGCGCGCACCACGCTGCGGCGTTGATCGCGGCGGCGCTGGCTGACACCACCAACCCCAAGGCGGATGAGTCGGCGGGCCACCGCCAACCCGATCACGATCCATGGCAGATCCTCGATCACTTCAGGACGGGCGGTTGACGTGGAAGTCCAATATCAACTGGAAGACGAAGTCGTCGCCTTGAAGATCGAAGCGGTTGACGGCGCCTACCGCGTCTCGATCGGCGATCGCGTCCATACGGCCCGGCTCGTTCATCAGCGCGACGGCGAGTTGATCTTCACCGTGGACGATCAACGCTATCTGGCCTACGTCGCCGCTGATGGTCGCGCGCGTTGCGTGGCCGTGGCAGGCGAGACGTATGAACTCAAGCAGCCCGATCTGCGCCGTCTCCGCCGCAAGCAGCATCGCGCCGAGGGCAGCCTGGCCGCGTCGATGCCGGGGCAGGTAAGCCGGGTGCTGGTCGCCGAAGGTGAAAGTGTGCAGCGCGGTCAGCCGCTGATCATACTGGAAGCGATGAAGATGGAGATCAAGATCGCTGCGCCGCACGCCGGGCGCGTGGCCAAAATCCTCGTCCGCCAGGGCCAGGTGGTCGATCGGGGGCAGGGATTGATCGATCTGGCCGACGACCTGTAAAGCCGGACTGGTGAAATCAATCTTACGGCAGCTGCTCCAACTCGCTTACCAGCCGCGCGAACTCGTCAATCAACGGCGACGAGCCGCCAGCCTGAAACACCTGCAGCAGCGAGCGGTAATACCACACCGAGCCGTCACGTTTGCCAGTGAAGCGCTCCCACACGCGGTCGCCCACCACGCGATAATCCCGCAGGATCGATTGTACGTTGTGCACCTTGTCGGCCAGTGACACCAGGCGAATGGACGGGTCCGGCTCGGCCCGCAGATGTTCGATGTACGCCTGTTTGCGCGCCAGCCACGGCGGCTTGGGCCACTCGTCCGCGTCGGTGCAGCCCTCCACAATCGTCAGCACCCGCTCGCCGAAGCGCACTCGAATCTCGTGCCGCACAGCGTCGCCGCCCGCATCTTCAATGGCGTCGTGCAGCAGCGCGGCGATGGCTTCATCTTCCGTGCCGCCGTTCTCGATCACGATGGCCGTCACCGCCAGCAGGTGACTGATGTACGGAATGTCGGTTTGCTTGCGCTTCTGATGGGCGTGCAGCTGATGCGCGTACACCAGGGCGTCTTCAAAGCGGGCGGTGTAGTGCATGGTTACTCGACCTTGCCCGCTGCTTTCGCCTTCGCCAGCACCTGTTCCGCCGCGCGGATGGCGGGCCGATCGATCATTTTGCCCTCCCACGCAAATGCGCCCACGCCGCGCGCCTGATGCTGCGCGTGCGCCTCGATGAGCGCGCGCGCCTGCTCGATCTGTTCGTCGGTGGGTGTGAAGGCCGCCTGAATGATGGGGACCTGCCGGGGATGGATGGCCAGCTTGCCGCTGAAGCCCAGCTGCACACCGAAGCGGCAGTCGTCGATCAAGGCCGCGTCGTCGTTGAAGTCGATCACCAGCGTATCGATGGCCGGCAGGCCAAAGGCGGCCGCATGCATGACCACGGCGCTGCGCGCATAGAACACTTCCCAGCCGGTGGCCGTCCGCGTCGCGCCGATGTCGCCTGCCAGGTCTTCCGCGCCGAAGATCAGCGCGTCGATCCGCTCTGAGGCCGCCGCGATCTCTCGCAGGTTGATCACGCCGCGCGCCGTCTCGATGATGGGCAGGAGGCGAACCGGCGTGCCGCTCAAGGCCCGATCGAGCTGCTGCACCTGATCGGCGCTCTCGGCCTTGGGCAGCATAATGGCTTCGGGGGGGCGATCACGCAGCGCGGCCAGATCGGCCGCTTCGAGGCCGGAGCCGATCGGGTTGATGCGCACGATCCGCTCGGCTCGTCCAAACGCCAGCTCACGCAGCGCGGCGGCGATCGTCGCCCGCGCCTCGGCCTTGCGAGTGAACGCCACGCCGTCTTCCAGGTCCATCACGATCGAATCGACGCCCAGCGCGACGGCCTTCTCGATCTTGCGGCGATCATCGCCGGGCATGAACAGCAGACAGCGGCGCGGACGCATGCCAGACTCCTGATAAATACTGAGAAATGGGTAAAATGACCGTCGTGATTCGCGGCACGGGACGCGACGGCTACGTGTTGCGCTTGAGAAACATCACGGTGCGTTCCAGTTCCACCACCACCGTGCCATCCTGCTTGCGGCCGATCTGTCGCAATCGCACGATGCCGCGGTCGGGTTTGGTCGCAGACTCGCGTTTGTCCAGCACTTCGGTCTCGGCGGTGATGGTGTCGCCGTGAAAGACCGGCGCGGGACTGCTCACCTTGTCGTAACCCAGGTTGGCCACAATCGTGCCCTCGGTCAGGTCGGGCACACTCAGGCCCACCACCAGCGCCATCGTAAAGATGCCGTGCACCACGCGCTGGCCAAACTGCGTCTTCCGGGAAAATTCCTCGTCCAGATGCAGTGGCTGGGTGTTCATCGTCAAGGCCGAAAACAGCACATTGTCCATCTCGGTCACGGTGCGGCCGCGCTCGTGCACGATGCGCTGGCCCACCGTCAGGTCCTCAAAATACCGACCGGTCATGCTGCCCCCTGTGGATGTGAAAACCGCGAGGCCGCCAAGATGCCGGGTTTTCTGCGCAGTCTTGACGTCTTCGCGGTGAAATGAACAACGGGAAGGCCTGGGCTTCCCGTCGAAGTGTGCCCCCGGCGGAATTCGAATCCGCGTTTTGGCCTTGAAAGGGCCGCGTCCTGGTCCACTAGACGACGGGGGCGGACAGCGGCAGGATTTTACCAGCGATGATCCATTCGGTCAAGGCGCGCGTCACTTCATCACTTTAGAGTGCGCGTCAAAGTTTGGCGGCGGCGGTGTGCCCGCCAGCCGCGAATTCATTCGCCGAAGAAGTCGGTCGGCCAAACAATGACGCGCGCGCGTCACTTCATCTTGGTCGGATCGATCGACAAATAGCGCTCCAGCGCGATGTCGATGGGCGTCAACGTGTAGCCGATGACGTACGGCTTCACCAGCAGGTACGACAGGCCGTGCGTGGTAAACAGCACCGGCGCGTCGTCCACGATGATCTGCTCGGCCTGTTGATACAGCTGAATGCGCCGGGCCGGGTCCTGTTCCACGCGCGCGTCTTCCAAAATCTTGTCCAGCGCCGGATTACTGTAGTTCCCCTGATTTTGCTGCGCGCCAGTGTGAAACAGCGCGTCGGCGAAGTTCTCCGGATCGGGATAGTCCGCACACCAGCCGCCGCTGAAAATCTGGCCGTGTTGGCCCGCGTGCATCAGATCGAAATACTTGTCGGGATCGATGTTCTCCACCGTGAGCGTGATGCCCAGATTCTGCTGCCACATCTGCGCCAGCGCCGACACGTCCGCGCCGATGTCGCTGCCGTTGCCGCTGTCGGTGTACACAATCGGCGGCAGGTGGCCCGCGTATTTGGATTCGGCCAGCAGCTCGCGCGCCCGCGCCGGATCATAGGGCAGCCCCTTAAGTTCGGCGTTGTAGCCGGGCAGACCGGGCGGATACGGGCCGATCGCGGGCAGGGCGATGCCGCTCAGCACGATGTCGATGAACTTGCTCCGATCGAACGCCAGCGTAAACGCCTGCCGCACTTTCACATCGTCAAACGGCGGCTGCTTCGAGTCGAAGATGATCATGCCCGTGCACAGGCTCACGCCCGATCGCAATTCCGCGCTCAACGGCTCCTTCGGATCCTCAAAGCGCGGCACGTCCGCGCGGCTCACACCGGTCACATCGATCTCGCCGTTCTCGTACAGGCGCAGCCCCACACCGCTGAACAGCTGCACAATGACGTACGGAATTTTGGGCGGCTCCAGATAATAATCGTCGTTGCGCTCGTACACCATCTGCTTGAAGCTGTCCCAGCGCGCCAGCCGGTATGGCCCTGTGCCGTTGGGCGTGCGCCACCATTCGCCGCCCGCCGCCACGTTATTTCGATCAAGCACAAAGGCCACCGGATACGTGAGTTTCATCAGGAAATAGGGCTTGGGCGCGTCGATGACGACTTGCAGGGTGTGATCGTCAAGGGCGGTCAGGCCGCTGATCCGATCGGTCTTTCCGGCCTGACGGTCCTTCACGCCCACGATGTCGCCCAGATAGGTCAGCACCGTGTCCGAGCCGGTCGCCGGATCAGCCGCCCGCTCCCATGAATAGATCACGTCCTGCGCGGTGACGGGGCGGCCGTTGTGAAAGCGCGCATCGGGACGCAGATGGAACGTGTACGTGATGCCGCTCTGTATATCCCATGAACCCGCCAGATCGGGGATCAGATTCAGCTGCGGATCAAACGCCACCAGCCCGCTGTACACCAGCTTGTCGCCGCTGCCATGCGTCGTGGCCGGATCATACTCGCGCGGATTGCGAGTCTCGCCGCCCGCCAGCACCAGCGCCTGATCACGCTCGATGCCGTTGAGCCGCGCGCGCTCAATGTGCAGCGCGCCGATCAGCTGATCGATGCTGCTCGCGTTGTCGTCAAAGGCTGCCGGCTCGCCAAACACCACCATGATGTAGGCGCGCGCGCCATTGCTGGTGGCCGTCACATCGGCCTTCAATTCGCTGCCATCACTGCGTTTGGCCGTGAACACCACACGCCACGCTTCGCGTCCATCCGCCAGCGTCAAGGCCTTGTCGTCGAGCGTCTTCACGCCCGACAACGAGCCGGTCAGGCCGTTGCGCACTTCGTAAGCCACCGCCTGCGCCGATTGTGTGTCGTCCACCGCCCCGGCGATCAGGATGCCCTGCACATCGCCTAAGGGGCTGATGAACCGCGCCAGCAGCTGGCCGTTCGCCTCAGACGTATTCACCGACCAGCGGCGTGGATAAGCCACGCTGATGCCGGCCGCATCGTCGCGGAAGACGCCCGACTGCACGCTGCTGGTGCCTTTATAAGGTGTGGCAGTGGGGCGCAGCGGGAAATCGTGCGGCTCCGGCTCGGTGGCGATTGGCGTGGGCGGCACAGTGGCTTCCAGCAGCCGCCCGGCCGCGAGTGTTTCAACCGGCGCCAGGCTCGGCGGAATCGTCGGCGGCGCAGGGGTGGGGGTCTGGCAGGCCGCCAACAGCACCGCTATCGCCATTGAGATGATCAGACCGAGGGTCAAGCGTGTACGCATCATGGCACCAGTCTCTGCCGCCGCCGATTGATGACCATCACTGCGACAATGCCGACGATGACGCCCACGGCTCCAACCAATACGAAGATCAGCGTCATATTCGGCGCGCCATTCGGCGCGTTGTCGGTCGCAGCCTGCGGCTCGATCGATTTGGTTGGCGACTCAGCGGGCGGCGCCTGCGACACGACGATCGGCGTGGGTGTGGGCCGCGCGCGGGTGGGCGCCATGGTGGGTGCGGCCTGAGCGATCGAGATCGGCACGAAGGTGGGCACTTCGGTGGGCATGGGGGTGGCCGTGGGCTGTGCGCCGGCATTGGGGCGCGGCCGGGCTTTGACGTGCGCGCGCCACGCATCGTCCAGTCCGTCCACGTTGAAGCCATACGCCGTCTGCAGCGCCTCGTCCACCGTCTGGCCCTGTTTCAGCGCGTCGAGCAGCGTCCGCATGCGATCTTGCCCGTATTGTTCGATCAGGAAATTCACCACGCTGTATGACTGGCTGTATGATAGATCGGCTTTGGCGGGGTCTTCCGAGAAGTTGCCGCTGAGCGATCGGATGGAGAGCAGCGTGTTGGCGCGGATCGCCTGATTGAGCTGGTCCCGTGAGGCTGCTTCCGGCCCGCCTTCGCCATACACGGCCAGGCCCTCCTGAAGCCACGTCGGAATATCGCTCAGGCAGCTAAAGGTCAGCTGACCGGCCAGCACGTGCGTCAACTCGTGCGCCTGCGTGCGCTTGCCCCACTCAATGTCGTCCGGCGCGATGCCGATGAGCACGATGTCGTAATCGGAAAACGCCAGACCGCCCGTCCAGCCGGGCTCATACAAGATGGCGTCGCGCATGTCCTGCACATTGCCATAGATGTAGAGATCGATCGGTGCGGTGGTGCGCAGGCCGGTGGCCTGCGCCAGATCAGCCAGCGACTTCACAGCCGAATCGTGCAGCTCGCGCCCAAAGGCCTGATCGCCGTTGTACCAGTGCAGATTGATCGAACCGCCGCTGATGGTTTGCCAGGCGTGCTGATCGTCCAGCCAGATCACGGTCTGATCGGATGTCAGGGTGTCCTTGCCCTGGGCGTCCGTCAGACGCCAGCGCCACCAGATGGTGGCGCCTGGCGGTTGCGAGCCGGTCTGCAGCATCTCCCACGTCCACGATGCCGACACGCTGTCGCCGGGGGTGATGTCGGGGAAGGCCTTGGCTACCACCTGGCCGCAGGTCTGCTGATCGACGCCGTATTCCAGCACCACGCGCTGAATCGGCGTGTTGCTCTTGAAGTCGGCGTCGAAGGTGATGCGATCGGGAAACTCCAGCCGGGCCCGATTGTCGATCACCTCGACGGCCGGCTGAGGATTGGTCAGCGGCGCCAGCGCGGCTGCGCTGATGAGCACACTGACGGTGACAAGCCAACGTATCATGGGTTCTCCATCGGCGCGATTCAGCAGAAGCCCTAAGCCCGGTGGCCCAGGTCGCGCAGCACGCGCGCTGCGATCTCGCGCACTTGATGTTCGGCGGGTATGGCGGCGTCCGAGCGGGTGACATGCCGATCGGGCCGGTGGCACACACCGCAATGTTCGCAAAACTCCGTCTCGTCGTCGGCGCGCGCCAGCCCCAGCGCCCGCCGCTGATCGATCAGCTTCGTCACCTGCTCGGGCGGCAGCGCCTCGCCTCCGCCCAGCATGGCCAGCAGCAGCGCCACCCGCGCCATCTGATCCACTGTCTCCGTTTTGAGATAGGCGTCGGTGGGCGTGGCGCCCACCACCAGCGTGCCGTGCCGCTGCAGAATGATAGCGTCGTGCCCGGCGATCAGTTCGCGGATGGCGCGCACGTTTTCCTCGCTGGAGGGCGTGGCGTACTGCGTGGTGGGCACGACGCCCAGGAACACGATGGCCTCCGGGATGAGGCACCGCGCCAGATCGAGGCCGGCGATGCTGGCCGCCACCACGGTGGGCGGGTGCGCGTGCACGATGCCGCGCACGTCGGGCCGCTGCCGGTAGGCCTCAAGGTGCATTTTGATTTCCGATGTGGGCTTGAGATCGCGATTGGCGTAGGTGCCGCTGTCGATGCGCCGGCCATCCAGATCGACCACGATCAGCTGCTCGGCCGTCATCAGCCCTTTGCACAGACCGCTGGGCGTGCACAGCACACGGCGCTCATCCAGCCGGGCCGAGATGTTGCCGTCGGTGGCGACGATGAGCTGCCGATCGTACAGCAGCCGGCCCACGCGCACGATCTCGTCGCGCAGCACGCGCTCGGTCTGGTAGGTGGCCGCTCGCTGAGGTGGGTTGACAGATGAAGGTCGCATAATGACGCGCAGACAGGCGGCAGGGCCTCTCTGCGCCGGGGGCTATTCTACATCAATCCGGTCGATCACGCCGACGATGACGGCCCGGACTGCGCCATAGGGCACCTGGTCCAGCACCTGCCGCGCCGAATTGCCCTCGTCCAGCACCAGCACGGTATCGCCCACGCCGGCCTGCACCACATCGACGCACAGATCGTATTTGGACGTGGCCTGTCTGTCGGGCGTCAGGCGTTCGACCAGCAGCAGCTTGTGTCGATCAAACGTGGGGTGCTTGATGGTGGCGACGACGTTGCCGAAGACTTTGCCGATGTACATGCGCGTGAAAGATGAGCGTAATGAATGGTGAGTGATGAGCAGCCGGCGATTTCAGGAGCCGGTCGATATTTGATCGACGATGCCGACGATGGCGTGATCGACCGGCACAAAGGCGACGGGCAGGGCCAGGGCCGCTTCGCGCGAGGCGACGACGAAAACCCGCATGCCGGGGCCGGCTTGGGCCGTGCCATCGGCGGCAACGACGGGTTCACCTTCGGGCTGCTGCTGTTTGTTCAGCGGTTGCACGATCAGGAATTTGACGCCTTCCAGCCCGGCGTATTTTTGCGTGGCAACCAGGGTGCCTATGACGTCGGCTAATTGCATGATCTTCAAGTCTCTTGCGGCGCGGGCCAGTACGCACTGACGTTGGCCGCGAAGCGCGTGCGTTGGCTGACATTGCCGCCCATGTCGGGATGCAGCTGCGGGATGACCACTTGCTTCGTCAGGGTGCGCGGCTCGATGGCGCTTACGCCGATTTCGACGGCGGCTTCCACGTCGGCCACTTCGCCGGTGAACAGCGTCAGACCTTTGCCGTGCAGGCCGTCGGCCAGGCGCACCTCCAGCAACGCCACTTGCGCGCCTTTCACGCCTGCATCGGCTGCCTGGATGGCGGCCGGCACGGTGGCGGTTTCGATCACGCCCAGCGCGGTGCCCGCGGCCCGATCGCGCCCGCCCGCGATCGCGTCGATCACGGCGGGATGCACCTGCGGCAGGAGCACGGTATCGATTACGCTGTCACCGCCGACTTCACGCCCGGCCTTGAGCGATTCTTCCACCTCGGCCACCTGGCCGCTGATCAGCACCAGATAATGGCCGGGCTGCACCGTGCCCGCGACGATGCGCGCGATGAGCGCTTTCTTGACCATGGCATCGCCGGCCTGCATGCCGGTGGCGATGCTGGCAAATTCGATCAGCGCCAGCGCCGGTTCGGGGCCGGCGGGCGGCGCAGAAACGATCGGGGCGGGCCGGGCACGCGCAGCTTTTTTCATGCCAGGGCTTTGACGGCGGACGCCAGCGGCGAATCGGTCTGATGGATCATTAGCGGCGTGCCCTGGCCGATGGCGCCGGGCTGCGCCTCGTCGTAGGGCAGCTTGCCGATGAAGCCGTGTCCCAGCGCTTTTTCGATGGCGGGCAGAGCCAGCCCGGCCTTGGGCATGATCTGATTGGCGATCAATTCGATGCGTTCGTCGGGCAGGCGCGCGGCCTTCATGGCGCGCAGCAGGCCCACCGTCGATTGCAGCGAGCCAACCTCGGGGGCCATGACCACCCAGACGGTGTCTGAGGCCAGCGCAGCCGCGGCTGTGACGCCCATCCACAGGCTGGGGGCGTCCACGACCACGCGGGCGTATTTGTCGTGCAGCAGAGTCATCAGCGTGGTCACTCGATCGGCGGCGGGCAGATTCATCGGCACGATGGGCGCGCACAACACTGAGAGACCGGAGTCGTGCGGCAGCAGGTGCCGCGTCACCCCGTCGATGCTGCCGTCGCCGCTGTTGGCCCAGTCGATCCACGTGCTCTTGACGTTGAGGCGCAGGTGCAGCGCCACGTGCCCCGGCCCCGATTTGAGATCGACCAGGCAGGTGGGAAAGCCTTTGGCCTGTGAGGCCAGCGCCAGATTGACGGCGACCGAAGTCACACCCACGCCGCCGCGCAGCGACAGCAGCGTCACGGTGCGCTTGGCGGGGCCCTGCGCGGCGCTGCGGTTTTCCAGCATCTCGTTGACTTTGGCCAACAGCTCGTTGGGCGCAAACGGCTTGGGCATGTAGTCATCGGCCTGGGCGGCCAGCGCGGCTTCGCGATCGACCGGTTGGGCGCGCGCCGTCAGGATGAGCACTGCCATGCCGGCGGTGTCTGGGTCCTCGCGCAGCTTGCGCACGACCTGATAGCCGTTCATGCCCGGCATCATCACATCGACGATGGCCAGATCGGGTTTGATGACTTTGGCCTTGGTCAGGCCGTCAGTGCCTTCGCCGGTGGTGACCACTTTGTGGCCGCCGCGTTGCAACATCAGCTTCAGCATCTGCTGCAAATCCAGATCGTCATCGATGACTAGAATAGTTCCCATGCGCTGCTCCCGGAAAGCATACTTGGCAATGAACAACGCTCAATGTGCCCGGCTTGCTCAATCAGAGTCGGCGCCGCCCGAACCGGCGACCCGCGTACGCCGCGCGCAGCGCACCGGCGCGCGGCTCATTGCGCGGCTTTGTCGCCGATGCAGAACACTTCGATGGCCGTCTTGTTGATCAGGATCAGTTCGCCGCTGAACTGCACGCTCTGATTCATGGACAGCGTGGCCGTGCCGTTGAAGACCGGTACAAAGCGGTCGACGCCCACGGCCATGAGCGCCTTGAGATCGACGTTGGCGGGCGCTTCGATCTGGCCGGTGATCTCAAAGCCGGGCACGGTGACAAACACCGGCCACTGCCGCCGGTAGGTGTAGGCCGTGGCGGCCTGCTTGAGAGCCATTTCCAGCCCGGCGGCGACCACCACAAACGTCAGCCGATCCTTGCGCACGATCGACAGCGCGTAGTCGGCCAGAATCTCGCCGGGGTGATCGATGCGCGACACGTAAGCGATGTCCAACTCCAGATAGGATGTGCTCGTGTCGTTCAGCACATCCGACAACACGCGCCCGCGCAGCGCCATCTGGGTGGAGATGCGGTGCGAATCGCAAAACACATCGGCGGTTAAGCGTCGCGCTCCAACTTGACTCATGGGCCACTCTCCTTGCCTGCGGTTCTTGATCGGTGCCTTAGACGATCCGGAACGCGTCGACCAGCGTGCAGCGGCGGATGCGGCTGAAGCTGCGCGGCGACGTGATGCCCTCGCCGGTGGGACTGGCAATGGTGAACGAGCAGAACCCTTCACCGCCGTAGCCCAGCCCGGCCAGGCACGGGCCGTTCTTGACAAAGATGCTGCAATTGCATTCGCGCGCCATGCGGCTGAGCGCGTCCAGGTTCTTGGAGTGCATCATGGCGGTGTGATGGAAACCGTGCTCGGCGCGGATGGCCAGATCGATCGCCTCGTCCACCGAGCGGACTTTGCACACGGGCATCACCGGCATCATCTGCTCCGACCAGATTAGCGGGTGATCGCGATCGACGGCGGCGACGATCAGGCGCACTTCCGGCCCGGCGTCGATGCCGATCTGCTTGAGCAGCACGCCGGCATTCTGGCCGATGAAGCGCTTGTTCATGACGCCCGGTTTGCCCGGCCCGCGATTCTCTTCGAAGATCACTTTGCACAGACGCTCCAGCTGCCACGAGCTGATCTGCACCGCGCCGTGCGCGCACATCGCTTTAAGCAGCGCGTCGCCCACCGACTCCACCACGAACGTTTCTTTTTCCGTCGTGCACACGATGTTGTTGTCAAACGATGCGCCGCGCACGATGTCACGCCCGGCCTGTTCAATATCGGCTGTCTCGTCCACCACCACCGGCGGATTGCCCGGCCCCGCGCACACGGCTCGTTTGCCGCTGGACATGGCCTGCTTCACGACGGCGCTGCCGCCGGTCACAGTGAGCAGGCGCACCTGTTTGTGGGCCATGATGGCCTGGGCCTTTTCGATCGTCGGTTCGGCGATGGTGGTCAGCAGATTCTTCGGCCCGCCGACCGATTGGATGGCGCGATTGAGGATTTGTACGGCGTGCGCGGTGCAATTCTTGGCGGAAGGATGCGCGCCGAAGACCACGGCATTGCCCGCCGCCACCATGTTGATCGAATTGCAGATCACGGTGGAGGTGGGGTTGGTGCTGGGCGTCAGCGCGCCGATGACGCCGTAGGGCGCATACTCCGTGATGGTCAAGCCGTGATCGCCACTCCACGCGCCGGTCTTCAGGTCTTCAGTGCCCAGCGCCTTGCGCGCATTGAGCAGGTTCTTCTCGACCTTGTCTTCATAGCGGCCCATGCCAGTCTCGATCCAGGCTTCGTGCGCCAGCACGCTGGCGGCTTCTTCGGCGGCATGGCGCATGGCCGTGATCATGCGATCGCGCAGATCGAGGGGCAGGGCGTTGAGCTGATCGAAGGCGGTGCGCGCCGCGGCGACCGCGCCGTCCACTTCGGCGAAGACGCCGTCAACGCCGACGGCGGCTGGCGGGGCAGCTGCGCCCGATCGGGTTGGCGGCACGATCGGGGTCTGCCCTGATCGCACTTCGGCCATCACTTGTTGAACCAGCTGATTGATGCGGGTGTCGTCGATCATCAGATTTGGCTCGCCCTAATCGGCCCGCTGGAGTTTGGGCAGCGACACTGAGAAGGTGGAGCCCTGGCCGAGGCGGCTGGTCACCCAGACGCGGCCGCCGTGCTGCTCCACAATGGTCTTGACGATGGCCAGGCCCAGGCCGGTGCCGCGTGCCTCGGCGTTGGCGCCGGCCACGCGATAGAAGCGCTCAAAGACGCGCGGCTGCGCTTCGGGCGGGATGCCGGGCCCGGTGTCCCGCACGTCCAGCCGCACCTGATCGTCTTGGGCCCAGAGCGCCACGGTCACCTCGCCGCCGGGCTGCGTGTACTTGATGGCATTGCTGAGCAGATTGCTGACGACTTGATAGAGCCGCTGCGGGTCGCCCAACACCCGCGTGCTGGCGCTGTCGGGGCGCTCCAGCGTCAGCGCTTGCTGGCGTTCATTGGCCTGCAGGCGCAGCTCAGTCACGACGATGTTGGCAATGTCGCCCAGGTCGCACTCGGCCAGGCGCAGGCCCACCCGGCGCTCGATGCGTTCCAGATCGAGCAGGTCGGAGATGAGGGCTTCAATTCGGCGCACGCCCAGAAAGGCCAGGTCATATGCTTCTTTTTGCAGCGCCGACCATTCGGTGGTGGCTTTGTTCAGCAGATCGAGCGCGCCCAGCGTCAGGTTGACGGGGTTGCGCAGATCGTGCGAGGCCGTCAGGATCATGTCGCTCTTCATGCGCTCGGTTTCTTTGAAGCGCGTGATGTCTTGCATCACCGCCACCCAGCCGGAGAGCTGGCCGGCCGGATCGGCGATGGGCGAAAGGTTGCAGAAGAGCACGCTGTCATCCATGAAGGTGATTTCAAACGCCACGGGCTGGGCGACGCCGGCTTTGAGTGCGGCCTGGACGCCGGTGTTGAGGGCTTCGTTGTCGGCCACCTCCATCAGTGGTCGACCGACGGCGGCTTTGGCGTCGAAGTTGAAGGCGCGCTCGGCGGCGGGATTGGCCAGCTGCACCCGGCCGGCCGCGTCGAGGCCGATGATGGCGTCGCCGCTGCTGGAGAGAATGGCCGCCATCTGCTGCTGTTCCGATCGGACGCGGGTGAACAATCGGGCGTTTGAGACGCCCAGGGCCAGCTGTCCGGTGATGATGTGCAGCGTGTCCAATTCGCCCGTATCGAATTGCTTGCCCGGCGGCGCAATCGCCTGCAGCACGCCCACCACTTCGTCTTCGGCCATCAGCGGCACGCAGACCAGCGCGCCCAGCCGGTGATCGGCCAGCCACTCCACCAGGCCCTTGGTCCAGGTGAAAGCCGTCATTTTTTGTACCAGCACGGTTTGCTTCACCTGACTGCAATGCTCGGCAGCGCGGAGCAGGCCGGGGTCGTCATCATCCGGCAGGTGCAGACTGGCTACAGGCGTGAGCTGTGCGCCGTGCAGGTCTCTCAAGAAGACGCGGCCCGCTGCCAGGTGCAGGGCGGCCACGGTGCGCGCCAGCGTTTCTTCGCTCATGCGGGCGACGTTGTGGCCGGCGTTGATGACGGCGGTGCCCACGCTGCTGACGGCGGCGCCGCGATCGTTGATGACCTCCAGCAGGTTCATGATCTGCTGGTTGCGTTCAAAGAGCTGCGCGTGTGCGACTGCGGTGGCGGCGTGCGGTGTGATGAGCTGGAGCAGGGCGGCGTCTTTGTTGGAGACTTCTCGCCCGTCGGCGTAGATGACTTCCAGCACGCCCAGTACGTGCCGACTGTAGGTCAGCGGCACGCTGGCCACGCTGTGAGCGGCCGGCAGGAGGGAAGCGGGCGCCAGTTCTTCAAAGCGGCGCGAGCGTTCTTCCCATGCCAGATAGTTGTCCACAATCAGGGGCCGGCCGGTGACGGCTACGCGACCGGGGGCGTCTTCGCCGGGCCTCAGGGTAAGGCCCAGGTATTGTTCCGGCAGGTTGTAGCCCGTGATGAGCTGCAGCAGGCCGGTGTTGCGATCGATGAGGTACACGGCGCTGGCCGAGGCGCGGACCAGGCCGGCGGCGCGCTCGGCGACGGTGCTCATCACTTCCTTGACGTTAAGCGAGGCGGTGATGGCCAGTGAGATATCGCGGATGGTCTCGATCTCGGCGTGCGTCAATTCACCCGTCTGCCCGCCGCGATACGGTGGCGTGCCGGGCGGCGGCGCAGCGCGGATGCGATCGACCAATGGACGCTGCCGGGCGAGATCGGCCAGATCCATGGAATCAAACTTTGCGGTATCGGACGTCACCGTTCACTTCCCACGTATCGACAATGGCCATGATCACCGCGTCGCAGGGGCGTTGGTCAGTCAGTCGGGTCTGGCGGGCGGAACTGCCGCTGGCATACATGACGACCTCGCCGACACCCGCGCCCACGGCATCGACGGCGACCACATAGTTGGGGCTGTCCTGCCCATCGACGGTGATCTGCCGCACGACCAGGAACTTCAGCCCCTCCAGTTTTTCGTCTTTGCGCGTGGCGACCAGAGTGCCGACGACTTTGCCAAGCAGCATAGGAACCCCCAACGACGAATGAGCCAATGACCAACCTGGACGCTGGTCATTGGTCATTTTTCATCTGTCATTCCTTCGCGGCCTGCTCGGCGCGGCCCAGCGGCAGCACCAGGTCCACGTTGACGTGCGGGCGCGGGATGACATGAACCGCCACCACTTCGCCGACTTTCTCGGCTCCGCGGACGCCGGCTTCAACGGCGGCCTTGACGGCGGCCACGTCGCCGCGCACGATGGCGGTCACATAGCCGCCGCCGGTCTTCTCGTAACTGACGAGCTCGACTTTGGCGGCCTTGACCATTGCGTCGCTGGCTTCAACCATTGCCGCGAAACTCTTGCATTCGATCATGCCCAGGGCTTCTGCCATGACACTCTCCTTGAGGCGTAATGGGTAACGAGCAACCAGCAATGACTGACAAGTAATGAGTAATGAGTAAGGCGGGCTTATTCTTTGCGGCCGGACGCTTCCTTGCCGCCGATGCCCTCGATGGCGTCCACCGCGGCCTGATAACCGGCCATGATGTCGCGCTCTTCGCCGCCCAGATACACGCGCCCGAACGAGCCGAAGGCGCGCACTTCCAGGATGTTGATCTCGGCGCGTTTCTCGGCTTCGTTGGCGGCAATGGCGGCGTAGGCGGCCGGTTCCACTTCCAGCACGTACAACGTGTGGCCCGCCAACAGCATGTGGCCGTGCCGCATGCGATTGATCAGCTGCGTGTGGTGCGGATCGACGTTGCGGATCACCTGGCTGGACAGGATACGCGGCTTCCAGCGGTCTTCTTCTTTCAGATCCAGGGCGCGCAGGATGGCCGCGCCGGCGGCGCGCACCTCGGCCTGCGATTCGGAATGCACTTCGAGCAGGCCGTACAGCCGCTCGATGATCTGCATGCCGGGCTTGACGCGCGTGGACTTGACGGCCACATCGGTGATGCGGTTAATCTCGATGCCAGGCGCGATCTCGATCCACAGCGAGGCATCGCCCGGCAGGGGCAGAAAGCCCTGGGCGACAGTGCCCAGAAAAGCGGCATGCTGTGGCTGCAAACTGTCCAGAAAAACGTACGAACGCAGATCGGGCACGCTAGACTCTCCCGTGATCGTGATCGGATTCGGCGGCCGGTCGATGGGTGTCGCTGCCGCGCGCCTGCCGACCGCGGCGCGGCAGGGTGGGATCGGGCTGGGTTACCGGCCCCAGCAGCGGCATGATTTTGGACAGCGCGCCGGCGTCGATTTCGAGGTGGGCGCACACGTCGCACTGCCACGCCGGCATGTTGGGCATGACGATGAACAGGCCGGCGTGCCAGTTGGCGTAGGTGATCGGCCTCGCCTGCAGGCTGCCGATGTGACAGTGATCGCAGGTGGTCATGGCGCTTACCCCGATTGTTCCTGCATGATTTTCACGCTGGCGCTGGCGCCGATGCGCGTGGCCCCGGCTTCGATCATCTGCATCGCCTCAGCATAAGTCTTGATGCCGCCCGCTGCTTTCACGCCCATCTCCGGCCCCACCGCCCAGCGCATCAGCGCCACGTCGTGCACGGTGGCCCCGCCGGACGCAAAACCGGTGGAGGTCTTGACGTACTCGGCGCCCGCTTCCTTGGCCAGCTTGCAGGCGATGACTTTTTCCTCATCCGTCAGCAGCGCGGCTTCGATGATGACCTTGGTGATGGCGCCGCCGGCCTGCGCGGTGCGCACCACAGTGGCGATGTCGCGCGCCACCAGCGCGTAGTCTTTGCTTTTCAACGCGCCGATGTTGATGACCATGTCGATCTCGTGCGCGCCGTCTTCGATGGCCTGCCGCGTCTCGTAGGCTTTGACTTCGGGCGGCGTGGCGCCCAACGGAAAGCCGACCACGGTGGCGATCTTGACGGGCGTGTCCTTGAGCAGCTGCGCGCACAGCCTGATCTTGCTGGGATTGACGCACACGGCGGCGAAGTTGTACTTGCGCGCTTCGTAGCACAGCTGCGCGATCTGCGCGTCGGTGGCGTCGGGCTTCAGCAGCGTATGATCGATGTAGTGCGCCAGTCCATCGTCGGCGGGCACGTGGCCCACGCTGGCGGCGATGCGGGTGGCGCCCGCATCCACTACGCGCCGCACGTGATCCACCGGGTCCGGCCCGGCGGGCGCGGCCGGCTCGATCGGGTGGGAGGCGACCGCCGGATCGTTCAAGGCGATCAGCACCTGCTTGGTGATGACTTCCACCAGTTGTTCAAGTTGAGCATTATCAATGGACATGATTATTTCAGGTAACGTCGCTCAATGGCGATGATTTTGTTGACGCGTTTGGCGTGCCGTCCGCCGCCGAAGGGCGTTTCCAGCCAGGTCTTGACGATCTGTCTGGCCAGCGCCGGTCCGATCAGGCCCGCGCCCAGCGTCAGCACGTTGGCGTCGTTGTGCTCGCGGCTGTTGACGGCCGTCGCCTGATCATAGCACAAAGCGGCGCGAATGTGCGGCACCTTGTTGGCCGCCATGCACGAACCGATGCCGGCCCCGTCAATGAGAATGCCGCGCGCGGCGCGGCCGCCGGCCACCAGTTCGGCCACGGCCAGCGCCAGGTCGGGATAATCCACCGCGTCCTTTGAAAACGTGCCGCAATCGATCGGGTGGTAGCCCAGTTCGATCAGGTAGGCGTGGATCTGCTGTTTGAGCTCGAAGCCGCCGTGATCGGCGCCCAGCGCAATCGACTTAGGGTCGGCACTTATCATCCGATCGGTTGGGCGCGGCTCCACGAGCGTGACGCCGCGCTCGCGGGCGGCGTCGCGTGCCAGCGGCGTGATGACCTGATCGGGAGCGGCGCGCACTTCGGCGCCGGGCGCAACCGCGTTGATGGTCTGCGCGGTGATGGCCGGTGACGGCGGCTGGCGCGGGGCCAGTCCCAACGTGCGGTTCAAGACGGCCCTGACGACTTGTCGAACCTGCGCTTCGTCTATCGACACGGACGGCCTCTTGCCGCGCGGGCGGGCTGCTTAGTTGGACTGCGCGGCGGCGTAGTTGTACTGCGGCACAATCTGCCAGTTGGGCGGCGGCCAGTAGATGATCCACGCGCGCCCGACGATGGTCTCGCGCGGCACGGTGCCCCACACGTGCGAGTCGCTGGAGTTGTTGCGGTTGTCGCCCAGCACGAAGTAGCGGCCGGGTTCCACCGTGGTCGCCGGCAGCGTGTAGTTGGGCGGCTGTGAGAGGTACGGTTCGCCGATGGGCACGCCGTCAATATAGGTCTGGCCGTTGCGCACTTCCACGGTTTCACCGGGCAGGCCGATGACGCGCTTGATCAGGTCGGGCTGGCCGGGCTTCTCAAACACGATGATGTCGCCGCGCTGCGGCGCGCCCAGCAGGTACGAGACCTTATCCACGATCACGTATTCGCCCTCCCACAGGTTGGGCTGCATGCTCACGCTTTCGATGCGGAACCGGCCGATGAAGGTGTTGACGAGCAGGAAGATGATGGCGATGAGCAGCGCGGTTTCCACGATCTCGCGCAGCAGGTTCGATCGGCGGGGAACCGGCTGATCGAGTTGGTTGAGATCTAGTTCATCTGATGACACGGGACTACCCTCTATCGAGCCAGGGCCGCGTAGGTGTAATGCGGCACCGCGCCCCAATCGGTCGGCGGCCAGTACACGAACCAGGCACGGCCCACGATGGCATCGGCCGCGATGGTGCCGATGACGCGCGAGTCGCTGGAATTGTTGCGATTGTCGCCCAGCACAAAATAGCGGCCAGGCTCCACCTGGCGGGGCGGCAGGTCCTGGCGCACGGGCTGGTTGATGTACGGCTCTTCCAGCGCGACGCCGTTGACGTACACCTGCCCGCTGCGAATTTCAACCGTATCGCCGGGCAGGCCGATGACGCGCTTGATGTAGTCGCGCTCGCCGGGCCGCACAAAGACGATCACGTCGCCGCGTTCCGGCCCGTGCAGCATGTAGGACACCTTGTCGATGATGACGTATTCGCCATCGTGCAGGTTGGGCTCCATGCTGCTGCCTTCGATGCGGAAGCGGCCGGTGGCAGTGTTGACGATCAGGAAGATGATGGCCGTGAGCAGGGCCGTTTCGATGATTTCGCGCAGAAGATTGGAGCGGTGGCGCTGCGCCCCGGCGGGTGCGCTCTCGGCAGACACTTCTGCGACGGGTGGCGCACTCTCCACCGCGGGCAACTGGTCGGACACGAACTTCACCTCAAATAGATAAGAACTTGATGGCGATTATACTCTAAGTCATAGGGCGTGGCAACACATGGCGCGTACGGAGGGCGCGGCCCTTGCCATCCGCTACAGCCTATGCCATAATCGCCCGCGGGAGGCTGACATGAGTCGAGGCACCGTGCTGCTGGTAGTCCATGACGATGAGGTACGTGACGCGCTGCAGCGCTATTTTGCAGCCGGTGATTATACGGTGTTGACGGCCGTCACCAACGACGAGGCGTTGACGGCCATGCGCCGCTGGCTGCCGCAAGCCGCCATCGTCGATCTGGATGTGCCGGCCCTGGATGCAGCCGCGTTGTGTCAGGAGATCCGATCGTCGCCGCGCACCCGTCACGCGCACATCACCCTGCTGACGCCGCAGGCCCGCCGCGATGATCGCCTGCTGGCGCTGTCATCCGGCGCCGATGAATTCATGACCAAGCCGGTGGACGCCGAGGAACTGGGGCTGCGCCTGCGCAATGCGCTGCGCCGCGCGGAATTTCAGAACCTTGTCGATCCGATTACGGGTTTGCCGGGGCCGCGCCTGGTGGAAGAGCAGCTGCGCGCCCTGCTGCGCCGATCGGACGAGTGGGCGCTCATCCGATCGAATCTGCGCGGCTTCAAGGCTTTTAACGCCGCTTACGGTTTTCTGGCGGGCGAGGAGGTGCTGCGCTTTGTGGCGCAGGTCTTCTCGCAGACGGTGGAGCAGGCGGGCGGCCGCGCCGATTTTCTGGGCCATGCCGGCGGCGACAACTTCGTCATCGTCACCGCGATCGATCGGGTGGAGGCGCTGACCGCCGCGCTGATCGCGCGCATCGACGACGGCGTGCGCGCTCATTACTCGTTTCGCGAGCGCGAGCAGGGCTACATGCTGATGAAGGCCGCCGACGGCGCGGATGAGCGCGTGCCGCTGATGAGCCTGAACGTCCAGACCGTCACCTCGCGGCAGGGGCCGTTTTACGACATCATGGAATTGACGCAGAGCGGCCAATGAACAGTCGGGGCACGTCGTACGGGCGAGGTTTGGCACGTAGCACGGGCGCGATTTGATACGTTGTACGGGCGCGGTTACCGCGCCCCTACGCACCTCGCCCCGGACGCGGCGCGGTTTGGCACGTTGTACGGGCGAGGTTTGGCACGTAGCACGGGCGCGATTTGATACGTTGTACGGGCGCGGTTACCGC